>NZ_JBALCZ010000071.1:0-18504 GCF_036917615.1 Nostoc sp.
ATGCTTTAAGGCTGACAAGATAATATTTTTAACCTCTAATTCCTTTTGATTTGCGTTCTCTCATATCGCTTTTAGTCTAAACTCCAGTTTTTAAGGGGGGGACTAGAATCGAGTGCCCCCAATTTATCGGGGGTTGGGGGATCTAAAACGAGGGTAAATTGGGTGTTTGAGCTTAAGTTGAGACCAATGTACGGCTGTACGCCCCTACAGCCGATTCATGTGTTGCTAATGTTGCTTATCCACCGGAAAATTCACAATTATAGGTGGAAGACCATTTTCTGCGGTAGGTTGTGTTTGGGTAACTATCGGTTGTGCATTTAAAGGTGTTGGTTTCAATTCACCTTTACTAGTTTGATTCCATAAAATCATGGATAGTAGCCCATCCACTAAGCCGTTATTGCTGCCGTTACTACCAACCAAGACATCTGGAATCAAGCGGACATTGCGATCGCCTATAATCTGCATTAGTTGCATTGCTGTATAACCTTGTGGCCCCAAAGCTTCCACACCAGTCCGATAGGTTTCAGCTTTGGCGTTACCTGTGGCACGAATACCTTCAGCCTCAGCAATTGCCCGGAGTTTTGTACCCTCAGCTTCACCGTTCGCCTGCTTAATTTGGGCTTGGGCTTTCAAATCGGCAATCTGCACACTCTGCTCTGATTGCACCATTTCTTGTTGAATATTAGCCAGTGCTGTCTCCCGGACAAGTTGTTGTCGTTGGGTTTGCGCCATCTGCTGAACTTCGTAAGTTTTACGTTGTTCCTCAGCAATTTTACGTTCTGTGAGTGTATGCATTAATTCTTCTGGTGGGGTAATCAAACCAATCAACGAATCCACCGCTTGCACATCATAAGCACGCAAAGCAGATTTAACGTATTCGGAGGCTTCTGCTTGGCGTTCGCTTCGTGCAATCAAGAAATCCAAGATAGTATACTCTTGAGCCGAGTTGCGGAAATAATTCCCCACAATTGGACGCAAAACCTGATCGATGACGTTTTGCATCGAACCTAAGCGTGAAATCACTTTCGGTGCATCTGAAGCACCAATGTGGATAATTTGGAATATCTCTAAACTAAAGCTGAAACCATCAAATGACAGCAGTTTCAGCGCCTGCAAGTTTGTATCATAACCGTGGTTTCCAATGATTCTTTCAGTGAAGTTTAAGACAATATTTGTTGTTGGTACTAGCTCAATTTTCATCACCTTAGTGTTGAGCGGGTGTTTCCCAGGATACAACGGCTCAACCCAAACGCCTTTATGTCCTTGGTTTACCAAATTCCCGTGGGTGAAAGCTGCTCCGCTCACATCTTGGTGTTCTTTGCCTACGAAAGAAATCACTACACCCACATAACCGATAGGGATTTCAGTCATTGGTACTTGTTCAATATTTACTAACCAAGGGTTCAAGTTCCACGAACCTGATAATAATACCTGTTCTTGTAAACCCCGTTGTCCCCCAGCATCAATAAATTTTTGACCGTTCTGGAAATTATCATGTCCGCTAATGATGCGTCCAGCGATTTCACCTGCTGCGATCGATAAACCATCCAAAGTAGTAATAATACCAACCTTCTCTGCTGCTATTTCATGGATGTGCAACTGTTGTGGACTCATGCCATGAGCGCTAGCATTTGCTGCTGTAATCACTTTAAACAGCGCGGTGTTGATGCGGTAAGTACCTGCGGTGAGAAAACCCATTTGCCGCCCTTTTTCTCCACCTTCGGTGAGGAATTTCCGAGCATCTTGGAAGTTGTCACAATTGACTATTTTGCCCAAAATCCGCTCTGGTGGGTTGGATGCTCCATCTGCGGCTACAATCAAAGCGATTTCCCCTTGGGGAATGACAATTACCGACTCTTTTTTTACAGAATACTGCCAAGACCCATAGCCCCAGTGCCAGCCAGGAGCTAAAGTATCTGCCTGTAAGCCAGCTTCCCCGTTGAGGGCAATCAAGCGTCCGGCGGGGAGTCCACGCCCGGAAAGGGTAAATTTCCTCACCACAATGCCGACTTCACGTTCGCCGATGACTACAAGTCCGCCAAAGAACAGGGGGACAAATATGACTAAACCGCCAACAAGTACGATGGGAAGCAGTATAAAAGGATTAATTCCAGCAGCTTGATATTGAGTCTTGCTAATTTGTAACTGGGCAATATTTGATTTGGTTTGACTCAGCTGAACTGATGCCGAAGTAATTTCTTTTGCAGCAGTTGTTTTTACGGAACTAGCATTAGCAGAATGAATACTATTAGCGTTCGTCAAAGACGTTGGCGCAGCCATCGCCAACGTTGCTATGGCTGATGCTGCAAAACGAACTACCTTATTTTGTTTACGTGTACCAAGGCAAGATTGAAAACTTTTCATAATTTGTGCCCGTTTGGGCAACTAATTAGTTAACTTAACACTTCATCAAGACTTGCCTCGATTTCTTAAACTTGCCGTAATTTTTTTAAAAAAATTAATAAATATCTTGTAGGTTGAACATTGCCAACCTACAAAGTGGAAATAAAAAGTAAAATTTAGACCAAACCGCCAGCGGCTTGAAACCGAGCGCGGGCCCGTTTGAAGGCTTGGGTTGCCTTGATTTGCGCTTGGCGATCATCTGCTGAAACTTGATTCAGACCCGCTTCTGCTTGGTTGTAAGCAGCACGGGCTTCCTCAAGGTTAATTTTGTCGCCACGTTCAGCGCCGTTAACCAGAATTGTCACTTCATTTTCTTCGATTTCGGCAAAGCCACCCAAAAGAGCGATCGCTTCCCAATTCTGATTTTTAGCGGCGCGGACTCGCATTACACCAGTATCTAGGGCGGTCAAAAGTGGTGCGTGTCCAGTTAGAATACCTAGCTGACCAGTAGTGCTAGGCAAAACAACTTCTTCAGCTGGGGCATCCCATAC
Organism: Nostoc sp.; assembly: GCF_036917615.1. Taxonomy (GTDB): domain Bacteria; phylum Cyanobacteriota; class Cyanobacteriia; order Cyanobacteriales; family Nostocaceae; genus Nostoc. Next base: position 2,895 of record NZ_JBALCZ010000071.1, read on the forward strand.
TGTTTTATCTGGGGAAATTACACGAACGGTTAATGTCATTTATTTTTTGTCCTTTGTCCTCTCTTACAAAGTTCTGATGCCTGTCTTGAAAAGTTCTGATCGGAGGAAACCTCCGCTCAGACTTTTCGCTGCGGCGGGCTGCGCCAACGCCGGAAGCCAACGCTCAGACTTTGCGCTTTGTCTTTGCAATTTGCCATTAGTCATTAGCACTTGAACTAATGACTAATGACTAATGACTAATGACTAACCTTTGATTTTTTCCGCTTTAGCGATCGCTTCGTTAATATCGCCAACCAAGTAGAAAGCCTGTTCTGGCAGCTCATCCAACTCACCAGACAGAATCTTTTTGAACCCTTTGATGGTATCTTCCAACTTCACGTACTTACCAGGAGAACCGGTGAATACTTCTGCTACAAAGAACGGCTGGGACAAGAAACGCTCAACTTTCCGGGCCCGCGCTACGATCAGACGGTCTTCTTCAGACAATTCATCTAGACCAAGAATGGCGATAATGTCTTGGAGTTCTTTATAACGTTGCAGAGTTGATTGCACCGCCCGGGCAGTACTGTAGTGTTCGTCACCGACAATGTTGGGCTGTAACATCGTGGAAGTCGAACCAAGGGGGTCAACTGCGGGATAAATTCCCTTAGCTGCCAAACCGCGAGACAGCACTGTTGTACCGTCCAAGTGGGCGAAGGTGGTAGCAGGTGCGGGGTCGGTGAGGTCATCCGCTGGTACATACACTGCCTGAATTGAGGTAATCGAACCCTCGGTAGTCGAGGTAATCCGCTCTTGCAGTTCACCCACGTCGGTTCCCAATGTGGGCTGATATCCTACCGCTGAGGGCATCCGACCCAGTAGCGCTGATACTTCTGAACCTGCTTGTACAAACCGGAAGATATTGTCAATAAACAGCAGCACATCCTGCTTGTTCACATCCCGGAAGTACTCTGCTACTGTCAATCCCGATAGACCAACCCGCATTCTCGCTCCGGGTGGCTCGTTCATTTGACCGTAGACTAGAGCAATCTTTGACTCGTTGAGGTTGTCTTTATTGATTACCCCAGATTCAATCATTTCATTGTAGAGGTCATTACCTTCACGGGTGCGCTCACCCACGCCAGCAAAAACCGATACTCCACCGTGCTGGGTAGCGATATTGTTGATCAACTCCATCATGATCACGGTCTTACCAACACCAGCACCGCCGAACAGACCAATCTTACCGCCGCGTCGATAGGGAGTCAGAAGGTCAACAACTTTAATCCCAGTCTCGAACACCGAAGGTTTGGTTTCCAGGTCGGTGAATTTGGGAGCAGAGCGGTGGATGGGTAAACTTGCCTCAGCATTTACAGGGCCCCTGTTGTCCACAGGTTCACCAAGGACGTTAAAAATCCGGCCCAAAGTAGCTTTACCAACTGGTACGTTGATGGGAGCGCCTGTATCGGTGACTTCCAAACCGCGCACTAAGCCTTCGGTGGAACTCATCGCAACAGTCCGCACCTGGTTGTCGCCCAGCAGTTGCTGTACTTCAACAGTGAGGTTGATTTCCTGTCCAGCTTCGTTGTTGCCAATGATTTTCAAAGCGTTGAAGATTTGTGGCAATTTCCCGCCGGGAAATTTAACGTCTACAACTGGACCAATGATTTGGGTAATGTAGCCTATGTTTGTTTTTTCTGCGGTTGTGACCATGCTGCGCCTAATGATTGAAGCTAGATTTCAGATAAGGTCGGAGAAGACATAAAATTAAGCAATGTCACCTTTCACTGTAGCACCGCAAGGGGACACAATTCCCTTAGTAATTCCTTAAAAAGAAGCTTGACTGCTGCGGTTGCAAGACTAGGTTTTCTAGGGAATAGGGGGAAACTCAAAATAAAAAACTGCCGCCTTTTGGGTAGGTCGGCAGTTATTAAATTAGAGTTCAAATAAATTTATACTTGAGCTGAGGCTTTCTGTTGCTTGCGCTTCAGCAAGGTAGTAGCACCGAAAGTACCTACCGCTAACAGACCCAACATAGAACTAGGTTCAGGAACTGAGGTGGGAGGAACAACTATTCTGGGAGCACCAAGACCAAAAAAGGTTGTGGTTGTGTAAGTTGTTGTCTGACCTGCACCAATAGAGAACAAGTTATTTAAGGCGAGAGTCACATCATAGCCAAGGCCAGCATCAATAAACTGATCAGCATCTGCACCATCACCTGTTATCGTGTTGTCGAGAGCTGTTCCAGCTATGATTCGGCTGCGTAAGTCAGAATAATTGTCAATTTCGTAACGACCAATAGCTGGGACTGTACCGCCTTCGGCTGAAATTCCAACGAAAGTTGTCGGATCATTGCTACCAGTAGCACTATCTGTCTCAAATAAAGTTTCTGTAGAGCCTGATAACAGACGACCACCACCATCAATTAGACTTCCGTCAAATCGTAGATCTTTGTCTACATAACGCAATAATTCAAAATCGGAGGATGTGTTTGAAGTGTTGGTAATCGTGTATGTTTGGGTGAGGACTGTACCAGTTTGGCTACCGTTGTCAAGTAGAGGTGTGATTAATTGTACGAGGTTGAACTTTAGAGCATCGAAACTGAAGATGCTATTCGCTTGAGTAGATGTTCCAGTAACAGTTGGGTTAGTCAAACCTCCAGAGCCACCAATGCTGCCACTTGTGAGAAATGTCCTCCCACCAGAATTGCCCAGTCTAATTGCTACGCCAGAATCAAACGTGGTTCCAGTGAGACCTTGCGCTCCTATGGGGTCAAACAAGGCATCATTAGTGCCATTTCCCCTTGGGTTTAACCCGAAAGAGCCAAACCCATCTACACCTATAGACACCGTACCATCACCAGGTCCGTTGGTAAGTGTGAAAGCGCTTGCTGACTCCCCTAATAAACTGAAGGTAACAGTTGTTACAAGGACTATTAAAGCAACAGTTTTGTGAATAAGTTTCATATTTGAATTGCTTTGAGATAGGTTGTTTTGCAATAGACATAGAGGCGCTAGGTAACTAAAATAGTTAACCTTTCGCTGCGATCGCAGATATAAGCACTAGTGAAAATGACTAAAGTTTTGAATTTAGCTTTTGTCTTCTAATTATTAAGGAAGTTCTTATCATTGTTTTCCTTACCTGCTTCTTTACTTAGATTATTAGCAAAATTATTTAGTGTCGAGATTAATCGCGTGTATTTACTTAAAAAGTATATTATAAATTAGATTAAATGGCACCAAAAGCCTAGATGTGAGGCGACTTGTATACCCAGTATTAAGTGAATAGTTGACTGAAACTTTGTAAAATTAAGTTGTTTCTTTAAGATAGGTTTATCAACGTAATTATACGTAAATATATTCATCAAAATTACATTTAAGAACATTTAGTAACACACTGTTATGATACCTAGCGGTTAAAAACTTAGGGTAGCGATGCTTGCGGCAAGCTTCTCTATGAAAGGCTACGCCAACGCTAACGCTTGCTAGATTAACTTAGTAGGGGCACAACATGTTGTGCCCCTACCCGCGTACTTCATTTACCTGAAATTCGCTGTAAATTAAACGGCTTAAATAAAAATTGATGCTTATGCCTTGACTGCGGCTTGTTGTTTACGCTTGCAAAGAGAGGTAACGCCAAAAGCACCTAAACCTAAGATACCCATAATTGAACCAGGTTCAGAAACTGATTTAGTCAACGTCACATTGTCAAGCAGCAATCCAATATTATCCGCGCCAGTCTCCTTGAAATTTAATGTGGCACTTGTTGCAGAAGCAACGGGAAAACTTCGGGTATAGGTTGTAAACCCTTGCGATTGGGGTAGTGAAAATGTCTCGCTAAACAAACTACCCAGAGATACGGTTACAGGGTCAATCACGCCATTTCGTTGGTTCCCAGCAAGCTGGAAGCTGAGGTTAACTGTGTCTCCTGCTTGAAAGTTAAATGTTGTTTTAGATTGAAGTGTACCAGCTTGAAATGTTGTTCCATCCAGATCTACATATAGTCCGTTACCAGGAAGGAAATCAAAATAATTATTTCCAATCAAGTCCACAGATCCGTTTATAACATTAAAGTTGGCAAAATAATTGTAATTGAAAGTGCCAGCACTGTTATTTTCTTGATTAAAATTATCCTGTAAGAGGGTTGTAACTGATGCTGCGCTAGCAGAATTTGTAGTAGCAAATACGATTGCAGTCAAAGCTGTTAATGCTATAGCAATCTTATTTAAGCTTTGGAAAACAATTGATTTATTCATGATTCTAGTTTCTTCAAAAATTCCCAAGATGTGTGTTCTTCCAAACGACAATTAATGAATGTCGATTAATGCTGAGAAACTCAGTTGTGATTACACTCAAATTTTTCAGCAAAATTATGCATAAACTCCCCCTGTAATCAGTTAGGGTTTAGCCTTTCGCTGCGATCGCAGATATAAGCACTAGTGAAAATGACTAAAGTTTTAAACTTAGCTTTTATCTTCTAGTTATTTGAAGGAGGTTCTTGTGAGTGTTTTCCTCCCTTACTTATTTAGTGAGATTATTAGTAAATTTATTTATTTGCAATAGTTATTGCGTATATTCACATAACAATTACATTTAAAGTTAGATGAAATAACAGCTAAAACCTAGATTTGATGCGGCTAAGACACGCAGTATCAAGTAAATATTTGACTAAAGCTTTGTAAAATTCAGTTGTTTCTTTAAAGTAAATTTATTATTGAAAAATGCGCCTAACACAACGCCAGTTGCTTGGCTGTCGGCAGAGCCGGACGCCAGTCGAGGAAAGGGGAAACCCCCTGTTGCCGCGCTGGCTCCCCTACAGTAATTTTATTTTTACTTTATAGATGACCTCTTAGATGAGGCTTCTAAAGCGACTTGGGAAGACTAGAAATCAAAAACTGCTGTGTTAGGATTGGGCGATCGCTAACACAGCAGTTATCAGAGTAGTTTTGAGATAATATTTAGGCTTTAGCTACGGCTTTCTGTTGCTGTTTGCGCTTCAGTAGCGTAGTAGCACTGAAAGCACCTACTGCTAATACACCTAATATAGAACCTGGTTCAGGGACAGATTGAGAACCACGATGGATTGCGGAACCCAAGGTGATATTGTCAAAGAAAATGGTGCTTCATAGTAGGAGTTTTCCCAACCAAATATGTCAGCAAAAACATCGGCGAAATTGCACGTAACGCCTTAAGTCCGACATGTGAAATTCAGCCTTTCGCTGCGATCGCAGATATAAGCACTAGTGAAAATGACTAAAGTTTTAAACTTAGCTTTTGTTTTCTAGTTATTTGAAGGAGGCTGTTATCAGTGTTTTCCTCACTTGCTTATTTAGTTAGATTACTGGCAAATTTATTTAGTAACCAGAACTTTTGCGTGTATTTACATAATAAAGACATTCCAAGTTAGAATAAATAACAGCCAAAACCTAGATTTCAGGCGACTTATGTACTCAGTATCAAGTGAATAATTGACTGAGACTTTGTAAAATTAAGTTGTTGCTTTAAGATAGGTTTCTCAGCGTGATTATGCGTAAGTATGGCTATGTAACCAGAATATACATTTAAGAGGATGTTTGAAAAGTGTCTTCTCGGTATCAAAAGTTTTAGATCCCTCTAAATCCCTGCCATCTGCTAAAGAGCGGGAACGCAAAGAGCGAACAAGTCGGCAGAGCCGCCAAACGCAGTGGCTCCCCTTTAAAAGGGGAACTCTGATTCCGGTTCCCCCCAATTTATCTCTTAGCCAGCGCGGGAACAGGAGGTTTCCCCCTTTCCTCGACTGACGTGGGTTAGGGGGGATTTAAAAGTGCCTAAAGTCATAGGAAAACACTTTTCAAACAACCTCTAAGAACATCGTAGTAACACACTGTTATGATACCTAGCGATGAAAACCACAGTGGTTAAAAACTTAGGGTAGCGATGCCTGCGGCGAGCTTCTCTACGAGAGGCTACGCCAATGCTAACGCTTGCTAGATTAACTTAGAAAAGCTTAGATAAAAAATCTGCTCTCCCCGACGATCGCAGAAAGAGCAGTACTATTCCATTTCATTCAAATAGTTAATACACATGCTCTCAATACCATTTCGGAATTTGGGTAATTAGTAATCAATAATTGGTAGTTTGATACCATACATCTTTACATTACTAAAAGCAGATTTTGCACTATATAATACTATAGATGTGTACTTTAGTCAATACTAAAAAGCTACATAAACCTATTTTTATTACCTGGATAGATTCATGTCATGAAACCTATGTACAAACTATATTTCCAAATTTTCTGAATATCCCTAATATAAAAATAGGTACAATAAAACTGTTTTCAGTTCAGCCAAGCCACTTCCGCTTCATCCTCACACTTGCACCGAGCAACAGCTTATGAATTTCTCGTCAGCACGACAATATTTTTATCAAGAGATTCAGCAGTCTGACGAGCAGATTGACCTAGCAAAGGCAGCTTTGTATATTGCACAAGAAGAATATCCCAAGCTAGACCCAGAGGAATATCTCAACGCCCTTGATACAATGGCATGGGAGCTTCAAGAACGCCTGCCTGATTCACGATATCCTTTGCGGATAGTTCAAAGTATTAATCAGTATCTCTACGAAGATTTAAAGTTTTCTGGTAATAAAATTGACTATTACGACCCGCGCAACAGCTTTTTCAATGATGTAATTGATCGGCGATTGGGGATTCCCATTACCTTAGCGCTGGTTTACCTGGAGGTTGCCCGACGGATTGATTTTCCAATGGTGGGTGTGGGAATGCCAGGACATTTCCTAATTCGCCCGGATATTCCAGATATAGAAATTTTTGTGGATGCTTTCAGTGGTGGTGAAATAATATTTGCTCAAGATTGCGAAGAACGGCTGTCTCAACTTTATCAGCAACCTGTGACCCTACGACCAGAATTTTTAGCTGTAGTCAGTCATCGACAATTTTTGGCACGGATGCTGACAAATTTAAAATTTATTTACCTCAAACAGCAAGAGTTAAAAAAAACGCTAGCAGCAGTTGAACGAATTTTATTGCTGTTTCCTACTTTAACTTTAGAATTGCGCGATCGCGGTCTGATCTATTATCAACTCGGTTACTATCCCCAAGCCATAGACGACTTACAAAATTATTTAGCAAAAGTTCCTGATGCCGAGGATGCATCTATGATTCGGCGGCTACTTACCGAATTGGGTAAGGATGGTTGAATCAAGTAAAAGGGACTGGGTGAGAAAGATACAATAGCTTTGATTGCAACTTAAGTATCAAAATCAAAAATGCTGTGTCAGCAACATTGACACAACAGTGGTTAGTTAAATTAAACGGCTTAAATAAAAATTGATGCTTATGCCTTAACTGCGGCTTGGTGTTTACGCTTGCAAAGAGAGGTAATGCCAAAAGCACCTAACCCTAGAATACCGATGAGAGAAGCGGGTTCTGGGACAGATTGGGCGCTATCGCTAAATTCAGTAACTAATCCGTAGTTATCGTTGGTACTACCACTAGGGCTATTGTCAAAGGAAAATGCTCGGCTGATGCTGCCGCTAGGTGCAGAACCGTTCTGAGAATCAAGAAATACTGAGAAATTGTTTCCGCCATCTTTAGAAATATCGAGCAGTAAATTGCCTTGAGACGGATCGTAAAGGAAACTGTTGCCAGTAATGGAAAATTTTCCGTTGCTGATCGGGCCATCCAGAAAGCCTACAAAAAAACTTTGGTTGTTGGCTCCTATGTTATCGACAAATATATTAGACAAGCCGTTTACAGCCTTACTTGTGGTTGATAAATTGATGGTATAATTTGCGGCATCAATACTTCCTGGGAAGGAATTTTTATTGAAAAACGAAATAGTATCAATCAGTATGGGCGATGAAAACAGGTTGGCATTGTATATTTGCTGAAACTTTTGCCCACACCCAAAAGGAATGCAATTACCATTATTCGGATCTCCAGGTGCGCCAATGGTTATACTCAATGCCTGCGCCGATCCTGCTGCTCCCAGTGCAATAACTGCTGCTCCCACAGTAGACATTGATAACTTTGTCAAAAAATTTACAGTAGGCATTCCGTTATTTACCTTATAAACGAATCTTTTTGTCTGCCTTCAACGCCTCAATCCTAATACGTGTTTCTAATGATGAAAACCTTTTATTACCTACTTCAAAAAAAATTCACTGAGAAATCAAGCTACTAATGTGCGGAAACAAACGTAAAAATACATACTTTAAAAGGCTTGTAACCACATCTACCAGAGGTTAGAAGCTGTGTTTATACTTAAGGTAATGATGAAGCAGTATTTTCAACAACTACTTTAGAATGAATTTTCAGAGTAATAGCAAAAGTCTTTTAAAGAAGATTGAGAGAGGATTTCAGTCCCTTTTGAACGAATTGGACTATTGGCCATGAACCAAAGTTCATAGCTAGTTAGGAGACCAACTAGTACAGCTTGGTAAAAATAACTATCCAGCTGAAAAAGTGCTGAGTTACCGTTCGCCCTTGGCGTCTCCCCAATAATTTTTAATTCTTCAATTCCTTAATCTAAAATTGGCACGGTCAAGAGTTATTATTCTTCCCCTATTCCCCCTGCTTTCTCTGCTACCCCTGCCTTCTGCCTTCTTGCACTAGTTAGCCACAGATAGCTTTTGGCACGAATACTGGGAAAACTAAATACCAAATGCCTAATGATCGAATTATTTTTGTTCTTCTGCGACTCGTTTGAGGCGGCGCAGCTGAGATTGCATATCTTCTTTTGTCCAAGACGCAGCAAAGGTGTTGAAACCCCAATTAATTAAGGGGTTAGGGATATCGTACTCAAAGCGGTTCAGTAGAAGCGTTCCCTTTTCTGTGGGTTGACATTCCCAGCGATCGCGCCCGTGAAAAAATCCCTGAAATTCCCAAACAACCAAACCCGGTTGTCGTTCCACAACTACGCTATTCAACGTGGGTTTTAGTAGAGGAATTTGAATGATAAAACGACTTTCACTGCCGACATCGGTGCTCCAAGCTTCGCCCACAGGTTCGCAACGGAGGACAGGGTTGAGCCAACGGTGCATGAGGGTTAAATCGCTAATACAGCGCTCCACCACCGTAGCTGTAGCATTAATTTGAATCGATTGTTCCAAAACTTGGGACATTCCACATCTTTGATGCTGTTCCTGCAATTAGAGTAACGCAAAATTCGCCATTGCCAGTAGATTAAATCAAATATTTGGTAACAAAGTCAAAAATTACTCTTGATAACAATGCCATAGATGTATGTTTTTACTGGTAAATTGATATGCAAAACACTGACTCAGTGTTTGCGGCGAATACTTAAGCTTAATTCCCGAAAACCATGAACACAACTTGGCAAGGAATAACCCAGGTGATAGAAGTTGCTTTGTCCACGAGGGTGCAGCAATTTTTGGCACAATCGCCCAATCTGCAACTGACACAACCAGCAGTGAATCAAGGAATCGCTGATGTGCAAGGTATTGTTCAACAGTTGATTCTGTTTATACCCCGTCTGCTGGGGGCAGTAGCAATTTTGTTAGTAGGTTGGCTAATTGCGGCGATCGCAGCCGCAGTGACGCGAGGAATCCTCAATCGCACAAACATAGATAACCGCATTGCCGCAGGGATAACGGGTCGTCAAGATGTTCCCCAAGTGGAGAAATTAATCTCCAGCTTAGTCTTTTGGAGCATTATCCTATTGACGGCGGTAGCTGTTTTACAGACATTGGATCTGGAGATAGCGTCTCGACCCCTGAATAATTTTCTCAATCAACTTATTGGCTTTTTGCCAAAGTTGGTTGGTGCGGGAATCCTTTTGGTAACCGCCTGGTTTTTGGCGACCATTGTGAAGATTATCACTGTGCGCTCATTACAGGCATTTAACCTGGATGAGCGTTTGAATCCAGAACCAGAAGACAGGGCACCCAGCCTGAATCAGCTGTCTCTGAGTCAGACGATTGGCAATGCTCTGTATTGGTTTATATTTTTACTGTTTCTCGCCCCAGTTTTGGATACTCTCGGACTACAGCAGGCTCTACAACCAGTACAAGCTCTGATTACAGAAATTCTGCTAATTCTGCCGAATATTTTAGCGGCGATATTAATTGGTGTAGTTGGCTGGTTCATCGCTAATGTGGTGCGGCGGATTGTGACGAACTTGCTGGCGACAACTGGCATCGACCGTTTAGGTAGTCGGTTGGGATTGTCTTCGACTGCGGGGGTGCAACCTCTATCGAGTATTATCGGCACAATTGTCTATGTTCTGATTTTGATTCCTGTAGCGATCGCAGCGTTGAATGCCTTGCGAATTGATGCGATATCTGTACCTGCGATCGCAATGCTGCAACAGGTTCTCAACGCCCTACCTGCCATCTTTACAGCCGTGGCAATTTTGATTGTTGCCTATTTCGTGGGGCGGTTTGTAGCGGATCTGGTTACAAGTATCCTCACCAATTTAGGCTTTAATAACATTTTCAGCATTTTGGGTTTGACAACACCCAGCAGACAAATCGTAATTTTAACAGAACCAACAACTCCCCCGATTCCAAGCCGCACGCCATCGGAAATTGCAGGCATTGTTGCCTTAGTGGGGATCATGCTGTTTGCAACGGTGGCGGCGGTGAATATCCTGAATATTGCAGCCCTGACAGCATTAGTGTCTGGGATTGTGATCATATTCGGACGAATTTTGGCAGGATTAATAATATTTGCCATTGGCTTATTCCTGGCAAATCTGGCTTTTAACATCATTACTAGTTCCGGCGAACGTCAAGCCCAGATTTTGGGACAAGTAGCGCGGATTGCCATCATTGCCTTAGTCTCGGCAATGGCACTGCAACAGATTGGAGTTGCCAGTGATATTGTGAATTTAGCCTTTGGACTTTTACTAGGTGCGATCGCAGTTGCTATTGCCCTAGCTTTTGGTCTTGGGGGGCGCGATATTGCCCGCGAACAAGTTCAAGAATGGCTAAACTCTTTCAAAGGTAGAAACTAAAAGTTGATCAAGGCGCAATTTCATCTGTAAAAAAAGGAAAGTGCAGCCTTAGGCATCAATAGTGGAGAAAATCTATCGGCAATTGTGCCTAAAAGGTTGAAAGTTAGAGGTAAAAAACTCGGAGTTTGAGTATAGAACTTGACATTTCGAGTTCTGAAGCTCAAGTTCCGAGTTCAGAGGTCGAACTTCCGAGTTCAGAGGTGGAAGTTCCGAGTTCAGAGGTGGAAGTTCCGAGTTCAAAGGTCGAAGTTCCGAGTTCAAAGGTCGAAGTTCCGAGTTCAAAGGTCGAAGTTCCGAGTTCAAAGGTCGAAGTTCCGAGTTCAGAGGTCGAACTTCCGAGTTCAGAGGTCGAACTTCCGAGTTCAGAGGTCGAACTTCCGAGTTCAGAGTCGCGCAATCCAGTACTCACAATATTTTTGTAACTTGAAAAATTAAATTAATAAATTTTCAAAGGGTATTTTTAATGCCGTTAACTGCGTAGGCGTAGCCCGTCGTAGACATCGTATCAAGGAAAGTTCTATCTCACAGCAGACTATGATTGTCAAACAGAGCAACCTCCAGAAATTTTTGACTTTGGTAATGATTCTTTTAATTCAAAATCCCAAATTGCTGGTAAAACTAGTCGGATAGTTCAGTTTTTGAAACAACGATACACAAACAATATAAATTGATTACTATTTCTTTAAAAATTTTGGAAGTAAATTCGTCATTAATGCTGAGGTGGTTCTCAGTTTTAGAAAGAGAAACTGGAGCAAACACTCCACAGCAGAGATGAAAGGTTACTAAAACATGGATTTTATCAACCAAGCACAGAAGTTAGCAGATACGGTTAGAGATAAAGCTCGAGAAGTAGCCAACAATGTAGTAAATGGTATGGATGAGGTAGTTGATGGAATAAAGAAGACTACTGCCGAGATGACTACTTCAAGTGTCCATGCAGTTAATGATTTACAAAGTTTCTCAACCATAGCAGCACAGTCAGGTTTTCAAACTGTTCAAAATGTTAGTAAAATATTTGAACAAACTGCTGTTGGAGTTGCCACATCTAGCATGGTTATGGCTGATGCTTTGCAAAATTTACCAAAGACAGCTGCCGAATTAGCCCTAGAAATGCCAAAGATTGCAAATAGGCTGAGATATCGTGCTGGTGTTCGGGTGCGAGACTTACCTCGCTCTGATGCGGATGTCATGAAGCTTTTTGAGAAAATTCCTGGCACATCAAAGCTTGGAGGCAAAGAATATACAATTCGGCAATTTCTTAGAGATAAGCACGGTAGCCATATCAATCCACGTTCCCAAGGTGGATCGAATGGTGCTGATAATATCCTTTGGGAAGTAGGTGTTGACAATCTGCGTCGAGGTGCGAAAGTAATGACCGTTGGTGAGCAGTTCTATATTCGGGTTTATAATGCGGTAGATTCTATTGTCAGCAATTCTGGAACAATCGCTAAACTAGGCATTACTGCAACGGGAACAGCTATTCTCACCCAGGTTGTAGTAACGGCGATTTCCTACTCTTTGGATCTTTATCGGGGCGACATTAGTGTTGAAGAGTATAAAAATCTAATTTTTGAAGCAGCAAAGGCAGCAGGTATTGCGACACCAATTGTTTTTTTAGTCTTAGTGGCTGTGTTAGCTTTATTTCCAGAATTTACAGTTATTTTGTCGGCACCAGTGGTTGTTGCAGGCTTCAATTCTTTATTTGGTATTAGTATTGCTATACCGATCATTCAATCGCTAGTTCGTCATGTCGAAGCTGGAGGTTTTGGGATAGAAGCTGCTGATGCTTACAAGAGTGCGCTTGATGGTTCTGTGCTCTAAAATAAGCTGTTCCTACATTTAAAATAATTAGGGTGGGTGTCTCGCCCACCCATAGCCAAAAGCGGGCTTTTCAGTCCATCTGACAAGATTGGATAATTTATTTGTTGTAAATCCCCAAATAATCCATAAAATCAGGTGTAACCTTTATAGATGGCAGAATATGACAACCTTTGTAAAATACTCGCAGAAAAATATCCCCGTGATTTTACCCGTTGGTTATTAAATCAAGAACCGCGAACAATTGAAATCTTAAAAACTGAATTGAGCATCGAACCGATACGTGCTGATTCTGTGACATTTATGCAAACAGAAAATCGGATTTTACACCTGGAATTTCAAACCACAATCAAATCCTAAAAGCCAATTTCTCTGCGGATGCTAGATTACTATGTCCGATTGACACGAAAATATCAAGTTCCTGTTACACAGGTAGTGATTTTCTTGCAATAGACAAGTAATGAAATCGCTTTTACCGAAGAATATGTCAGCGAAGTCACGACCCATCGTTATCGAGTTATACGAATGTGGGAGCAAGATTCAGCACTATTTCTTAGCAATCTGGCGTTATTACCTTTAGCACTATTAACGCGAACAGATTCAGCCCAAGCATTATTATCGCAGGTTGCCGAGGAAATTGCTAAAATTCCAAATATGGAGACCAGACAAAATACTGCTGCTTACACGGAGATTTTAGCAGGGGTGAAGTTCGAGAAAGATTTTATTCATCAATTATTGCAGGAAGATATTATGCAAGAATCGGTAATTTATCAGGATATTTTGCAAAAAGGAGAACAAAGGGGAGAACAAAAAGAAGCTTTTCGCTTCTTAAATCGTCAGTTAAATCGGCGATTTGGAGAAATCAATTCATTAATAGTTGAGAGAATTCGAGTCTTATCTACTGAACAATTGGAACAATTAGGAGAAGAATTTTTAGATTTTTCAAATGTATCTGATTTAATTACTTGGCTTGAGCAAAATACAAGCAGTTAAAATAATTACTAATTCGTAATGACGCTCTCTACGAGACGCTCTTACTAGCTTGTTTAAGAATAGGGGTATAAATAACTCGCTCTAAGCGAAGCCATGCCGAAGGCTTTACGCTACGTTCGCGGAGCGTCTCGCCCAAAATACAGTAATTTGTAATTAAAGACTATTAAATAAGGGGATTTAGCGCCAAGTCGGAGCGCCGGAAATCGGCGCTCTGAAGTTTGTAAGAGAAAGGCCGACTGAAACTTGCGCCATGTCTATGCATCACTTTCTGAGTTTTACCTTGTGGAGCAATTCATCTTTAATCCGGTTGAGAATTGAAGTTTCATCCAGATTTGCCAAAATCCGATTAATCACTGCTTTCGGCCCATCAGGTCCCCAAGTCGCGCCATTGGCTAAATAAACTTTGGTAACTTGTCCAATACCGTAAGAAGAAACACCAGCTACTCCCGCTTGGGTGAGTGCCACTGATATATAAGGGCCAAGGGCAATACCTGCCGTAGCGGTTGCAGAGATCCCAAGTAAAGTTTTTAATCCACTCAAGCCCAAATTTGCCAACAGTTCACTCGCACCGATGCCGCCCATACTCAAGGCGATTTTTTGTAGTAGTTGTACAGCCCCTGCTTCAGTCATAGAGAAGCCATAGAGTTTAGATAGACCCAAAATCAGAGCAATATCAATGACCACACTACTGAGAATATCTACCACAGTTACGGGATTGAGTGCGATCGCTAATGCCTTAGTCATCACAGCCTTCCAAATCAACTGATCGGCATTCTGTTCCCGAATCATCAGTTTTCGCTCAACCAACTGCTCATTTACGATGTCGGCATAAAGCATGGTGTTGAGGGCAACCAAAGCTTTACCCTCACGGTGCAAAATCTCCAGAATTTTCAGCTTGAGTTCCTCGACTTTGGCATTACCTGTACGCAACTGTATGCCCCTAGTACCATCAGGGCGATGAATCGCCGTCTTCACCAATGGCGATGCCGCAGCCATGACAATTTCTAGAGGTGTGAGTAATTCCCGCACCCTTTCATCCCGAATTTTGTGATAAATTGCCATCCGGTCTGCTTCTGGATACTGGTCTACTTTGTTAAACACTAAGATGATCGGTTTACCTGCTTCTCGCAACTGAGAAAGGGCCATGTATTCTAGCTTTGTCATGTCGCCAGATATCACAAACAGAATCAAATCCGCAAGTTTTGCAATCTGTTCAGCTAACGCCGCACGGGTTGCACCATCTACTTCGTCTAACCCAGGAGTGTCAATTAATTCCACCTGCGATTGACCTACACCAGGGAGAGTGACTCGCAAAGCACGTTCAGTTTCCCCAATCGCCTCCTCACTAATACTCCAATTAACTCTTTGTGCAGCACGGGTGACACCGTGCAGCGGCCCAGTTTCAAATACTGTTTGCCCAACCAAAGCATTGAGTAGCGAAGACTTACCACGTCCCACCATGCCAAAAGCCGCAATCTGCACCACCATGCGGTCTAACTTCCCCAGCATGGTTTCCAAATCAGCAATTTCCGTCTCCAATCCGGTTTTTTCTTGGGGGGTGAGGTCGAGATTGGCTACCAAGTTTCGCAGCGCCGTTTGTGCTTGTTTATAGTTCAGTTCCGTCTGAATATCTTCAAAACTGAAAATAGCACTATCCAGTTGTTCCTCCCAGCTGAGAGAATTTGCGTCAGTGTTAGCAGAATCGCTTTGATCAGGTTCAGGCACGGGCAATGTCGAAGTCATATTAATTTGAGATTTGAGATTTGAGATTTGAGATTTGAGATTTGAGATTTGAGATTTGAGATTTGAGATTTGAGATTTGAGATTTGAGATTTGAGATTT
>NZ_JBALCZ010000072.1:0-34852 GCF_036917615.1 Nostoc sp.
GTCGGGTTAGCTACAAGAATATCGAACAATTCAATATCTCAGGTACATTCTACAACGACAATATCGTAGGGAACAATGGCAACGATACCCTCTCCGGGGGCAGTGGTAATGACACCCTAACTGGTGGCGGCGGCAACGATATTTTCGTCGTAAACTCCAATACTGATACCATCACCGATTTCAGTGGTGTGGGTAAAGGCTCAAATCCATCAACGGCAGTCATTGCCTCTGCTGACACTTTGCAACTTACAGATTATGGATTCACTGCTCAAAATCTACTATTAACTCAAAATGGTAACAATTTAGAAATCACTTTTGAAGATGATTCCCAACAATCCAAAATCATTCTGCAAGACTTCAAATTAGAAAATTTGGATAATCTGCCAGTAAATTCTTCACGATCTGCTATTGGCAATATCCTCTTTTATGGACAAACCAGCATTACAGACAGTTTTGATGTGTTTGATGCTAATTCTACTCAAACTACCCTGTTCAATAAGAACACTGTTACCTTCCTCAATGACCTCGATAACAATATTACAGGTTTTGACAACTCCAACGATGTCATCAATGGTCAAGGAGGCGACGACATCATCAACGGTTTGAGTGGTAATGACCTTTTGAGAGGTGGTGTGGGAAATGATACTCTCATTGGCGGTGGGGGAAATGATACTCTCGAAAGTGGTGAAGGTAATAATACCCTTGACGGAGGTACAGGTGACGATACATTGAATGCTAGCGGTTCAACAGGTGATAACACCCTCAACGGAGGTACAGGTGACGATACATTGAATGCTAGCGGTTCAACAGGTAATAACACCCTCGACGGAGGTACAGGTGACGATACATTGAATGCTAGCGGTTCAACAGGTAATAACACCCTCGACGGAGGCGATGGCAATGATTATCTTAACTTTTCTGGCACTTACTCCACATCCGGCTCCCTCTCTTTAGACACTCGCTCCTTAGGTAATAACACTCTTTATGGAGGTGCCGGTGACGATACATTAAGTGCTAGCGGTTCAAAAGGTGATAACCTGCTCTCTGGGGGCGATGGCGATGATTCTCTTGACCTTTCTGGCATCTACTACTACACCGAGACCAACTACTCATCGGACTCTCGCTCCTTAAGTAATAACACCCTTAATGGAGGTGTCGGTGACGATACATTGAATGCTAGCGGTTCAAAAGGTGACAACCTGCTCTATGGCGGCGATAGCAATGATTTTATTGACCTTTCTGGCACTTACTACACTGACAGTTCCCGCTACTTCTTCTCCTCGGACTCTCGTTCTTTAGGTAATAACACCCTTGACGGAGGTGCTGGTGACGATACCTTGAGTGCTAGCGGTTCAACAGGTAATAACCTGCTCTCTGGGGGCGATGGGAATGATTTTATTGACCTTTCTGGCGGCTACTCCAGATCCAGCTACTCCTCCTTCGACTCTCGCTCTTTAGGTAATAATACCATTAATGGAGGTGCCGGTGATGATACATTGAGTGCTAGCGGTTCAACAGGCAATAACCTGCTCTCTGGTGGCGATGGGAATGATTTTATTAACCTTTCTGGCACTTACTACTACTCCGACCCCAATAACTACCATGACTACCGCTCAACAGGCAATAACACCCTCAATGGTGGCGCTGGTAACGATCGCTTGAGTGCTGGGAGTTCAACAGGTGATAACCTCCTCTCTGGGGGTGATGGCAATGATTATATCTCCGCTTCTGGCGCTTCCGGTAAGAACATCCTCCAAGGTGGTAGTGGCAATGATATCCTCACAGGTGGCAACGGGAATGATACCCTCTATGGAGGGGATGGGACTGATACCTTTGCTTTCAATAGTTATAGTCAAGGCATTGATACTATTTATGACTTCAACGCCACTAATGAACTGATTCAGGTATCGGCCGCTGGTTTTGGTGGCGGGTTATCAATCGGTTCACTTCAGACAAGCCAATTTACCCTTGGAACATCTGCAACGACAAGCAGTCAACGATTCATCTATGATAATTCTACAGGTGGACTGTACTTTGACCAAGATGGCAGTGCGGCTGGGTTTACTCAGGTAAAATTTGCACAACTTTTAGGCGGTGTGACACTAACGGAAAACAATTTTGTGGTTGTTTAATTGTGATTAGCGCTCTGCTATCATTCTAAATACGGCTTGCGAGGTACTAAAAGTAGCATCTTGGATTTGATTGATCAATGCAATTAGTATATGTTGTGTTGGCGTTGCTGATTGCGGTATGAAAATGAGTGGCTTTTCTCAAACGCAAAGGAACGCAGAGTTATTCTCTGCGTCCTTCTGCGGATAAAATCTGACTTTCTTAATTAGGAATTACGGATTAGCTACAGGTTTAACCTGACTAAGCAGACTGTGCAGTTTTTCCCCTTCAATGACTTCTGTTTCTAAGAGTTGAGTAGCGATCGCTTCTAGCAAGTCTCGATTCTCTCTGAGAATATTTAGGGCTTGTTCGTGGGCTGTTTCCACGATTTCCTTGACTTCACTATCAATGGCTTTGGATGTGTCTTCACTCACCGCCCGCCGGGGATTAGCCGCACCATTACCCAGGAACATCGCTTGTTGTCCTTGTTGGTAAGCCAGTGGCCCTAAGACTTTGCTCATACCATAGGCTGTTACCATCCGTTCTGCCAAGTCAGTTGCTCGTTGCAAATCGTTGGAAGCACCTGTTGTAATGCTGTTAAACACAATCTCTTCGGCGGAACGTCCACCTAACAGAGTCGCAATCTGACCGCGCAATTCTTCTTCATTCATCAAAAAGCGGTCTTCAGTTGGTAATTGCAGAGTGTAGCCCAAAGCTGCCATCCCACGGGGAATAATCGAAATCTTTTCTACACGTCCGTTTCCTGTGGTTAGCGCCCCTACCATTGCGTGACCGACTTCATGGTATGCAACAATCTTTTTCTCAGTCTCATTCATCACCCGACTCTTCTTCTCTAAACCGGCAACTACCCGCTCAATTGCTTCGGCAAAGTCTTCTTGAGCAACACTTTGACGGAGATTGCGAGCTGCTAATAATGCAGCTTCATTCACCAAGTTTGCCAAATCTGCGCCAGCAAAACCAGGGGTACGAGTAGCGATCGCTTTTAGATTCACATCATCTCCTAATTTCACCTTTTGAGCGTGAATCTTGAGAATTGCTTCACGATCAGATAAATCGGGACGGTCTACCAACACTTGGCGGTCAAAGCGGCCTGGACGCAGCAATGCCGGGTCTAGTATTTCCGGGCGGTTGGTAGCTGCTAGTACAATGACTGTTGCATCCCCAACTGCAAACCCGTCCATCTCTGTTAGTAACTGGTTGAGGGTTTGTTCTCGCTCATCGTTACCACCGTAGAAGCCGTTACTGCTACGAGACTTACCGATCGCATCCAATTCATCAATGAATACAATACAGGGAGCCTGTTTTTTAGCCTGCTCAAATAAATCCCGCACTCTAGAAGAACCCACACCGACAAACAGTTCCACAAACTCCGAACCAGAGATGCTGAAGAATGGAACTCCTGCTTCCCCTGCTACGGCTTTCGCTAAAAGTGTCTTACCAGTACCTGGAGGACCAACTAACAGCACACCTTTAGGAATCCTAGCGCCAATTTGCGTAAAGCGTCCTGGAGTCTTGAGGAAATCCACGATTTCTACTAACTCAGTTTTCGCTTCTTCTACCCCAGCCACATCTGCAAAGGTAATTTTAGCTGACTCGCCTTCAACGTAAACCTTAGCTTTGCTCTTACCAATGGAAAGAACACCTTGAGGACCACCGCCACCAGCACCACGGGCGAGAAAGAACTGCCAAATGCCAATAAAAATCAGCGGTGGAATCACCCAACTCAAGAGGGTTGTAATCCAAGTATTCTTGGGTGGAGGTGTAGCAGCGAACTCAATTCCTTTTTGTTCTAGCAGTTTGGGTAACTCTAAATCAAAGATTGGTGTAGTTGCAAACACCTGGCCCGGCTCGGCATTTTCTGTTTTTAGTTGGTAAAGGATCTGGTTTTGACCAACGGAAACGCGGCTGACTTCCCCTTCTTGTACTTGATGAATAAATAGGCTATAGGGAACACCAGCAGGGCCAGAAGCAAATAAACCAGGCAAAAATAAATTTAAGAGCAGGAATAGCCCTGATACTGCCAGCAATATATTAGCAATGATCCGAAACCGAGGTGACTTAGGCTGTTCTTTAATTGCCATAGATGTTGTTACCAATCCTTAGAATGAAAACTGTTGAGAATGTGACTTTCTGGGAAAGTCGGCTATTTACGATCCGAATAGTTGAAGCAGGAGCTTATACTGTTTCCAACCAATCAAAAATTTGGGCTAACTGATCCAGTGTTACCAGCCCATACTGCCAGAGAGTCATGGCTAGAAAGTTGGGGGTCTGCTCACAATGTCGCAAGGCAAGGGAAATTGCTCCACCAGAAATACCCAACTCCTCCTCTAAAAAATGCACTAATTGATCTGTCGCTTGCATAGTAATGTTAAACAATGTTAAATCAGTCTTATTTCTGAGAGAGCTTGACTTGTGTGATCTAATGTCCAGGCTGCATCTCAAAGTTGTTCAGTTTGTCTTCAGTGTCAAGGATACTACCACTTATCATAAATTCTCCTGTCTAGCAATGGGTGTAGTTTTTTTTTATTTATGTAACTAAACTTAACAATTAAATTAATCTTTGGGAACTAATGAGCAAATACGGTTTACCGTACTCAAAAAATTAACACTATTGGAAATAAGAGAACTTTAGTCAAGGAATGCTGTCAAAGAAGACGCAGAGATTGGGAAACCCAAAGAGAAATCTCCGTGTTCTCTTGCATATCTCCGTGTGATGTTCATTTTTCACCAATGATTTACATCTTTAGATAGATACATAGACGATCTAAAGAGAGCAATGTTTACAACGGGCTACGCCTACACAAAAACTTTACTTGGCAAGTCATAAAGTTAACTCTAACTTTACCAGAATTACACTTAGCCTATTGACACTGCTTAGATATTTATCAGAATATCTAAGTGTTTTAAAAAATATCAAAACAACTTAAAAATTTCAAAGTCAAATCCTTTGAGGAAATCATACCCAAAGAGCGCTATCAATATAATTCGTAATTGAATTTCCTAATTACGAATTATGATGTGCAGTTCAATTTTTGAGGGTAGCAATAGCGATCGCATTTTCTAGGACACTCTAAATCAGCGGTTATTCTACAAGCCCAAAGCCTACCTGGTTGCGGAAGTAGCGGTGAATTGGCAGTTCTTAGATAGTACGTCAACTCTCAGTGCATCAGATTTTGTCGTACAAGCATAGGGGCACGCACAGATGTGCAACCCGACTTGGAACACAGAACTTCAAGCTTAGAACCTTAAGTCCGACTCTCTGACTAACAATAAATAAACAATTGAGAAAATCATGGCTAATTCATCATTCAATCTCCTTAACCTCTCTTCTTTGAATGGCACTAATGGCTTTTTGATTAACGGCATTGCTAAAGGTGACTTATCAGGCTACTCAGTCAGCAGTGCGGGGGACATCAACAACGATGGCATTGACGACTTGATTATTGGGGCACCATATGCCTCCCCCAACGGCATCCTTGAAGCTGGGCAAAGCTATCTAGTGTTTGGGGGGAGGAATTTGGGCAGTGGTGGCACCCTCAACCTCTCTTCTTTGAATGGCACTAATGGCTTTTTGATTAACGGCATTGAAAAATTTTACAACTCAGGCTACTCAGTCAGCAATGCGGGGGACATCAACAACGATGGCGTTGACGACCTGATTATTGGGGCACCATATGCCTCCCCCAACGGCATCGATGTTGCAGGGCAAAGCTATGTAGTGTTTGGGGGGAGGAATCTGGGCAGTGGTGGCATCCTCAACCTCTCTTCTTTGAATGGTACTAATGGCTTTTCGATTAACGGCATTGCAGCAATTGACAACTCAGGCTACTCAGTCAGCAATGCGGGGGACATCAACAACGATGGCGTTGACGACCTGATTATTGGGGCACCATATGCCGACCCCAACGGCATCGATGGTGCAGGGCAAAGCTATGTAGTGTTTGGGGGGAGGAATCTGGGCAGTGGTGGCACCCTCAACCTCTCTTCTTTGAATGGCACTAATGGCTTTTTGATTAACGGCATTGCAGCAGAGGACGAATCAGGCTACTCAGTCAGCAATGCGGGGGACATCAACAACGATGGCATTGACGACCTGATTATTGGGGCATATGATGCCTCCCCCAACGGCATCTACATTGCTGGGCAAAGCTATATAGTATTTGGGGGGAAGAATCTGGGCAGTGGCGGCACCCTCAACCTCTCTTCTTTGAATGGCACTAATGGCTTTTTGATTAACGGCATTGCAAAACTTGACTACTCAGGCATCTCAGTCAGCAATGCGGGGGACATCAACAACGATGGCGTTGACGACCTGATTATTGGGGCACGATCTGCCTCCCCCAACGGCATCGATGGTGCAGGGCAAAGCTATGTAGTGTTTGGGGGGAAGAATCTGGGCAGTGGTGGCACCCTCAATCTCTCTTCTTTGAATGGCACTAATGGCTTTTTGATTAACGGCATTGCAGCATATGACTACTCAGGCACCTCAGTCAGCAATGCGGGGGACATTAATAATGATGGCATTGACGACCTGATTATTGGAGCACCATATGCCTCCCCCAACGGCATCGACACTGCTGGGCAAAGCTATGTAGTGTTTGGAGGGAAGAATCTGGGCAGTGGTGGCACCCTCAACCTCTCTTCTTTGAATGGCACTAATGGCTTTTTGATTAACGGCATTGCTAAAGGTGACTTATCAGGCTACTCAGTCAGCAATGCGGGGGACATCAACAATGATGGCATTGACGATGTGATTATTGGGGCACCATATGCCGACCCCAACGGCATCGACACTGCTGGGCAAAGCTATGTGGTGTTTGGGGGGACGAATTTGGGCAGTGGCAACACCCCTGGTAACCTGGCTGGAACTCCCGATGCAGATAAGCTAATCGGCACATCTAGCAACAACATCATCGATGGCTTAACTGGTGACGATACCCTAACAGGCAACGGCGGTGAAGATAAATTTATTATTCGCCCTGGCGATGGCAATGACACCATCACCGATTTTAGTGGCGTTGGCAAAGGCTCAAACCCAACGGCAGCGGTAATTGCCTCTTTGGACACCTTGCAATTTACAGGTAGTGGTTTGACTGCTCAAAATCTGCAATTAACTCCTCAGGGTAACAACTTAGAAGTTACCTTTGAAAATGTGGCTAATACTAAAGTCCAATTGCAAAACTTCAAATTAGAAAACCTCGATAACCTGCCAGCTTCTGGAGCTAGACCTGCGATTGGTAATATAGAGTTTGATGGGCAAACCAACATCGCTGACAGCTTTGATGTCTTCAATGCCAATTCCACTCAAACTAGCCTGTTCAACAAGAACACGGTGACTTTCCTCAATGACCTGAATAATAGCATCACAGGTTTTGAAAACTCCAACGATGTGATTAATGCTCAAGGAGGTAACGACTTTATTGACGGCAACAGTGGCAATGACCTGCTGCGGGGGGGTTGTGGCAATGATATTCTGATCGGCGGTTCTGGCAATGATACCCTTGTCGGTGGTGCAGGTGCCGACTCTTTCTTTTACAACACTGATGCAGCCTTTGCCCTGACTGCTGTTGGTGTAGATGCGATCGCTGATTTCAACCGCTCCCAAGGCGATAAGATTATCTTAGATAAAACTACCTTTAATGCGATTACTTCTGCTCCCGGAACAGGTTTTAGTAAAAAGAGTGATTTTCAAATTACTTCTTCCGGGGCGGCTAGCACGGCGAAAATTATCTACGACGCTTTTAGTGGGCAGTTGTTCTACAACCAAAATGGCAGTGCGGCTGGTTTTGGTAGCGGTGGTCTATTTGCAACTCTAACTGGTGCGCCGATTCTCAGTGCATCAGATTTTGTGGTGCAAGGGTAGATGCACCACAAAATCGTCGCCCTCTTCGACTTCCCGCCGCACTGGGCCATGGAGGCCGGCATGGTCCTCCCGCCCACCGAGAAGGAGGCCGAGGCCGCGTGGGACGCTGAGTTCTACGCCCGCTACCCCACGGACGAGCAGACGTCCGACGGGTGACTTGCAACACCGCCACGGCGTGCCGCGGTGACTACGTCTCAGCTTCGCGTCGGTCTGTCCTGTCCGCTCCCCACTCTCTAGGTGTAGCGAACTGCAAACGTCGGGAGATAAAACTGCAAACAAGGCGATTTTGAAACCACATTCTCTGCAAATAAAAGGGGTCTCAAAACCACATTAGGTGCAAATGAAACCACAATCGCTGCAAACAAACTGCAAATATAGTGCGCGAAACCACATTCTCTGGTCTATTCATCTGAAAACCGCTGTAAACGGCTGCCCATATCTTTGTTGCCGTGCTAAATACATCATACGTATTTACTTATCTTCACATAGTTTGGTTTTTTTAAGTCGTTCTACTTAGATCCCTGACAACTTTTACGAAGTCGGGAATCTGGAGACTGCGAATTTTCACAAATCAGATAGGATTGCTATAGTAGAGGCGCACAGATGTACGCGTGTACAACCGATTTATTGTTTGTCAATATTTTTTAAAATAGTATTACATAAGCGATCGCAGCAACTATATATACTCAATTTATCTTGCAGTTCTCCAAAATCAAAAATGTTAGTGCTGATAATTCATCCTCTTAATATCCAACGCCCAAAATTAACTATTTCTATTCTCTAGCAATGACAATATCGTTGGACTTAATGACTGCATAAGCTTCTTTTCCCTCAGATAGTTCCAACTCTTCTGCGGAAGTTCTGGTGATAATTGAAGTTAACTCGACTTTGTGAATAATCTCTAGAGTCACCTCACTATTAACAGCTCCATAAACAACTCGTTTAACAACACCTTTAAGAATATTGCGAGAGCTAACTTTTAATGATTTTTTTTGAATACTACTTTCTATATCAGGCTTTTGAATGTAGACATCTTCCTGTTTTTCTTGCTGAGTTGGTGGTAAGGAGTGCTGATTGAGACTACGCACGAGTTCCCGCAAAATCTCAGTCTTGGTCCGTTGAGACTGTTCGCAGAACTCCTCTAGAATCTTCCGCTCTTCCTCTGAAGTTTGAAATGTGACCCATCCTTGTTCTTTCCTTGGCATAATAATATTATCAATTTTGGTTATCTTGGTAAGATTCTACCAAGTATCAATTCGATGTGTCGTTTTAGTAATAACATTTTTTTTGTAGGTGCAAAATATTTTGTTACTTGAGAATGTCTAATCTTCACTACATTTAATACCAACTATGATGGTATTACATTGGATTATGGTATTTGTTGAGATAGCGATGTCTAGGTTGGGCGTAGCTGCGGCAGGGTTAATCTGGCAGAAAATTCCGTTGGCGATCGCATCAGTGCCGTAGGATTATTTAACGTGAGTTGACAGCAGGGGGATGAAACACCTAAAATCGCGTTCTCAAGACCTGCGAAGTTTATTTGAGAACAATATCACCATTGAATACGTGGCAGAACCCCTCAAAGCTATGCCGGCTGATGCAGAGGTGAAAGAAGTGCTGCATTGGATGCAAGCACAAAATTTTGATGTTATCGGCGTTGAGACGGGAGATATTATTAGCGGTTATGTAGAACGCTCTAGTTTGATTCAAGGCAAAGAAGGCAAGTGTAGCGACTATCAACGAGTGTTTCATCCAAAAGAACTAATAGCCATTTCCACCCCACTGATGAAGTTGCTACCTATTTTGCAACAAACTCCGCGATTGTTTGTCTTGGATTGCAATCAGGTAAGTGGTATTGTTACCTGTGGCGACTTGCAGAAAGCACCCGCGCGAATGCTATTGTTTGGCTTGGTAACGCTGCTAGAAATGAATTTGCTACGGCTGGTGCGGATTTACTATCCCCAAGATTCTTGGCAAAAAATCCTCAAACCTGAACGCTTAGAAGTTGCTCAACGGCTATGGCGAGAGAGCCAGGAAAGAAACGAAGCTACCGATTTGTTAGATTATTTGCAATTTTGTGATAAGCGAGAGTTGATTTTAAATCAACCAGAACTTCTCCAGCAACTGGGACTAAAGTCCAAGCGGTTTGGCGAACGCTTCCTCAAGTCTGCCGAACAGTTGCGAAACCGATTAGCTCACGCCCAAAATTTAGTTAGTGGCTCCTCTTGGACAGAGTTGATTTCTCTAGCAGAGGCGATGGAAACGCTATTAATTCGCTGTGAAGAAGTTGAGTGAAGTGGTCAGTTTTCTTTAACAGTATTAAACCAGCTTGTTAAATCCGCTGCTGTCGAGAAATCTAATAGCGCCTCGCTTAAATCCTCTAATTGAGTAAGAGACAATCCTTCAATCTGCGATGTCTACGACGGGCTACGCCTACGCAATTCTGGAGCAACTATACCAATTCGCCGAGGAAGTAAGCGCATGACCACTGACAACGCCTCTTCTCGTCTCCCCTGCTCAATTCCTTGTCTAATAATTCTTTGATAGACTACAGATTCCTGCATAAGCTCCTCTCGCAATAAGCTGCTGATTAGATTGTTGTTATATTTTAACCCTGCAAGCAACTGAGTACAGGCTGAGATATTTCGCTGCTGGCTGGGTTCTTCAATCATATCTACCTGAGCAGCAACTTGAGAGAGCAAGGATTCAGGGGAATCTGTTCGCGCCAGAACCGCCAAGGGTAGAAGACATTATGGGGAGAATGTCAACAAGCTAACGTGGCACTGACCACGATCGCACTTGACCCAGAGTAACTGGCATAATATTGGCAACGTCGATGGTGAATCGATATACTTTCTTGGCGCGACTGCCATTCTCGGAGTCGAAAAACTTCAGCTTCACATCCCAGCAATTGCTGTTAAGGCGACAGAAGGGGCTTTTTTCAACTTCGATGCTTTCTAATCCCATGCCACTAACAATCGCTGACTCAAAGGTGGAGGCGGCTTGAAAGGCGTTGGTGGCGGCGAAATTAAGAGCGCGATCGCGATCAAGCTGCCCTAAATTGCGGAGATCGTAGTAGATGCGATGCAGGAAACTCTTGAGAGAACGCTGCATACTGGCGTTATCGGGAACGCTTGTTTCAGTGCTGACGGTGGCAACGGCTGCCTCCACAAGGGCGTTGATTTGCCAACCGTACATGCCTCTAATATTTGGCAGGGCGACAACAGGAACAACCTGCCCGGAAAAGAGTTCGACTGTGCGATCAGTAAGATTGCCAGGAATGCTGACTCGCTCGATATAATTATCGCTGGATTGGGGCTGAATTTGTCCAGCCAGCATCATCGCAAAGACGGCGTAGATTTCACTGCCAAAAGCCTTTTGAGGTTCTAGCGCGTAAATGGGGGTGAGTTCCTGGTTCAGCGTCCAAATGAGAGATTTACCTTCAGTGGGGCTTAATTCCAGGTAATTAACCATCTGGCGGGCATCATAGGGATTAGAAGGAACTAATACCCCATCCATACTAACCGCAGGCATCCGTTGTTTGAAGGTGTCGCGGCGGGCTTCGGTGCCGAAATCGTAGCCAAGGGTGCCGAGGGCGTAGACTTTTTTGGAGACGGCGCTGGGAGTGATGGTGGAAGGGGAGAGGGGGAGAGTGGGAGAGGGGGGAATGTCTGCAAGTGTGGCTGAGGCGGTAATCAGTTGAGTGGGTGCAGGAGTGTGAATCTCACTTTTGGGTTGAGAAAAGTCTGTTACTACAGATTCGTAACTATCTGGCAAAGAGTTGCTGGTAGCTGGCAGAACGATTTGTGGACGGACAGTATGAGTAGGTTTAATGCTAGACAAGGGTTGCCCCGTCAGTAATTGATAGGCTCCAGAAATATTTAATTTACCGGCTAAACAGCGTTCTGGTTCTTCCACTTCTTTAGGATCGCAGGGAATGGCGCTGTTGAGAAAAGCCATCCGCACTGCTTCGGCGTTGGGTTGTTCGCCACGTTGCAATTGCAGACTCATCAGCAACGCAGAAATACCTGTGATTAGGGGAGCCGCTAAACTGGTGCCTTCTTGCCGCACAGGTTCATCGGTACCTGGTTCTGCCGCCAGAATGTTCTCTCCGGGTGCTAGAATGCCCTGTTCCTGAAACTGTCCGCCCCAGTTACTGTAGTTTGCGGGTTGCCCATTGTCCTTCATCATGCCCACTGCTAAAACATTGGGTAAAATCGCCGGAGCACAAAAGCATTCGCCTTTGTTATTGCCACTGGGAGCCACAATCAGAATGTTGTTGTCCTGACATTGTTTTACTGCTTTCTGAATCATCTCGTGGGCAAACCCGGTTTGGGTGGGGTGGCAGGCGGCACAATGAATGATATTCACTCCCAGTTCTAATGCTAGGTTAAAGGCATGGGCAATGTTTAGTGGTGACAGTGATTCATCGGTAGTTGCGGTTTCAAACAGGGGAATGTTAATGGCGGTGCAGTAGGGAGCCACTCCTTCAATGGGGGAACCGGGTTGCCCAAACATCATGGAAAAAATGCCAGTTGCATGAAAGATACCCCCTAGACGTTCTTTCACTGGTTTGGGAATTTTGTCTTCTAAGGCTTTGATCTCTGCCTCTAATGCTGCAATTGCGGCGGCATAGTTGATATTTGAAGATATTTCTGGTTGCAGTGGTTTTTGCTGTTTGGAGGTGCTTAAGTGGCGATATTGCGACCTTATTGGAGCATCTGTGTTTTCTAGTAAAGCATTGAAGATGCTGGTGATGGAACCATGCGATCGCACTATATTCGACGGTGTAACTTGACCGATGGATGGCGAAATCTGATTCTTATTGCTATCCCGTGCATTCTCCTTTTCGAGCTGCTTTAATGCCTTTTTTAAAGCCTTTTTCTTGTTCGTCAACGCCCGAATTTGACGTTCCTGTTGGATATGGATCGGATCAATAGGCTCTAGTGTCTGTTGCCAAAACGCATTGGCTCTACTCAAGTTTGCACCGCGAAAGCAAGCGCGATCAAGGTCGGCTGGGCCATCAAGCACAGCAATTTTGATGCGGGAATCGCCGCGTGTGAGGGCTTGGAGTTCGGCAAAACCAGAAATCGTAATTAAGTCAGGCATAGGAATTTAGAGGTTTAATAAATTATTAATGAAGTATCATCAGCAAGACTTTTTATTTTTTCAGCGAACCTAGCATAAATTCTCCAACTGACGACTCAACATGAGCGTTGAGTTGGGCGATTTTGCCAAACTGTTCGGAGTTACCGCCACCGATCGCAGTGGGAGCTAATTTCATGGCAGTGGCAACGAGATAAAATGTTTGATCCAAAACACCAATATGTTTCAAAATCAAACCATAACCGATGCCATGATATTTCCAAAATAGCCGCCCAAATCTAGCAGTCACAATTAAAAGAACTTGCGGAATATCCTGTTGTCCGGTTGCTTTCCAGGCATCGAAAATTAAAGCTTCAACCTCTGGATGCCAATCGGCGATCGCGTGCAGAGTGTGAGACAGGGGTTGATAGTGGTATAATCCTGCATCTAATCCCTGACATCGATTAATTACTGGATAAATCTCTAATTCGTATAATCCACCACCGGAGGGATAGGGACGTTTTGTCCATTCTCCGACGTTCATAGGATCATCTTCAAGGGTGTAAACCTCTTTGACTCTGGCACAGCGATATAAAAACTCTCCTAACTGCTGTAGAGTAATGGGCTGATCGTCGTAGTCCCGAATCGATTGTCTGGATTCGATCGCCTGCGTCAGTGAAATATCGGTTTTGGCTAAGGCTTCTAGGTTAGGTTTCTCTAAGGAAATTACTTGTTCGCTCATGGGCGATTTCACAATGGGAAATTGCTGATGATCGTCGAATTGAGGAATTTCCGATTTTTGCGGCTCGTCTAATCGCTGTAAACGAGTTTGGCGATGAAACAGCAGGTTATGAAATTTCCATTGGGATAAGGCTTTACTTTCGGGTTCTAACGCAATCATCCCAGTTGCCATGAGCAATTGCATGAACGATCGCACTATCTCTGCATCAATCAGCGCATCTGCTAAAGTTAAGAGGGTGTTTGACGCATCAACTTCAGCCAGTTTCCCAATTAAGGCTGTTGCCCGCCAATCTAGCAGAATAATTTTGGCTTTGGAAAGGGGAGATTCTAAAACAAACTGTTGGTTTTCTTGACGCAGAAAGGCAAAACGAGACAGCATCAAAGGCTGTTGCCAATCAAAAACAGGTGCAACAAATTGATAATTTTCGGCGATTGCAATGGTAGTTGCCAACGGTAAAACGGAATGACTTATCCAGCCGAGGCTAATTAGCTTTTGCAACTCAGACTCAAAATTTAAACTGGCTTCGACTCCATCCAATTCAGCAATCACAGCTTGGAGTTGTGAAACAGTTTGGGTGGAATACTTGAGGTGTTCTAAGGCGGTTCTCAATCCTGGCTGAGGATGTGATAACGTCAGGCAGTGTTGAGCCGATTGCAGAGTGAGTTGATCGCCTTCAGTAGTGAGGCAGATGTCAGGGCGGAAAGAAACGGTGAAGAAATCGGACATCTTATTAAAATACCATTGGCATTGGGTTCATTTGGTCTTCGGTCAAGGGGGTAGGAAGCCATCCTAGTTTCACAGGCATATCATACAGCCGTCCAGCCCCAAATCTTGACCAGAAATGGCGTAAACCAGGAGCGATCGCTTTGACAACAGGTAAGCCAATATCGGGGCGGGTTTGGTTCAGCACCAGCATTTCTAGCCCCACTTGTCTGGCTGTTTCCACGCAGGTCAAAACGTCTTGATGAATATCATCACTCCATTGCTGCGGGTAATCTGTGTATAGTTTCGTACTTTGCTGACTGCAAGGTGCGAGATAAGGCTGATTAGCTAAGGTTGCCTGGGTAAACCAATGATACAAGGCGGAGTCTGAAGCAGTTGAATAGTCTTGTTGGTCTACAGCAAATCCAATTTGATTGACTTCGGTGACGGCTCGTAAAATGGCAATTTTCGGGTCGAAATGCGCTCCGTATCCGGCAATAATGCGTTCGTCACCGCCACCAATATAGCGAGATACGGCGGCAAAGGCGGGAATTTTCATGTCTGTGGTTAAATCAAGCACCCATAGTTCGCGTTGCTGGCTCCGATACCAACTCTGCAAATCTAATAAGTAAGGTTCGTTGAAACTGGCGAAGTCCACACTGGGACGAGACAAGCGATTATACCACCAAATCGCTACACTATCTCGCTCTACCAGTTCCAAAAATCCCTGTAAAATCGCATCTTCTAGGGTTCCTCCGGCAGCGTTACCGTTGGAGTCGGCAGAACAAAAGCGATGCTCTTTGGGAAGTTTGTAATTGTAGTAACAAAAGGCGGTGGGCAGATATTTGTGCCGTTGCTCGGTTAATGACCATACGGGAGTCCAATCGATCGCTTGCTGTTCGTCAAAGGGTTTGGGAATCCAGTCGTGATCGACGATCGCTTTCTGATTCAACTCTTCCCGGTTTTGATATTGAGTATCACTAAACAGCAAACATTGAGCCGGATGAATAGCGCGATCGCCCGAGCCAAATCGAGTTGAGACAGGTTCAGGCGATCGTCGTGAAACACTGGCACAATCAACCCTTTGCAAGCAGGGGCGATTCCGATTACAGGGCTACTTGGCTGCCCAAAGATCACACTAGCAACATGAGTCCCGTGAAGAGACATCTGGCCATCAGATTTAGCCTGTCCAGTCACCAAAGTCGGTAGCACACTCAAGTCTGCGCCTTGGAAACAGGGATGTTTTAAATCAACTAGTCCATCAAGTACAGCTATGCAAACTTGTGGATGACCTGACGTTTCAGATCCAAGCAAGGAAATTCTTGAAGTTTCCAAGGAAACCACTGCCTTTTATTCAAATTTCTGCCAAGCCATATTTAGTTAAACATTAAATAATATAAAGTCTGCTTTATTACACAAAACTTAGTCAAAAAAGCAGGAAAGCCTTATTCTAAGGAAATATACGTAAGTATATACAAATTATATGAGCCCAGTATTTAATCTCCAATCCTAAAGGCATGAGATGCCAAATTGCCAAAACTTTTCAGAGGGTTATCTTTCCCCATACTCCGACTCCAAAACATTCAACAATTTCTCTTCCACAGGGTTAGGTAAGGACGATTAAGCTTTTCCAACGACTCCAAAAACTTCTGCACTGAGACCTCCAACGCGCCCGAATACACTCGACTGATGCGTAGGCGTAGCCCGCCGCAGACATCGCTCCTAGAGAAATGCCAGCTATCTACATCTTTCAACTTCTGAGGTTCTCAGGACTTACGCAAAATCATGAAAAAACGAACCGCATTCGCGCAGCGTCTCGTAGAGAAGGACGCAAAGGAATAAGGTTTCAGAGAGTTATTGCATAAGTCCTAGTTCTATTTGCTTTTGTTCATTTTTAGCCAGTCGGAGAGCGGAAACTGAACTGGGTTGAATGCTGGATCAATCATCTAGAGCGGTTCTACAGCACTCAATTAACAACTGGCATAGCTTCGCAGACTTGCTTTGCGTGGCGCTATCGGCTTTAGCCGTGGGAGGATGTCAGCCCCAACTCTTGGAGACGCTATGCGTAGCTCGCTTCTCCGTAGGAGTACGGGGAAGTCAAAAGTCAAAAGTCAAAATTAAGATTAAGAACCACCAAAATAAATTTAGGCGATGCACTGAGCGTAGCCGAAGTGGGCTTGTACCTTTTTCTTTCTGATCAAAGAAGAAATTTATCGCCAGAATGATGCCCATTGGTACCACTAGCATCTAAGCTAGTACGGGTGAACTATATCCAGCATGGAATGTCTGACTTAATTCTCTTTTGGCATCGGCGCGATTTACGCATTTCTGACAATACGGGACTGGCTACGGCAAAACGGCAGAGTCCGAAAGTGGTGGGGGTGTTTTGCCTTGATCCGAATATTCTGGAACGGGATGATGTCGCTCCTGTAAAAATAACTTATATGATTGGCTCTTTAGAGAAACTCCAAGAGCGATATGCCCAAGTTGGCAGCCAGTTATTGATACTCCACGCCAATCCTGTACAAGCGATACCAGCTTTAGCAGAGGCAATAAATGCCAAAGCTGTTTTTTGGAATTGGGATGTAGAACCTTATTCACAAGAACGCGATCGCACCGTTATAAATGCCCTCAAAGAAAAAGGTATTGAGTTTCTTAACCAAAACTGGGATCAAATCCTCAACTCCCCAGATGAGTTACGCACGGGTGGTAACAGTCCTTACACAGTTTACACCCCCTTCTGGAAAAATTGGATTAGCAAACCGAAGGCTCAACCAGTAGAAACACTCCAAAATGTTCAGGGCTTAACGGCAGCTGAACAGGAAATTGCCAAACTTGCAGGAGCGATCGCATTACCTTCAGCGAAAGATTTAGGATTTATCTGGGATGGAGAATTGATTATTTCACCCGGAGAGGCTGCGGCACAAGAACGGCTAGAGGAATTTACTGCTAAAGCTATTACTGAATACCAAGAACAGCGAAATTTCCCCGCAGTTGATGGAACATCGCAACTGAGTGCAGCTTTGAAATTTGGCGTAATTGGCATTCGCACCGTTTGGCAAGCCACGATAGAAGCACAAGAAAACAGCCGTAGTGAGGAAACAGCAGTTAATATTCGCACATGGCAGCAGGAATTAGCTTGGCGGGAGTTTTATCAACATGCAATGTATAACTTTCCCGAATTAGCTAATGGTGCTTTCCGCGATACCTTCAAAAACTTTCCTTGGGAAACTAACGAAGAATATTTTCAAGCCTGGTGTGAGGGGAGAACTGGCTACCCGATTGTAGATGCAGCAATGCGCCAGTTAAACGAAAGTGGCTGGATGCACAACCGTTGTCGGATGATTGTTGCCAGTTTCCTCACTAAAGACTTGCTAATTAATCCCCAATTGGGAGAAAAATACTTTATGCAAAAGCTGATTGACGGGGATTTATCTGCCAATAATGGCGGTTGGCAATGGAGTGCTTCTAGCGGCATGGACCCCAAACCTGTGCGGATTTTCAACCCAGCCAGTCAAACACAAAAATTTGATCCAGAGGGGGAATATATTCGGCAATGGGTATCAGAATTGCGGTCTGTAGATCCAGAATATTTAGTTACTGGTAAAATTCCATCTTTAGAACGTCATGCTGTTGGCTATCCTGAACCAATTGTGGATCATAAAATACAGCAACACCAGTTTAAACTGCGTTATCAACAGCAAAAAACCGTTAGTAGAGGTGATTGAAATAACTTTTGACAGATGCTTGAAAAGTGATGTTACTTTCTTGCCGTTAGATCAGGGATCAAAAATATTCGTCGAAGGAACGTTTTTTAGTCTGAGTGGCGATTTCCTCCAAAGTAGGGAGTACCTAAAGCTTTAGGGGGTGTAGATTTTCCCAACTTACCCACTAATGCCAATAAGGCGATCGCATAAGGTAGCATTACTAAAAATTGGTAAGGTATATTTGCCCCTAATGCCTGAATTCGCAGTTGTAAAGCTTCTGTAGCCCCAAACAGCAAACAAGCCAAAGCATATCAAAAGGATGCCATCTGCCAAAAATTAATGCTGCGAGCGCAATAAATCCCTTACCAGCACTCATCCCCTCGGCAAAAAATCTTACCTGTACTAGAGTTAAATAAGCACCTCCTAAACTTGCAAAAGTGCCACTAATCACCACAGCGATATAACGGACAGTTTGTACCGAAATTCCAGCCGTGTCAGCAGCTTGAGGAGATTCTCCCACTGCTCGCAATGTCAGTCCAAAGCTAGTTTTAAATAAAATGTATCTAGTGAAAATAACTAATATAAATAATAAATATACTAAAAAATCTGACTGAAATAGTAGCGGCCCAATCAGGGGAATATTGGCTAAACCAGGAATAATAATTGCCCCGATTCCAGGTAACTGCTGTGTAATACTGCCACTAAAGACTAAACGGGCCAAAAACGATGTTAACCCAGATGCGACAAGATTAATTGCTAGCCCAGACACCAATTGGTCAACACGCAAAGTCACACATAAAACAGCATGGAGTAGTCCGACTAATCCCCCAGCAATTAAGGAAGCGAGGATACCAAGCCAGGGATTACCAGTGGAGAAAGTCGCAGCAGCACTAGTAAAAGCACCAGTAAGCAACATCCCTTCCAAGGCGATATTTAACACCCCCGACCGTTCCGCGCCTCTCTGGGTTTTTCCTCTGATCTCTCTTTCCACGGCGAAACTGATAGCAATAAACAACACCATAAAACCCTGAATCGCATAAACCACAGTTACCGGCACACCTGCACTACGCTGCATCACATTCGCACCACTGCGAAGCGCTGCAAAAAACAAAGAAGTCAATACTACACCGACAACACTACCACGACTTAAAAAAGCGATCGCAATGGCATCAAATCTATAACCTGGTGAAACTGGTTCAAATAGTCGATATTTCAACCCCATCACCTCACAACTCCCAGCCAACCCAGCTAAACCACCCGCAGTAGCCATCACCAGCATAATGGTACGTTCAACAGATATGTGGGCATAACGGGCGGCAATCGGGTTAAATCCCACTGCCGTAATTTGATAACCTAGAGGCGATCGCACTAACAATACCCATAAAATACCTGCGGCAATTAAAGCTAATAAAATCCCAGCATGGGCGAGGCTTTGTGGTAATATAATCGCCAAGCGCGATGTTTTAGCAATTAATGGCGAATAAAAACTAGGCGCACCTGTTGCCATTAATGGATTTTGTACGAGGTAGCTAACTAAATTCACTGCGATATAGTTGAGCAACAACGTAGTAATTACCTCATTCACTCCGCGTATTGCTTTGAGATAACCAGGAATCCAACCCCAAACTGCACCAAAGAAAAATCCTGCCAAAAGTGCTAATGGGATATGAATCACCGCAGGTAATCCTTGCACATATAACCCAATTAAAGTACTTTCCAACGCACCCAGATAAATTTGTCCTTCCCCACCAATATTAAATTGCCCAGCCCGCAACGCCACTAACACGCCTAAACTGGTGAACAATAGCGGTGTCATTTTGGTGAGGGTGTTACCAAATCCAAAGTAGGTAGAGAGAGATTCCAGAAATAGGATGCTGTATGCAATGATGGGATTTGCCCCAGCAATTAGCATCAGGATAGCACCGACGATCAGGGTACAGGCGATCGCAATTAGCGGTGATAGGATTGGTAACAGGAATTTAGTGCGATTAGTTGCGATCATTATCTCCCCCCACCCATCAGCAAACCAATTTCTTCCACTTTCGCCGTCTGTGCATCCAAAATAGCGACAAACTCACCTCTGTAGATTACGGCAATGCGATCGCTCATTGTCATCACTTCTTCTAAGTCGGTAGAAATATACAAAATTGCGGCACCGCAATCGCGTTCTGTTAATATTCGAGAATGGACGGCTGCTGTCGCCCCTACATCTAACCCCCTTGTGGGTTGCATGGCGATAATTAAAGCTGGTATCCCCGCCAGTTCTCGCGCTAACACTACTTTTTGTTGATTTCCTCCCGAAAGCTGATTTACCTTGATATCAATCCCATTCGCCCGAATGTCAAACTCTTGCATTGCAGCTTGGGCATGATCAGCGATCGCTTCTTGTTGTAACAAAAAACGGCGACAAAATGGCAGATATTTAAAAGCTTTTAAAATCAAGTTTTAGGCGATGCTAAATTGTAACACTAATCCCATTGTCTGCCTATCTTCTGGGATGTAACCCACTAAGGAATGCTTATGCGTAAACTCAATTTTACCCTGCTTAATAGTCTGCAAAAAAGCGAGGGCATCAGCTAATTCTCGCTGTCCATTCCCATCGACACCAGCAATTCCTAAAATTTCTCCCGCCCGCAGTTCAAAAAATACATTATTTACAGCAAGAATATTTCTTTGATCAGCAACTTGTAGATTTTGCACCGACAAGATGATTTCCCCTGGTAATGTAGGACTTTTATTTAACTGGAAAGCTACTTCCCGTCCTACCATCAATGTTGCTAACTGCTGAGGTGTCGCCGCTGAAGTTGATGTTGTTACTACTACCTTTCCCTGGCGTAAAACTGTTACTGAATCACAGACATTCATTACCTCTTCTAATTTATGACTAATAAAAATAATTGTGTTGCCTGCGGCTGCTAATTGGTGCAAGATAGCAATTAATGATTCTACTTCTGGCGGTGTCAAAACTGCTGTAGGTTCATCAAGAATCAACAATTTTGCTCGACGGTAGAGAACTTTGAGAATTTCTACCCGTTGTTGTGCCCCAATAGATAAATTTTCCACTTTGGCAGTGGGGTCAATTTCTAATCCATAAGCTTGAGATAATGCGGCGATTTCTTGCTGTTTATATTGTAGATTCAGCCGCCAATTTTTATGGGTTACTAAGATAATATTTTCTATGACAGTCAATTGGGGTACAAGCATGAAGTGTTGGTGAATCATACCAATACCTAGTTTAATTGCCTCATTTGGTGAAGGAATTTTTATTGGTTGTTCTTGAAGGTAAATCTGATTAGCATCAGGTTGATAGAGTCCACTAATAATATTCATTAAAGTACTCTTGCCTGCACCATTTTCGCCTAGTATTGCATGAATGGTTCCAGATGCGACAGAGAGATTAATATTGTCGTTAGCGATAAAAGAACCAAAGTGTTTGGTAATATTTTTTAAGCGTAAATAGTTCATGTTCACAAAACTGATAGCTCGGAGTCAGGACTTCAGCCCAGATTTGAGGAATATAGTCCTGATTACGAAAATTTTTTAAGATATTTATATAGCAGTCCTAAATCATTTGTAAAAATAAATTAACCGCAGAGGCGCAGAAAGCGCAGAGAGAGGAATCGGAGATTTTCACGACTCATTTAGGATTGCTATATGCTAAACCTATGTTGTTTTCTTCACGTAGCGTGTATCTTTACCAGTCTCTTTGCAGTCTTCAAAAACGATTTTTTTATTAACAATCTCTTGTTTTGCATTCAATACCTTTTGCTTAACTGCCTCCGGTATGATTGCCCCGAATTTTCCTAAAAATAATATATCTGGTCTTTCTAGTCCAATTGTATATATTTGTCCTTTGATTTATTTTTGTTTAGCTAATTATGCTATATATGCTATGGCTAAATCTAAGCGTTTGACAGCACTGGTTAAGACAGCTTTTGGTGCAACGTCTAATTGGTCATTTGTGTTACCAAAAGCATATACCCCTTTTTCATCTGCTGTTTGTAAGACTGCTGCTGAGGCATTATCTAACCATTGATAGATGACATCAGCACCGGAATAAATTAATACGAGAGTCGCTTCCTTGGCTTTGGCAACATCATTCCAATCACCCGTAAAAGTAGAAACAATTTGAATATTTGGTTTAACAGATTTTGCCCCTAATTCAAATCCCCGCAGTTCTCCCTCCGTAGCGGGAAACTTCTCTCCAGCAATATAAGCTAATTTATTAGATTTAGTGACAGAAGCACCAATAATGCCACACAAATAACTAGCTTGTATGTGATATATTCGTAAAGAAGCAATATTCTCACCCTTGAGATTACCATTTACTCCAACAAAAAATGTGTTGGGGAACTGTGAGGCGACTTGTTCAATTGCGGCATCAAATTGTCCGCCATGCGCGAAGATGAGATTGTAATCTTTACGAGCAAAATCTGTTAATACTTCTGTTTGATCTGCTTGTGCTACTTTTTCTACATAGGCGGTTTGGGCACCTAGCTTTTGTTTTGCTAGATTAATACCTTCATAACCAGATTGATTCCAGGCTTTGTCAGTAATCATTCCAGGGAGAGCGATCGCTATTTTAAACCCTTCAGCACCACCCGTTGTTGTCGCTGTTGGTGTCGTCGGCTAACTACTGCAAGCTTGCACCAGTAAGCTTGTACCAAACGCCGCTGAACCAAACAAGATAAATTGATGCCGACTAAAGTTTGTTGTCATACCTCGCCTTCAGATAAATAGCTATTTGAGTTATTTCAACACTCTAAAGTCGTAGGTAGTATTTTGGAAACAATTTTTCCCGGATTTCACAATCATGGCGACGCCTTATTTTTACATGCCGCAGTGACTCTCACGCAGAGATTCTCAAAAACGGTCGTTTGTGAGAAACGAAAGTGTACTCAATCCTGCATCAGCATTTGCAATTGCCTATTCACGCACAGTCGGTTACTACAGTTAATGTAAAATACAGTAACGGCGCGATACGTTCTTCTACTAGTGACCGATTCCCTTTTTCCCGAACTGAGCAACTATGACGCTCTTCTAAACATGCTGAAACAGCGCATTCGCACAGCACAGGTGCGGGGGCGGCATAACTGCGTTTTGCTGGATCGCGTAAAAGTCACCGAGCAGCGGGTTTGGTATATCCAGCAGACCACTCAAAACGGCTGGAGCCGCGCCATCCTGGAGATGCAAATTGAGAGCCGTCTTTATGAACGCCAGGGGAGTGCAGTCATCAATTTCAGCCAGACCTTGCCTAAACCCCAATCCGATTTGGCGAAACTAAAAAGGCATCACATGACAACGGTGATACAAATTGAAACACTCATGAGTAACGATCAAAATCAATCGGTTTACGATGTAATCATTTCCGGGGCTGGCCCAGTAGGACTTTTCCTCGCCTGTGAACTGGTCTTGGCCAAATGTTCCGTCCTGATATTGGAAAAGGCGGAGAATCCCCACTCGCCATTGAAGCAACTTCCTTTCGGGATACGGGGACTCTCGGCGCCTACTATTGAAGCGCTTTACCGCCGTGGGTTGCTAAAAGAACTTGAGGTGCACAAGCGCCTTAAAAACCCCCACAAAACCTCAACTCCAGTACAAGGGCCAAATCGTCAGGGAGGGCACTTCGCCGGCATTCCATTTCATGACGGCAATATCGACACCTCACAGTGGAGGTATCGCCTGCCAAGCTCGACCGACACCAATTTGATATCTGAAATGGCGGAGCTTGAATCTGTGCTGGCTCGCCGCGCAGAAGCCTTGGGTGTCGAGATTAAGCGCGGGCTTGCCTTGACTTCCTTTCAGCAAACCGAGGACGGGGTGACTGTTCATTCAGGTGAGCAATCTTTCCAAGGCAAATGGCTTGTGGGTTGCGATGGAAGCCGTAGTGTGGTTCGCAAGGCGGGCGGTTTTGAATTCGCCGGTACGGAGCCAGAATTCACCGGCTACACGACTCAGGTTGATATTGCCGATCCGGAGAAGCTCAGTCCGGGTCGAAACGTGACACCAAGAGGCATGTACCTCCAATCCCAGCCAGGTTACGTAGTCATCCAGGATTTTGATGGCGGAGCATTTCATAATTCAGGAAAGCCAATCACGCTTGAACACGTGCAGGAAGTTCTACGCCGCATCTCGAACACCGACGTGACGATCAATGCTCTGCATATTGCGACCACGTGGACTGACCGAGCACGGCAGGCCACAACCTACCGCAACGGAAGGGTCTTTTTAGCCGGCGATGCCGCGCACATTCATTCGCCGCTCGGAGGCCAGGGGCTGAACCTTGGGCTGGGCGATGCCATGAACCTGGGATGGAAGCTCGCAGCAACTATCCAGAAGAAAGCGCCGTCAGGCCTGTTAGACAGTTATCAAATGGAACGACACCCAATTGGTGCACAGGTTCTGGATTGGTCACGCGCCCAAGTTGCCATCATGAAACCAAGCCTACAGTCCCGCGCGCTGAATGCAATCTTCCGCGACCTGATGAACACGCGCGATGGTGCCACCTACATTGCGGGAAGGGTGTGGGGAGTTTTCACGCATTACAATCTCGGTGGCGACCACCCTTTAGCAGGCCACAGCGTTCCCAACTTTGAGTTGGAAGATGGCGCGAGGATTGGCGAGCTAATGCACGATGGTCAAGGAATGCTGCTTGACTTCGATATGAATGCTTCACTAAAAACTTTGGCGAGTGAATACAGCGACCGAATGAAGTATGTTTCGGGCCGGGCAAAGGAACAATTAGGCTTGAGCGCTGTACTGATACGCCCTGATGGGATTATCGCCTGGGCTTCTGATAGCGAACCTAATGAGCAATCAATCAGACAAGCGGTTGCTCTTTGGTTTGCTCGATAGCCTCGGCGAACGCGCGAGCGCAGGGGGGGCATGCTCACGCCAGTCATGGGTAAAAAGTTAGGAAAGGGTGTTTGGAATCTGCCTGTATGCCGGAGCCAGGATAAACGAAGCGTGTACTATGCTCAAAGGGGATGTTATCAGCCCTAGAGGGGTTCGTCCTAAACTCATCATCCGCAGTTATAACACTAGGGGCGGACGAGACACGCGGGAAATCCAGATTCACCCGATTCTGAAAGCATATCTTGAAGCCTACACGCCGACTATCAACGCCAGGGGCAAGAATCTGTATTTGTTCCCTGGCAGACATGGACTGAATCACATTCACGCATCGAGCACCGACCGGATTTTACGGGAAGCGTTGCAACGAGTAGGGCTAGACGAGGGGGGATTAATTGAGAAGTTACGTCTTCACAGGTAAACGAGAAATTGTCCATAAGATGAGCAGGAAGATTAAGTAAATTGCGCCAACCAGACCAAACTCAATCAGAGGAATATAGGTTACTTCGTAAATTCTACTCAAGCCGCGTTCAGTCAGTCCATAAACGGCCAGTACACTCACTAAAAAGGCTCCGTAGATAGTACGTTTAGTCAAGATACTAACAGGTAGACCGTGGAGTTGGGTAAGCACTAAAATGCCAAGAAAACCAAAAAGAAATGTTGGCCACTTGCTTTGTCCTAGCATCAACGATATAACTACACTATGTAAAACGACCGTAATTTCCAATGTGAATGTCCACCAACGGTTTACATGGGTGCGGTTAAAGATCAACGACGATTGGAGCAGAAGCAAGAACATATAGAGAAAACCAATTAAGTGCCCCGCAGTCGCTTCCATTGGATGATACCAGAAGGTGTAGATAGCGGCGAAGGAAAAAAAGTAGCCGTGGTACAGCTTGATAATTTGTAAAAACTGTTGATGGAATGGAACAGAATTGCCAAAAAATAAACCGCGTCGAGGCGTTTCTAAAATCAATACGAACACCAGTAGGAGTACAACCGCACCTTGGGAAGCCCAAATTGAAGTATCTTGAGCTAAAGCATCGTACCAAATATAGGTCTGGAGAAAGTGTAAAGCGATGAATGCACCATTAATTGCAAGCATAAAGTAATTAATCGGGTGCAACGCTGATTTGTATTTCAACTGCGATCGCTGCGCCCACAAGATACACGCCCAGATGCTAAACTGATGCCCAAGGTACATGCCCCAAGACGTCGCTCGACTCCAAAAGGTCGGGTTGGGAAGCTTCCAGTAGTACCAGTTTAATCCTTGATCAGGAAGTTTCATGATGCTTGCGGGAATGCTGCCACCGATCCAAATTGCGTAGGTGAGAAGGATGCTTACAAATATGCCTAAAAACAATACTCGGCGACCTGTCATACTAATTTTAGATTTTAGATTTTAGATTTTAGATTTGGGATTAAAAGTTTTTAGTACAAGGCTATTCAAAAAATTATTAAGCTTGGTTATCAAAGCCTTCTGAATCCTGAATCCTGACCTTTTTACTTTAAAATCAGGATTTTCAGGCTACACGTTCTGTCTTTGATTCAGATGCGTTTTTAGTCACTCGCAAACTAAGAGTCAAAGCTATCAGCATTACTAAAAATCCACTCCAAAAAGGAGCAGAACTCCCAAATTTCATAAAACTAGCCCCTGCCCAGGTTGGGCCACCGATGCGTGCCAACGCAGAGCAAGAACTGGCAATTCCTAATATTTGTCCTTGTTCTTCTGGGGGGGTCATTTGGGAAATCAGGCTGTTCAATATTGGTTGACTGACACTAATTCCCCATGCTACAAGTGTGGTGGACACCAACAATAAAATTAAGCTTTGTGAGAATCCAATTAGCAGTAATCCTAAACCTAACCCTAATATTCCCAAGGTAAGTAACTTTATTTCACCCAAGTGTTTCTTGAGGAATCCGATCAGTCCTCCTTGAATGATTGTGCTGACAATCCCCATAAAGGCAAAAAGATAACTAGTTTGTTGAGGGCCCCAGTTTAATTGCTGCTTAGACCATAAAGCCAATGTCGAGTCCATAGCCGCAACAGCAAAGGTTACTAAAAAGTAGATGCCAAGAAGCATACAAAACTGTGGACGCTGTGACAGATGTAGCAAGTTCAGCCTTCGCTGACGGTAGCGATGAGCTTTGATTTTGGCTTTAGTCTCAGAATT
Organism: Nostoc sp.; assembly: GCF_036917615.1. GTDB lineage: Bacteria > Cyanobacteriota > Cyanobacteriia > Cyanobacteriales > Nostocaceae > Nostoc. The sequence continues at coordinate 27,256 of NZ_JBALCZ010000072.1, forward strand.
TAGAGATTCTGGAAGTAATATAAAAGCACAAAGCAATGCTAATAAAGATAATCCGGCTGCGAACAACGACGGGAGATGGAAGTTAGCGTTGTCCGCATCAGACCCGATCAGAAGACCTCCAATCGCTGGACCGAAAATGAAGCCAAGACCAAAAGCTGCCCCTATTATCCCCATGCCACGAGATCGATTAGTTGGCGTGGTAATATCTGCTATGTACGCCTGAGCAGTACCAATATTCCCTGCCATAATCCCGGCAAGACTACGAGCAATAAACAAAATCCATAATGAGTTGGCAAAGCCTAACCCTGCGTATGCAACTACAGAACCGAATAAAGTAAGTAATAAAATCGGACGGCGACCGTAGCGATCGCTAAAGCTGCCCCATAATGGTGCAAATAAGAACTGCATTAAAGAATAAATAGCTACAAGTAGAGTCGCTTCATTAGGTTTTGCGCCGAATTGTTCAGCATACAAAGGCAGTATCGGCAGGATAATTCCGAAGCCGAGCAAGTCTATAAATACAGTCAAAAATAAGACGAATATAGCCCTGTTATTATTTTTACTCTCCATAGGTGCAATTCCATTTTCTCAAAAATATGTGTAACTTCAATCAGTTTTATGGATATTAGGCAGGAATGTTTAATACTGATAAAAAAATTTACATATTTGGTTTTATTAAGTCTAAGAATACCAAAATATTCAACTTGACATTATCTCTTCAAACCAATGAATATAACTAATTTTTTAACACATACGAGATTGCAAGCAACAGAATTTATATAATAGTGTATGCTCATATTATAAAAGGATAAATAAAAGTTTTAAAATTAGATAAGCTATTAAAATGATGTAAATTTTTATAGAAATACTATTAACGTTTTTAGTAATCAGTTTGTCAAGTTTTAAGTAATTTTTAAAAACTTTCATAACAATTCAACTCCCCAGCGTAACCAATAAATATCGCTAATTTCATCATCACTAATAGGTGCATCTCCCGATGCTAGTAAATTAGTTTTTAAACGAAACTCAGTTTTAGTTTCTAAATCACAAAAATTCACTACTCTATAAGCTTGAGCATCATTAGATGCATCAATTTTTACTAATCCAGTTGACTCTTCAAATTCTAGTTTCCAATTGTTTTTTATCCGCAAAACAAAATATTTGTTTTCTTGTACCAAATCTTGAATAAATTTTAATCCAGCAAATCACGGCAGTTGCTTCTCCTGTCGGAGACGCTGCGCGTAGCTTGCTTCCCCGGAGGGGTACAAGTCTCTTAACCCGCCCAACGCACTGCCTCCCCTATCCATCACCCCAACAGCATTTATGGGCAGATGAAACATCCTTTTTGAGCCAAATTTATAATCATGCTCATGCCCAAAATTAATGAAGTTATCTTCTGGACTGCCTGTAGCTAGATTTAGAGAACTAAAAAGTTTAACTTGATGATAAGCTAAATAAAAACCATAATAACTTACTCGTTAGGGTAATAACTGTTGAATCAATAGGACAAATAGCATATTTATTATTTAGTTTTTTCTGAGGTTTATTATGTACTAATTCATCTAATTTATGATAAATATCTTGAAATGGTTTCTGGCTTCTGTGAGAACTAGCCTTGGAAAATGTAGATATATCTACTTCAAATCCTGTGTTCCTTAATCTTTTAAATAAATCTCGCATACTTGTTAAACTGTTATCCAGGGTATAAGATATCCAACACTTCATATACAGACGAGTGTTCAATACTGGATAATCGTTTTTTGGCAGTCTTCTCAGGATACCTTTGACAATCTTGGGAAATGAATTTATAATCACTCTTTAATAGATATACTTTAATCTTCCGCCCAAAACTTAACATATTATGGGCCATTTTTATGATTTTTTTCTTAATATTCAACACTTCTGGATATTAGGGAACACTTGATAATAAAAACCCATTAAATGCAACCAGTAATCAGTTTAAGCAAAATGCTTTAATTTCAGAGTGGTTGAGCAAAATAGCGTGGAACAAACCCATTATAAAAATCAAGCCAATAATACTACTAATGAAAGCAACTATGAACTCGTGCTTCCGTATAGCTTTTTGTATCTTAGCGTCGATGATGCTTTCTAATTCTTCGGATGACATTGACTTCAATTTGGCTAAAGATAAGAGTTATGTGAAACTTATGAACTTATACCAATTCTTTATGAAACTGCACAAAATCAAGCTTGGTGAGACAATGGGCTTAAGCCCATTGTTCGGGAGCAACCTCATAGGTAATCGGTATTACAGAAGTTTGAATATGTCCGAAACCTCTAACTTATTAAATGAAAGTTATTTCGACACCGTGGGAGTGTCAAGTGCGTTGGCGTAGTTTCAAAACTGCACCTGAAATACCAAAAGCTAATATTGCCAAGGTATAAGTTGGTTCGGGAACTGCAATAATGCTTACCTGATTAATGGCCAAGCCGTATTGTGGCTCAGAACTGCTAAAAACGAGTCGCGAGATGTTTGGAGTATCACTACGAATCCCCAAGAACACTGCCGAATTATCTAATGCTAGCGACGAAGTACTTAGAACTGAGAAACTACCCAACAGGTTATTAGCGTTATCAAAAGCGGTGATAAAAGTTTTAACTTCTGAATTACTAATGTCTACAGCTATCTGAGTACCAGCGCCAAAAACAGGCTGGGCAAAACTAATGCTAAAAGGCCCTCCGTTCCCCTGAGTACGAGGATCAGGAGCACCAGGAGGAAGAGGTTTAAAACCTGTTGGGTCTATACCTCCGAAGAGAATAAAATCTCCTTGGGCGAAGTTAGTCCCAATGCCAGGTGGAGGTAAAGTTTGAAAGACAAACGGTGGAGTAATCTGAGGATTATTAGTTGGAGCTATATTTATATCCAACCCTAAACCACCTTGCGATGTTGCTAAAAAAGAGTTAGGTAAAAAAGCAGAAAAATCAGGAGCAGAGGGATTGAATACTTTACCTAAACTTCCCCAATTAGCTTCATCGTTGGCTCCTAAAACAGAGCGTTCAGTTACTAAAAATGTAGCTGCTTTAACTGGTAATGGGAGAACCGTTATTATAGCTGTAATTACTGGTAAATATTTGACAGATAACTTAAATAATTCATTTTTCCTAAATGCCATAAGGCTTACTCCTTAATTTCGTAGAATAATATCATCAAAATGTAAAAATTCAACGCCCACGATGAGGCAATACATTGCTCTGGTCGAGAGAGTTGTTCGCGTAGTATCTCCGACAGTCGAAGCATCTGCCGTGTTCAATGGTTGTGTTGCAAAAACTTTTTCATGTCTGGTGAAAGTTGACGCAATTCATACATTTACCAGCCCAACCTCATTTTTTGCAACATAACTTTTACCCTAGAGTACAAAGACAATTACTCACGTCTGTACCATTCTGAATTTGTTACTACACCTGAGAGGGTGATGGCTTTACCTTGTTTGCTGTAGTCTGCGGTATCAATGCCATCTTTGCTATCAATGCTGTTGTTAACCTGACTGCCCTTAAATGTGTTATTGCCGCCATTACCAACCAACTTGTCATTGCCCTCTCCACCATCGATTACGTCATTTCCAAGACCAGCAAATATATTGTTATTGCCTCCACGACCAAAAATCTGATTGTCACCACTAGTGCCCAACAAAAAATCATTGTTAGGAGTACCAACAATAATGGACATAATATATACCTTTATAGTTTTAAAGATCAAATGTATTTGATCGTTGTAATACTCGCATAGTACAAGGAGCCAAATTATAAATTTCTGATGAAATATGCATAAAGATAATTAATGCTTTTTTATATATCTGTATGACTTACGCACTGTAAAAATTACCCATAATATGAATTACACATAATGAACGTTTCAGGCACTGAACATAACCCTCATTTGGTCGCATATTGACTGTGTTGGGTGTTAGATATGGCTCAAAAGCCCAAATTTTTTATAGTACTTATGTATTGTTAAGATTTACTAACAATAATGACTAATTTGTCTTTAAACCCTGACTGGGGAGGGTGTAGAGAAAAATCTGGTAGGAAATCTACTAAACAGACTTGACATTACACTTAACATAAACAAGCAAGTTGTGAGCGTACAAAATAGGGAATGTATTGACAATCATTTTGTATGATATGTTACTATTTATCGATAGTTATACGTCTTAAGGCGAGCGATCGCTTCTCTACAAGACTCTAGGCGAACGCTAACGTCTTCTGGTGCGTCCGCTATGCGAACGACGATCGCACCTAGATCGAAATTGCAAGCTTTCAGCCGAGTTTGTGTAACTTCAGATACATTACCGCAAATGCGCTGATACTCGAATTTCACCTCTTCATAAATTCCGCAAAAACACCGTTACGCTATTTGTCCTTGTGATCAAAACTTAGAGCATCCAGTTTATTAGGGCGTGTTTATGACCAACCCTGTAAAGACGGTTATCCAAGTCAATCTGGAGATGGCTCTAGAAGTAGCTCAACAATTGGAGCAAGCTCCATACACTCAACTCAGTACTTATTGTTTGGAGATTTTACGGGAGATCGGATGCCCTGGTACTGAACTCCCAGTTAACTTACAAACTCGTGATCAGCAGCTAAACTTTATCACAGGCTTTGCATCTTATGCTTTTGGGGAGGTACAAAGTGTACAAAGCATTAATTGAAGATATATTTCATGATTCCGAAGGGACAGAAGAAACTACTTTTCCTGCCACAGATCAAGATTTGTTAATTTTAACAGAAAAATTTTTAGGGTTTGAAATTCCCTCAAAGGTTTTTTTGCAAGCTATAGCCATTGCTGATTACGACTGTGCAGCTGCTTTTCGCTACGTTGAGAATTATTTGACTGTTCTCAAAAATAAGAATAAGCGTAAGCATAAGAAATTACTTGTGTTGGGGTGTTCTACTAGGTTTGACAATAATTGACGTGCTTCTTTACGAGCTAACCCTGAACGAATACGATTTAGATCAGATATATTTGCACTACCGATGTAGAAACGTTGCATTGCAATGTCTCTACACATACAGCGTATTTCAGATAAATGAAGTACACGTGTAGGGGCACAACATGTTGTGCCCCTACTATTATCTGTACCTCACCTTGGCGTAGCCTCTCGTAGAGAAGTTGCAATCTGCTGTATTTGTCCCACACGGACAACCAAGAACAATTAGAATTTATCTAGAAGCTAGTACCGCAAGGCGGAAGTCAAAAGCTACTTGTACTGAGCGACTTGTGCCGAGTTTAGCCTGAGCATCTCGACTTCTCTAGAAGACGCTACGCGAACGCTCGATGGAGCCGGCGTCGTTGGCGCAGCCTCTCGTAGAGAAGGGCAAAGCCGAGATAAGCCGAAGTAAAAGTCACTCATTCAAAAGTATTATGGAATGGGATTTTTAGAGTTCGCAACGCACTGGCTCCCCTAGTATATTTCCAAAATCAAATATGAATCCTATATGTGCATCTACCCTTGCACCACAAAATCTGATGCACTGAGAGTTGGCGCACCAGTTAGAGTTGCAAATAAACCACCGCTACCAAAACCAGCCGCACTGCCATTTTGGTTGTAGAACAACTGCCCACTAAAAGCGTCGTAGATAATTTTCGCCGTGCTAGCCGCCCCGGAAGAAGTAATTTGAAAATCACTCTTTTTACTAAAACCTGTTCCGGGAGCAGAAGTAATCGCATTAAAGGTAGTTTTATCTAAGATAATCTTATCGCCTTGGGAGCGGTTGAAATCAGCGATCGCATCTACACCAACAGCAGTCAGGGCAAAGGCTGCATCAGTGTTGTAAAAGAAAGAGTCGGCACCTGCACCACCGACAAGGGTATCATTGCCAGAACCGCCGATAAGAACATCATTGCCAGAACCTCCCCGCAGCAGGTCATTGCCACTGTTGCCGTCAATAAAGTCGTTACCCCCCTGACCATTGATGACATCAGCGGAGTTGTCAAAACCTCTAATCTTATTGTTGAGTTCATTAAGGAAAGTCACCGTGTTCTTGTTGAACAGGCTAGTTTGAGTGGAATTGGCATCGAAGACATCAAAGCTGTCGGTGATGTTGGTTTGCCCATCAAATAGGATATTGCCAATGGCAGGTCTAGCTCCAGAAGCAGGCAGGTTTTGTAGGTTTTCTAATTTGAAGTTTTGCAATTGGACTTTGGTAGACGCCACATTTTCAAAGGTAACTTCTAAGTTGTTACCCTGAGGAGTTAATTGCAGATTTTGAGCAGTCAAACCACTACCTGTAAATTGTAAGGTGTCCAAAGAGGCAATTACCGCTACCGTTGGGTTTGAGCCTTTGCCAACGCCGCCAAAATCGGTGATGATGTCATTGCCATCGCCAGGGCGAATAATAAATTTATCTTCACCGCCGTTGCCTGTTAGGGTATCGTCACCAGTTAAGCCATCGATGATGTTGTTGCTAGGTGTGCCGATTAGCTTATCTGCATCGGGACTTCCAGTCAGGTTACCAGGGGTGTTGCCACTGCCCAGATTCGTCCCCCCAAACACCACATAGCTTTGCCCAGCATTGCCGATGCCGTTGGGGTCGGCATATGGTGCCCCAATAATCAGATCGTCAATGCCATCATTGTTGATGTCCCCCGCATTGCTGACTGAGGTGCTTAAACTGTCAATTGCTGCAATGCCGTTAATCAAAAAGCCATTAGTGCCATTCAAAGAAGAGAGGTTGAGGGTGCCACCACTACCCAGATTCCTCCCCCCAAACACCACATAGCTTTGCCTAGTACGCTCGATGCCGTAGCGGGAGCCATCACTTGCCGCAATAATCAAGTCGTCAATGCCATCGTTGTTGATGTCCCCCGCATTGCTGACTGAGATGCCTGATTCGTCACCTGCTGCAATGCCGTTAATCAAAAAGCCATTAGTGCCATTCAAAGAAGAGAGGTCGAGGGTGCCATCACTGCCCAGATTCCTCCCCCCAAACACCACATAGCTTTGCCCTGCATCAGCGATGCCGTTGGGGGAGGCATATGGTGCCCCAATAATCAAGTCGTCAATGCCATCACCGTTGATGTCCCCGGCATTGCTGACTGAGTAGCCTAAGCGGTCTTCTGCTGCAATGCCGTTAATCAAAAAGCCATTAGTACCATTCAAAGAAGAAAGGTTGAGGGTGCCGCTACTGCCCAGATTTTTCCCCCCAAACACTACATAGCTTTGCCCAGCACTGACTTTGCCGTTGGGGGAGGCAGTAAATGCCCCAATAATCAGGTCGTCAATGCCATCATTGTTGATGTCCCCCGCATTGCTGACTGAGCAGCCTGAGAAGTCATATTTTTCAATGCCGTTAATCAAAAAGCCATTAGTGCCATTCAAAGAAGAGAGGTTGAGGGTGCCGCCACTGCCCAGATTCTTCCCCCCAAACACCACATAGCTTTGCCCAGCTTCAAGGATGCCGTTGGGGGAGACACCTTGTACCCCAATAATCAGGTCGTCAATGCCATCGTTGTTGATGTCCCCCGCATTGCTGACTGAGGAGCCTAAATTGTCAACTGCTGCAATGCCGTTAATCAAAAAGCCATTAGTGCCATTCAAAGAAGAGAGGTTGAGGGTGCCACCACTACCCAGATTCC
>NZ_JBALCZ010000073.1:0-29601 GCF_036917615.1 Nostoc sp.
GTCAGGATGCTTTAAGGCTGACAAGATAATATTTTTAACCTCTAATTCCTTTTGATTTGCGTTCTCTCATATCGCTTTTAGTCTAAACTCCAGTTATTAGCGTAGGCGTAGCCCGCACTTCTCTACGAGACGCTCCGCGTAGCTTGCTTCTCCGTAGAGGTACGGCATCGCTCTTCAAAGAAAAACTTTTTGGTTTACTCTGATAAGACTTGAGCAACTGATGGTAGCGAACGCGCAGGCCCTGTTTACAACTGGTGTAGTCACAGTTCTGACATAACTCGGTAATAGCTTTGTCAATAAGACGTGCAATGGTGAGGAAGGATGAAATTCACCTAACTCTAGTGACACACAAGGCAGGATTTACCTGCCTTATTTTATCTTTGGGACTAAAGTACAGCACCGCTTAAATAAACCACCGATTCCAAATCAACGAAACGCTTACGCTGTATACCTGTTTGAATTTTGACCCTTCGACTGCGCTCACGGTCAAGGCTTCGGCTTCGCTCAGCCTTGAATTTTGAATTCCGCCCTACGGTACTAGTCGCCATTCCTACGATAAACTGGGAAAATAAATAAACTAAGTTAGCTGTACTTAAACTAGTTTGTCTTCATAATGGTTTCTACCTTTCCCAATCCCTCTTCTGTTGATCTATCTCGCATCCGACTGGCTATCCGCTCATTGCAACCGCAATTAGTAGAGTGGCGGCGGCGATTGCATCAACAACCAGAGTTGGGTTTTCAAGAAAAATTGACCGCTGAGTTTGTATCACAAAAGCTGCAAGAATGGGGAATTGAGCATCAAACTGGCATTGCCCACACTGGCATTGTTGCCACCATCAAAGGCAAAGGACAAGATTCAGAAACAATCCAAAATCCAAAAGTTTTGGCAATTCGGGCAGATATGGATGCTTTGCCAATCCAAGAACTCAACGAAGTGCCCTACAAATCCCAGTATGATGGAGTGATGCACGCTTGTGGACATGATGGACATACAGCGATCGCTTTAGGTACAGCTTACTATCTCCAACAGCATCGCCAAGACTTCTCCGGTACCGTGAAAATTATCTTCCAGCCAGCAGAAGAATCACCAGGAGGCGCAAAGCCGATGATTGAAGCTGGAGTTCTGAAAAATCCTGATGTTGACGCGATTATTGGTTTGCACTTGTGGAATAATTTGCCCTTGGGAACAGTGGGTGTGCGGGCTGGGGCTTTGATGGCAGCTGTGGAGTGCTTTAACTGCACAATTTTGGGCAAAGGTGGACACGGCGCACTACCCCATCAAACTGTTGACTCTGTTGTAGTTGCTGCTCAAATCGTGAATGCCTTGCAAACCATTGTCGCTCGGAATGTTAATCCCATTGATTCAGCAGTGGTGACAGTGGGTGAACTTCATGCTGGAACCAAGCGTAATGTGATTGCTGATACAGCGAGAATGAGTGCCACTGTCAGGTATTTTAATCCTAGTTTGAAAGGCTTTTTCAACCAGCGTGTCGAGCAGATTATTGCTGGAATTTGTCAAAGTCATGGTGCGAGTTTTGACTTAGAATACTGGTCACTTTATCCACCAGTAATTAATGATATTAAAATGGCGGCATTGGTGCAAGCTGTAGCAGAAGAAGTGGTAGAAACCCCGATGGGTATTGTGCCAGAATGCCAAACTATGGCTGCTGAAGATATGTCATTCTTCTTGCAAGAGGTTCCTGGTTGCTATTTCTTTTTAGGTTCTGCTAATCCCACGAAAGACTTAGCATATCCTCATCATCATCCCCGATTTGATTTTGACGAAACCGCCTTGGGAATGGGTGTGGAAATGTTTGTTAGATGCGTGGAAAATTACTTTGTTTCTACTTAAACTGCAAATTCTCTGGTTGCGTCACTGATAGCGTTATTGATTTACCTGATAGTTATAGATATCAACCCAATACTGCAAATTTATGGGTTGAGTCCTGTTTAGGACTCTCTCCAGACGCGCACGAGCAGATAAAACGTTATTAATTTGATAGTTAATCTGCATATTTTTCAACAATAATCCTCCAGCTTTAGCCAGAGGATTGTAAATCGCACCACTAATAAATTTAGTGTCATCACGTCTAATTTTTAACTTTTATTCAGGACAGCCCTTAATTGCTTAAGCAGCTTACCAACTTCCAAAAATTGTGGATCTTTTGCAAGTTTTTGCAGCACTTCAGGACTACTTTCTCTCACAATATTGTTGTAAGCAGTAATAGCATCATTTAGCTTTTGGACATTCACATTTGATGTTTCTCCCTTCTGGGCTATCACTAAATCTGCCATTAATCCTTTAGTGATGGCAACTAGCTGCACTGGTTGTAATTGTCCTACAGGAACGCCTAATACAGATGCTGATTTATTTCCGACTAGAGCCAATAAAGCTTTTAGCAGTGATGCTACTGATGGTGATGATACTCCTAAACTAACTATAGAAGTCTGTAGCTGATTAGCTGCTCCTTCTGCATTCACCCCACCCTGTAAGATACCTATAATGATGGCAGCCGGGCTATTTGGAGCCGGATTTTGACTAAGTATATTAATGAGAGTTTGATTCAAACTATTCTGAACTTCTGTTGCTACGCTAATGCTACCATTAGCACTAACTTCAACCCCAGGTGCAAGTTCAACAGATGGGTCTAAAGATCCTGGGTTAAAACTATCCCCAGATGACGAAGAAGAATCGTCACTAGCCCCTGTGATGTTAACAGTACCAGCATTTACTCTAGTAGGCGCACCCACTAAATAAGTAAAAAAAGTGAATGCTAGAGCAAAAGTGAGAAAGAATGGTTGTTTATTCATTGTTTTTATTGTTGATTAAATTCTTAGATAACTCAGTAGTTAAAACTGAAAGCTGTACCCTGCAATCAATGCAAAACCTAAGCCAGTATCCAGATTATCAGTAACATTTGTGAAAATAGCATTAATAACTATAGGAGTCTTTTTTAAGGGAGCAAAAGATGCACCCATATTGAGACGATTTCCTGTCCAACTACTTACTAAGGATACTTGAGGTATCACTCTCAAACCTAAACCAGCAAAAAGATTAACAGTATTTTCATCTGCTGCTATTGCACCTTTAGAACGAAAAGCACCACTCCCAAGACCTACCGAAACAGTCAAAGGTAATTTATTATTTGGGTTATCTGGTTGCAGTAGAAATGACTTAGTAACTACTCCATAGACAGTATCTTTAGCTTTGGTAACATCTCCCCATTTAATAGGATTTGACCAACCAATAGCTACGGCTGTACCATCACCCAAATATCTATGTAGTTTAAAACCTACACCACCACTATCACCAAAATCAAAACTGTCACCACCACCTACACTAGTAATATTGATATTAACTTCCAATCCTACAGATTTAGCCGCATTTCCTAAACCAAAACCAACAGACAAAGAACCATCTTGCCTATCTTTATTCTTATCTATAGGGGAAAATAAACCACCACCAATATAGGCTTGACCAAAACTTGCACCATAAGCAGAAGGAGTACCAGCAGTTGAACCAGGGGCAGCTTTTGTCTGTGCGCCTAACCTCACAATGGGATCAATTAAAAGTTCTTGGCGTAATTTATTAGTCTCGCCAAAAGTATCCCCTACTGTATCTGAAGAGTCTGTCTGTACAATAATTTGGCATTGTTTCTGCTGCAATACATTAGTCTGCTCTTTTAAATGCAAGTCAGTATTACTAATTGGAGAAGCAGTTATTTGCTTTTTTGAATTATCATTGTTTGCTAACAGCTTTTGAGATTCTAGCCAAACGTTGTCTGCAAAAAAAGAATTGCTAAATGTTTCAGGCTTAACGTTAGCAGTCAAACTATGACTAATACTCCCAGTCTCGACTTCAGCAGCAGTATTATTTTTTTTAGCTTTCAGCAATCTTTGCTGGAAGCTAATACCTGGTTGTGAATTAAGTCCAGATACTCTCAATTGAGCCTCTTTATTCTCAGAAACAACACTATCCGCAGCAACTGCCGATTCGATGGAAATAGCTGTCAATAGTAGAACAAAAGTTATCAATATTGTCCCTAAGTTCCAGTAAGCATAGTTAACACTAATAACTTCAGAAGCATCACTACCATTGATAATTTTTTGTATTTTATCTATCAAAATATTCCTTCTGTAAAAGTATTTACGGAAATACGATTGCAGTTTATTTGTAGAATATACTAATTGTCAATGGTAATATCACGTAGATATAGCTAATTAAGCTAGTGGATCAACAAAGTGTAGGATATTAAGTTATGTCAACTTTTCCAACCTCTTACAGCAAGGGGTCAGATTCCTCAAGCTAGCTCCTGACAAATCCTTCATAATTGTGAAGGTATATAAAAAGCGATCTCCTTCTTTGATAGCAACTAAAAAAAGATCGCATTATTGACACATACATATACAGTATTTAACAGCTATGTCAGTAAAATACTGGAAATATGACAAAATCAGCAACCTTTAAATTACAGCAAGAGGGCGATGGTCGTAATCACCGTGATCGCAGCCAACCTGCAAGGGAATCTACCGGATATGATCCAAGTTGGAAATGAAATTCGGGCGCCGCGTATCGATATAATATGCCATCGATCGCAGTTAGAGGGTTAAGCTTTCAGAGCAACTAACTTTAGTTATGGAAGATAATAAACACATTCCTTGCTACGAGCAAGCAGATTTATTCGTGGACTGATAATTACTAATATCTTCCAAAAGTTGTGTTATAAAAACGGGCGAGAGTCTTAAAAAAACGAAAGTCTTTACTATGAAGCTTTTTCGGTAAATCCCTCTAAGAATTCCGGAAAAATTATCAGTAATTTCCGATGATCGCTGGCGTTTACTCTAATTGTTCGGTAAATACGTAATTCCGATACTAATGGAATCAAATGCTACTGTAAACAATCAACTCTTAGCGTTTAATCATCAGTAATCTTAAAAAAACCGAAAAAATAATGTTAAGTATCCCTATAAACCTAAATATACCTCGTATACCCCGCCTAATAACTTCCTTACCTGGGCCTCGTGCTCAAGCAATTGTACAACGCGATCGCGCCGTAACTTCCCCTTCTTACACCCGCGATTATCCCTTAGTTGTATCTCGCGGACAAGGCTGTATGCTGGAAGATGTGGATGGCAATGTATTTCTGGATATGACCGCAGGTATTGCCGTTACCGCTACCGGACACGCCCACCCAGAAGTCGTCAAAGCAATTCAAGAACAGTCGGGGCGTCTGCTGCACATGTCAGGGACGGATTTTTATTATGAGCCGATGGTGGAACTAGCGGAACAACTAGCGATTCGTGCCCCCTTTCCCAACCCACAGAATAATACTGAGTTCCCTGCAAAAGTATTTTTTACCAATTCCGGGGCAGAATCCAACGAAGGAGCAATCAAACTAGCTCGATATTACACCAAGCGATCGCTAATCGTAGCCTTCTTAGGTGCATTTCACGGACGCACCTATGGGGCAATGTCTCTGACTGGTTCCAAAGCAGTGCAGCGAGCTAATTTTGGGCCTTTAGTTCCTGGGGTGACTCATATCCCCTACGGCACTCATGCTAGCTTAGATTACCTGGAACAACAGCTATTCACGACAATTTTACCACCGCAAGAAGTCGCGGCGATTGTAGTCGAAGCGATTCAAGGGGAAGGTGGATATATCGTACCAGAGGATGGTTTCTTGCAGCGGATTCGGGATATTTGCGATCGCCACGGTATGCTGATGGTAGTGGATGAAGTGCAAGCAGGGATGGGGCGGACTGGTCGCTTATTTGCGATCGAGCATTGGGGAGTGATGCCTGATATTATTACTACTGCCAAAGGCATCGCCAGTGGTCTGCCATTAGGAGCGATACTTGCCAGACCAGAGTTAATGACTTGGCCTTCCGGTTCTCACGCCACCACATTTGGCGGTAATCCTGTAGCTTGTGCTGCTGGTATTGCCACACTGCGACTGCTGGAAAGTGGTTTGATGACTAACGCTACCCAGATGGGAGAATTATTACAAGCTAGTCTGACCCAATTGCATCAAAAATTTCCCAGAGTATCGCCGCCACGAGGTAAAGGTTTGATGGTTGCGGTGGACTTATTGGATCAACAGGGTAATCTTGATCATAAATTGCGCGATCGCATTATCCAAGAAGCTTTTTTACGGGGTTTATTGTTACTAGGTTGCGGTAAAGCAGCAATTCGTTTCTGTCCACCTTTGGTTATCGACAGCGACCAAATTCAGATAGCCCTTCAGATTATCAGCGAGGTGTTAAGCTGCTAAAGAAAGTGGATTTAATCAGGATCTAGGATATGTCTAGTCTAAATTCATTAGAATTAGCAGGTGTACCTGTTGTGGTACGTCCGCCTACCAATACAGACAGACCTGCTCCACTCATCATCCTCTGGCATGGCTTCGGCCCGCCTGACAGTGAAAAAGTACTTGCTGAGGCATTGCCTCTAGAAAGCGTCGAAGCTTGGAAAGCCTACCTGGGACTGCCGCTTTTTGGTCAACGGCTTCCAGAAGGTGGCACTGACGAACTTATGCGTCGCCAGATTGATGACTATGTACTCAGACTACTACTACCGATAGTCGAACAAGCTACAGATGAGCTACCAGAAGTGGTTAAGGCGCTACAGGAGCGTTTCAGCATTGACCCAAACAAAGGCATTGGTTTGTTCGGCTTTTCAGCAGGTGGCTTTACAGTTCTACTGGCGCTATTAGAAAGTAAGATTCCAATTGCTGCTGTACTAGCTGGAATAACTAAAAACCTAGATACTGCTGTAAATAGTTATGAGCGGATTGTACAAGAAACCTATTCTTTTCTTAAGCAGCAGTACCCTTGGGTAGAGGAGAAGCATAAAAAATATTCTTGGTCTGAGAAGTCAGAAGCAGCAAAACAACGCTTAGATTTTATCGTCCGTGCGGAAGAAATAATCAAAAGAAATCGTCTTCCTGCTACCTTATTCGTGCATGGTATGCAAGACGAGATATATAAGGTTAGCGATACAGAAAAACTTTATGCTGCGCTCTTAAGACAATATGAACAATTGAACCAGTCGGAACGCCTATCAATGAAAACCTTCAGGCATCTGACGCATCACATTAAACCAGCAGCAACAGATATTTCGCCAGAACAGCGCCAAGACATTGCGATACTTCAAGAGACAGTCGCTAACTGGTTCAGCAAGTATCTGACTGTTTAATTAATAAACATGCAGTATGTTACTAAATAGCCAGGGCATAACAAGAGCCACAATTGCAGGTTATTAAATCCACACTTACAAACATTCACTTGTGCAGAGATGGCGAATTATCTTTACTATTGACTAATGCTTTATGAAAACCGAAATTGCCCTTCATTTATGGAAATTACTTTGGCAAGAATACAGCACCAGGGTAAATCATGCCCGTACCTACCAGCAAATGATTACTACTGCGGGTGGGACTGTCGCCAACGACCACATCGCCTTTCGGTCTTTGCGTTTATTAGTAGATAGTCCACAGGGTCAATTTAACTTGGGAATTGACCACCTTGGGCAACTTGCGGAAGCTTTAGGTTACATGGTGGCTGGAGAATATAATTTTGCTCAAACTCATCTGTATGCCCGTGATTATCGTCATCCGCAGCAAGAAGAATTTAACTTACCCAAACTGTTTATCAGCGAGTTGATTGTCGATGAATTGCCTGCTAATATTGTCCAACTGATCTCTAAAACAGTATCTTCAATCCAATACGAACTGACCTCACCCCTTACTCTTCTACAAAAAGACGGGAACATTGAAACTACTGCCAAACAACTCCAGCAAGTCTTCACCCGCCCTTGGCAACCTCCCCAGCGTTATGTTGTCGAAGAAGTGAATCAGGTTACTCAGTATGGGGCTTGGGTGTTGCTGCACGGATATGGTGTCAACCATTTCACAGGCTACGTCAACGGCCAGAATACTCCAGAATATCCAGACATTGATACTACCGCCAGTGGTTTGGCTAACCTGGGTGTACCAATGAAAGCAGAGATAGAGGGAAATATTGCTTGTGGTTTGCGGCAAACTGCAACTCAAGCAGTAACGGAAATGGTCACAGTGTTAGATGATAACAGTGGCGCAGAAATTCAGATTCCTTGGACTTACGCCTATTATGAAATTGCCCAGCGCTATCTAGTAGAAGTGGAATCTGGAGGGCAGGTACTTTTCGATGCTTTTTTAGGAAGTAATGCCCAGCAATTGTTTGAAATGACTCGTCTATCTAAATAGCCCAGAGTTGTTAGTGAAGAAATAAGCTTCAAGGTTCTGAACTCGGAGTTTCATGTTCCAAGCTCGGAGTTTCGTGTTCCAAGCTCGATGTTTCGTGTTCCAAGCTTGGAGTTTCGTGTTCTGAACTCGGAGTTTCGTGTTCCAAGCTCGATGTTTCGTGTTCCAAGCTCGATGTTTCGTGTTCTAAGCTCGGTGTTTCGTGTTCTGAACTCGGTGTTTCGTGTTCCAAGCTCGAAGTTTCGTGTTCTGAACTCGAAGTTTCGTGTTCTGAACTCGGTATTTTGTCCTAACTACGCTTCCAATACAAAATCAGATGCCGTGAGAGTGGGCGCACCACGCAGAGTCGCAAACTGACCACCACTGCCAAAACCCGCCGCGCTGCCATTTTCGTTGTAGAATAACTGCCCACGAAAAGGATCATACACAATTTTTGCCGTGCTAGTCCCTGCTGAATTCGTGATTTGAAAATCACTCTTTTTACTGAAACCTGTTCCTGCAGCAGAGGTAATTGCACTAAAAGTAGTCTTATCCAGTACAATTTTGTCACCTTGGGAACTGTTAAAGTCACTAATGGTATCTAGACCAATAGCAGAGCCATTAAAAGCAGCATTGGTGTTGTAAAGGAATCTGTCAGCACCCGCACCGCCAACAAGAATATCATTACCGGCATCACCGATCAGGGTATCATTGCCACTACCACCTCTGAGGGTGTCATCGCCACTCAAGCCATTAATAATGTCGTTACCACCTTGACCATTAATTACATCATTGGAGTTGTCAAAACCGATGATGTTATTGTTTAAGTCATTCAGGAAGGTGACAGTATTTTTGTTAAAAATGCTAGTTTGAGTGGAGTTGGCATCAATTACATCAAAGCTGTCGGCGATGCTGGTTTGCCCATCAAATAGGATATTGCCTAAGTCTACAGTGGCTCCAGTAGATTTGCTGAGGTTATCCAGGTTTTCTAAGAGGAAGTTTTGCAGAGTTACTTTGGTGTTAGTCACATTTTCAAAGGTGACTTCTAGGTTGTTGCCGTTTTCAGTTAGTTGCAAATTTCGGGCAGTTAATCCCGAACCGATAAATTGTAGTGTATCAACATTTACTGCTAATGATGGGTTTAAGCCTTTACCTACGCCACCAAAATCAGTAATGATGTCATTGCCATCGCCGAGGCGGAAGATGAATTTGTCTTGACCACCGTTGCCCGTGAGGATATCATTACCAGCTTTGCCGTCGATGATGTTGTTGCCAATTGTGCCAAAAAGAGTATCTGTACCAGCAGTTCCCGTCAGGTTAATGGTGCTGCCACTGCCTATATTTTTTCCGCCAAATATCACGTAGCTCTGCCCTGATATCTCGCCATTAGGGGAGGCATCTGGTGCCCCGATAATCAGGTCGTCGATGCCGTCGCCGTTGATATCTCCCGCACTGCTGACAGACGTGCCTGAAAATTCACCTGGATTGATCCCGTTGATGGCAAAGCCCGACGTACCATTCAGTTTAGAGAGGTTGAAATTGGCATCAAAACCCCCCTTGCTGCCAAACAGCACGTAGCTCTGCCCTGATCTATCGCTGTTGGGGGAAGCATTAAATGCCCCGATAATCAGGTCGTCGATGCCGTCGCCGTTGATATCTCCCGCACTGCTGACAGAAATGCCTGAATCGTCACGTGGATTGATGCCGTTGATGGTAAAGCCGTTAGTGCCGTTGAGAGTGGAGAGGTTGAGTTGGGCATCAAAACCCCCTTTGCTGCCAAACACCACGTAGCTCTGCCCTGAACTGTAACCGTTGGGGGAAGCATTAAATGCCCCGATAATCAGGTCGTCGATACCGTCGCCGTTGATGTCCCCCGCACTGCTGACAGACCAGCCTGATTGGTCATATTGATTGATGCCGTTGATGGTAAAGCCATTAGTGCCGTTGAGGGTGGAGAGTTTGAAACTAGGACCAAAACCCCCCTTCCTGCCAAATACCACGTAGCTCTGCCCTGAGTATGAGACGTTGGGGGAGGCATCAAATGCCCCGATAATCAGATCGTCGATGCCGTCGCCATTGATATCTCCCACACTGCTGATAGAATGGCCTAATTGGTCACCTGGATTGATGCCGTTGATGGTAAAGCCATTAGTGCCGTTGAGGGTGGAGAGGTTGAGACTAGAACCAAAATCCCCCTTCCTGCCAAACACTACATAGCTCTGCCCTGATCTGTTGCCGTTGGGGGAGGCATATAATGCCCCGATAATCAGGTCGTCGATGCCATCGCCATTGATATCTCCCGCACTACTGACAGACTCGCCTGATTCATCACCTGAATTGATGCCGTTGATGGCAAAGCCATTAGTGCCGTTGAGGGTGGAAAGGTTGAGACTAGGATTAAAACCGCCCTTCCTGCCAAACACCACGTAGCTCTGCCCTGATCCGTTGCCATTGGGGTCGGCACCAAATGCCCCGATAATCAGGTCGTCGATGCCGTCGCCATTGATATCTCCCGCACTACTGACAGAAATGCCTGATTCGTCACCTGGATTGATGCCGTTGATGGCAAAGCCATTAGTGCCGTTCAGGGTGGAGAGGTTGAGACCAGGACCAAAACCCCCCTTCCTGCCAAACACCACGTAGCTCTGCCCTGAGTATGAGCCGTTGGGGTCGGCATTTTGTGCCCCGATAATCAGGTCGTCGATGCCGTCGCCGTTAATATCTCCCGCACTGCTGACAGACGTGCCTGATTGGTCATTTGGATTGATGCCGTTGATGGCAAAGCCATTAGTGCCGTTGAGATCCGAAAGGTTAAAAGTTGAATTTGCCATCATTTCTCCAGTATTAGTTTTTATGAGTTATTTATCATTAGCAAAGACACTATTACCGCAAGGCAGAAGTCAAAAGCCAAAAGTCAAAAGTATTATGGAATGGGATTTTTAGAGTTTTTAAATGGTTACTCTATTTACGCTGTGACTTACTAGGAAAGGACGGCGTAAATAGAGTAATTCGTAATTACGATCGCGCTATGGTTTTAGACATTTACCAATTATATTGATGGCGCTCTTTTGGTGTCAGCTAGCCAGCCGATTTTACTTTGTAAGCAAAAATTACTTTAATAACCATTAAATCACTTAAATACTCTTATGAATATCTAAGCCTTGTCAAGAGGCTGGGTGTAATTCTGGTAAAGTTACAGTTAATTTTATGAGATGCCAAGTAAAGTTTTTGTGTAGGTGTAGCCTGTCAAAGACATCGCACTATTTTTAGACATTGTGTTCAGGAAGGAAACCCAACATTTGCGGGTTTGTAGGCTAAAGTTTGCGTTCTACACAATTTAAACCACAGCCTTAGTACAGTTTTGCGTAAAAACGTAGCGTTTTCATGAAGAGAAACACATTAATATTGCGGTCAACGCATTCGCATTGTAGAGGGATGCATTAACATTGTGGCCGACGTATTCGCATTGTAAAAGGATGCATTAACATTGCCGCCGACGCATTGGCATTGTAAAGGGATGCATTAACATTGTGGTTGACACATTTGCATTGTAAGAGGATGCATTAACAATGCGGCCGATGCATTGGCATTGCAAGGTATTAGCAAATTTAATCTGCTACAAATTAATTAAATGCTGTACTTAGTAAGGAAAATTGCCATGTTTGTAACGAAAATCGCGATGTTTATAACTACAATCGCGATGTTTGTCACCAAAATCAGGGTAGATGTTCAGAGAGTGTCGCGCTTTGCGAGATATTGATACATCTGCCAACGTGCATCAACCTCGGCTTGCGCTTGTTCTAACAAGTGCTTGGCTACGTCGGGTTTGCTCTTGGTGAGCATTTTGAAGCGATTTTCTTGATACATCGAATCTTCTACGGATTGCTTAGGCGATCGCATATCTAATTGCAAAGGATTTTTACCCTGGTTGAGCAACTCTGGATTATGCCGATACAGTAACCAACGACCTGATTCTACCAGAGTTTTTTGGTGATTCATCCCTGTGGTCATGTTAATGCCGTGGGCGATGCAATGGCTGTAAGCAATAATCAGTGATGGCCCATCATAAGCTTCTGCTTCCAGAAATGCTTTCAGGGTATGTTCATCTCTAGCACCAAGGGCTACACTTGCTACGTAGACATTTCCGTAGGTCATGGCAATCATCCCTAAGTCTTTCTTCGGTGCAGGCTTGCCACTGGCGGCATATTTGGCAACTGCTGCTCGTGGTGTGGCTTTAGAAGATTGACCGCCTGTATTAGAATACACTTCTGTATCCATTACTAGGATGTTCACATTTCGACCACTAGCAATTACATGATCGATACCACCAAAATCAATATCATAAGCCCAACCGTCACCGCCAACAATCCAGACGCTTTTTCTCACCAGGTAGTCAGCAAGGGATTTGAGATTTTGGATTTTAGACTTTAGATTAGGATCGAGAGTTACGATTTCATCTAACTTCTGCTGCAACAGTTCTATTCTTTGGCGCTGTTCCCAAATGTCAGCCTCAGATTTTTGTTCAGCTTTCAGGATGGAGTAGACAAGGTTTTGATCTATTTCACTCCCCAACTGTTGCAACAATTCTGCCGCAAACTCAGCTTGTTTGTCGAGGGAAAGGCGGAAGCCAAAACCGAATTCGGCGTTATCTTCAAATAGATTATTAGACCACGCCGGGCCACGTCCTTCGGCGTTGGTTGTCCAAGGAGTGGTGGGGAGGTTCCCGCCATAGATTGAGGAACAACCTGTAGCATTGGCGATGACGGCGCGATCGCCAAACAATTGTGTTAATAATTTCAAATAAGGTGTCTCACCACAACCTGCACAAGCACCAGAGAATTCAAATAAAGGTTCTTGCAGTTGTTGTTGGCGAATCTGGTTTAATTTTAGCGATCGCCTGTCAGGATTAGGTAAACTCAAGAAGAAATCCCAGTTTTTCCGCTCTTGCTCTTGTAAAGGCAACTGCTGTGCCATATTAATCGCTTTCAGCAATGGCTCAGATTTATCTTTAGCAGGGCAAATATTTACACAAATAGTGCATCCCGTGCAATCTTCTGGGGCAACTTGAATGGTAAATTTTTGATTAGCAAAGTCTTTATCTTTTGCACCAGTTGACTTGAAAGTTTCTGGTGCATTAACTAACTCATCCACTTGATAAGCTTTTGCACGGATGGCACTATGCGGACAAACCATGACGCACTTACCACATTGTATGCAGACATCCGGCTCCCATACAGGTATCTCTTCGGCAACGTTACGTTTTTCCCACTTGGCAGTACCTACGGGAAAAGTGCCGTCAACGGGTAGTGTGCTAACAGGTAAGTCATCACCTTCCCACACCATGATTTTGCCCAGAACTTCTCGCACAAATTCGGGAGCGGAGTCTAGCAATTTTGGATTTTGGACTTCGGCTTCGCTCAGTCGAACGATTTTGGATTTTGGATTATTGATTGTTTGTGGTACATGTACTTTATGCAAGTTGTCTAAGGTGTTGTCTACAGCTTGCAAGTTCATGCGGACAACTTCTGCGCCTTTTTTACCATAAGTCTTGTCAATCGCTTGTTTGATTTTAGCGATCGCTTCTTCCTGTGGCAAGACACCCGCTAAGGCAAAGAAGCATACCTGCATAATAGTGTTAATTCTGCCACCCATGCCACTTTCACGGGCAACCTGGCTAGCATTAATCACATATAACTTCAAATGCTTATCAATAATTTGCTGTTGCACCTTCATCGGCAGATATTCCCAGACGGTATCTGCATCATAAGGACTGTTAAGCAGCAAAGTCGCTCCAGGAATAGCAGCCTTCAAAATATCTATGCGTTCCAGAAATCCCCAATGATGGCAACCAATAAAATTGGCTTGGTCAATTAGGTAGGTGGAGCGAATTGGCTCTTTGCCGAAGCGTAAGTGAGAGACAGTCATCGAGCCAGATTTCTTGGAGTCATAGACGAAGTAGCCTTGGGCGTAATTGTCGGTTTCTTCACCAATAATCTTGATGGAGTTTTTGTTAGCCCCAACAGTGCCATCAGCACCTAATCCATAGAACATTGCCCGAACAACATTGTCCGATTCTGTGGAGAAATTAGGGTCAAAGCTCAAGGAAGTATGACTAACATCGTCATTAATCCCAATAGTAAAATGATTTTTCGGTTTAGCTTCGGCAAGGTTGTCAAAAATGCCCTGCACCATTGCCGGAGTGAATTCCTTAGAAGAAAGACCGTAACGACCACCAATGATTTTAGGGGATGAGAGAGTATTTTCTCCCCTTGCTTCCCCTGCCCTTCTCTCTCCCCACGCCTCATGGATGGCAGCTACAACATCCAAATACAAGGGTTCTCCGGCGCTACCTGCTTCTTTGGTGCGGTCGAGAACTGCGATCGCTTTTACACTAGTTGGCAATACTGCAACAAACCTTTGGACATCAAAGGGGCGGTAAAGTCGCACTTTCACTACACCAAGTTTTTCACCACGGGCGTTAAGATAATCTACTGTTTCATGGACGGTTTCACAACCTGAACCCATAAGAACGATAACGCGATCGGCATCGTTGGCCCCGTAATATTCATAGATTTGATAATGCCTTCCCGTGCGTTCTCCAAATTCATCCATGATCCGCTGGACAATTTCTGGACAAGCATTGTAATAAGGATTAGCGCCTTCACGTCCTTGGAAGTAGACATCGGGGTTTTGGGCAGTACCCCGCAAAACTGGACGATCTGGGGTGAGCGCACGGCTACGGTGAGCGAGTATGAGGTGATCGTGGATGAGCGATCGCAAATCGCCATCTGAGAGCAGTTTGACTTTCTGCACTTCATGGGAGGTGCGGAAGCCATCAAAGAAGTGCATAAACGAGACTCGCGCTTCTAGGGTAGCAGCATGGGCAATGAGAGCAAAATCTTGACTTTCTTGCACCGAAGCGGAACACAACAAAGCAAAACCAGTAGCACGAGCTGCCATCACATCGCTATGATCACCAAAAATTGATAAAGCGTGGGTAGCCAGGGAGCGGGCTGCAACGTGAACCACAGCGCTAGTCAGTTCACCAGCAATTTTGTAGAAGTTGGGTATCATCAACAATAATCCCTGAGATGCCGTGAAGGTGGTACTCAAGGAACCTGTTTGCAATGCCCCATGCACAGCACCTGCGGCTCCTCCCTCGCTCTGCATTTGCACGACACTAGGAACACTACCCCAGAGGTTGGGACGACCTTCTGCTGACCAAGCATCTGCCCATTCACCCATTGCTGAAGAGGGGGTGATCGGATAAATGGCAATCACTTCATTTAATTTGTAAGCAACACGGGCGACAGCCTCATTCCCGTCGATGGTTGCAAAAGTTTTGTTCATAATATGATTTTTGTCCCCGCCTCTAAGCTGCATTATCAGAACACATGAATATAAGAATCAGAAATAGCCAAAACTAGAAAGTGAGTGGATTATATGCATTCAAGATTTATCGGTAGGATTTACTCCGTGTTTAAAGGATAATTTATTGATGGTTTTTGGCTCTTAAGTTAACTTTCAACAAATACTGCATCTATTAATATCTCATCCGCAATACTGCATCTATTAATATGTATTAATAATGTACTCAATAACCAAAGTCTTTATTTGATAAGACTTTCAAGGCATTTATTCTTTTTTGTGGGGTATAGGGTCGGGAATCTCTATTGCACTATTTTAGCTGTGCCACACCACTATTTAAAATTTACTAACGCAGTGCGATATAACCAATCCTACTCAGTCTGCTTTGGAGTTGGTAGTCCCTAAGTGAAAAGAAAGCAACGGCAAAGATTAAAGATTAGCCATTGAAAATTATTTACTAGTAAACAGTTTTCTTAAGTATGACCGTGGATCGCTGCTGCAATACATTGGCTAATTTAGGAAAAATTCAGTATTCTTACTTTTCTCATCTCTAATACTTAATTACATTATCTGAGAATTTTGAAATACTAACACTTAAAAAGTTTGTATTTAAATATAAGATCAGTTATGGACTTGCATATGCTCTCAATATTGGACGAAGATTTGTATCAAAAATAGAAACTATTAAAAAAAATTTCAGGCAGTAATCAGATGACTTCAGGGGGATGAACAATTATAGTCAACTTAACAGAACAAACCGGTGTTGAGCAAGAAAGGATGAATCCAGGAAGAAAACCTAAGATAGCTAATAACAATGTCGGTTTGATAAACTTCTGCTACTGCCATCATCTGGTCTGTTTGCGCTAAGTTTGCAATGCCAGAAGTACTAATTTTTTCTCCGACTCGCGTATGAATTTTGATGATCTGTCCCGCTATCGGAGCTTGCACTTGATCAAGTTTAGCTTGGGCAACTCTTACTTATTGCTGGGCTTGTACTACAGCAGTTTGTAAGCGATCGCGGGCGTCTAAAATTGCTACCACCTGTCCAGCTTTAACGCTTGCGCCCTCTTTGACTAAGATTTTGGCAATGCGATCGCCATCCAATGCCAAGGGCGCAAACAAGCTGATTACCTCTGCTTTTGGTTCTAGTCGTCTTAAGAATAATGGAGTTAAAATTGACGGGGCAGGTACCCAGTTGCATCTGGGGAGCAAGCTCCTTATGTCGGTTCTCGCAAAAACTTATTTGACCTTCGTCGCACAGCCGTTGTTCATAATCTTCATGTCCTTGACAAAATTTTTACTAACACTACTGAGTCTGCCTCTCCTTTTATTTGATTACTGAATCGGTGTTCTAGTAAGGCTTGCAGAAACTCGATAACGCTATGAGCTTGTTAAATCTTATACTTATTATTTTTTTTGTTGGCTTGAGATACTCCAAATTTTTCCTAAAAATAATGTGTTAATAAACTAAGGCTCAAGTAAGTAACGTCTCCAAAGTCTTTTAGATTTAGATAACAAGCGATACAACCATTCCAAGCGCACCTTTCCTATCCGGCGAGGAGGAGTGGGTATTGCTCCTGCTACATAGCCCATGCAGGCTCTACTAGTCAAAATAGTGTTGGTGTGAATATGTTCAAGATTTTCGGAAATCCAATACTCTTGGCGTGGCATACCTATCCCCACCATTAATACATGGGGTTTGTAAGCATTAATTGCAGCCAGAGTAGCGAGATTTTCTTGACTATCTTTATCCATGCCAATATAGCCATGAGCACAAGCAATCTGTAAACCAGGAAATCTCTGGCGCAAAATACTTGCTCCTTGTTCAGCAACTCCTCGCTTTGAACCTAAATAAAATACACGCCAGCCTTTATTAGCTGCTTCTGCCATCAGAGACCATATCCAGTCAGCATAGGTTATTCTTTGTTCTCGTTTCATTGGAAAACCCAACAGCTTTTCAATAAAGACTAGAGGCATACTATCAATATGGGTATATGGTGCCTTGGCATTAAAAGCTTGCATTTTTGGAGCATTATGGAAGAGAACTTCTTGACATAACCATCGATATTTTACTGAATTGATATTGATTTTTTTAAATCTTTTGATTTGTGCATTCCAATCGTTATAAAAGAATAAGTTAAAATAATGAATGGATATAATATCATCCCAATCTTTAATTTGTAGTTCTGTTGATAAATCGTTATGTAAAGGTAATGGATAACTATAATTAGGAGAAAGATGTTCGACGTTTTCTTCCAAGGCACATAAAGTTACAGACAAAACAGACTGCTCAACAAAATAAATACTCTGGGGAGGATTAATATCCAGCCGCATTACTTTTTCAAAATTCTCTTTCCAAGTTGTAAATATACCTGCACTCCTTCTCACAACGACCAAACCAGAATTCCAGTAGGCTCTGATTCTTTTGTTACCAATAGGTGTGTCAACAAATACCTCACGCTTTACTCCCAGTATTTCATATAGTTTTTGCCAATACCATTCTTTAGGGTCTCGCAGACCTGTAGAACCAATTCCTTGACCATACTCAGGACGTATGCGAACATTACAATTTACTGGCAGTAAAAATTCGTTTGGCTCTGAAAAAAAGCATTTGTCACTATCTAAAAAAACTAATATTTCTGCATCAATATTTTGTTCTGCATAGGCACAAACCAGGGGTTTATTAGCTAAATAAGATTCCTGAAATTCTCGATTTATAGGCAATTGTTGATGAGTCACCTGCAACGCTTCAAATGCCTGTTGGGTTTGCTTTGATATTGGTTCACCTACTCTAGGATGAAAACTATATATAGGTGTATCTTTCAATTTTCCGCAATGCTTACGAATACTTTCTGCAAGTATTAAAGATTGACTTTCTAAACGACCCGATTCTGTACAAATTATAAAGGCTATAGGTATTGACATACTATTAAGTATTTGTTTACTAAGTTAATTACTGAATGAAGATTTATGTTTCTACCGCTCCCTTTCTGTTGTGGTATGAAAATTCAGATTTTATCAGGAAGCTTCAAAACATGAAAACCAAGTTAGTCTAAATAACACAGCCTATAAGACTAGTTTATTTATTATTAAAGTCCATAAAAGGAGCGATAGAGTCAGATTTATTTCCTATCATCAATATTTTCTGAAACAAAGCTGAATAAGCATACAAGCATCCAAGAGTAACAGCTATATCAAAAATTCCGATTAGAGGTAGCCAACGCCGTTGAAGAACTTCTAAGCATTTCTGAATATTTATTTCTTGAAAGTTGGGTAAAGATTCCATCGTCATAATATATACAAATTTTAGAAAAAAAGACTATTTACTTACAGCAGATTTTTCTCAATATTTTCCCGACAGTAACACTGTAGTCTACTTTGCGATGGTAATATTTGCGTTAATTGTCAGCTAATGCCTTTTTGTTGAGATTGTTCAATATCTGAAGTAAACTAATAGTTTTGTTAGTCGCAAGTTTAACTGAAATTGCTTGATATTATACTGACAGCAAAAACAGGATAATTCACAACTTTCTCGCTGATTTAGAGGCTTTCCATTTTTTTTGATAACTTAGTTTTGTGTCATTACTGATGCAATTACTGATTAGTCATCTCATACTCAATATCATATTCTGTAAAAAGACTTAATAGAAGAACTTTACAAAAGATTCATACGTATCAATATATTTACTTACTAGGTGCTGATATTTAAAAGACAAGAGTTATTAATTCCTTAAGGGTAAACAATAGGGCAATTGTGCCAGCCCATAAGTAATGTAACCACTTCATAGATAGACTTTATACAGTGAAAAGAGACACTTGGAAAGACTAGATGGATATTTATATCAGCTGTTTAAACTTCACTATATTTTTAATTAAGTTTAGCTATACTTCTTACTAGCTGTGTTAATCTGAGTACTCAAACTAGGCTGCTATTTTTTTGTTTCTGTATTTAGCCAATTGTAATTATTAAACTGACATTAAATGTTGAGAGATTGAATTATGAAATCCTTTTCCATCACCTTAGTCGTTGTGATTAGTGCACTCGCTCTCTCCCAGAGTGCCTATGCCAACCAAGAGAATCTTCCCATGACAACAGGCGATGCTCCGAAGGAGCCGTTTCACGATCGCAATCAGGCTGGAGTTTTATTGACGGAACCAGCCACGATTAACACTACATGGAGTAATTTTATCGGACAGACTAATAATCCAAAACAAACTGCTGAATCAATTTCGCTAGTGCGGGAGCGAGGATGCGAAAAAATCAACCCGCTTGAGTTCATCAATAACCCAGACGCTTTTTTTAAGCAATGTCAGAAACCAACAAATACCCAAAGTTCTCAAAGTAGTGAGCCAATTGAGTATCTCAAGGTTCCTAAACTCGATTCTGGTATTAGTGTGACAGTTACTAAGTTTTGATATAGTAATTTTTTTAATAAAAGTGGTAGTGTAATTTATATAGATAATTTCTGCTAATACATATGGATGAAATATTTATGCTAGCTGCTTTAGCTCAAAGCAGAAAAGCTTTGCCGGAATGTTTGCCCAACCCACCAGTAGGCTGTGTGATCGTAGATGCCCAAGAGATAGTGACTAAAGGATACACGCAGACACCAGGAAAACACCATGCTGAGGCTGACGCACTTAACCAGATTCAAGGCAAAGCTTTCGACTTATTAAAAATGTATGTAACTCTTGAACCTGGTTCTTTTCATGGACGCACACCCGCATGTGCTTTAGCGATCGCTGAAGATCGTCGTATACATGAAATATATGTATCTATAGTTGATCCAGACCCCCGTAATAATGGTCAAGGATTAGACATTCTTAGAATTGCAGAAAAGACAGTTAATGTCAGGTTATGCACCAATCAGGTGAATGCTTTTCTTAACCAATATCTAATAAAGTGATGGTTGAAGAGTTAGATTAAAATTGCAACGTAGTACCATTTTCCCAAAAATCTTTGCAACAAGTCAATCATCTATATGGATGCACAACTGTGTAATTGTGTCAACTTAATCTGGAAAACTAGTCAGCGAGAAAGCTTTAAGATGTTGTCTCGTTAAGAGTCTCAGATGATTTCCGACTTATTGGAGAAGTGGAAAATCTGATCGTTCAAGTATGCTGCATAACAATCAACCACCTACCTCTAAACGTAAATCTTTTGACTTGAATTAGAATATTAGTAGCGATGCCTACGGCGGCAAGCTACGCGGGTGTTGCTGTCTTGCCAAGTATTATCCTTGGTGTTAATCTGACCACTGTTACTACTTTTAGTCCAGAAAATGTCTCCAGGAGTAATTACATTGATAATACCGCACTCAATTCAGATGTCTGCGTCCAGTATGACACAAGCGCAATTGTTGCAAATACCCACGTCTTTGTCATCCTAAATCCCTAATTACAAGTATTTAACCGGACTCCTAAAGAAAGGTGTTCTTGAGCAGGGGAAGTAGGAGAAGGACTTTATTTCATGGTTAATGATCGCCCGCTACGTACCCAGCTTGATATCATTGGATTATCTAGCAAAAAATTAGAGGCGAAAAATTGACATTTCATATTTAAAAAATTTCTATTTAGTGAGAATTACATGTAAGTATAACCAGACTATTAAGACTTCCCAAAAATAAATATTCTGTGGTTTAATAATTACTAATTATCTTGGTATTTATTGTTAGTAAGTTGTCTTTTCTAAATGAAATCGTTGCTGGGGCAATTTTTTATTTTTTCCATTAACTGCATTGGATAATTAAACTAAACATAATTGTGTTTGAAAATCCCCAATTTTCAATAAAAAAGGAGTGTAATTACTTCAAAGGATATGCTAATGATCCTTGGGGTAATTGATTTGTGACTGCTGATGATGTTAGTATTAAAGGGTGGGTTGATTTTGGGTTTATTATCTCCAACAATTAACTTGTAATGTATCATAGACCAGAATTCATCAGTATTGCCAATTGATTGATTAGCAGTGTGAAATGCTATGGGTCTGAATATCTAGACTTGATACCAATAAATTGATGAGGTTACAGAGGAGCAAATAACCATGAGCAACTTAACATCTCCACATACCGAAGTTCAAAAAACGAAGAAAAAAAGTTTAGCCGCAGAGAAAAAACCTCGAGCTACAGATGATATTGTGCGTAGTTATCTGCAAGAGATCGGGCGTGTAGATTTGTTGACTCGCGAACAAGAAGTTATTTTTGCCCAACAAGTGCAGCAGATGATGAATTTACTAGCTGCTAAGGAAGAATTCGCTGTGAAATTAAAGTACGAACCCACGCTGCAAGAGTGGGCAGATCAGGTGGAGTTAAGTGTTGAGGTGCTAGAGCAACAGCTAAATTTAGGACACCAAGCCAAGCAGAAAATGATTCAGGCTAATCTTCGGTTAGTGGTAGCAGTGGCGAAGAAATACCAGCACCGCAACCTGGAATTTATGGATCTAATTCAAGAAGGTACTTTGGGTTTAGAGCGAGGGGTGGATAAATTTGATCCCGCTCTTGGTTATAAGTTTTCTACCTACGCTTACTGGTGGATTCGTCAAGGAATCACCCGAGCGATCGCTCAACAAGGACGGACAATTCGTTTACCTATCCACGTCTTTGAGAAACTGAACAAAATTAAACGGGTGCAGCGAGAATTATCTCAACAGCTGGGCCGCGTTCCCACTACTGCTGAAATTGCTAATGCGTTATCTTTGACACCTAGCCAAGTTCGAGAGTGTTTATACTTGGCCCGTCAACCCTTCTCCTTAGAGGCGCGAGTTGGTGAACAACAGGATACAGAATTGCAGGACATACTGGAGGATGATGGCCCTTCTCCTGAAGACTATGCCGTTGAAGAATCTCTCCACCAAGACTTACAAGACTTGTTGGCAAAGCTGTCTCCCCAGCAGCGAGAAATATTAACCTTGCGCTTTGGTCTGAGTGATGGATATGAACTTTCTTTAGCACAGATTGGCGATCGCATGGGTATTAGTCGAGAACGGGTACGTCAGATAGAGCAAAAAGCTCTCAGTCTCCTCCGACGCCAAAAGGAACAAGTACGTAGTTATCTAGCTAGCTGAGGTTATTTTTTCACAATGTAGGGCATTTAAACTCAGGAAGCCACCATAATGGCTGTATAAAATTCAGTCATTTTGGGGAAAATAAGCCTAAGTAATCTCTCTCAAAGATTTGATATGACCACATCAAAGATAGTGCAACAATTGCAGGCACAATGGGTGACTTCTGAAAACTTTCGGCGTTATGGACAGGTGATTTTTGCAAGTGTTGATGGCAAAGCTTACGATGGGGAAGATGCCCAGTTAAAGCTGCAAAACGGGATTCCACGATTTTATGTTATGCGGTTGGAGAAGATAGGGCGAAAGTTTCACAAAATTACTCGCCATGTGCAATGCACTCAATGTCTAGGTTCTTTGGAAGGGAAGGATTGGTTAATTGCAGTTTGTCCTCCTGATAATGATCTGAATGAACCAGCATTAGAAGAGATTGCTGCTTTCCACATTCCGGGCAATTGTTTTATCAAGCTACATGAGGGTACTTGGCACGCTGGCCCCCATTTTGACCATGAAGCTGTGGATTTTTATAATTTGGAACTAGCTAATACAAATATGGTGGATCATTTCACCCATGATTTTCTCAAGAGTCATCAATTAGAGTTTGAGATGGTTTAGGTAAGATTGGGTTTAATTATATTTAAATTTCAGATTCCCACAGGCAGATTACCAAGTTGAGTAAACAGCTGCATAAACCGTTCAGTATCTACATGTAAACAAACTTCTACATTCGGGGGATTAGCTGACTCATTTCGGCGATCGCGTCGATCTGCCAATGACATTCCAGTAGTAAATCGTCCTTGGGTTTCCACTGTTATATAGAGGCACTCTGTTTTGACTAAACTAGGATCAATAGCAACCGCCATAGCTAAGGGATCGTGTAGATAACACCCGTAAAAGCCTTCATTGTCACGATAAAAAGCCATATAAATTCCAGTGCAATCGGCAATAAACTGGGTAACTTTTGAAGGATGATGCTGTAAATTTTCTTCAACAACTTGGCGTGATAAGGGGGCTTTCATCGCTACATCTAAACCAACTAAGGTCAGGGGAATTGCTGATTCCATCACGATTTGAGCCGCATCGGGATCTACAAAAAAGTTAAATTCTGCCGCTGCTGTAATATTTCCGGGTACAGTCACAGCCCCACCCATGATCACAATTCGCCCGATTCTTTTCATCGTTGCGGCATCTTTCTGAATCGCTGTTGCTACATTCGTAAGTGGCCCTAAAGTAATAATAGTCAGACTGTCGCCGTACTCTTGAGCTGCCTTGAGAAGCAGATCAATCGCATTCTCTGTAGATGGCTCAATAGTAAGTTTGGGATAGCGAGGTGTACCATCAGCTTCAAGGAAGCGATCCAGTTCACCAAGACCATCTGCACCATGAATCCCTGCGGCATTGAAGATCGGTTTCACCAGTGGTTTTTCACAGCCTTTAGCAACGATGGGCAAAGTATTGGGTTTAACAATACTCACTACGCGCAACACATTATTAGCAGCCTGATCTACGTTAATATTGCCAGCTACAACAGTGATTGCTTTTAAGTCTAATTGGGGTGAATTTAATGCCAAAATCAAAGCCAAGGCATCATCAACACCACCGTCTGTATCTACGATCACTGGGACGGGGTGATTTTGAAGATTTATCATGCTGATTGCTACTTGATAGAACAGACAAGGGGCTGAAGCCCCCTGTTAAAGGTATGCAAACTATCAATTCGAGCGGTGTGTTACACTTCTCCCTCTCGTTGAACCAGAAGATGGTTAACTCAACGCGGACTTTAACTCACTTTCTGCTTGTTCCAACGCTTCTGGTAATTTACTCGCATCGCGTCCGCCGGCTTGGGCTAAGTTCGGTCTTCCACCGCCACCGCCACCACAAATTTTAGCGATCGCACCCACAAATTTACCAGCTTGCAAACCTTTTTTGTTGACTTCTGGACTAAAAGCTGCAACTATACTAACTTTCCCAACTTCTGGAACAGAACCCAGCACTACCGCACCGTTACCCAGTTTTTGCAGTAAGCGTTCGGCTGCGGTTTTCAAAGATTCTGGATCAACATCTTCTAATTGGGCGACGATAATTTTATTATCGCCTACAGTTTGGGCTGTTTGTAGCAAGCTGTCAGATTTTGCGATCGCTAACTGTACCTTTAAGGTTTCTAATTCCTTCTGGCTGGTTCTGAGTTCACTTTGCAGACTTGTGATTCTGTCTGGTAATTCTTCGGGTTTTACTTTAAAGCGATCGCTCAAATCCTTAACTACTTTATCCCGAAGATTGAGATAATCCAGTATTGCCGGCCCCGAAACAGCTTCAATACGCCGCACCCCAGAAGCTACGCCAGCTTCTGAGATAATCTTGAAGACGCCAATTTCAGCAGTATTACTCACATGAGTTCCACCACATAGTTCCATTGATACGTTAGGGAAGTCAATCACCCGCACTTCCTCGCCATATTTTTCGCCGAACATAGCAACAGCACCCCTAGCTTTCGCCTCTGCTAAAGGTAATACTTCCACTTTTGCAGCATGTGCTTCAGCAATCCAAGTGTTCACCTGTTCCTCAATTTGTTGTACTTCCTCTGCTGTCAAAGCGCGGGGACAGTTGAAGTCAAAGCGCAACCTGTCAAAGGAAACTAGAGAACCAGCTTGAGATATGCCATCATCAACAATTTTCTTCAACGCCGCTTGCAACAGGTGCGTTGCGGTATGGTTAGCTTGGGCGCGACGCCGACAAGCTGGATCAATTTGGGCTGTAACATGATCACCGACGCGCAGTGTACCGCGTTCGATGCGTCCGAAGTGAACAAAGAAATCAGATTCTTTCTTCATATCTTCCACCCGGACTAGAATACCATCACCAGATATATAACCGCGATCGCCGATTTGTCCCCCGGATTCAGCATAAAATGGCGTTTTGTCAAGGACAATTTGCACCTGTGTTCCCGCTTCTGCTTCCTCTTGGGAAACACCTTCTACCAAAATAGCTTCGACTTTCGCCGTCGTTGCAGGTTGGTTATAGCCTAAGAATTCCGTGGCTTGGATGTGTTCTGCTAGCTTGTCGAGGGAACCTTGCACAGTTAAATCGATGGTTTCGTGTGCATCTCTACCACGTTCTTTTTGGATTTCCATTTCTGCCTCAAATTCCTCAACATCAACTGTGAGGCCATTTTCAGCAGCAATTTCCTGAGTTAGTTCGAGTGGGAAACCGTAGGTGTCGTAGAGTTTAAAAGCACTTTTACCGCTAATTTGGGTGTTTCCTTGCTGTTTAAGTTCTTGGACGATTTCTTCCAGCAATTTTTCGCCTCTGTCAAGAGTCGTGAGGAAATTAGATTCTTCTCGTTGCAGTTCAGCTTTAATTGCTGCCTCCCGTTGGCGGACATTGGGGTAAGCTGATTCAGAAAGAGCGATCGCAGTTTCGGCAACTTGGGTAGTAAATTCGCCAGAAATTCCAATTAATCGCCCATGACGCACCACGCGCCGAATTAATCGCCGCAGCACATAACCCCGTCCCACGTTGGAAGCGCGAATTTCATCGGCGATCATGTGGATGACAGATCGAATGTGATCACCAATGACTTTTAGGGAAGTTTTTGTTTTTTCATCACTTTTATGATAGTCAACACCAGCAATTTGCGCTGCTGTTTGGATAATTGGAAAAATCAAGTCAGTTTCGTAGTTATTGGGCACTTTTTGGAGGATTTGCGCCATTCTATCCAAACCCATGCCAGTGTCGATGTTCTTGTTTTGCAGTGGCGTTAAATTGCTTGAAGTATCCCGGTTATATTGCATGAAGACGAGGTTGTAAAACTCGATGAACCGGGAATCGTCTTCTAAATCTATATTTTCGTCACCGCGTTCGGGGTGGAAGTCGTAATATATTTCTGAACAAGGCCCACAAGGCCCAGTCGGCCCAGATACCCAAAAATTATCATCTTCGCCCAAGCGCTTAATTCTCGCTACCGGCACACCGATTTGATCACGCCAAATTCCAAAGGCTTCATCATCATCTTCAAAAACGCTGACAACCAGGTTGTTTGGGGAGAAGCCAAAGACTTGTGTGGAAATTTCCCAACCCCAAGCGATCGCTTGTTCTTTAAAATAATCACCAAAGCTGAAATTGCCCAGCATCTCAAAAAACGTGTGATGCCGTTTGGTGCGTCCAACATTTTCGATGTCGTTGGTACGGATACACTTTTGCGAAGTCGTAGCCCGCTTAAATTCTGGTGTGCGCTGCCCCAAGAATATTGGCTTAAATGGTAGCATCCCCGCGATCGTCAGCAGCACAGTTGGGTCTTCTGGCACGAGGGAGGCACTTGGGAGAATTTGGTGTTTCCGTTGGGCAAAGAAGTCGAGGAATATGTTGCGAATTTCGTTACCGCTTAGGTACTGGGGATTTGAAGACATGGGTGTTTTTAACTTTAGACTTTAGACTTGGGCGTAGGGGCACTAAATAGGTGTATTTTCATAAATAGCTTTATATATTCTTGCATTTTGTTTCATATTACTGCCAGCGAATCGTGCCAGGCGACCAGCTATAGACAGCTATTATCATGCTTTTAGACTACTACCTTACTTTAGGAGGATGTGCGATCGCATATTGATGGTTAAGATTAATACTTAAGAAATAATTTATAATTCGCATATTGGGGTAACAAATGGCGCTAAAACTGAAAGTATCAAATATTGCTTGTGAGGGATGTGTAGAAACAATTACTGAATCTATCCACGTTATGGAACCTGAAGCCAAGGTGGATATCGATGTTAATGCTAAAACTGTGACGGTAGAATCCGCAGCTTCTGAGGAGTCAATCAAACAGGTAATTGTTGCTGCTGGTTACACTGTTGAAGGTTATTGATCCGATTGTAGCTTTTCACAAAAGTTTAGATATTAATATCTTAGATTACGTTAACAAAATTTTTTTCTATTATTTCTGCCTGTGGAAAAGGTGGAAACTAATTAATTTCCCGAAATTAGGCGTAAGCAGAGACATTTTGTTTCTTTTATTAATACATTTTGAGACTTTGTTTCAGACCTCATTTAAATTATAAATTTTTTATCCGATAAATTCGATCTGTAATTGTAGAGATGTTAGTACCAGAAAGCTACTTACCTTAGTAGGAGTGAGTTTTGCTGCCTATTTGATTCGCGTTTTTTTTCGCAATTCAACCCCTAACTTGATACTTGATAAAAGCCTAGTACACTGTAGCGTGAGTTTGCCTAGCTTTAAAAAGTTGCTCAAGCAATTGGCTGGTTAATCGAGATGGTAGCTGGATTTACGCGCCCGCTGTACTAGTCTTTAAAGAAAAAGGCTTAAGTGCTCTTTGGTAAATAAGATTTTGCATTCAATGAAAAAGTTTTGGCTTTTGTAATTGAATGAAAAAATTTTATTTTATAAATTATTTATTTTTCTACTTAGGGATAAAATTGACTCTCGAAGTTACAGTTGTTGCAAAGTATTTATTTTGGTAATTTCATCAGGAAAATAACACTTAAGAAACTACATGAATAGTTTTTGGGCTACAAATAATATTCAGTGTTTTTACTGTTTTAAAAATATACTGTAAAGAAGACATTAGTTGTCAGAAGAGAAGGTTCTAGAAACTGTAGTAGTAAATATTAAAGTCTTAAGAGGAGATGAGAGTTAGAAATTTATTGTAGATTGAGCGTAAAAAAATCAGAGAGCAATAAATATAACTCTGCCTAAAACAAGATATTTAGTATTAGGCAACAATCACAGCAAGCTTTAGTTAAGTTAATCTCTTTAAAATTTAAATATGATAAAAAATAAACCAATAAATATTTCTATTCTGATCTTTGGAAAGAACAACTTTATCGCCACACTTCCAGATCAGATCCGTTATGCAACTGCTTTTAGTGTAGAAGTTATAGACAATCTTAATCAGGCAGTGTCGCAGATTCAAATTACGCCCCCTGATCTAATACTTGTGCAGGCTAGCCTGAATGGCAGTATGGAACTGTGCAGTTGGTTGAAAGACCAGACAAAGCTATCCTGGATATACTGTATTCTCTTCGAGGATCGTCCCCAGCAGCTTACTGATAGAAAGAAGTATGGTTGGCAAAGTGAATTGGAGATGAGTGCTGCGGCATTAAAGCAAGGAGCCGATGCTTATATTTGGCATCTTATTGAAGAAAAAACAGACCATAGTTTGGCAGAGTTGAGCGCCAATCATAGACTAATACTTGCTCAATTAACTGTTGGCTTGCGGAAAGCGCAAAAATACCGAGATTTGATTCAGACAAATGATATGTTATCAGCGATCGCCTTAACTGATTCGTTGACAGAATTAAATAATCGTCGTGCTTTACAATGGGACTTACCCAGACAAATTAAAAGAGCTAAAACTCAAAAAACTTCTCTGAGTTTGATTATTCTGGATATAGATCATTTCAAGAAAGTTAACGATACTCATGGGCATTTAGTAGGCGATCGCATCTTGCAGATGCTGTCTCAGCGTCTGCGACACAATCTCCGCTGTCAAGACACAGCATTCCGCTATGGTGGCGAAGAATTTGTGATTCTTCTGGCTAACACTACCGATGAGGAAGCACTAGTTGTGGCTCGTCGTCTGAATCGAGTAATCAGCGACGAACCATTTTCACTCAGCAAGAAACTGACAATTAATATTACCATTAGCTTGGGCACAGCCTGTCTGAAAGCTGAGGATGATGATCAAGGAGAGAGTCTGTTGCATCGTGCCGATCAATGCTTGCTACATGCTAAAACTGCTGGGCGTAATCGGGTTATTGGCTCGAATTATTTATCTCATGTCTCATATCTAAAGGCTGTTTCTTCTTAAAAGTGGGCATTGGGCATTGGTTATTTCCCCCCTGCTCCCCCACTCCTAACTCCTAACTCCTAACTCCTAACTCCTAACTCCTAACTCCTAACTCCTAACTCCTAACTCCTAACTCCTAACTCCTAACTCCTAACTC
>NZ_JBALCZ010000074.1:0-93852 GCF_036917615.1 Nostoc sp.
ACGACGGATGTCGCTACAGGGACGACGGATGTCGCTACAGGGACGACGGATGTCGCTACAGGGACGACGGATGTCGCTACAGGGACGACGGATGTCGCTACAGGGACGACGGATGTTGCTACAGGGACGATGGATGTCACTACAGGGACGATGGATGTTGCTACAGGGACGACGGATGTTGCTACCGTTGCAGCTTCGTGCTGTAGTAGCTTTTTAAATTAAACTTAACTATGAAATATCACAGCTACTAGAGGCAATAACGCCAAAAGAAAACCATGCCAGGACTGTAATTGAGGTTCTTGGATTGGTTCTGGTGGCGCTAATAGGGCTTCTATTCTCTGTTCTAAGCGATCGCCTGCACCAGAGGAATCCAATGCAGCACAGCAAATTTCCGATAATACTGGGCTGGTACTAACTACTAATAAAAGTGATTCTGCTAACACCAAAGGGTCTACCTGCAAAGCTGCATAACTGTCGGCACGGAGTTCGCGCAAAGCTAACAGTTCTTCCCACAAAGGCTCTGTATTCGGCAACCATGCAGTGCAGGAACGCACCCAACCCAGCCAAAAAAACCAGAATGTATCCCTATAATAGTGATGCCCTTGCTCATGCGCTAAGACGCTTTCTAAATGAGCTGGTGAGAGAGTTTGCAGTAATCCCTGGCTAATCACTAATTCTGGTTGCCAAAAACCAATTTGACCCGCAAACAACGCGCCCGTTTGCAGTAACCTGGCTCGTTTATCCCCCAAATTCACCAGAGGACAGTTACGCGCAGATTCCACAGACTGCCAACCCTGGAAGGCAAGTTTAATACATAAAATGGCAAAAAATGCCAAATAAATTAATGCCACTACATAGCTGACGGAGCCTGTGTACATCCCGCCCATTTCTCCTTGGGGTCCCATAAACAGCACAGCGATCGCGGTCATGAAAATTAGCAAGGGGGGAAAGAGGAACAAAAATAGCGATCGCCCCCACCGCCGACTCCAACTGCCTTGGTGTTGATTCCAAGAGGATCTTAACCACCAGGCAACTGCCAAAGCATTCAAAATCATTATCAGATGCATCATTTCTCCTCCCTGGCTTGGCGTGCAGATTGAATACGTTTGGCGATCGCTGCTATTTGCTCACTAGCTGCTTCGTCTAGACTATCGGCAAAGGCAGCAACAACATCGGGGTTTCCCACCGCTAGAAATCGCTGTAACTGCTCGTGAGCTTTGATCACATCTGATTGCTGCTTACTGAGCAATGGTCGCCAATAGAATGCCCGCTCTTTCTTGTCGCAGGCTAGCCAACCTTTATCAGTGAGGCGACGTAAGACGGTGGTGACAGAAGTATACGCTAATTCGCGGTTGGGATCAGCCAGAATGCGATCGTGTACATCCTTTACTGTGGCTGAACCAAGTTCCCAGATGATATTTAAAATTTCCGCTTCCAAGGGGCCTACAGATAATTGTTTAGGGCGGTAGTCGGGTAAAGGTGCCATAACGATTTCGATTTGAGATTTGGGATGAGCAAAGTGGAGGTGAAAATTTCGGTTTCTGTTTGGCAAGCTTAGTCAGTATGCGTAGTGGTGCTAACTTGGAATACCAAATACAGCTTTAGAAGGTCTATTATTGTTTTAGATTACAGGATAGTGCAGCAAATCTGAAAGTCTAAAAGCATAAAAATGGACTTTTTGAGTATTTATGTATTGAATGGGTTACATCGGGCATTTTAATGCTACAAAATGCTCCAAGAGGAATTGTAACTATAGTTAGTGACACCAACTAGGTAGAATGTTATTTGCGGCAGTAGTATTAAAGCAGGTGTATCCAGCGCGTGAAGCTATTCGTATACCACACTCCTGAATTGACTCCAACGGATGAAGCGCCAGAATGTGCGATCGCAGTCGATGTTTTGCGTGCCACTAGCACAATAGCGACTGTCTTGGCATCTGGAGGCGAAGCTGTACAAGTATTCAGCGATTTAGATCAGTTAATAGAAGTTAGCGAAAAATGGCCCCCTGAAAAACGTCTGCGGGCTGGAGAACGCGGCGGCGCGAAAGTAGCTGGTTTTGAGTTGGGAAACTCTCCCCTCGACTGCACACCAGAATTAGTGCAAGGGCGTCGCTTGTTTATCAGTACCACAAATGGCACTCGTGCTTTACAACGGGTGCAAGACTCCCCAAATGTACTAGCAGCAGCCTTGATTAACCGAGCGGCGGTGGTGCAATTTCTCCTGGATAAGCAACCAGAGACAGTGTGGATTGTCGGTTCCGGTTGGGAAGGCAGTTTTTCCTTAGAGGATACAGTTTGTGCAGGTGCGATCGCTCATAGTCTTTTAGAGCAAACCACTTTGTCATCAGAGGAATTAGCTGGTAACGATGAAGTAATTAGTGCGATCGCTCTTTACTCTCAATGGCAAGATAACTTATTAGGATTACTTCACCAAGCTAGTCACGGTCAACGATTGTTGCGTCTTGACTGTCAAGAAGATTTAAAATATTGTTCCCAAACTGATGTTTTAGATGTGTTACCCATACAACAAGAAACGGGAGTTTTAAAAAGTCAAAGAAAATAGGGAATAGGGACTGGAGACTGTGGGGATGAGGGAGACAAGGGGAATAACCAATACTTCTCTACGAGAGGCTGCGCCTTAAGCAAAGCTATGCCGCAGGCTTTACGACTACGCTCAATACAAGTGCCCTATGCCCTATGCTCAATGCCCTATTTTCAAATCTGTGAGCATTTGTCTGAGTCTTTGTCGCCAATGGGGGGGATAAGTCCCTAGAATTGCTGAAATTTTTCCACAAGC
This sequence comes from Nostoc sp., assembly GCF_036917615.1. GTDB lineage: Bacteria > Cyanobacteriota > Cyanobacteriia > Cyanobacteriales > Nostocaceae > Nostoc. The sequence continues at coordinate 2,797 of NZ_JBALCZ010000074.1, forward strand.
AAGGACGGAATAGGCAGGGCGACGGGCTGGCGTGGGATATTCGGCGGTTGTAATGGGGACAATACGTTCAACTTTCAAAGGGAAGCCTAGCTGTTGGGCTTCTTCAAAAATGGCGATCGCAAAGTCATACCAGCTAGCAACGCCGCTATTAGTGTAGTGATAAGTGCCGCTAATTTCTGCGGTTAACTGGGGAATTATCTGGGCTACGACTGTGGCTATATCTTGCGCCCAAGTCGGGCTACCAATTTGATCAGCGACAACACGGAGTTCTTGGTGTTCTGCACCTAGTCGCAGCATGGTTTTAACAAAGTTACTTTTGCCAAAGGTTCCATAAACCCAAGCAGTGCGGAGGATGAGGTGATGGGTGCAAGTTTCCCGAATAGCTTCTTCTCCTGCGACTTTGGTTTTACCATAGACACTCAAGGGATTAGTTGTGTAGGTTTCCGGGTAAGGGCTACACCCATTCCCATCAAAAACATAATCGGTCGAAATATGAATTAGAAAAGCTCCTAATTTTTGGCTTTCTTGGGCAAGAATTAGGGGTGCAGTAGCATTAATAGCGGTAGCAAGTTCGGCTTCGCTTTCGGCTTTGTCTACAGCAGTGTAAGCAGCGGTGTTAATGATGATTTGCGGCTGCTTTGATCTAATAACACTGCGCAGAGTATCGGGTTGGGTAAGGTCTACTGTCGGGCGTGCTAGTGAGATAATATTGCCGTAATCAGGGAGAATTTGTTGCAATTCTTGACCGACTTGACCATTGCTACCAATTAGCAAAATTAATTTACTCATTCTGATTAGTTATCAAACCTATTTCAAGAGCAAAGTATTCTTGAATCGAGTCGTGATGGGATAAGCTCTAAACTGATATAGGATTAGAAGTTTAAGTTTTTGGCTCTTAGCGCTACAGCTTTAATTAAATTTAATTTGAAAGTGCTTAATCAAATATTTCAGCAGTTTTCAAAGGTTTACCAGCTTGGTCTTTAGCTGATAAAATTGGTGGCGCAATCAGAGGCCAATCTATAGCTAAATCTGGATCGTTCCATAGAATTGTGCGATCGCTTTGGGGCGCGTAGTAATCTGTAGTTTTGTAGACAACTTCAGCTATTTCTGAAAGCACGAGGAAGCCATGAGCAAAGCCTGCTGGTATCCACATTAGGCGTTTGTTTTTAGCACTGAGTTCAGAACCTACCCACTTCCCGAATGTAGCTGAACTTTTTCTAATGTCTACGGCTACGTCAAATATAGTACCGACAACAGCACGGATGAGTTTACCTTGGGGTTGTTGAATTTGGTAGTGCAGCCCACGCAGAACGTTTTGCTTAGAATAAGAGTGGTTATCTTGGACAAAGTTGGTAACAATCCCTGTCTGTTGTGCAAATTTTTGGTAGTTGTAAGCTTCAAAAAAGAAACCGCGATCGTCTGCAAATACTTGGGGTTCGAGTTGTAGAACTTCGGGAATTTTGGTATATACAATACTCATTAATATTATTTATAGGATCTGCCCCAGTGTTCTGATTGTTAGATGAATTTCGCATTTATATTTTACAGGCACTTTGCTCAAACTTTGACGGTGGCTTATTTTATTTTTAATCAGTGAATTAGGTTAGTTCAATTTGACAGTCATCGCCAATCAGAAATCGCAAAGCTTTGGGGCGACGGGGTGCAAGAGTCAATTGTGCCCTTTGTCCAATGACACTATCAATAATGCGCTGATGGATTCCGGCAATTTTAGCACCTTCTAAAATCACACTATGTTCTAAATCAGTATCAATAAGTGTGGTATTGTTGGCAATGCTACTATAAGGACCAATAAAGCAGTTTTCTAAATAACAATTGCTACCAATGACTACTGGACCCCGAATTGTGCAGTTAATTACTTTAGATTTTGCACCGACTTGGACTCGCCCAATAATCTGACTTTGGGTATCAACTTCGCCGACAACTGATGCTGTTAAATAGGTGTCGAGAATCAATCGGTTAGCTTCTAATAAGTCATCTTTTTTACCAGTATCTAACCACCAGCCTTGGAGATTGTAGGCTAAAACTTGCTTTTTCTGATTAATTAGGTATTGAATGGCATCAGTGATTTCCAGTTCGCCTCTGGTAGAAGGTTGGATATTTGCGATCGCATCATAGATGAGGTGAGAAAAAAAATAAACCCCTACCAATGCCAGATTTGAAGGAGGAACTTTGGGTTTTTCAATTAACTGTAATACCCTTCCTGTTTCATCGACCTGAGCCACACCAAAGGCGCTAGGATTGGCAACCGAACGTAAGAGAATCAAAGCATCTGGCTGTTGTTGGCTAAATTGTTCCAGAAAGTAACGCAACTCACCTAGTTGAATCAGGTTATCGCCCAAGTACATGACAAAGGGAGAATCTCCTAAAAACGGACGGGCCACTTGGACGGCATGAGCAAGTCCAAGTGGCTGGTCTTGTATGATGTAGGTGATATTCGCTCGAAAGTATTCTCCATTTCCAGTTTTCGCTTGGACTTCTGCCCCAGTTTCCGGGCTGATGATGATGCCAATATCAGTAATAGCAGCAGCGACCATTTCTTCAATGCCATACCATAAAACAGGTTTATTAGCAACTGGTACAAGTTGTTTTGCCCCGCTGTAGGTGAGGGGACGTAGGCGTGTACCTTTCCCACCAGAGAGAATTAGTGCTTTCATAGGAATTGAGGATTAGTTATTAGTCATTAGTCAAGATAATCTTAAATCTGGACAAAATCCCAAATCCTTGAACCCAATTCTGGCGTTAGGTTATCTTTTATAAGTAGCGGGATAAAACTTCGCTGGTTGCCTTTCCTGTTTTTTCCCAACTGAATTGTTGAGAGTGAATAATACCTTGGCTAGAAAGGCGCGATCGCAACCCCGAATCGGTAGCAATAGTCTGCATTGCCTCTGTAATTTCTCCGGTGTTGTAGGGATTGATCAGAATCGCCGCATCGCCAGCGACTTCTGGTAAGGAGGAGAGATTGGAGGTAATGACGGGAGTACCACAAGCCATTGCTTCCAATACAGGTAAACCAAAACCCTCCCAGAGACTGGGGAAAACGAGAGCGATCGCTTGATTGATAATTTTTGGCAATTCACTGTAAGGAATATAGTTAAGGAACTTCACACGATTAGTTATTCCTAGTTTCTCAACTTGCACTTGTAAAACTGGTGTATGACGTAAATCGGTCGGGCCTGCTAACCACAGTTCGTATTCATTGCTGTTTGATAGTGCAGCAAAGGCAGTAATCAGTCGCTGTAGGTTTTTGTATGTATCTTGACGACCGATGTAGAGAAAATAATTGCGGGTGGGTAGATTGAGAGGGCAAAAGTGAGTGCGATCGTGAGCCAGAGGTATAGGAGTAATTTTGCTAGTTGGAATTTGGTAAAAATCAATAATATCCCTAGCAGTAGCCGAGGAATTACAGATAATATGTTGCGCCTGGTTGAGTACTTGAGGAACATAGTAACGATGGTACGATGTCAACCGTGAAAAGTGCTTAGGAAAGCGCAACGGTATCAGGTCATGAGACATCACCACAAAACGACAGTTGGTATAAATTGGCGCTTCTGGTAAAGGGGAAAATAACAGATGCGATCGTAAATTTTTATAGATTTGCGGCAGTTCAAATTGCGTCCAAATCAGGCGGCGAAAATGCCCTTTTGTACCTTGATCTGGAGTAAGATTATCAGGTACTAGACAGCAGTTAAAGTCTGAGTAATTTTTAGCTGTTAATAGAGTGGGTTGAAGAAATTTTAAATAAGGAACGAGATTATCAGCATAGTTGCTTATGCCTGTTGGTTTTGATAACAAAATGGATAAGTTAATTATTAATTCATTTGCAGAGATGTTATTTAGTATATTCATTAAATAATAGTTCTATAAGCTTTTAATGTTTCTTTTGCCGTTCTTTCCCAAGAAAATAATTTTGCTCTTTCCCTACCCTTACTAATTAATTCTTGGCGTATTTGAGAATCACTGATAACTTTTAGAATAGCTTCAGCCAGTTGAACAGAATCACTAGGGTCAATCAAAATAGCAGCATCTCCTGTAACTTCTGGTATTGACGAAGTATTAGCAGAAACAACAGGTGCGCCTAGTGTCATAGCTTCTAAAACAGGTAGACCAAATCCTTCATAGTGAGACGGGTAAACGAAAACATCGGCTTTTGAGTAAAATAATGCTACCAATTCATCAGATAAGTAGTCAAGATGATGAATTTGGTTTTTCCAAGGTGAACTCCCAATGTCCACGAATATTGGTTCATAATTCCAACCTTTTTTACCAATCAGTATTAATTGATGCTCAATTTTGTATTTTTTCTTTAATAAATTAAAAGCAGAGATAATAGCATTAATATTTTTTCTCGGTTCTATTGTACTGACAAAAAGTAGATAAGGTTTAGAAAAGTCATAGCTAACTTGTTTTTCTAGAGCTTGAATATTTTTTTCTGCCGACAAATAATCAGAATAGTAGCGACTAGCTAGAGGAGTAATATATACTTTTTCTGGAGCTACTTCTAAATAATCAATAATATCTTTTTTAGAGCTTTCTGAAATTGTCAAAACTAAGTCTGTCCATTGCAAACATCGTTTGACTCTTTGTGTATAAGTTTTTGCGACTGAATCTAGATAATTCGGATATTTAATAAAAGTCAAATCATATATATTCATAACCTTTAAGCTATTATTACAAGGATAAACAGAATAATTTGTTCCATGTAATATATTTGGATAATCAAAACATTGTTCAAAGTAAGTTTTAAAATAATATAGCAATAAATCTGAAACGTGAGTTGATGTAAATAATAAATCTGAGATTTTCACAAGCATAGGCAGTATATGAATCCGAGAATAATCACTTAGAGAATCAGGTACAGTTTGTTTGCCTAAAAGCCAATTTTTAAAGCCTGGTTGATAGATAATACTTAGTTGAAATTCTTCTTGGAATTGTAAAGCATTAAGTGAGCTAATTAAATTAGCAACATAAAAGCCAACCCCAGTCGGTTTTGTAAATACCGGGGTTGCATCAACTACAACTTTTAGTAGCAAAATTTTTAGGCTCCACCCTTGCTCAGTTTTTTTAGATCATAATCAACCATTAACTCGACTAATTGCTCAAAGGAATAATCAGGCTGCCACCCTACATTAGTCTTAATCTTATTAATGGAACCGACTAACTGCACAGGTTCATCAGGACGGTAAAAAGCAGGATCAACTAAGACATAATCTTGCCAGTTAAGTCCAACGCAATTGAAGGCACATTCAACAAGTTCTCTGACAGAGTGGGTTTCACCACTAGCAATGATGTAGTCGTCGGGTTGCTCTTGCTGTAACATCAGCCACATAGCGTAAACAGCATCTCTGGCGTAGCACCAATCACGACGGGCATCTAGGTTGCCTAATTTGAGTTCCTTTGCCAAACCCAGTTTAATTTGAGCAGCTGCGTGCGTGATTTTGCGAAATACAAATTCTGTCCCACGGCGAGGCGATTCGTGAGTATAAGTAATACCACAGCAGTTGTAAAGCTTGTATTTTTGCCGATAGTTGACAGTCATCCAATGAGCGTAAGCTTTGGCAACACCATAAGGATTCCGGGGACGAAAGGCAGTACGTTCGGTTTGAGGCGATTCGTCAGGTTGACCAAAAACTTCACTACTAGAGGCTTGATAGAATCTGGCATCAGGTTTGCAACGACGAATGGATTCTAAGAGGCGAGAGACACCGAGAGCTGTATATTCAGCAGTGAGAGCAGGTTGTGTCCAAGAAAGAGGAACGTAGCTTTGAGAGGCGAGATTATAAATTTCGTCAGGTTGAGCTTCAGCAATCACATCCATTAAAGAGGACTGATCTAAAAGGTCGCCAGATATGATTTGAATTTGATTAAACAAGTGACTTATACGTTCTAGATTGCTGGTGCTGGAACGACGGACTAGACCGAAAACTTGGTAGCCTTTGACCAAGAGCAGTTCGGCCAGATAAGAGCCGTCTTGTCCAGTTAATCCTGTTATTAATGCTTTTTTCATCGCCAGTTTTATCAGGGTATTTGTTAGTCTGCATCAGTTCACTACTGGATTTAATAAAGATACTTTATTTTGATTTTGAAATAATTATGAATTTTTAATGATTGTACATCTCTTTCATCAAACATAGCTAGATTCTCTGTCTAGCATCGTTACAATTAAATTATCCTCTCCATACAAAATGAGTGTTTTAAGATTGGCATTTAGTTTGACTGATTTTTGTAGAAGTTGTAGTTGAGAAAAAACAATTTAATAAATTAATTATTTGTCTTGTTCTAATAACGACTCCTCTATGATTTAGATGATATATCGTGTTAAAAAAAAGAGACTTATCATACATAAATTCTCTATACTTTCCCAGTACAGGTATACCGATACTTTTGTAAAAAAACTCTATATCTCTAAAATATTGTTGATAAATAGGCTGTTCATATACATCAAACCAGATAGTATTTGGCCATGTAGCGATTAACCGGATTTTGTGACTACGACACCATTTTGCAAATTTCCTTATTACTCGAAATTCACCGCTACTATACGACAATTTTGTTATCGCTATCGGTTCTTGCCTATTAAGTTCTGCACGATCTTTTTCTGTTATGTTAGACTCTGCATTCCCCAAAGCATCTCCACTTCTACTGAACCAGGGTGATAAGTCTATCGCTGGGTAGGGATGATGCTTAGTAGCAATACCATGCAATAGACGGTTAAATGATATCTTGGTTATAATCCAGGGGTTTTTCAGCAAATATAAAGTATCATGTGCTAACACATAATCGATAAGAGAATTCATACCTTCTTTATCAGGTAGAGAATTTGGAAAATATAGTGCATACTCCAGAGGTAAGATTATTGTATCACCTGGTTTCAAAATCATTTGGGCACGATGCAGTATGTAATCAATACCAAATCCAACATAGATGGCAGCATTAACAGTAGGAATGCCAATTTCTTCTGTAATCATTTGACTACTGATGCCATATAAGGCATTTGAGCCAGAGGTAATAACTAACTTAGGAGTCTTTATAGAATTTGCAAAGCTTAACTTTATGCTATCCATGCCATAATAAAAACTGGAAACTTTTGTATCTACACCTAACTGATAAAAAACAGCTAATAAAAAAACAAGACAACAGATTAAAAAACTAAATAACAGATTTTTTAAAAATTTTAAGTATACCATATTATTAAAAATTAAAGTATAAAAATTCACTCTCAGGGGCTGATAAAAGGATTTTTACAGATATAAATATTAAGGTTCCAATTATTGTGCTAAATACAAAGTTTGGTTGCCATTGAAGCTTTTGCCATATCTCAATACTCCAATTCGACGCATTTAACTTATTAGAATATTCCGCGTAGTCAAGTGCTGGCTCATATTTTCCCATCCACTGCTGAGTATTCGGCGTTATCCACACAATTGAGAGCAGGAAAGAAATTTGTAGCATTATACTTAGTCTTGTAACATGGAATACTGGGTCGATTTGGTTTATCCAAGCATTTATTAGTATCAATTGTGTCGGAAAAGACTTTGCTTGGAACATTTCGGTTGTTCCACTCATACTTTTTATAATTGCTAGCCCAGCATTTATATTATTAGCTCTAAAGAAGACCCATGCTATTAGTACAGCTAAAAAAGTGAGTATAGAAGCTATTACTCGGCTCCACGATTGGCTCTTTTGCAAATTATGTCCGAGTAATTTCCGAAAGGATTGAAATTGATGGTTAATGATCAGGTAGACACCATGTAGTCCACCCCAGATGACAAAGTTCCAAGCTGCTCCATGCCAAAGACCACCTAACAACATAGTAATCATGAGATTGAGATAACGGCGCAGTTTTCCCTTACGATTACCACCTAGAGGAATGTATAAGTAATCTTTTAGGAAGCGCGAGAGAGTCATATGCCATCGACGCCAAAATTCAATTATATTAACTGCCTTGTAAGGCGAGTTAAAGTTAAGCGGGAACTTAATTCCAAACATCCGAGCAGCACCAATAGCCATATCTGAGTAACCCGAAAAGTCAAAGTACAGCTGTAACAAATAGGCAATTGCTCCTACCCAAGCTTGAAAAAATGTTAATTTTAGGCTTTGAGCAGCTATATCAAAAACTGGATTTGTATAGATCGCTATACTGTCAGCAAATACTACTTTTTTGAATAATCCTATAGAAAAAATGCTGATTCCCACAGCTATATACTTATAATTAAATCGATAATATTGACCTTGATAAAACTGAGGAATCATCTCACTATGATGAACTATTGGCCCAGCAATTAAGTGAGGGAAAAAACTGATAAATAAGCAATATTTTAAAAATTTATGTTCTTTTGCTTCACCTCGGTAAGTATCTACTAAATAAGCTATTTGATTAAAGGTTGAAAACGATATAGCAAGTGGCAAAACAATAGATTGAAGATTAAAAGAGGTTCCAAACAGTTCATTGGTACTTGTCAGAAAAAAATTAATGTACTTAAAATAGCCAAGTAGACATAAATTAGTTAGCACCCCCAATATTAACAAATGTTTTGGTTTAAAAACTTTTATATAATGCCTGTTAATAGCTATACCAATAAAGTAATTAAATAAAATTGAGAAAATAAGTAGTATTAAATAGGAGGGATTCCACCACCCATAAAAGAAAAAAGAAGCTGCTGTTAGCCAATAAATTGCTAATTTATAAAATTTAGAATTGCCAAGTTTAAAAAAAATAAACAGAGTAATTGGCAAAAATATGAAAATAAACTCAGGAGAATTAAAAAGCATCTGCTATTTGAGAATTAACTACTTTACTAATAGCTTTTGTGTACAACTTAGCTGCAATTTCATATGAAGAATAATTGGCAGCAAAAAAAGCTGCATTTTTGCCTAGCTGCTTTCTAGCTACTGGATTACGCATTAGCTCTTCTAAATAAGCCACTAGTTGTGGAATTTCTAAATTACCTATATCTACTTTCCAGCACACATTATTAGGTATTTCAACAAATTGTTGATAGTTACTTATAATACAAGCTTTACCATAGCTCAACACTTTCATTAAAGCAGCAGAAGATTCGCCTAAACTTGGATATCTTAGATTGAGAACAATATCGCTTATACAAATACACCGTTCAAAATCTTGATCGCTCAAATAACCACTAATTATTACATTTTGTGCAATTCCTAATGATTGAATTTGTTCTTCTATCATCAGTGATGAATCTACTAATTCACCACCTATAAATAACTGTATAGGATAACCCATATCCGTCAATATTTTGATTGATTCTAGAATTACAGGTATACGCTTAAGTACGTTAACAAAACCAAAGGTAGATATCAAAAATTTCTTATCTGAAATCCCAAAACGCTTTCTCAATGCAATCTGTTCATCTAAACTATCTAACAATTGATTATTAACACAACCAATAGGAATAACGAAAACATTGTTAACCTCTCGTAGTTGCTCTTTTACCCAATTACTATGAACTATAGTGGCAATACTTTGTTTGACTAAAGCATGGGACATTGGAAATTTCCAGACATCTGGATAAATTCCCTTACTTTTTAGTGCTTCATAACTAGATTTCCCTAGTTCTCCATATCCCTTATTTAGAGCATCCGCATATAAACGCTCATCATCAGTTCCTAAAAATGAATCTGCTAAAAATGGGTGAATATTAAACTCATGCAGCACCATAATACCAGGGTACTGCCATGCCATACGGTAAATTTCTTTATGGAATTTAGTATTGTTGCCAATGTGATAAATAATACAATCATATTTTTCCTTTTCTTTAGGTAGGGCAGAAATACTAATCACTGATAATCCTAAATCATCTGTAATATGCTCTTTTGGATTTTCAACGTACACAGTAATATCTACATACTGCTTGAGATGGCGAACAATTTCAAAACTATAGTTTGCAATCCCTGAGCGCTGAGGTGGCCAAGGTGATACATAAGCAACTTTGTATTGCTGTAATTTTCCTAATACAGTACTATTAAATATAGTGTTAATAAATAAAACAAAGTAGCTAGCAGCAGTTTTTTGCCAAGTAAACTCCTTAGCACGTTTAATAAATTTTTCTTTCCTGTTTTCATTATATTTAGAATCTTGAAGAGCTTTTTTCAAAACAAAAGCCATATTTTTAGGATTATCAGGTGAACAATAGTACGCTAAATCTCCTACGATTTCTGGTATTGATGAAACTTCAGTAGTTACAATTGGTAATCCACAGGCTAATGCTTCTAGTACAGGTAAACCAAAACCTTCATAACGTGAAGGAAAGAAAAATACACTGGCTCCCCGATAAAGAGTAACAAGATCCTCATCCTCTACGTACCCTGTTAAGACGAGCTTATCTGTAACGCCAAGTCTATCTGCTAAGTTCTCATAATTTTGTTTGTCCTCATTGCTGTAATTACAGACAACATAGAACTTATAATTACCAAACTCTTGATAGTTTTCTTTCCTGAGATAGGCAAAGGCTTCAAGGGCCGCATTCATATTTTTCCTTGGATCGAAGCCACCTATAAATAAAATATACGGCTCTTTAGATTTATCCCTGGGTGAAATGAATGGCCAAAATACTGTATGGTCTACAGCTAAATGTATTACTGTAGATTTATTAGCAATAGAAGGGTCTATTTTTTCAAAGTCATTTTTGGCACTTTCTGAAATAAATATTAATTTGTTAGCCCAAGTAGGGAGTTTTTCAATCCGCCGTTTATACTCTGCTTTTACGTGATCTGGCCACTTGGAAATGTAGTAATCAGACATCATTAGTGGTATGAGATCATATATTGTTGTAAAAATTGTTAAGTTACGTAAGTCTGTTGGTAAAATAACATTCATCATCAATGGGTTAGGAACCCAGTAAGCATCAATATTAAATTCAGATACTATTGCTTCTAAGAGATGACTATAATTCTTCGTCTGTTTTGTATAATCACCTTCAGTTATTGATTCTTTCACAGTAATAGGAGTTAGCCTTTTTTGTACTGCTGTACTAAAATGCTTTAAATCTGAAATATCTTGAACAGTGATCAACCAATCTATATTTAAAGCTTTTAATACCAATTCTTCACAGATACGTTTAAAGACTATACCAATTCCCCGATTAATCTCTGGTGTGGATAGTGTTTGGCCATCAATTAAGAATTTCATCCTTGATACGCACCTCTTAAAAAAGATTCTATAACGCAATCCCAAGAATAATTACGCTGTACATAACGCTTACCATATCTACCTATGATTTTACCTTTATTTTTAATACTTAAAACTTTTAATGCAGCTTCAAATTCTTCACTAGATGAAATTGAAATACCTCCTCCTGTGTTTCGGCAATGTGCAGTAGTGACTTTACCTCCTTCATGCACAATAACGGGTATTTCGCAAAGCCACGCTTCCATAAGCACTAGTGAAAAGCTTTCATTCTGTGACAAGTTGATCAATGCTAATGCTTGTGAGATGATTATATATTTATCTGTTTCAGGTACGAATCCTAAATCTAAAAACCCATCTTCTAAAGGTACAAGATTAATATCACCTCCTCCCAAAAAGACAAGGTTAGCTTCACCACCATTTGCACGATACTTTTTAAAAAACTGTATTAATGTAAGTATGTTTTTTCCAATATCTTTTCTACCAACATATATAAAGAATTTCTTGGGGAGATGATAACAGGAAGTAATTCTAGTGACTACAGAGGAATTCAGAAGTAAGCTATCAATATCAATTGGTAATTCTACTCCTACTCCAATTACAGCAGTTTCTATAATTTTTCGACCAAAATAATTGCCATAATATTTTATTGCTAAACTTTTTTCTTCCTCTGTTAAAAAGAAAATATGGCGACTCCATCCCAGCATTTCTGCTGTAGTAATCCATCTGAACTGAGGCTCATCATGAAAACAAGGCATAATGCTAGCTCTACCCTCTAATGATTGAATTAGAGAATAAATTAGCCCTTGTGTATAGGGAATACCAATAACTAAATGTCCCTGCGTATTATTTTTTGCATAATTAATTAACTCCTCACTATTAATACTATTCTCAACAAATTGACGTTGAGATTTTTCCTCTATTTCTAGTCTCTGAATGATTCTATGGTTAATTTCATGATAAATTTCTTCACCCTGACATTTTACAGGAAACCGACGTACTATAACACCATTAACTTTTTCAACACCTGAAGGAAGTTTATTCTGCCACCAATTATCAAAAGGAGAACAACAACAAGTGGTTAAAACTTGAACGTAAAAGCCCCGCTTACTTAACTGTTCTGCCAGGGTTCTCACTGCTACTTCTGCTCCTCCAGCAAAACTCCTATACCAAGGAGTTACAAATGTAATTGGTATATTACTCATCAATATTTTTTGGCAATTACTGCAAAATCAGGAGATGCGTAGAAGTTAAATTTAACAATTTCAATCAAAGGATTTAGTTGAGATGCTATAGGGTTATCTGATTCAATTAACTGAAGTGGATCTTTAAGCCTATGTTCACTAAGACGCATTAACTGTACATCTGAAAATCCCCGTTGCTCTAACACAAATTTGATAGTTGGTGGAAACAATGGATTAAGATGAGTGGGGTCTGAGTAGAAATTACAAGCACCAACAACTAAATTTTCTGGATTTGGTGACTCAAAAATAGCTAAACCTCCAGAATTAAGTACTCTTACTGTTTCATCTAGCAACTTTATCAATATTTTAAACGGTAAATGCTCGAGGATATGGAATCCAGTAACTACACTTAAACTGGCATCTGGTAGAGCTTGCAAATATGCAATTACATCAGATTCAATTCCCTCAAGCCCTCTGTTTCTACAATGCTCTAGCATCACTCTATTGATATCTATACCCTTGGCTGTATATCCAGATTCTCGAAGTAACTCTAGCCATTCACCTCGCCCACAACCTACATCTAAAATAGGCAAGTCTGGATTACTAACTTTCGCTTCTGTAACTAAAGGTAGATAAACTTTTAACCTATTAAGAATTTGCTCACGATCGCCTCGAAACTGATCTTCAAAAGCAAAGTAGAAAGCATCTAATAAATGTTTGTCTTCTTTCAAAAATATTTGCAATTGCTCTTGACTAAAAAGTTCTGGTAATCGATGTTGTACTTCTTCTAAGAATAAAGTGAGTAAACGCTTCTGCTGTATGAGGTCATTTTTTATATAGTTATCGTTTTTGAGATGAAGCTCATCTATTTTTTTGATTCGAGTATCTGTAGTAACAAAGCGTTCATTTATTCTTTGTATATGAATATCTATAGCAGCTAAATGCTCATTTATTACTTGTATTTGACCATTAGTTACATCCAAATGTTGTTGAGTATCAGGAAGCCAACTACTAACTAAAGTATCTATAGTATTAAAGCTGTCATCTATTCCTTGAATAGTTCTATCTAGACTAACTAGACGCTCATCTATCCCTTGGAAGCGACTATCTAAAGCATCCAAGCGCTGATTCCTTTGAATTTTTAAAGTTGTGATTTCTTCTATTAGCTGATGGTTAAGTGATACAGACTCTTTTAAAGAATTGATTATATTAAAATTAACTTCTCTTTGATCTTTAAATAAAAAATTAATAGCTTTTAAAATAAGTTTTTGTAACTTGCTACTGAAATTAAAAGGAAAGCGATTAAATTTATCTGGCCACTTTGTCCGAGTAAATGAGCGAAACTCTGCCTTGTTTAGCAAATCTTCAATATAACTAATACTTGACTTCAGTTTCGATACATCTAGATTAGACTCGGAATTTATTTGTTGAGAGTAAACTTGACGTTTAACTACTTCTTCACGAATTTTATGCATTAACTCATCAACATTAATCTCAGGATTATTTGCTTCCATTATTTTCAACCATTGAATTTTATTATTGATTATATTTTTTCAAGTCTCGGCACTATAACATTATATTCTTGGTTATCTAATTTAATGTTAGATTGTAAGTCTACCAAACCCTCACAGAAAATACTGTTATTTACTTCAAAAACGAGCAGTTCATCGATCCAGTCATAACTTAAACCTTCTTCAGAATGCATTCCTATGGTTACTGTATACACTCCTTTATTCAGGTAACATGGAAGCTGAAATATAACTGTTAATTGTTGCTTGTTTTCTAAGTTTGGTAATTTAAGATTAAGTAACTGACTATTAGTTCCATAAATTACTAATCCCATCAAATTTCTAATTGAAATGCCTACAATTAAGTCTGATAGTTCAGCTTGGGCTTCTAGGAAGACGCTAATCTGGTAAGTTTTCCCTGTTTCTAACTTGATAATATTTTTACCTTCTAAATCATTAATTTGAACGTTTTTAATAATAGCCAATTTATTTCCATGTCTATGCATAGAATTATTCTCTTTATTTTTGATGAAATCATTATCATTATTTAAAATTTCTGTTTCTTCTAGATTTTTTTCTTCAAGCTCCGCTTCGTTTGGCGTTGAGCTTAGTAAAGCAATGTAATGATTTACAACTTCTTTGGGATTACCTATTTCTAGCATTTTTCCATAATTCAATAGTACTGCACTCTTACACAACATCTTGACACTTCCAGAATCATGAGAAACGAATAAGATAGTTACTCCTTGTTCTTTTATCTGACGAATCCTCTTCATACACCGAGCTTGGAATTTTGCATCCCCGACAGCTAGAGCTTCATCTACAATTAAGATACTCGGTTCCGTATTAGCAACAACTGCAAATGCTAGTCTTAATACCATGCCACTGGAATAAGTTTTAACAGGATGCTCTATAAAATCTCCAATCTCTGCGAAAGCAGCAATATCATCAAATTTAGCTTGTATCTCATCTCGACTTAACCCTAAAATTTGCCCATTAAAAAATACATTTTGCCTTCCAGTAAATTCAGGATTAAATCCGCTACCTAGTTCAAGTAAAGCTGAAACTCTACCGTTAACCCACACCTCGCCTGTCGTTGGTGTCAAGGTTCCAGCAATTATTTGTAGTAATGTACTTTTACCAGAACCATTTTGACCAATAATTCCTAGTGTTTCTCCTCTAGGAATCTCCAAGTTAATATTATGTAATGCCCAAAACTCTTGAGCGTGGCTCTTACCAGGTAGTAAAATTTCTTTGAGCCTATCTACCGGACGAGCATACCGCTTGTAGCACTTTGAGATATTCTTCAGCGAAATTGCAATCTCCTCACCCATAACACTGCATACTTAAACTACTAATAAATTCCACACGTACAACTTTATCAATTAACAATTAACTAAGTAATTAAAATTTTGGCTTTTTGTCGAATCATATCGTTATCTACTATACAGTTCACATAGCATTTGCTTGTTTTAAGAGCAGTTGAGTAATGAAACTTGGCTACAACACATCGGCAAAAGTTGGACACAAACGCTTATACACTGTAAAACCACAACAAAATATAATTGTTGCTATCACACAAGCAACTCCCCATTCACCCCAATGTTTAACCTCCCCAACTAAAACTATGTCGCGATAAACTTCAGCGATCGCTGCTATTGGATTTAACCAGAATACCAAACTCCGCCATTGCTCTGGAATTGCTGATGCTGGATAGACAAGCGGTGTGGCATAAAACCAAATATTTAAAATCACTCCTAAAGTCTGCGGGATATCTCGCAAAAACACCGTTATTCCTGCTGCTAAATAGCCCAACCCTGCTGTTAGCAATAACTGCGTTAGCCAGACCAAGGGTAATAGCGCCAACGTAGCATGTAAAGTATGAGCATTTACCGCCACGAAAAAAATCAATGCCATTAAACCAAAGGAACTCTCAATGAATGTTGACAAAACTGGCACTAGGGGTAACAAAGCTAGAGGAAACACCACCTTTTTGACTAAATTCGGTTGTCCTAGTACTGAACTAGAGGACTGCATTAGACCACCAGTAAAAGCAATCCAAGGAAGTAACCCTGCAAATAGCCACAAACCAAAGGTGAAATTATTTGCTGGTAAACCCTTGAGAGTAGTCAGTTTCACCTTCAGAACAGTGGAAAACACATAAGTATAAATCAGTAACTGTGATAGCTGATTTAGCAAAGGCCACAAGTTGCCCAAAACAGAACCCTTGTAACGCACCTCTAAATCCCGGCGTACTAGAGTTCTCAGTAAGTCGAACTTTACCCACAACTGTTCATCTATGGGCAAGATGTGCCTCCATCTCCTTACCTTACGTACAACTACCCGCATTGTCGGCAACAATTTTTGCTTCCTCGCTGACTACTCATTACCCACTCACCTAATTTCTCTCATTGAAGCCTATTATATTTATGAAAGTTCCTTTTTTAGGGACTTTCAAATAAAAAATATCCAACTACTTCTTGTGAGGTGGGCATCTCACCCGCCTTTGACTATGGGTGGGCAGGATTCCCCCCCACAAGATTGGATAATCTATTTATTTGTTGGAAATCCCTTTAGTGTTTTTAGAATCTATCATTACCATAAAATTGGATCAAAATTATCTTGGTAATTATACAATG
Organism: Nostoc sp.; assembly: GCF_036917615.1. Taxonomy (GTDB): domain Bacteria; phylum Cyanobacteriota; class Cyanobacteriia; order Cyanobacteriales; family Nostocaceae; genus Nostoc. Next base: position 19,298 of record NZ_JBALCZ010000074.1, read on the forward strand.
AATCAGTTATTGTCAAGTGTATTTTTACTACAAATATAACTTCTATTTGCAAGGCTGCTTTCCTTGTTAAGGATGCGAGTTTTTGCTTAGAGGATGTTTTAAAAGTCCTATTGTCGGTATCAAAACGTTCTAGATCGTCCTAAATCCACGCCACTTGACGCCAGTCCGCTCAAGCCGGGAGACCCGCCCATGCGGCTGGCTCCTCTACTTGGGGAGACCCCTATTCTGGCAGTGGCTAAGAGATAAATTGGGGGACTTTGATTCCGGTTCCCTCCTTAAAAAGGGAAGCCAGCGCGGGAATAGGGGTTTCCCCAAGTGGAGCGACTGGCGTGGGTTAGGGGGAATCAATAAGTGCCTCAAATCACAGCCAAACACTTTTAAAACATCCTCTTAACTCAAGTTATCTGGATCAATTCCTTGCGATCGCAAATACTGTGCCAATCGCTCTGCCCGTTGATATTCCTGTTCAGCCCGTTGGCGCTCTTGCTCTGCTTGTTCTCCTAGTGTCGGCACCCAACCCGCTGGGTTATACCAATGCAACCACAAACCTATTGTCTGCTGATAAGTGCCTTGCCAAAGACCCAATCCTAGTTCTAACTCTTCCAACCATAGGCGGTTCTCTGGTAAAGCTATTGCCTTGTAGCGAGTACCTATAAGTTGAAAGGCACGCAAATAATTTTCATAGCGATCATAGACAACATAGTAGGGAACCCGCAAAATGCGTTCATACACTTCCCACTTTGCTGGGGGTCGGTTTACTTGCTGTAGTGTTTTTCCTAAGTCTTCTTGTTCTGTACATGGTGAAAGTAATTCAATAATCAAATCGGATAACGACCATCTTCCTCCCAGACTACCGAGGAATTGCGCGATCGCTTTTCGATGTCTTTGACTAAAAAAAGTCTGGGCATCTATTTTCGAGGCAGTGCGTTGCGGGGGTTCCAAGAGTTGTAGCAACTGCCGTTCGATTTCGCAACTGCTGACGGCTAAAATAGATTGTTAGATTCACACTTATATTCTCGCTGGTGAGAAATCCGGGTTTATGGGCATCCACTAAATAATACTAGTAAACTCATGCTCTTACTCTTGGGATAATATTGCTATTTTCTTAAATTGAACTGCCATAGGTCGAAGATCATTAGGTGCAAATGTAGTTTGATGGTTATTCCAGTCTTGATATTTGAAAATAATCTTATTTAATCCGGTAACACCTTGAAAATTAAGACTGCGTTCAATCTCTTCTGCTGCTTGATCAGAAATAATCTTCACTACTAATCCATTAATATCTACATCTATACTTTGAGTATTAATTAGATTGATAAACTTGAAGTTTAGCATTAGGGTTTGAGGCTTAGATAGCTTAAAGCTTAGGATAGTCTCTGGTCTTAAACCCCAACGCCAACTACCATCTTGAGCATTTTTTTCAATGTCGCCTAATCCTGCAATAGTTAAATTCTGAGGTGAGTTAATTTCTATCAAATTTGATTCGGATAAATCTAGGAGAGGCTCAAATTTAAGACTACTACCTAATTTCAAATTAACTTGATTTTTTAAATTAATAGGTTTGGGAATAAATTTTATTCTTCCTGCCACAGGGACTGTTGTTTCTATAGCAGGGATACCAAAACGTTTGTAGAACCCATCAATACACTCCTCTGGGAAAAAATCTGTATATAGATTAATGCCAGCAAAGTCATTTAACTTATAAAAATCTGTAAAAAAAGACCATTCTTCTGTTCTGAAACAACGCTTTTGATGGGTAGCTTTAAAAATATCTTTTTTGTTGGGAAAAAATAGCTTATCCCAACCACTATTAAGATATGGTTCTATTTGGGAAGGATGTAAACGACCGAAGTACTGCCCCATTACTTTCTTGTTATGAAACCTTGCAAGAGCGAAAATACCAGAATTTAAATGGTAGTACGGGCAAAGACTGGCTGCACCAACTCCATTACCGCCTGCTATACAGAAAGGCCAATCTAATACAGCTTCTCCTGGCTGTTTTTTTACATAGTTCATATAAGTAAAGAAATTTTTATCAAATGTGAAATTCTTATCAACTGAATAAGGATTATAGTGCAGCTTAATAAAGTAAGCAGTACAAACTTCAGTACAAGCTAGACAAACTAAGAGTACTGAGAGTATTTTTTTATTATGCTTACGCAATCCATTAAAATTAATTTCTAAAGCAAAAAGACAGAGGATAACTGGATAAATTGAAGTAATAGGTTTGCGATTAAAAGCAAGCCAAGGAAATATATTTAGTGTCGGAAAAGTTATTGGATTATATAAGACAAAGATTAGGAAAATTAAAAGTAGTGGTATGTAGATAGTAAAATGTTTGCGTGCTTGCCATAAACCCAAAATAGCAACAATTACTAAAAACCAACCAGGACTGCCAGCACCTATATTTTCTGGTGTATCACTGAAGAATTCTGTAATATAAGGTTTTGCTGGATTAAATCCCGGAAAAAAAGGAATAAATAACCTTAAAGGGTGAACCCATAAACCTTGACTAATAATGCCAGTAAAGTCAAATTTCTTAGTTTCTCTAAGAATTTGCCAGATTAAAGGTATATAGATGTAACTCAAAATAGAACTTAAGCCAATAAGAAACAATGATATACGAGGATAGAGAAAAAACTCTTTTTTATATAGTCTAATAGTTAGTAGGATGTGCTGAAAAGTTAATTTACCTTTCAAGTATCTAGCGCCAAAGACGATAGCAATAAAAAGGGTAGAAACTGTGAAAGAAGTTAAGGAAAAACCAGCTATATATCCTAGATCTTGACCGAGGGATAAAACAAGTAAACAAGTTCTCAATAAAATCAATCTTAAAGACACAACTTGACCGGAAGTAATTCTCTTAACTATGAGAAAATCAGCTATAAAACTAAGAGTAGTCCAATGCAGTACAGCTTTACTAATATGTACTGGGTATTCCATAATTCCATAAAAATTGCCATAGGAAACAATATATCCAACACCAATAGCACGAGTATAGCCATAGTCACGGAAAAGTAGTAAAAAAGCCCCAATTGCTGTAATTAATATAGTGAGTAAATAATAAATCTGTAACCAACCTCCATGACCAAATGATTGTAAGAATATAGCGTAAAAAATATCTCTTTCAAATGCCCAAGGTTGAAATACACTATTTGTTCCATAAGGATAAAAGACTTGGGTATTATCAATATTTAGTATAGGGAATGGTGAAAAGCTTAAGTTTTTAGTTAGATAAAATCCGATATATTCCCAAATATCTATATCGCTACCTCCAGCTAAAGGTTGGGTGAAATTCTTAATAAAGAGAAAGCTAAAAGCGCCAGAAATAAATATAAATAATAATATTTGTATGATGAAAAATTTGGTTTTAAGATATGAATAGATATTCATCACTTGCTCGTAAGGATTCAGGTTTAAAATTGTGGAATCAAAGATGGAAGAGGTTGGGAGCAATGAACAAAAGCGGGGAAATTTTGCTCAAAAAAATCAATAGTTATAGTGGCAGGTTTTGGTTCATAATTGTGATCCTCTACCCTTTGTCTCCCTTTTGTCAATATTCCACCACCTGAATCCTTACATTCAGTGAATGCTCAATCCGATTTGGTTGACGGGTTACTTTAAAACATAGAGCTAAACGTGATGTTATTTTTATTCTTCGGTCTAGTTACGCAATTAAGGTTAAGCCTGCATCTGATGTTACAGTCTTACCCTGGAAATTAACTATGACTGGAATGTGAATCTACTTTTTCAAATTGGTGCACGGTTTTGAAGACCAACGGGGTTGGTGACAACCTCGTTGAGTTTACTTTACTCGGTACTATAAGCCGAAGTACTCAGCACTCCTGAACTCTCCCTGAATCAGTGACCGTTGAGTCACGGATTCCGGTACACTTAGACTTGGTTTATCTGAAATCAGGCATGGAAATCGGACAAAAGGTTAAAGTTTTTCGTTTGCGCGATCGCGTTTCCCCCCCAATTGTGAAAAAACTAGGACAAGTGGGTATCATTCAAGGCTACAAAGTCACCGATGGTGGGATCGGTGTAGTGGTGCTGTTTGACGACAATTCTTCCACTTGGTTTTTTGAAGATGAAATCAAACCTGTGTAGTAAGAAGAACTCAGATCGGGTTTTTCTTTGACTCTGAAGTTTAAAGTACAGGCTGAGATTCTTTATTGAGTGCTAAGTTGGAGTTGAAAAGCTCGGCGGTGAAAATAGGAATCAAGTCATGTCTCTAATATTGACATTTTTGGGCAAAGGCGGCACCGCTCGTACCAAAATTGCGATCGCCGCCGCCAAATTATTGGCAAGTCAAGGCAAGCGCGTACTCCTAGCAGGACATTCGGAACCAGCATTGCCAATATTGCTGGGTATTCCCATTGCTGCCGATCCCCAAGAAATCGCTCCTAATTTGCAAGCAGTCCAGTTTCAAGCATCTGTACTACTAGAACGCAACTGGGACGAAGTGAAAAAACTTGAGGCGCAATATCTCCGCTCGCCCATCTTCAAAGACGTTTTTGGTCAAGAACTGGTAGTATTACCAGGCATGGACAGCGCCCTGGCTCTGAATGCTATCCGCGAATATGATGCCAGTAGCCAATATGATGCGATCGTCTACGATGGCACAGGTGACTCTTTGACGTTGCGAATGTTGGGTTTGCCAGAATCTCTCAGTTGGTATGTCCGGCGATTTCGGCAATTGTTTGTCAACTCCGATTTGGGAAAGACGATTACTGAATCGCCCTTGATTCAACCACTGATTAGCAGTTTTTTCAATGTCAACTGGACAGCAGATAACTTTGCAGGGCCCACTAACCAAGTCAATAATTTCTTAGAAAAGGGGAGAGCCGCCCTTGCTGATCCCAAGCGTCTGGCTGCTTTCTTAGTGACTACGGGAGATCCCATTGAAATAGCAAATACTCGTTATTTGTGGGGTAGTGCTCAACAAATCGGTTTAACTGTCGGTGGGGTTCTGCTTGTGTCTTCTGAGACAAACGTCAACCTGTTAGAGGAATTTACACCCCTAAGAGTGAGCGTTGTTCCCGACTCGCCAACAGGTGACTGGCAACCCCTGATAGACGCCCTACCCAACTTTGAAGCACAAGCCTTACAGGCTCCTAAACCAATTGAAATAGACATCCACAATCGTCAAGTACGCTTATTCTTACCAGGATTTGACAAAAAGCAGGTTAAGCTCACCCAATATGGGCCAGAAGTCACGGTAGAAGCAGGAGACCAGCGACGGAATATTTCTCTACCCCCTGCTTTGAGTGGCAGACCCATTGCTGGAGCAAAGTTTCAGAATAATTATTTGATAATTTCGTTTTAAGTTAGTTAGGAACAAAGTTAGGAGTTAATAGTGAGGAGTTAGGAATAAAAATAATAATTTATAACTTCTAACTCTTAACTAATAATTCATAACTCCTAACTTCTAACTTCTAACTCATTAAGAAATCCTATGTCAGAATCAACTCCGATTATCCCAGACCCCAACCCATCTGAGGCACTAGACTCAGTGGCAAACAATCCCAATGAGGAAGCGCTCACATCTGCCTCACGCAGTGCGAAAACTAGGCAGTTGCTGGGGATGAAAGGTGCAGCGGCTGGGGAAACTTCAATTTGGAAAATTCGTTTGCAGCTAATGAAACCGATTACCTGGATTCCCCTAATTTGGGGCGTAGTCTGTGGTGCGGCTTCTTCTGGTAACTATACCTGGACTCTGGAAAATGTGTTGAAGGTAGCAGCCTGTATGTTACTGGCTGGACCATTGATGACAGGTTATACCCAAATCCTCAATGATTACTATGATCGCGAAATCGATGCGATCAATGAACCCTATCGCCCCATTCCCTCTGGGGCAATTCCACTATCCCAGGTAATTATTCAGATTTGGGTATTACTGATTGCTGGTATTAGTTTGGCATTTGTGCTGGATGTGTGGGCTGGTCATGAATTCCCTACAATTACAGCGATCGCGATCATTGGTTCAATGATCGCCTACATTTATTCTGCACCTCCCCTGAAACTCAAGCAAAACGGCTGGCTAGGCAGCTACGCCTTGGGTGCAAGCTATATCACCCTACCTTGGTCTACAGGACACGCTTTGTTTGGTGATCTCAATTCCACAATTGTGATTTTGACAATGTTCTACAGCTTGGCTGGATTAGGCATTGCCATTGTCAATGACTTTAAGAGTGTAGAAGGCGATCGCCAGCTAGGATTACAGTCACTACCCGTAATGTTTGGCATTACCACTGCGGCTTGGATTTGTGTAGTGACGATTGATGTCTTTCAAGGATTGATAGCAGCTTATCTCGTCAGCATCCATGAGAATTTGTACGCAGCAATACTAGTACTGTTAATCATCCCACAAATCACCTTGCAGGATATGTATTTCCTCCGCGATCCCGTGAAGAATGATGTTAAGTACCAAGCCAGCGCCCAACCCTTCCTTGTTCTAGGAATGCTGGTCACTGGTTTAGCGTTGGGTCATGCTGGCGTCTAACTTATACTTCTATAGTCAGAAGTTCAGAATTAGGAGTAAAGCCGGAGACGCTCCGCCTCCGGTTAGGAGTTAATATACTTCTAACCCTAATTTGTATCAGGACATACTGTGTTTCAACTAATATCTTTCCTCATTCATGGGATTCAACCTTTTTTAATCCCTATTTGCTTTGTCGTTGCTTGGACTGTAATTATTCTCGTTGTTTTGAGTCTCTGGGCGGCAGCGCGAGATAGTGTGACTACAGCCAAGCAAATGCATCAAATCCCGTGTACTGGTTGCCAATTTTTTACTGACAATTACCGTCTTAAATGTACTGTACGCCCATCTATTGCCAATACAGAAGAAGCGATCAATTGTTCTGACTATCAACCGAGGACGAATCCTTATTTGTACTAAGCAGGGGAACCAGGGGAAGCAGAGGGAGAATAATTAATGACCCTTGACTATTGACTTTTGACCAGAAAGAAAAAGGTTTACCCTGAGCGTAGCCGTAAAGCCTGCGGCATAGCTTCGCTTAAGGCGTAGCCTCTCGTAGAGAAGGGTACAAGCCCCTAAATTTATTTATGGAAAATAAAAAAATGTATTTCGAGACCCATAGTACAAGAAATACTACCTCAGTTGACTCAGAGCAACTAAATTTATTTATGGGGTTCAAAATGTTTGACTTTTGAATGAGTGACTTTTGACTTCCCCGTTCGCGTAGCGTCTCCTAGAGTTAGGGCTGACCTTTGACTAATTCAAAACCTCAAACCAAAAATTGATTGATGCTAGTTCAAAAACTTCAAGACTGTCCGGAATTCATCGCAGGAGATAACACCATTTTGCGAGAACTGCTACATCCAGATAAGCAACCTTTGGCATTGCGCTATAGTTTGGCTCATGCAACACTGCCAGTAGGAAAAACCTCTCAACCCCATTCGCTCTCTACTTCAGAAGTCTATTATATTCTCAGTGGCACGGGAGAAATGCACATTGATGATCAAACCCAGATAGTTCAGCCGGGAGACGCTGTGTATATTCCTCCTAATACGCGGCAATTTATTTATAACTCTGGCATCGAACCGCTGGTATTTATTTGTATTGTTGATCCAGCATGGCGTAAAGAAGATGAAACAGTTTATTAAAAACCAGTTACAATCATAAACCGCATCTACCTTGAAAACTGTAGTTTTTTGGAATTAGATTAAAGCTCATAACTCAAGCCACCACCCAATAATATACTCTCCTTAAAAACTCCAGGTTTCAAAATGGACATGGTTTGGTCTCAAAGTTTAGAAAAAATATCAGCATTTTTCAACAATTACTTACTTTGAGCCGTTAATTTTGCTTAACCAAGTAACCAGGTCATCTGAGTCAAGTGCTATCTCGCTTCCTAAGGTTTTGATATAAAGAAGTCCGTCGCTAATAATTAAATCTCTAATTGGATACCATGAATCTCGTGTTCTAATCAAAAGTTCCAACGGAATCCCTGGTCTTGAAGTATACTTGCGATATTTCCACCAAGCTCGCCATATAAAGACAGATTTAGTACAGTGCATCTCATAGCCTTTGGGAGCTTCGCAGTATTGATACTGATAGAAACCCCGATTATCTACTTCTCCTTTGAGGAGATAGCTATATTCTGCTAATGCTTGATTTATCAATTCCCACTGGGATGATTTTGGAGAAATCAAGAATTCAGATAGGGTGTTAGATAGTTGGACGGTAGCAATCACGCCTTCAGATTTCGCTGTCAGCTGGTTGGTTTTATACACTGTTTGCGCTATCAAAGCAGAATTTGACAACAAAACGTCTTTTTTCTGGATAGAGCTTTGCACAAACTCTCGAATTAAATCTAGATTAGACAACATAAAATTATTTACACTAAATTAATCAGTGTAATGAAAGCTACAACACTACTTAAGTTAGGAACTACACTGCTCTTGCACTAAAATCAGGATTATCACCAGCTTTATTTATACTCAATTCTTTGTTTGACTAGAGTTTTGTTAAGTTTAATATCGGGTATGCCGCCGCCTAGTAAGTTGGTTGACCAAATTACTGTTTCCAGGCAGCAGAGCGGCAGATTAGATTAAATTTTTACGCCTTCCAGAAAAGGTTTAAATACTGGAACTAATTCGGGAAGACTGACAACAAGGGTGGGAAAAGAGCGATCGCTATAATCTTCTCCTGTTGATAAAGGAAACGGCTCGGAATTGAGCGATAACCAAACGCCGCCAGCAGCCTGGACAATTACCCAAGCCCCCGCTAAGTCCCAAACTTTTGGTGTCGCCTCAATACCTCCTAGAGTAGCCCCAGTGGCAACTGTCAAAAAGTTATAGCTAGCCACACCCAACATCCGAATTTTGCAGGGAAAGCCGTTTTGGATAACTGCGGTGCTACGGGAACAGAGGTTAAAAAAGTGATTATTACTGGGACTATCAACACTGGTGTGGATGGGGTGGAGGTTGAGAAATGCTCCTATTGGTGTTGCTAAACCAGATGAACCTGCCCAGAAACCATGAAAAGCTTGATTCAAGGTAGGTGCGTAAATATAACCAAAAATGGGCGTGCCTCGATATAGTAAACCCAGTGAAATTGTCCAGATGGGAATACCGCGCGTGAAGTTGGTTGTACCGTCTAGAGGGTCAATTACCCAGCACCACTCAGTACCGGGAAATGACTGATCGCTCTCTTCGCTCAAAATGCCGTAACCAGAGAAATTAGAAGCGATCGCATCCCGAATTTCCTGATCTGCCCATTTATCTGCTTGCGTCACCAAACTACCATCAGCTTTTTGGGAAGCCTGTACTTGCCCAAAATCTTGCATAAGCTGCTTGCCCACTCTGGTAGTGGTAGTTTGGGCAAAATCAAGAATTGTTGTCCAAAAATCACTCATTGATTAATTCTCGCGCAAAGACGTTCCTGAGCCAAGATTAGGTAGATTCGGGTTGGGTTAAGTTTCTAGTTTAGTCTAAATCGCTTTCTAAAACCGAAGCGATCGCTTGCTTGGTACTGGTTTGAAATTCTGTGACGTTCACCCGATTCAGAAACCAAATCGACACCACCATTCCCACGGCTTCGAGAGCAAATACTAGTCCATAAGCTAAAACTAAATTGGGTAGTAGCTTGCGACCTATATCCAATAAACTACCACCTAAAACCACTGCCACTCCTCTAGAGACAGACTGCGCTAATCCCCATGCCCCAATAAACGTACCTGCGGCTTCTGCTGCTGTGAGATCCAACATTAAACTAACTGCTGCTGTAGTTAAGACACCAGTTGCTAAACCGAACAAAATTAAACTTAGCTTTAGGAAAGCTGGATTAGCTGTAAAGCCTGAGATGCCAATTAATACTGTACAAAATGCCACTAATATGCATCCTAGTCTTGCAGTTCTCCGCTTACCTAAACGTGGCACAATCAAAAAACCACTCACACCGTAAGCAATCAGTACGCCTGTTCCATAAAAAACGTTCAGTTTAGTACTTTCAGCCAAAGGCATTTTAAATACTTGACCTGCGTAGGGTTCCAAAACTGGGTCTTGCATAAACAAGCAGAGAGTCATCACCAGTAAAAAGGTGAAAAATAAACCCGTTTGCGGACTAGCCGTCAAAATTTCCCAGGCTTTGCCCAGAGTAATGCTGTCTTCTCGATCTACCAGTGTGGAACGGCTTAAGTATTGGGAGTATTTTTTTTCCACGCCCAATGTTGCGGCGATCGCCAAACCAAATACAATTGCTGGGACAATAATAAATAATCTGTTGACGGAAGCCTGTAAAGTTACTGTCGTTGCATTTGGTGTTAGCAACTTGGAACTGATAATCGCCCCGACAATAATCCCCACCATCAACATCGACCAAACCACACCCACTACTTTGGAACGGTTATCTTCTTCAGATATATCCACCAACAAAGCAGCAAAAGCAGTACCGCTAGCAGAAATTCCTAGACCGTATACAGCAAACACTAAAGCCAAAAGCGCTGTCCAGCCGATTGTTTGGGTTGTCCATACCCAACCACCTGCACTACTTGCGGCAAGATTGAGCTGCCACATCACTTGTATTGCTAAAAATGCTGCGATCGCAAATATTGCCGCACCCACCCAAACATAAGCTGTGCGGTGGTATCCCCATAACGGCTTGGCATCGGAAATCTGGCCGAACCAGATACGGGAAGGAGCAACAAATAAAGGCAGTGCTAGAACTACTGATACCAGCGTTGCCGGAATTGCTATTTCTTGAATCATGACTCTGTTGAGTACGCCCAGAGTCAAAATGGACATCATGCTCAACCCCATTTGAAATAAACCCAGCCGGAACATGGTCAGCAGGTTTACCCTTGGCACAGATAGGGATTTTGTTTTGGTATCAAATACTTCACCGCTTGCCATAACTACTTTTTGGTATGGTTTATGGAATATAGTCTTTCTTTAAATAACAATAAACTGTTCGATAAAACTTAAATCCCATATTCCAAAAAAACCTCCAGTTACTTGGGGGCATCAATTTTTGGGTTTGGCGTTAGAGATGCTCATGACTTCGCTGGAGTTGGGACTTGGTAGCAGAGGACTTCGGTCTCTAAACTTTGCATAGCCCCTTTACACTTACTCCCCCGAAAAATTGTTATGCTGCGTCGCTACTGCACACTTCTCGCCGAAGGTTATAGAATTTCATCCACTAGAATCGTACCACCCTTACAAAAATCTATACTGAGATGATAATCTTCAAGCAGCGCAGTTCCAATGAGTGGACGACGACCCATTGCTAGCGCTGCAATATTACGCTCCACACCATTCCATACAATTGTTGCCAAATAAACATCGGTTTCCACACTGGAATTGTTAGCGAGGTTTGCGTTGATGTTGATGAGGTAGGGCAAACCAAGAGCAGCAATCACAGAAGGCGGCAAAGTTAAGAACCCTTCAAACCCTGTATCAATAACACATTCGATTTCTACACCTGAACGTTCTCTTGGAAGAATAATCACACTCATTCTTGCCTGAAGTCCAACTACAGTCCCATGTATCACTGTGCCGTCCTGAGCAATGTACCACTAACTGCATAAACGGCATCAAAACCAATTCTTTCTCCCCAAAGTGCTGCATCGGTTTGCTTGGATCGTAATCGAAGACTCGTTTCGACTAAATCATCACCGATTTCGTAATCTCCTGTTTCAACATTAATCAAAATAATTTTGCCAATGTTCTCTTCTGTCTCAACCTTGGCACGGATACTTCTTTCATAGAGTTCCTTTCCACGTCGGGCGACTTCTTGGCTACTGAGCGTAGGGTGGGACATAAATAAATCCCCTGTTTAAGCAGCTAGATTCTTCACTTCATTGTAGAGCAGAAGCTATATAGCTTAGAGAGCAATCCTTGATTCTGTAGGAGGTAGGAGAGCGATCGCGCCAAAATGTGACACATTAAGATGCTCATAACTTCATTAGAGTTGGAATTTAGTAGCAGGGGACTCCAGTCTCTAACCTTTGCATAGCCCCTCTCTTTACAGTCTCCCTAAAAAAGCTCTAAACGCTAATCATTTAGCATTTATGTGTTCTATTTAACTCAGTGTTTTGACTTTATGATAAGCAGAATTTTTACCTTTCGCATTGGGTAAATGCGATATTAAACCTCTTGTTACCAGTCCTTTTATTGTTTTTTTGTAGTCATAATCAGACTTAAAATGACATATATTCTTGATTGTACCAACAATAATCTTTTCGTGTTTATCTAGATAATCTAAAATAATTTCTTCTGATGATGCTAGAGCTTCATGACGTATGTATACTATAAAACTATTAGATTTCTGATCCATTATTGGAGGCTTTAAACCTAATATTTTCATAGCTCTAAATGCTGTATTCAATCCTTCACCAATATCTTTATTAGGTGGAGATGGAAACTTATTGATGATCCTAACTAAATTGCCATTTCTAGAACATCTTTCTTCAAGAATGTTTTTAACAGTAATATGCCCTGGTAATGTACCTGGGCTTTCCACTTCAATACGATTATCAAATACTCTAATATGAATATCATCGGCAAGACTGTAGTCTCTATGTGAAACCGCATTAGTAATTATTTCATGAAGTGTTTCAGTCGGATAATTAATTTTTTCTAATCCACAATCATCTAATCTCGGTATTGATTCTACTATGTCTTTTGTCTTTTCAACTGCAACTTTTATTTGTCCATAAATATCACCTTCAATAGTTATTGGATCAAAAGCTAAACTCTCTATAAAACCTTCAGTGTTTCTCGTTTTATATCTATATATTTTAATACCACAGTTTTTGGGTATAATTGCTTGCGGGATATCTGAAAATAATAATATTCCACATACAGTTGGTAAATCTTTACGTATCAGCTTTTGTTTCCTTAACCATTGTAAAGGCTCTGATTCAACATTATTTTCTGTCAGAAAATTTAAAATTATATTTGAGTTAGTAATTTCTTCAATTTCAATATTATAAAGTGTTTGATTTTCAAAAGAGTCTATTCCTTTATCATATAATATTCTTCTAATACCTTGCTCATTCTGACGTTTATTTTCTGCATTCCTTCTTAGATAAACTTCCTGATCAGAAGCATAAATTAAGGTATTAGTTTTAGGTATCTCAATATGCAATATCAAGTTTTTACTAGAAAATAATAAAAATTCATATGAACATCTTTGTTCTGTATGAAATAAATCATCAATAGTTCTAATAAAATCGTTGGCATCTTCTTGTTTTTTAAACCCTTCCCAAAATGGCTGCTTTTCTTGTTTTCCATTTTCTAAAATAGTCTTTTCTGCAATTCCAAGATATACCTCTCCACCATCAGCATTTGCCAATGCTGAAATTGTCTGTGTTAGTTTTGCTGGTTTGATTTCAATTGCTTTTAAATCTAAAAAATGGTTCTCTTTAAATTCTAATATTTTTACATATTCTTTGTACATTACATTTTTAATTTTAATTGACATTTTTATCTCCTTATAAATCATCATTTAAGTACAGTAAGTACTACCTATCGTAATCTTATGATGCCCAAATGAATATCAAAACTACCATTCGGAATAAGCTAAGACAAAATCAGTTTTGTCAACAGTAATTACGCTACATATCAAAAAATTAATGAAGTATAAAATCCAGCTTAATATTGAATCGTAAGGGTAAGAATGAATGATGCTTTGAAATATGAACGGTAGGTGTAGCCCGCCGTAGGCATCGCTAGCTTAAAAGTTGTGTTTTCCACCCCGATTTTTGGCAGAATTTTAAGCACTATTGCTTATTGACAAATTCTTTATGACCTTAACCTGTCACCAATGCCCAATGCTCTATTCGCAGTCTTGCCCATGACGATACACTATAAAAGTCAAAAAGCTTGAACAAAGACTTATGACAATATTGAGTAGGAACTAGCTAAAAAATAGCGATGTTAATTAAATTGGCACTTAATTTATTAGTTCAGCATACTAGGTAAAGCAATTAAATCCAGGATTCGACTGAAAAGCTGTAAACTTGCTGAATCCTAGTGAAGTCGCTGTCAGTAGAGACGAGAGTAATATTATGATAAATTGCTATTGCGGCGATCCATAGATCATTATCATCAAAACCGAGATCCTGAATGCGGACACTGCGGCGTTTGTTTTTTTCTTTTGGGGCAAATTGACGAAAAATGCGGTTCTTCAGTTGACTATATATCTCAGCTATTTCTTTGTTGATCAGATAGATATCAATCTCTGTCAGGAATGCTTGAACCACTTGTAAATTCATCTCTCGACGCTCTGATTTTTCTGTCATGTAGAGCAACTCACCATAGCTAATGATGCTAATCCCAAAAGGATCTTGAGCATAGCTTTGAGCTGTTGCGACAACTTGAGGATTGTTGTTAATGAGATAACTACAGTGATTGGTATCCAGCAAATACATAAATTATTGGCTTAAAACTTCGCTTTTGAGCGAGTTGCATGAAGAAATGCTAGGCACTCCTCTAGGTCGTCTCCATGCCAATTACCAGCAAATTTGAGCAAGTCTTGACCTGTATAACCTCGTCTGATAACAGATTGAGAACGATCGCCACGTTGTTTGATTTCAGCGATCTTAGCAGCAAAATCTTCAGGTGGTTGTGCTAGGGTCTCATCTTGCAGAGGAGAATCGGGCGGAGTGTGTGCTTGCTCTAAAGATGCCAGAATCGAAGCTCCAGTGGAAGGTGATTTGGTTACTTCTGATTGAGATGGAACTGTTTTCTGAAAAACAAGAAATGCTATATATTGCTCAACCTGAGTCAGTTGGTCATCAGGAAGTTGAGCAATCTGTTGTTGAAGTTGACGGCGGCGGTCAAGGATAGTCATCGGACACCTCGCAGGAACAACTGAACTTTCATTTTACTCGATTGATACAGTGGGAATGGTTTTGACAATACACTATAAAAGTCAAAAAGCTTGAACAAAGACTTATCACAACATTGAGCAGGAACTAGCTAAAAAATAGCGTTGGCGCTAGCCTTGTCGTCAGACATCGCACTCCAGCAAGTACAATCAGGGTACAACTACTGTTGTACCTCCAAGGGCTAATAAAATGAAACGGACACTCTATATTCCTGATGAGTTGTAGACACAACTTGACCAATACTTAAAAGACCACCCAGAGCAAAACCCATCAACTGTTGTACAGGCAGCACTGGCGGAAAAGTTACGCCCCAAAAATAGTTCAAGGCTACTATCGCTGGCAGGAATCGTAGAAAATGCTCCTACAGATGCTTCAGTTGATGAAGATTATTTGATACAAGGATGATGCGTCTCATTTTGGATGCAGTCCCCCTGATTGCCTTCTAACCTGATACGAACAAAAACACTAAAAAAGATTTTAAAGTAAACCTAATAGTAATACTTACTAAAGTTATAGTATTGCGCTGTAACTTTATCAGACGCAATCAAGCCACATAAAAATATCAATGTAAAAATGTGGTTTTAACTACGCTATTCCATTGAATTAGTAAGATAAACTTGCCGTATGTATGTCCTCAAACTACTTACCTTCATCTAGTTACAAAAAAGGCATAAGCAATGAACAAAGAACCAGTCAAAGTAGTATTATGGGAAGAAAACCAAAAAGATTTTCTCAAAAAGTTCTATGATCTCCAATTTACTCCCAGGGTAGGAGAGGAAGTTTACCTAAAAAAGGAGAGATGGAAAGTAACCAGAGTTGAGCATGATTTAGAAATTAGTGAGATTAATGTCTACATGGAATTAATCAAAAAAGCCAAGCAGGACAAATCATCTAATTCATAAATAAAAGTAAATACACTCAACTATAGCAATCCTATTTGATTTGTGAGAATTGCAGCACGCAGATCCCCAACTTTGTAAAAGTTGTTGGGGATCTTGTTTCTGCGCGTTTGATTCAATATTTAAATCTTTATGCAAGCCGCAACCTCGCAACAAGAATTACGGCCAACTGGTGACGATCGCACCGTAAACAGACTACATCAACTTCCCCATACCCAATTTTGGCTATGACGATACACTATAAAAGTAAAGAAATGTAAATAAATTAAATTTTGCAACCGTGGAAAATATTACATTGGGGCAAAATGGCCCAACTGTTACACCTTTATGCATAGGCACTTGGGCTTGGGGTGATAAACTATTTTGGAATTATGGCAATGCCTATGGCCCAGAACAATTACAAGAAGCCTTTACAGCAGCCTTAGAGGCTGGTGTTACCTTCTTTGATACTGCCGAAGTCTACGGAATGGGAAAGAGCGAGAAATTTTTGGGACAATTTTTGCAACAGACCCAACAACCTGTACAAATCGCTACAAAGTTTGGTCCTCTACCGTGGCGATTTACAGCCCAATCCGTCTCTGATGCTTTAACAGACAGCCTCAAACGCTTGCAATTAGAGCGAATCGCCCTGTATCAAGTGCATTGGCCTTTTGCCTTCTTTTTAAGTCAAAAAACTTTGATGAATGCCCTAGCGGATGAAGTGAAGCGGGGCAGAATTGCCGCCATCGGTGTGAGTAATTACTCAGCAGAGCAAATGCGAGACGCGCATCAAATATTGGCGGCCCGTGGAGTGCCTTTGGCTGTGAACCAAGTACGCTA
The DNA here is from genome assembly GCF_036917615.1 of Nostoc sp. Lineage (GTDB taxonomy): Bacteria > Cyanobacteriota > Cyanobacteriia > Cyanobacteriales > Nostocaceae > Nostoc. The sequence continues at coordinate 35,874 of NZ_JBALCZ010000074.1, forward strand.
TTCTTTACTTAGTCGCCAAATTGAAAGCAAAGGTATTATGACAACTGCCCGTGATTTGGGTGTGACTATCTTGGCTTATAGTCCTCTAGCACAAGGATTACTCACTGGCAAGTACACTATTGATAGTGCTGAAACCCCCACTGGTGCTAGGAAAATAGACCCGCGATTTAAGAAAGAAGGTCTGCAAAAAATTGCCCCAGTCATATCTTTGCTACGCAACTTCGGGGAAAAATACGATCGCACCCCTGCCCAAGTTGCTCTCAACTGGTTAATTGCTCAGGGGAACGTTATTCCCATTGCTGGGGTGAAGACAGCCGAACAGGTACGTCAGAATGCTGGTGCTTTGGGCTGGAGATTGAGCGACGATGAAATTGGAGAGTTAGAACAAGTTAGTCGTCCTTGGCTGTAGTATTTTTTAACTACTCAAACACAGGAGGCCAAATTTCTGACACTACTAGCTCCCAACCTGCTAGTAAGTCTGGTAGTGTTAGTTTGTCGTTGTCCTGCAAAACTATTGGTTCTTGGTTGAGTCGATAAACTGTGAGCGTCAATTTGCCAGGATCAATTAAGATACCAACTGTACACCCAAGTTGTAGGAATAGCTGAATCTTTTCTACCAATGGTTTGATCCGGTCTGACTTAGATTTTATCTCTACCATCAAGTCAGGCACCAATTCCACAAAGTCACGCTTGCTTGTTTTTAGTCTATCAGCACGAACAAAAGACACATCGGGAGCGCGGAGATTTCGTTTTTCGTTATCAGCTTCTTTTCCGTTTTCAGTTTCTAGTGTAGGCAAAATGAAACCTGCGCTAGAACCAGTTACCCGTCCTAGTCTCTGTGGGCGCACCCAGTTGCCGAGTAATCTAACTAACTCAGCACCTATCTCTTCTGATTCATAATCTGATGGGCCCATAACCAGTATATTTCCGTCTACTAGCTCCATCTGCCATTCTGGATGCTCTGCTTGTAGTTGCTCTAAGTCTGGAATAGTGAACATAAGACCACGAAGAATGCATCTTTAATTTATCTTCTTACAAACTTGTAGAAAAAGTTACCCAAAAAGCCAAAAAGTCAAGAGCCAAAGTCAAAATCTTGACTCTTAACTCTCAACTCTCTCATTTTAGATTTGGATTTTGGATTGAAGAAAAAATCTAAAATCTAAAATCCAAAATTGATTAACTTCTAACTGTTGATTAAGAAGCTGATTCCCTAGCTGTAGGTGAACCTAGCTTTTTACTAGGGGATGCAGAAGACTCTTGCCCACTTGTCCGCAGTTTGGGCTTGGGAGAAGAATGTCTTTCTTCACCATTGCTGTTATCTGATTTCCATGCAGAACGGGGGCGATCGCTGGAAGATTCACGACGCTTGCCCAGTCTGGGTTTGGGAGCGGAAGATTCCTCTTGGGGAATTTCCACGTCTGAACTCAACCAAGCGGGACGAGTTTGATCGTAAGCGATTTGCAGTGCAGCTGCGGCGATCGCTTGAGCATCATATTCTTCAATCAGTTCGCTGACAATTGGCAAGAATGAAGCCAAACGCTCACCTGTCAAAGCTTCCCGCACCTGTTCTTGCAATTTCAGGATGTGTCGCGCTTCAATCTGTGCCCGTGTGGGAATCGTCAGCACTTGCCAATTTTGGCGGTTATGACGTTCAAATGTTTGCTGCTTGCGGCGCTCAAATGGCTGAACTAAAGAAATTGCTGTTCCTTCTTTACCAGCACGACCAGTACGACCAATGCGATGGACGTAGGTTTCTACGCTATCGGGTAAGTCATAGTTGATTACGTGAGAGAGTTGATCGACATCTAACCCTCGGGCTGCAATATCAGTTGCTACCACCCAGCGGACTTGACGGTTACGGAAGCGGCTCAATAAACGTTCCCGTGCTTGTTGCGACAGGTCACCGTGGTATTCATCGACACTGTGACCAGCCCCTTGTAACTGACTGGTGAGTTCTGCGGCTGTGCGTCTGGTGCGGACAAAGATTAAAGCTGTTTCTGGATCTTCCATTTCCAGAATCGGCTGTAAAGCTTTGGCTTTTGTCCAGTGACGGGGGATCAGATAAGCTACCTGATTAATCTTGTTGGGAGCAGCTTTTGGTTGCTCAACGGTGACAGTTGCAGGCGATCGCAAAAACTTGTTCACCAACATCCGAATCGATGGTGGCATTGTTGCCGAGAATAAAGCTGTTTGCCGATCTACAGGCGCTTGGGAAAGAATTTTCACTACATCGTCGATAAAGCCCATGCTCAACATTTCATCGGCTTCATCTAACACAAACCACTTCACTTGATCGAGCTTTAAACAGCCGCGATCAAGCAAATCGATCACCCGTCCTGGGGTGCCCACAACCATGTGAACGCCACGTTTGAGTTGTAACATTTGGCGGTCAATTGATTGACCACCGTAAATTGCTAACACCCGCAATCCTTCATTGCCGATGAACTGAGCGATCGCATCGTGAACTTGCATTGCTAATTCACGAGTTGGTGTTAAAACTATGGCTTGCACAGCTTTTTGATTAATATCCAGCCGCTCTAAAATTGGCAGTGAAAATGCTGCCGTTTTGCCTGTTCCAGTTTGAGATTGACCTACTACATCACGACCGGCTAGCAATTGGGGAATTGCTTGCACTTGAATGTTAGTGGGTTCGGTAAAACCGATTTGTTCTAGTTGTTCGACACGTTCTTGGGAAATGCCTAATTCTTTAAATGAAAGAGTCATTAATTCTCCTAAATTTTTTGTAAGGATTTTTGGATTAGTCATTTAGTCATTAGTTATTAGTCATTAGTCATTAGTAATTTGGCTACTGGTGAGCCAGCAAAGTCTTAGGGGCAACCCCTATGAGCAACTGCCGTTAGTGCAGCATCGATCTCAGGAGAAGGGCGAACCCGTAAGGGTTATTTAACAAAAGACAAATGACAACTTAGTTATTGACTACTTGACCATAGAGGTCATATGTATCAGCGTGGTGAATCGCTATTGGCACGATAGTTCCTAACTTTGCCTGGCCTTTGACGTACACCAAACCATCAACCTCTGGGGAAAATCTACCTGAACGACCGATTAATTCACCACTTTCAGGATTTTCTTGCTCAATCAGGACATCAACAATTTTGCCTACTTCCTGTTGATTTTTCTTTTGAGAAATCGGTTGCTGGAGTTCCATCAGTTTGTATCGGCGCTCGTCCATCACCAATTGGGGCAACTGATTTGGTAACTTGTAAGCTGGGGTTCCTTCCTCAGAGGAAAAGGTGAAGACACCAACATGGTCGAATTCATGCCGCTGCACGAACTCTAGTAGATGCTCAAAATGCTCGCTTGTTTCTCCTGGGAAACCAACAATAAATGTTGTCCGCAATACGGCTGTTGGTAGCGCCGTTTTGATGCGATCTATAATCCCATCATTTACCCGTCCTTGCCAAGGGCGGTTCATGGCGCGGAGAATCTCTAGATGAGAATGCTGCAAGGGCAAATCTAGGTAAGGCAGGACGTTGGGTGTTTCTTGGATCGCCGCTATCACATCTGGGGTCAGTCCCGTGGGATAAGCGTAGTGCATTCTGATCCACGGTATATCTACTTTCCCCAAAGCGCGAAGTAATTCAGCTAACTTTGGCTTACCGTAAATATCCAAACCGTAATTAGTGGTAATTTGGGAAATTAGAATAATTTCCTTTACCCCTTGACTAACTAACTGCTCCGCTTCGGCGACGATAGATTCAATAGTACGCGATCGCTGGTTTCCTCGAAGATGAGGAATTATACAAAATGCACAACGATAATCACATCCTTCCGCAACCCTGAGGTAAGCTACGCCCTCGGTTGTAGTGCGATAGCGCGGTGTAGTCTCGTCGGCAATGTAGGTTGGCTCAATACTAACCTGTTTGACCCGCTCACCTTGTTCTACACGCTCAATTACATTTACAATTTTGTGATAATCGCCTGTACCTACAACGGCTACTGCTTCGGGTAACTCCTCCAAAAGTTGCTCTTGGAAATGTTGCGCCATACAGCCAGTGATTACAATTTTTTTGTTTGCCTCTGCCAGTTCTACCAAAGTTCTGACAGATTCTTGCCTGGCTGCTTCAATAAAACTACAGGTATTAACAATAACGTAATCTGCTAACTCTTCGTTTGTATCTACACCGTAGCCTGCTTCTACAAGCAGTCCTAGCATGTGTTCTGTATCAATTCGATTTTTCTCACAGCCCAGATGAGAAATGGCAATTGTTGGCTTGTCACCCATATTTTGAAAATATCTTCATTTTTTTTCTTGTAGTCAAACATTCCAGCGCTAATTTCGCTTTTTTCCGATCACTATCGTTCTGATAACAGTACAGCGACAGATTCTCACTGTCAGTAACTGTCCGTTGACTTACGACCCTATCAATAATAAAAATAGAGGTCATGTTATGATATTTTTATCAATCTGTTCCCCAGGGTAAATTGAAGTGTCTTTGGGTACATTTGACACTTGTAATGTTTTTTAACAATTCGCCTATTGGTATTTTACATTACCGCAGCGTGTGCGTTGTTAACCTACCCATCGGGAAGCCGCCCAAAGGGCTTGTTGTGATAAGTCGCTACCCTCAGGGAAATCGACGAAAGCGACTACGCCTATAAAGCAGTAATGTTACCCTGGCGATTGGCAAGTCCTACGACTGTGCGCGGACGAGACGCCTAAACCACGGAAAGCTGCCTCGCGTCTAGTGAGTGGCAAACTCCTCTTGTAGCCAAGTTTTATCTTAACATATCTTATGGGAGGTTTCACGCCAATTTCCATCTGAGGAAGGAGGCAGTAAACCGACTATCATAAAACACATTTGACTAGTTAATGAAAAGTCAAGAGTCAAGGGTCATATAGTCAATAGTCAAAAAATTCTGGACTCTGGACTCCGCGAGGCGGATTAAAGACGTGGACTTATATCAGCTATTTAAAACTCGCTCACCGATTATTGGCGTGGTTCACCTGCTACCACTGCCTACCTCGCCCCGTTGGGGAGGTAGTCTAAAAGCGGTAATTGACCGCGCTGAACAAGAAGCCGCAGCCCTGGCAAGTGGAGGGGTTGACGGTATGATTGTGGAGAATTTTTTCGACGCGCCGTTTACCAAAAACCAAGTCGATCCAGTGGTTGTGAGTGCCATGACCATTGTGGTGCAGCGGATACAGAATTTGGTGACTTTGCCCGTGGGCTTAAATGTTTTGCGAAACGATGCCAAAAGTGCAATGGCGATCGCTAGCTGTGTACAGGCACAATTCATCCGCGTTAACGTTCTCACAGGGGTGATGGCAACCGACCAGGGATTAATTGAGGGAGAAGCCTATCAACTACTTCGCTATCGACGGGAGTTAGGCTGTGATGTTAAAATCCTGGCCGATGTGTTGGTGAAGCACGCCCGTCCTTTGAGTTCTCCAAATCTCACAGTCGCCGTGAAAGACACCATTGAAAGGGGTTTAGCAGACGGAATTATTTTGTCTGGTTGGGCTACTGGTAGCCCTCCTAACTTAGAAGATTTGGAAATAGCTTGTGGTGCAGCAAATGGCACACCAGTGTTCATCGGTAGTGGGGCCAATTGGGAAAATATTGATACATTGATGCAGGCAGCAGATGGTGTAATAGTTTCCAGTTCCCTAAAACGTCACGGACGGATAGAGCAACCAATTGATCCAATTCGCGTTAGTCAATTTGTGGAAGCTACACGTCGCAATTGGAACTCCAAAGGTGAAAGCAAATCAGCAGAACAAGTGAAGTTACATTCTTAGGGAGTGGGGAAAGATAGTTAGGAGCGGAGCCGGAGACGCTCCGCCTCCGGTTAGGAGTTATGAGTTATGAGTTTTAAATTAATTGTTCCTAACTCCTCATTCTTAACTCCTCATTCTTAACTCCTAACTTTTACCAATGCCCATTAATCAATAGCAGTTTATGATTCGCCGCCGTTCTACTCCTTGGATTCATAAATGGTCACGTCCATTGATTGCCGCAATCGCTGGATGTGGTGCCCTGATAACAGGTTATCTCACCATAGAAAAGTTAACAGGAGGCAATGCAGCTTGTATGGCACAGGCTGGTGTCAAGGGCTGTAATGATGTCCTTTCCAGTCCTTGGGCAACGGTTTTTGGTCAGCCATTAGCTTTGTTTGGATTTTTGGCATACACCAGTATGGTGATATTTGCTTTGGCTCCCTTGGTATTCAACTCAGGGCAAAACAATAGCCGCAAACAATTGGAAAATTGGACGTGGTTGCTGCTGCTGGCCGGAGCGATCGCTATGTCTGTCTTTAGTGGCTACTTAATATACCTGCTGGCATCTCAAATTAGAGCTATTTGTCCTTACTGTATTGGTTCAGCTTTGTTCTCCCTCAGTCTTTTGGTACTGACGATTATCGGTCGGACTTGGGAGGATATTGGACAAATCTTCTTTACCGCGATTATTGTGGGGATGGTAACGCTGATTGGCACTTTAGGCGTCTATGCTGGCGTAAATCAATCAGATGTTACACCTGGAACTCCTGGACAACCCGTAAAAATTACCTTTACTCCCAAGGAAAACCCTAACCCAGCATTTGGTTGGGAAGTTACGACTACTTCTGGTGAGGCAGAAATAGCCTTAGCACGCCAGCTAGCGAAGGTAGGCGCGAAGGAATACACTGCTTACTGGTGTCCTCACTGCCATGAACAAAAGCTGCTTTTTGGTAAAGAAGCCGAAGAAATAATTAATAATGATATTAAGGTAGAGTGCGCTGCCGATGGACTCAAAGCTCAAACAGAACTGTGTAAAGCCGCAAAAATTGAAGGCTTCCCCACTTGGATCATCAATGGTAAAAGCTATAGCGGAGTCCAAAGCTTAGAGGAACTAGCGAAAGTTTCTGGTTACACAGGCCCTCGTAACTTCAAGTATTTCAAGTAATTGGCTTGAGTCAGCCTTAGCGGGGTTTTCATGAATTGGGAAGGCTACACCGTACCGTTAGGTCGGTGTAGTTTACACCCCATAGTCAACTGGATGAATACAGCAAAGTCGGTTTCCAGTTAGCTTTTTTGTTTTTAGCAATAAATAATAGGTATTGTCCTTTACTTGGGCAAACCCAAGATTCTAGTGGCTCAAGTTTATGCCGATAGCGTTAGCGAGTTATCCAGCTTGGGGGGGACTACCATTAGCCCAGTGGTAGCGAGGTATGAGCGTCATCCGTCCCTAGCGCGGCGACCACAGGAAAAGAGATTAAAAGCCATTACTAAAAGTCTGTTTTGGAAACTTCATCAAGACAATAGTGGAGATTTCCACCAATGATGTGTTTGTACAAGTGTATGGACTTGCCAATTTGGCTCTGGCTGAGGATAATCTAAACGGTAGTGTCCGCCTCGGCTTTCGGTTCTAAAAGCAGCACTTTTGAGAATTAAATCAGCCACATCTAATAAATTGCGGGTTTCTGCCCAAAGTCCCAATTGCCGTTCAACATTTGGTAGGTCAAAACTAGCTGGTTCTGCGGCACGTAAAGCAAGCAAGAATTGACTTAAAGGCAATCGGGCGAAATCTTGCTGCCAAGATTCAACAGTGGCGATCGCACTTTCTAACCTTGATTGCTCCCGACAAATACCAGCACTTTCCCACACTAGACGTGGTAACTTCTCTCTGAGTGCTTCTAGCTGTGCTTGCTGGATGTGCCACTCACTAGCATCAGCACTAAATTTCCGTAATGGCAGCACTGGTGTTTGTGACGGCAGCCCAATATTTTCCAACTCAATATTAGCCATCTGGGCCCCAAACACAATACATTCCAGCAGGGAATTACTGGCAAGGCGATTTGCGCCATGCACCCCGGTACTAGCGGTTTCACCCACTGCGTACAAACTCTTAATATTTGTGCGATTCATCAGATCCGCGACAATCCCACCCATCCAGTAATGGGCAGCAGGGGCCACAGGAATTGGTTCATGGAAGACATCAACGCCCCAATGCTGACAAACTTTGATGATGTTGGGAAAGCGGTGACGAATTTTGTCGGCGGGGATGGGGCGCATATCCAACCACACATGGGCAGTCGCCAGATCAAGGGCAGTATGTTGTAAATGGCTGAAAATTGCTCTACTGACCACATCTCTGGGTGCGAGTTCACCCGCAGGGTGGTAGTCAAAGGCAAAACGCCGCCCTTCGTTATCGACAAGGTGTGCCCCCTCGCCGCGTACAGCTTCGCTAATCAGAAAGTGCTCGGCACCAGGTTTAGTCAGGGCTGTGGGGTGAAATTGCACAAATTCCAAATCGCGGAGGATGGCCCCAGCCCGAGCTGCGATCGCTACCCCATCACCTGTACTCACAGCCGGGTTAGTGGTTTGGGCAAATACCTGACCGCCGCCGCCAGTTGCCAATACCACAGCACCAGCTCTTACCCATGTGATTTCACCTTGATAAAACAGGCTTATTCCCTGACAGCGACCACTTTCGGGTTCGATCCACAAACTCAAAGCCAAAGCTTGCTGAATGACTTGAATATTCTGGCGACGTAATACTTGGGCGGTGAGCGTAGTGGTAACTTCCCTCCCTGTGGTGTCAGCAGCGTGGAGAACGCGGTTGCGAGAATGGGCAGCTTCTAAAGTTAAAGCCAAGGCTTGACCATGACGGTCAAAAGCAACCCCCAAGTTAACTAAAGATTGAATACAGTTAGGGGCAAGTTGGGCGAGAAATTCTACAGCGGTGCAATCACATAAACCCGCACCTGCCCGGATCGTATCTTCAATATGCAGCGTCGGAGAATCTTCCGGGGAAACGGCTGCGGCAATCCCACCCTGCGCCCAATCACTGGCGGACAAAGCAACAGTTTCTTTGGTAATCAAGCCGACTCGCAAGGACTCTGGTAGACACAGCGCTGTGTATAGTCCAGCGGCACCAGCGCCGACTACTAAAACATCAAATTGGCTAGGAATATCTATCTGAGACAAGGTAATGGGGGAAAAGAAGTGAGGAGCCAGAAGTGAGGAGCCAGAAGTAAGGAGTTAGGAGTTTTAAATTTTAACTTATAACTCATAACTCATAACTCCTAACTCCTAATCGTATCCCACTCCTTAGAATCAGGAGTGGGCTGCTATTTGCTACATTAACTGCAAGGTGCAGTTATCTGTAGATGCCGTTGTTAAAGCGATCGTCTCCCTCGTTGAAGGCAGGCTCTAGTTCTGTCACGGTGAATTTATCGAAGTTGGCTTGCAGGGTTTGTTTTTGGCGATCGCTCAATCCTGGAAGATCCAATACATCCTCTACATTTTTGTAGGGAGCATTCGTGATGATTTTCTTAGCCAGGGTGGGATAAAGCCCTGGAAACTGTTGAAAAGCTCGGACGTTGGTATTATTTAAATCAATTTTTTTACCAAATTCCGTTCCTAGTTTAGCGTCTGCCCGATTCTGCCGCTCAATTGCCAGAACTGGGATTTGAGGAAAAGCAAAACTGTTGAAACTAGCAGCTTGGGCTATCTGAGTTGTTCCCAACCATCCCCAGCAACTAAGTAACAAACTAAACACTGTTAATAAACGCACCAATCCTTTCACGATTTTCTACCTCTTTCCATCAAACAGAAATAAAAGTTTTAAGCTAACAGCCGTCATTAGTCATTGGTCATTGGTCATTGGTCATTCGTTAGAGGACAAAGGACAAAGGACAAAAGACAAAGGACAAAAGACAAAGGATAAAACCTGATAGCTTAATCAACACAGCAGTCATCAGAAACTAATATACAGCGTATTAATATCCACAATATTTGCCGTTACTGGGTTTGACTCTACTTTTGCCAAAAATTTTCATAGTGGTAAGAGTCCCTGCATAGCTGCAATAGTGTTCCATCCATGATCCTGGTAGTATTGCCAGCTAGACGAAATCTTTTTGGGGTGGCTAATTCTACCTCCCAAACAGACACGAAACTGTGCGATGTCTAATACCGAAAACCCTAGCAAGAAGACTTGATGGTGATGGATTGTTATGTAATATTTCTTAACTAATTTATCATCTACAGGATCATTTTTGATGTGCCGTAGATTGGGCTGGAAAAAGTTTCAGTTTTGATATTACACAATTTTTTAATATTTAGGCTGCGATCGCAGCTAACAAAAATAGGCTGTCTACCAAAATTGTGCTTAAAACTGCGCCACCAAAGGCATACCAGTGTCTTTGCTTTCGACCTAAAGGCAAAATCCCAACTATTGACAGCACTAGGGCGAGAATTATTGCCCAAGTTTGCCCCCAAGGTGCTTGTACTTGCATTAAAGCATTTTGTAAGATTTGCGGTGCTAGATCTGCATCTCCTATCATGATTTGCCGCCAATAGGGGATCAAATCTACTAGATAAAAATATACATCTGTTAAAACTGTACCAAGTAAAGAACCTAAATAAAACCAGTTACCTACCTTGCCCCAATTCTTCGCCAGACACCAGCAAGCAAACGGTAATCCTATACACTCCACTGGCAGATGCCATAAAGGTTCCCAACGTAACCAGCCCCAGTAAATCGCTCCTGCTAACCAACTCCAGCTAAATCCTAAGAGCAAATCTCCCCAGACATAAGTTGCAGGACGTGACATTAAGGTAAAACTTAGCCACACCCAAAATGCTGTCAGCGCTAAACTTAGACTTGGTAGCGATCGCACTATAGGCGCCTCTACAAATACTGGTACTGTTACCAAAAACACCGCCGCCGCAAATATTAACCAAGTTTGTCGGGCAGAAATAGATAAGGGGAGCGAGGGAGAAAAAAAGAGTGTAGATTCCAATTGCCTGATACCCTTATGCCTAGTATCAGCTAAATCCAACTCGGTATCAATCGAAGGGGTACAAGTAGTGTAGGAGGCCAGTGTATTATTAATCAAAGTTTTTAATATTTGTTATTAAACTTTATCTTATTTAATATATCACATCTAAAAATCCCCCCTATGGGGATTTTGACTGGATCTAAAATTTTGTCAAGGTTGTATGTCACCCGGAAAAACTGAGTACAACAACGTAAAGTTGGATAATTCGTAAAAGTACGCATCCATTTTAGGAGTCTAGTTAATGGTGACAATCTTAGAAGCGGGCGGGATGAATTTACTCTTCTCGCAACTATTACAGGTGGGAGGATCAGCAACTGAAGTTAACTTGATACAGCAACTGTTTGAGGCATTTATTCTGGGGATTGTACAAGGCATCACAGAATTTCTGCCCATTAGCAGTACTGCTCATCTACAAGTGTTCACCAAGGCGTTCCACTGGGAAGAATTGGGATCGAAAGCTTTTCTAGCGACGATTCAATTTGGCAGTGTGATTGCCGTCTTAATCTATTTTCGACTAATTATTGCTCAAGTTTTAAGTGGAGGCTGGGCGGCTTTTCAAGAAAAAGACTGGCAGCGAGAAGAATGGAGATTATTAGTAGGAATAGCAATAGGAACCTTGCCTGCTCTAATCGGGGGATTTCTGCTGAAGAAGGCACTAAATAATGAAAATTCGGGGATTAACAGCATGACTACCATAGCTGTGGCTTCTATTGTAATGGCACTCTTACTAGGTGCATCTGAAAAATTAGGCAGTCGCAAGCGAGATTTTAAAGACATAACCATTCTAGATGGACTGCTGATCGGATTAGGTCAGATGCTGGCTTTAGTACCGGGTGCGTCTCGTTCTGGCTCAACTTTAACAACCGCCTTATTTCTGGGGCTGGAGAGGCAGACAGCAGCAAGATTTTCCTTTCTCTTAGGAATTCCCACCCTGACTATTGCCACCTTATATGAATTTTTTAAAGAAGCACTGGGCAAAATTGACTTGCTAGTGGTAGCAGTAGGGACATTATCAGCGTTTGCATTTTCTTATTTATCGATCGCCTGGTTGTTGCGATATCTTCAAACTAAAAACACATGGATATTTGTCTGGTATCGTTTGGCATTTGGATCGGTAATCCTCAGTGCGATCGCAGCTGGATTGTTGAAAAATAGTTAATAGTCATTGGTCATTTGTCATTTCTCCAAAGCAGACGATGAATGCCCAATGCCCCATGCTCAATACTTCTCTACGAGAAGCTGCGCCAACGGCTTACCTCGGCTTACTTCGACGCCGACTCCATCGAGCGTTCGCGTAGCGTCTCGTAGAGAAGCCGAGATGCTCAGTACAAGTCGCTCAGTACAAGTGCCCCATGCCCTATGACTATAGTTCATCCTGCCCGAATTACCAAGGTTCTTCCAGACTCAATAGCCGCAGAGATTGGCTTTGAGGCTGGGGATGCGATCGTTGCAATCAATGGTACACGTCCCCGTGATTTAATTGATTATCAGTTTTTGTGTGCTGATGAAGTTTTGGAATTAGAAGTTTTAGATGCTGCTGGTAAAACTCATAGCCTGGAAATTGAAAAAGACTACGACGAAGACTTGGGGCTAGAATTTGAAACTGCCTTATTTGATGCCTTAATTCAGTGCAATAACCGTTGCCCATTTTGCTTTATCGACCAACAACCACCAGGTAAGCGCACCAGCTTGTACTTGAAAGACGATGATTACCGTCTGAGCTTTTTGTATGGCTCTTATCTTACCTTAACCAATTTGCCAGAAAGAGAATGGCAGCGGATTGAGCAAATGCGCTTGTCTCCGTTGTATGTTTCTGTTCATGCGACGGAGGCTGAAGTCAGAATTCAACTGCTAAAAAATCCGCGTGCGGGACAAATCTTGCAACAACTCAAGTGGTTTCAAAAAAGGCGACTACAAATTCATGCTCAAGTGGTTGTTTGTCCTAGTATAAATGATGGCAAACATCTGGAACAAACTCTCAAAGATTTAACGTCCTTTCATACTGGTGAAGTTCCTGCTGTGGCATCGGTGGCAGTTGTGCCAGTTGGGTTGACACGGTTTCGGCCTCCAGAAGACGAACTCACACCCGTAACTAAGGAAAAAGCAAAAGAAGTGATTTCCCAAGTGCAATCGCTCTCGCGACAATTTCGTCAACAATTAGGTTCTAGCGTTGTTTGGTTAGCCGATGAGTGGTTTTTGATTGCAGGTGAAGAATTACCCAGCGAATCTGAATATGAAGAATATCCCCAAATTGATAATGGAGTTGGTTCGATTCAATTATTTCTCAAGCAATTTGCCACCGTTGCAGCAGAATTACTCCCAGCAAAAGTATATCCTCAAAGAAAATTCACTTGGGTAGTGGGCAACGCCGTAGAAAAAGCATTTCAACCGATTTTGAAACGCTTAAATTTTGTTGAAGGTTTAGAAGTCAATCTGCGTGCTTTATGTAGTGATTATTGGGGACAAACTATCAGTGTAACGGGATTATTAACTGGTCATGATTTGCTTTTAAACTTAGAAGGGCAAGATTTAGGTGATGGTATTTTGCTACCAAATATCATGTTAAAAAATGGTGAATTAGTGTTTTTAGATGATATGAGTATTAAAGAATTAGCTGGGAGGCTAAATACAAAAGTTTTCCCAGTAGCAGGAGTTGAAGATTTAATCAAAACATGTATTTTTAATTAAGTTTAGGTTAAGTTATCAAAGTTCAGTTGTTTTTCGGAGGTAATTTATTGTTATGCTGGATGATAAATAAGAAGTAATGCCTAATAACTAATCCACTGAGGAGTCAGGAGTGAAGAATCAGGAAAAGTATCATGAAAAGGCTAATTTACAAATAAAAAAAGCCGGATTCTTCATTTTAACTTTTAATATTTTAATCTTAAATAGTTTTAATATTTTGCCAGTAACAGCGGCGACTGAAGAACCTGTATTAAGCGTAGTTTATAGCCAAGAAAATGCGAATCAATGGACAGGGATAACTGACCGCCTACAGACAATAGGGGTGAAATATTGTGTAATTCCCCTAACTAATGTCAAGAGTGGGGCAGATTGGGGCGATCGCCGGGTATTATTTTTGCCAAATGTTGAGACATTAACACCAACCCAAGCGATCGCTCTAGAAGAATGGATGAGTAAAGGAGGGCGCTTGATTGCCAGTGGGCCTGTAGGTAGTCTGTCAGCGTCAGGAGTGCGGCAGTTATTGCGATCGCTTTTGGGAGGTTATTGGGGATTCAGCCTCAGTGACACAGAACAGATCAAACCCACAAAAACCAATATCCCAGACTGGGCAAATCAAACTGAACTCTTTGGCAAAGTGCGCGGCGGCGTTGTAATTCCTAATGATCTGGGCACTGAATCTGCTGCTGTTTGGAATTCAAAAGATAATCCTGCCGCAGTCGTGACAACTGAGCGTTCCACCCTATTGGGCTGGCGCTGGGGAACAGATGCAGCCTCAGTAGCTGACTTAGATAATGCCTGGTTAAAAGCTGCTCTCAATCACTATTTGACAGCGCTACCACCATCGAATCGCATGAAAAAAATAGTAGGAGGTTCTCAAAACTGTTCTACAACGGTGGCGGCTGCGCCAAGGGAACAAGGGGGCAGCACTTCTCTACGAGACGCTGCGCGAACGGCTACGCTCAGTAACCGGGGGGCAGGGGCGCAGGGGGGCAGTTCATCTCCGTCATCTCCCACTCCTTTTAAAACTGCCACTGCTCCCATCCCTAGAGCGCTGACTACAGTCAAACCCTCAAGTTCCCAAGAGGCTATTGATCAGTTGGAACAAGCGGTGCGTCTAGATGTTGCACCTAACTCCAATGAGCCGATTAATAACAATGAAGCGATCGCTCTCCAGCAAGAGCTAGAAAATCTAATTGGTCGGGTGGAAAGCGCTAATTTAGCGGTGTCAGCTGATGCGGCTAATGAAGGCGTTGGGATATCTGAGGAAAAGCAGTCTTCTAGGCATCTGCACACCTATACCCCCCAATCTATTAAGGAGCAGCCGATGCAATTGGCCTCAACTCAATTGGGGGGGCTAGTCATAAGTAAAGACCAAGCCTTGGTACAGGTAAGGGTAATTGCCAAAAACTTACCCCAATTGATTGCACAAAAAAACTACGCTCTAGCTCGTCAGCAGTGGCTGGTAGCGAAGACGATTTTGTGGCAGCAGTTTCCTGTTGATCAGAGACTGGCTCAACCAGAAATTCGGGCAGTTTGGTTAGATAGGGGGACGATTGTTCGTGCTGGTAGCAAGGCGGGATTAGCCCAGATTTTTGATCGCCTAGCCCAAGCTGGGATTAATACTGTCTTCTTTGAAACTGTTAACGCTGGCTATACCATTTATCCCAGCCAAGTCGCAAAAGAGCAAAACCCATTAATTCGTGGGTGGGACCCACTGGCAGATGCGGTGAAATTAGCCCATGAGCGAGACATGGAATTACACGCTTGGGTTTGGACTTTTGCTGCTGGTAACCAACGGCACAATGAAATTATCAACGTTAATCCTGATTATCCAGGGCCAGTACTGGCGGCTCATCCCGATTGGGCAAACTATGATAACCTTGGCAAGATGATTCCCGTTGGGCAGACTAAGCCATTCTTCGACCCAGCCAATCCTGAAGTCCGGCAGTACTTGCTGAAGCTGTACGACGAAATCGTCACTCGCTATGAGGTGGATGGTCTACAGTTAGACTACATTCGCTACCCCTTTCAAGACCCATCAGCAGGTCGAACTTATGGCTATGGTAAAGCTGCAAGAGCGCAGTTTCAGCAACTTACTGGTGTTGATCCGATAAATATTTCCCCCAGCCAACCAGAACTGTGGCAAAAGTGGACGACATTTCGCACCGCCCAAGTTGATAGCTTTGTTGCCCAAGTTTCACAGCAGTTGCGACAAAAACGACCGAATTTGATTTTGTCGGTTGCAGTATTTCCTCTGCCACAATTAGAGCGGATTCAGAAAATTCAACAAAACTGGGAAAATTGGGCAAGGCGGGGAGATGTAGATTTAATCGTTCCTATGACTTATGCTCTGGATACTGCTGGCTTCCAACGACTAGCCCAACCCTGGATCGCCTCTAAACAATTGGGAGCTACATTGTTAGTGCCGGGAATTCGCTTACTTTCTTTGCCAACAGTTGGAGCATTCGATCAGCTCCAGTTGGTAAGGGACTTGCCAGTTAGTGGTTACGCACTCTTTGCCGCAGAGAATTTTAACAACGAGCTACAAAAACTCTTTATTAGCACCCAAGGTAGGGTTCAATCCACAACAAGTGAACCGATTCCTCACCGCCAGCCTTTTCAAACTGCCGCCATCCGTTACACCGCGTTGCAACGAGAATGGAAGTTTGTTTTCCAAAATGACCAACTACAAAGGTCTGCTCAGACAATTTCAGATTTTAATAACCAGGCAGAAGTTTTACGCAGTGCTTTAAATCAGCTTGCTGCTTCCCCTTCTGCTAGTAAGTTACTAGTGGCTAAAGCCTCTCTAACTCGGTTCCAGTCTCAATTTCGGGTATTGATGAGCCCAGAGCTTAAGTCAAATTCCTATCAAGTCAAAGTTTGGGAAAATCGGCTTGTAACTATAGAAAGGCTATTACGTTACGGCGAACGGCGGGTGCAGTTGCGTCCTTAGGGAAGAGGCAGGGGAGGCAGGGGAGCAGGGGAGCAGGGGAGGCAGGGGAGGCAGGGGAGGCAGGGGAAGAAAAAAGCTTAACCCAAGCGTATTACCCCATACCCGATTTCCAACTAGCTGCATATAAGCTGCTTCGTATTTCTTAACACAATGTTTGCTCTGTTTATAACCCAAATATTACTACTGGTTTGGCGTCAAAATATTGGAAAATACTTAAGTAAGAAGTTTTAGATAACTATTTTTCTATAATAGCTATTGTAAAAATCTATGCAAGCTTTACCTCAATTTTTAAGGCTACAAACCTTAAAGTCAATAATTGACCGTTCGCTACTGATGGTTGTGCCATAAACACCACTATTAGATGCGATCGCACTGATGGTAGCACGGGGCAAGAGTGCCTTAGTTTCTTCATCTTTGCATGGTAGCGGTGTGCTTCACAAAACATCATATGGTAATGCTTGTAGCTTCAAGAACTTGCTTGAAAACAGCCAATATTTTTAAAGTTATGCATACCTTGGTAATGACATTAAAAATGTAATAAATTTTAAATTTAACATCAGTAGTATTACTGATGTAGTAACAGTTGGATCTACTGCCAATTGTAGATAACCAATATCAAGTTGTTGGTCTTGTCAACCTTGAAAGTATTTGTCAAGCACTTGCATAAAAAACAGAGAAAACTAGAGAGAACGCTAGTATTGGTTGCTTTGAGGTAACACATCAGATTCTCGTTGAGAGACAATTACTTGAGTACAAATGGTTACTAGCACGCGCTATAGTACTGACAGACACGACAAACCATCTTGCCTCATTGGAGTTTCTGTGGATAGTACCTCCCGTGTACAAGCAGAAGTATCATTGCATGAGAGTGAAAAACGATTTCGCGCCATCTTCAACGGCATCTTCCACTTTACCGGGTTGCTGACAACAGAGGGTATGGTGCTAGAAGTTAACCAAACAGCACTCGACTTTGGCGGACTACACCCACAAGATGTAGTTGGGCGTCCATATTCGGAAATATGGTGGACGATTTCTGAAGAAACACAACACGAATTAAAAACAGCAATAGCCCTTGCTGCTAGAGGTGAAATTTTCCGTTACGAAGTTGATGTAATCAGTGCAGAGCAAACAGTAAGAAACATAGACTTTTCTTTGAAATTGCTTACAGACGAAACTGCCAAAGTCGTGCTGCTGATTTTTGAAGAACTCGACATTACTGACCTCAAGCAGGCACAGACCGCTCTGCAAGAGGCGAAGCAACAGCTAGAAATACGATTGGCTGAACGAACATATTGTTTTACAACAAATAAATGGGCAGTTATTGTCAGAAATTGGCGATCGTCAAATCGTCGAAGAGCAACTGCGGCAATCCCAGCAAATTTTGCAGCTAATTATAAATACTATCCCCCAGGATTGCCATTTTGTCATGAAATAATCAAATATAAATTGAGGTAAATTATGCCCATAATTTTAATAATAGAAGACGAA
Organism: Nostoc sp.; assembly: GCF_036917615.1. Lineage (GTDB taxonomy): Bacteria > Cyanobacteriota > Cyanobacteriia > Cyanobacteriales > Nostocaceae > Nostoc. The sequence goes on from NZ_JBALCZ010000074.1 coordinate 53,788, forward strand.
GAAGCAGTTCGTGAAAATATTTTAGATCTGCTCGAAGCTGAGGATTTTGAAACTCTTGCTGCGGCTAATGGCAGAATCGGGGTACATTTGGCTATCTCCGAAGTTCCCGATTTAATTCTCTGTGATATGATGATGCCAGAAATTGACGGTTATGGCGTGCTAACAGCGTTACGTCAAGATCCATCAACGGCAACAATTCCCTTCATTTTTCTGACTGCAAAATCCGCCAAATCTGACTTCCGTCAAGGTATGGATATGGGTGCCGATGACTATATAACTAAGCCATTCACTCGGGCTGAGTTATTAAGTGCCATCATGAACAGGTTGGAAAAGCACGCTACTTTAAAAAGGTATTTATCTCCTCAGCCTGTAATTAACAACTTGTCTCCAAAAATGCAGTTGTTAGAGATTAGCTTACACCGAGCTATCAAACAACATAAATTTCAAGAGTTTGAAATTTATTATCAGCCAATAGTCGATATTGCTTCTGGGAAAATAGTAGCTGCCGAAAGTTTATTGCGCTGGCAAAGTCCGGAATTTGGGATGATTTACCCAACAGAATTTATTCCGTTAGCAGAATCTACAGGTTTAATTGTTCCAATTGGTAAATGGGTATTAAAAAGGGTCTGTCAACAAATAAAAAGCTGGCGTGATGCTGGAATTCATTCCTTGATTGTTACTGTCAATCTGTCAGTAATTGAATTTAATCAACCAGATTTTATTCAGAAAATAGTTAATTTAATAGCTCTCAATGATTTGGAACCACATTACTTAGAACTAGAACTCACTGAAAGTATGATTATGCAAGATGTAAATAGTGCGAACGCTACTATGAAAGAATTGCAATCATTGGGGGTAAAAATTGCACTCGATGATTATGGTACGGGCTTCTGTTCTATATTTTATCTGAAAAACTTACCAATTAACACATTAAAAATCGACCGCTATTTTATCCATAATGTTGCTAACGATATCGAAAACTCAGCTATTACTAAGGGCTTAATTCAAATGGCTCACAGTCTCAATCTAGATGTAGTTGCTGAAGGTGTAGAGACGGAAGCAGATCTGGCTTTTTTGCGCCAACACAACTGTAATTATATACAAGGTTTTCTATTTAGTCATCCATTGCCAGCAGCAGAATTTGAAAATCTTTTCTTAACTAATAAATAGCTTCTATGTGAAAATATTTGAATAATACTAATCATTGGGCATTTGCAAGAGAATTTAGTCCTCAGTCCCTAATCCCCAGTCCCCAGTACCTTAGGAGCTTAACTAACCAAGAAAAATCAAACTTTAGACTGGCGACAATTATTAAGTCTCAAGTCTAGAGTATAAAAATTGTGTATAGTGTCTATCGCCATGAAAGTCCCTGCGCGTTTCTTGCTGCCAGTTTTTTTACTGACCTTGATAGCAGCCTGTAACCAGACTCGCGCTTCCTCAGATAATCCCACACCACAAACATCTGTACCTTCTGCTAAACTGACACAGAATCCTACACAGCCAAAAGATATCGTCCGGACTGAAGCACTTTCACCTAAACCCATCCGGATCAATCTGAAGAATTTACCAGCACCCTTCGCAACAGAAAGTGCCTCCAAGCGACCTGAGGTTGTGCCCATACCGCAAAATCCGGTGCTGCGCGTACCACCAGGCTTTACAGTTAACGTCTTTGCCGAAGGTCTAGATGCCCCACGTTGGCTAGCTTTAACCCCCAGTGGTGATGTCCTAGTGACTGAAACTGAGCAAAATCGGATTCGTCTGTTGCGTGATAGCAACCGTGACGGTGTAGCCGACGTTCGAGAAACCTTTGCTAGTGGTGACAACGAACTCAATAGACCCTTCGGGATGGCTTTTGTAGGTAATTCCTTTTTTCTGGGGAACACAAATGCTGTGGTGCGTTTTCCCTATACTCAAGGTCAAAACAAGATTACAGGTAAGGGGAAAAAAATCGCCGACTTGCCTGCTAAAGGTTATAACAACCATTGGACGCGCAATGTTGTTGTCTCGCCCGATGGCAATAAATTATATGTTTCAGTTGGTTCAGGAACCAATGTGGATGAAGAACCTCTACCACGGGCTTCGATACAGGTGATGAATTTGGATGGTTCCCAGCAGCAAACTTTTGCTTCTGGCTTGCGTAACCCTGTTGGATTGGACTTTCACCCTATTACTAAACAACTTTACGCCACTGTTAACGAACGGGATGGAATCGGTGATGACTTGGTTCCTGACTATTTGACACGCGTTCAGCAGGGGAAGTTCTACGGCTGGCCCTATGCTTACCTGACGCCAAACAACCTCGATCCGCGTCAAAAGACTGATGGCAAAAGTAAACGCCCCGATTTAGTAGCCCGTACCCAAACGCCTGATGTGCTGTTTCAGGCGCATTCAGCAGCATTGGGTTTGCAGTTTTATGATGGTAAAACGTTTCCAGAAAAATACCGGAACGGTGCTTTTGCTGCTTTTCGTGGTTCTTGGAACCGCGATCGCGGCACTGGTTATAAAATTGTATTTGTTCCCTTCGATGCTAAAGGGCGATCGCAAGGCTACTACGAAGACTTTCTCACAGGATTTTTGCTAAATCCTTCTGTACCAACCACTTGGGGACGGCCTGTTGGTTTACTTGTGTTGCCAGATGGTAGTCTATTACTAACAGAAGAAGCCAATAATCGTATTTATAGGATTCAGTATACCGGAAGGTGAACAATTTAAAATTCACGTATTCAAAATCAAGAAATTCCGGGATAGAATTTGTTACCTGGGGTCAAGTTAAAGCAGTTGTCATCAATAGAAATGTTATGACCATCTTCTTCTCCAGGTTTATTGGGTTTAGGCTAGATTACTAGGATTTACGCAAAACTAAACACGCTTTGGGGCAATTCATGAATTGCCCCTACTGAAAATCCTTCTTTTCGGTTATTGTTTGCGTAAGTCCTGATTACTTAAAAATACTGATAATCATCTGGTTGAAAAATTAGTTATGGCTCAGAATGACAATAATACTCAGTCAAATATTAACGAATTGCCTCCACATTCAGGTACACGATATTGGGGTGAGGTGGAGGTGATTGAGGAGGGAGAAACCTATAGAATTAGTCGTGTTGAAATCAAGCCCAGGCACGGCATTAAACCACAAATCCATTATCACCGCAATGAACATTGGGTCGTAGTCTCCGGTGTGGCGAAGGTGACTTGTGGCGATGCGGAAATATTACTGAATCGAAACGAATCAACTTATGTCCCCGCAGCAACACTACATAAGGTAGAAAATCCTGGACATATCCCGCTAATTATTCTGGAAATTCAAAATGGTGAATATTTGGGTGAAGATGATACTGAGCGTCCTTATGACTTAAATTTGCTCAAACCTGTAGCTGAAGGACAGTAAGAATTTTAGATTTTAGATTTTGGATTAAAGAATTGAAATTTAATCCAAAATTGAATTGCCCAATGCTTAAATCAAAACCACCCTTCTTGTTCCAGGGTTTCAATCAACTGCAAGCCACGGGGATCACCTACTCCTAACAGTGAGGCTTTGGCGTCTTCCCGTACTCCCAAATCTTGGTCTTCGGCAAAGGCTTGAATTAGGGCGTCGATCGCTGTGGCATAAACTACATTAGAAGGCAGTTCGCGGCACAGTTGACCAATTGCCCAAGCACTGTTACTCCGCACTGCTGCCACGGGATCTTGGACTAAGGCTTCAATTAATGGTGGTATTGCGCCTATAACTGCTTCGTAACCCACTTCTGCCATCTGTGCTAAGGCGCTAGCAGCCCACAAACGCACTGCGGAAATGTCGGTTCTGAGGGCATCTGCTAAGGGTGGTAAAGAACGGCGATCGCGACAGTTTCCTAAAGCCCAAACAACACCTTTACGCACATAGCCATTCCAATCACTGTTTAGTTGAGTAATTAATGGACTCACTGCTTCTGAACTGGGATTGCGTCCGATACCATAGGCTGCACTCACCCGTACTAAGGGACAGGTATCAGTTAACAGGCGAATCAGATGGGGGGTAGCACGCACATCTTCAATATCACAAAAAGCACGCGCTGCTAACATTCTTTGCTGGGGCTGGGGATTTTCCAGCAAGGCTAGCATCACTTCTGGATTAGGTTTCGCCACATCTGATTCGGCAGTTAGCGGCTCTATTTTATCTAAGGGGCTTTCTAGCTCCTCCTCAATATCGAGTAGGCTGAGATCGTCTTCGTCATACATAATTTCATTTCAATCCCTTTTCGGGATTAACACATAATCCCCCGCGCCAATAAGTTAAAGCTTTATATATATTAGTTGGGTTCTTATACATTTTCCCTTCTTCCTCGTTGAGTTTTATCCAAACGAGAACCGCCATAACTCAGACGCTACAGTATGTTACCGCTATCATCTAGTTTATTTTTCTGCACTCAGGAATTTTACCATCCACAGGGATTGTGTTTGATAACCTAATTGATTGTAAAGATTTAATGCGGGTTTGTTGGATTGAAACACTTGCAGTCCAATCTGGCGATCGCCTCTTTCAATAGCCCAATTTTCCACATATTCCACCAAGGCTCTACCAATACCCCGTCGCCGATGTTCTGGCACAACGTAGAGGATAAAGATGTGAGCATGACGGTTACCCTGCACTTGATCTATAACATTGCCCACCCAGAGGCAGGCTATGGGTGGATGGGGGGATGGGGGAGCAGAAGGGATGTGGGGAAAGAATTGCTCCTCTGCCCCTCTGCCCCTTTGCCCCCATGCCTCTTCCTCGACCCACCACAAGGGCGTATCGCTGAAAAAGTATTGCTTAACTGTTTGTTCTAGGTGAGAAAAATCCTCGTTGGGAAAAAGATCCTGGTAAGTTCGCTCCATGAATTTAACCAGCAGCGCCCGATCCAATGTGGAACCACGGCGAATAATATACCCCGGTAGTAGTTGCTCAGACACTTCTGACGTTTATTGATTTAGCTAGCTGAGTTATACGAAATTGGGGAAGGATGTCTTGTTTGACTCCCACAGGATAACGGATTGGAAACCGCTTCTATCAAGCATTTTTCTGTGTGTCCTAATTAGGAATTACGTAGCTTGCTTCTCGCCATTCGCGTAGCGTCTCGTAGAGAAGGCGAGTATTACGAATTAGTATGTACTGCTGGTAGTAAATCAGTTGGAGTCGGTTGATAACTTACTTCTACCTCTTCAATTGGTGCGGGTGCTGCCATATCGGAGGGTAAAAAGATGCGGGCGCTGACTGCCACTAGCGCAAAAACAAATACTAATACTGCAAGCAAGGGGGCGATGTACTGACGAAAAATAGCCATATTTTAGATTGCAAACAAGCTCGAAACTTTTATGAGAACTTAGCTGAAGATTTGTGAATTATTCTGGAATTATTTTAGCGATTTTCTGTGCATGGGAATGGGAAATGGGGCATTTTTATTCTTCTTTTACTCCTCTGCCCCTCTGCTTGTGCAGTATTATTGGTGTTCGCGCTCCAAATCATCAAGCACTCTCTCGCAATACCAATTCTCCGGCATCCCAGGATAAGTCTCCTTTGCCTGTTCAATTAACCGTTCGGCAGCGGCAGCGTCACCTAATAACTTAGCGATTAGCCTGTTTTTGAGATAGCTATCAGATACACCATCCTCTACCTGGTTTGGTATCCTTTCATTTATAGTTGATGGCCGGGACTGCTCTCTCCGCAACTGCCAAAATAAAACGTAATAAAGTGTACCAAAAATTAAAATTAGGCTGAGTGTTCCGAAAAAAGTTAGGAGGTTAAATGCTAGAAATCCCAGAACTAACTGTGAGAGAACATACCCAAGTAATAAACCAGTGAGTAAGAGAATAAATGTGCCGACAGCAATAACTACTTGATTCCCCATATATCCTCTTCTTCCTCAAGTCCTGGTCTGGATACTGCCACTGGCTGAGGGTTCCAGGGGGCAACTAACGGTAAAAGTAGCAATCCAGGTAAGGCTGCTACTAGGGTTAGTAAGAAAAATGAGGGCCAGCCTGTGGCCTTAGCCCAATCTCCGGCAGGAGCTGAAAGAACGTCTCTACTAATAGCCATTAAGCTAGAGAATAAAGCAAACTGAGTAGTTGTAAAGCGGTGGTTACAAAGGTTCATTAAAAATGCAACTGTAGCAACTGTGACTAATCCAGCACTGAAGTTTTCGATGTTCACTGCCAACACTAAAAGCGAATAATCTTTGCCAGCAACCGCTAACGCATAATAACCCAAGTTACTCAATAATTGCAGTATGCCAAATATCCATAGACTGCGATTGAGGTTAATTCTAGTCATAATGACGCCACCGACTAATACGCCGACTGTCGTCGCTAGAAAGCCTATTCCAGCTTGAATTGCCCCAATCTCAGTTTTGGTAAAACTGATTTCCCGCAAAAATAAATTCGCTGTGATTCCCACCAAAGAATCACCTAGCTTATAGAGGACGATAAAAACTAGGATGACGCTACCTTGAGGAAGCCCAAATCGATGAAAGAATTCCTTGAATGGTAGGAAAATTGCTTCTTGTAAATTTTGGGGCGGACTATCTTCTCTTACCTCACCTAATAACTCTGTCGGTAATAACAAAGATGTGACTATCCAGGCTAATATCAAAGTTGCTAATAGCCAATAAAATATAGGTAGGGAGATAAAGCCGACAAATACACCTCCGATTAATCCAACTACCAACACAGTTATAAATAGCAGAAAAATGACATCTTTGAAAGATAGGGGTGTAGCTTTTTGTGTGTTGTCGCGGAGCTTTGGTTCTGCTGGTGCCCATAAAGTTGTCAGTATACTCCCTGCCATTAAAGCTGCCATGAGTAAGTAAACACCATTCCAAGGGATATGATCTGCTAGAACTAAAGCTAAAGAACTGGTAATAAACAGGGCTAAACGATAGCCTAGAACCCAAACTGATGCACCTGTTTTGGATTCTAGGGGATTTAAAATGTCCGTGCGGTAAGCATCACCGGCAATGTCTTGGGTGGCACTCAAAAAAGTGATGATCAGACAGTTGATTGCCAGAACTTGTAATACTTGGTCATTTTGGGCAGGCTGTTGTAATGCTAGAAGTGCGATCGCTAATGCTAATCCCAGTTGCGTGATTACTAGCCAACCCCGCCTTCCTCCTAGAACTGGCGGTATAAATCTATCTAATAAAGGTGACCATAAGAATTTCAGGGAATAAGGCAAAGCCAGCAGACCAAATAAAGTAATTTTCCCTATATCAACCTTGGCATCTTGCATCCACAACTGCAACGTTCTACTAGTTAAAAACAACGGCAACCCAGATGCAAAACCTAGCAATAACAAAGCACCCATCTTACGACTTTGGACAGCTTGTCGCAGTGCTTGCATTTCTCTCATTGTTTAAACATTCCTTATCACCTTGGATTAATTTCACTTAAGAATGCACGTTATCGCATACAGCAACCGCCTATCATGCAAAGTTTGCAGAAATTATAAAGCTGTGCGCTTCACGTAAAATTGGTAAGCTAATTGCAGTTATCTTGCCACACCTGCTATACCATCTCATGCATATACGCCAGTTTGTACCAAATCTTCTTGGCTGATATGCTCATTAAGAATGTCCTGAAAGTCTTAGCTTTTCCTTAACTTTCCTGAATTGGATAAACCTGATGCCCCCTGATTTCTACTCTGTGTACAGCAAGGCATTTTTCCCAACCTTCACGCGTACCAATGTCGCTTTTTTGGTTAAGCAGCCCTAATTCCTGTTCTTGTTGGGTGAGTTTAGCAAATTCTTCGTAACGAGGGTAGTTGCTGGTAACAAATGTTTCCTTACGGTGCAAAATCGGCGGATTTGGCCTAGTTTCGTAGTCTCGATGAGTGACGAATAGGGTTTTTAAATCAATACCTATGCTGGCTTTTAACGCGGGGTGGGGATCAGTATCGAATTCGGGGTAAGACAGATAGGAGATTTGCGGTTTATCAGTGTGATATTTGATTAATGTGGCTTCATCGACACGCCCAATGGTACGGCTAGCGCAACCTTCACAAATTCGTAGTACGGGGTCAAGTGCTGCTAATGCCGAAACATGCACGTAAAGCGCACCGCGTGTATGTTTACCAATTTTGCTTTTTTCGCAAGCAGTTTGAATCACCCCAGGTTTGCCTAAGCTGAAAAGTTTTTGGTCGGCTACTTGACAAGCTTCCTCATAGCTACTAAAAAAGGCTTTGATATCGTGACGCATTTGGGCTGCTAGCTTCTGCCATGCGGGGCGTTGATCAAAGTGGGTGAGGGCAAGATAAACTTGGATATCCAGAGAGCGACGGTAAGCTATCGCATCCCATTCTGCTTCGTCGGTAGCTTGTAAAACTACACCGAAGGCGCGACGAAAGTTACCAAATTCGCTCAGTAATTCCTGTTCATTTTCCAATTCGCCTTTGGCTGGTAATCTACCGCGCTTGGTAAAAAAAGCCATGAGTGGTTGCAGCTGTTCTTGATAGTCTTCAAACCGCTTGATGGGGATGCGGACTCTGGGCGTAGAGGTGGTAGAAAAGAAGCGGATAGCTTTGTAACTTTCTTTTTCGGCTTCATCTCGAAAAACAAAGTAGACGCCTAACGCTATCGGCACCGCATCTACACTTAGCACTTCATCAATATAAGTTTTGAGTTCTTCTTGTTCGTAATATTTCTGAAAAGTATTGCGGCGCGTCACAATGCCATCGTTGTAAGCAAGCTGCGTTTTGCTGGGAGCATTAATCAGTATTTGAGCAGCGACAATTAAAACTTTCCCAGTGAGTTCCCAGGCTTGGCGAAGGCTTTGACGGCGTTCTTCTGGATCTTCAATGACGTTGAGGATATAGCCCAAGTTAACCACATCGGCGGCGGTACATGGTACATCGGGATAGTAGTAAGGATCCCAGCCTGCACTGGTGTAGCCTAAGTTGCCTACTCGCTGTACATCACCACCGTAGCCGCAACCGTAATCAAAAAAAGTGGTGTCTTGAGTTAGGATTGCCCATTCTATTGCCAATCGCACGGGGCGAGATAAATCAGTGCGAGCGATCGCAGCTCTATGACGCTCGATTTCTAGCGCTTCAGGCATAATATTAGTTGTCAGTTAACAGTGAACAGTTAACAATCAACTAATATCCTTTCAATTTTTAATGGCCAATTCAATTAAATCTTCAATTTTCTTGATATTTGGATCGCCTGCTAAGTAACCAATACCGCGATGCAAATGTAAGCGAAATTGGCTGGCGAGGGTTTCTTTGTCGGTGGGATAACCGTCATTGTGACAGCGTTGCTTGAGGGCGAGGAGGAGTATATCGGACATTTCGCCGCCAAAGACGCGCCAAGTCATTTCGACGTTGCTATCTTGGGGAATTGGGACGGGGGAGGGTGCGGCTGGTTCTGCAAGGGAACGACAAAACGCCCAACGGCATAGGATATTCCATTGGTCGATTTTGGTGCTGCGTCTGAGTTTGGTAAGTTGGTCTTTGGCTGTTTGGGAAAGTTTTATTCTTTCGATTGGGGATTCCATGATTAAAGGTTAAAGGAATGCTTTCACATAATTAACAATAGTAGGACTTACGTACACTCTACGAATTCTTCTCTGCGAGACGCTTCTCTACGAGAGGCTCCGCCAACGCGTTCACGTAGTGTCTCGTAGAGAAGGCGGTTCAATAAATTAAACTTTTTGGCAATTTTTACGTAAGTCCTGAATAGTTAATAGCTTGTTATTAATTTTGTATAATATACACTTACGTATATAGCAATCTTAAATGAGTCGTGAAAAATATAGATAAGGAAACAAACCACCAAGAACGCAAAGGACACAAAGAGAAGAAAGAAGAAAGAGATATATAATTTTCATATATTATTTATGACTGCTATATAAATAGAAACTTTTTAAGTAGTATAAGTAGAGCGGTGTAAATAATTAAAGGTTTATACTAAACGCAAACAGCGTCTCGTAGAGAGGACTAATCTCAATATTTTTGACATTATTTAATCTAGTTTTATCTATTCTCGCCTACTCACTTAAATATCTTAATAAATATTTTTTGGATATTTTTTTAGCTAAGAAGAGTAAAAGTGATGAAAAATAATTTTTTATTGTGAAAGGATATCATGGCTAAATTGCAATTACATTTCAATGGTTCTTTTGCGCTTAAAAAAGACGAAATAAGTAGAATTCTTCATACTGCTGCCCAAGATGAAGGCTTAAATGATAGCTTGCCCAATTTGATGGAGAAAACAAGTTTAGGTAATGGCAAAGTAGGACGAGTAAAAAGTTGGGCAGTACGTGCAGGGTTAATTAAGAATAATCGTCCCAGTCCAGAAGGGGAAATTGTCTTGCGACTAGATCCCAGCTTGGAGTCAAATATTACAGATTGGTTGATGCACTTTTATTTAAGTTTTGGCGATCGAGGCCTCAAACCAACACCAGAGAATCCTGCTGATTGGGGTGGATGGTCTTACTTTATATATACGTTTTTACCTCGTTATAGTAAATTTACTAGTGAAGAATTGCTGGATCACAGTGCGTCTGTCTTTGAAGAAGAAAGCAAAGTGATTGCTGACAGAATTAAATTTATCTTGCGGGCATACACTGAGTTTACAGCTTTAGCATCGTGCAAGTTTATTACCCAAGAAAAGGATAAATATGTTGGCAAAGATGCTCATTTACCTAACTCTTATTTGGTGGGATATTTCTTGGCAAAGCTGTGGGAACGTAACTTTAAAAGCGAAGGTTCTGTTCTCACTGAGTCTATTTTGAACGAGAAAATGGGACTTGCTGGCGTACTAGGGGTAAAAGTAGAGGCATTACAAGAACAACTAAATGCATTAGAAGCTTACGGCATCATCGAACAGCGACGGACAGTACCTCCTTTTCAAGTGATTCCGCGCTGGGATGAACCCTTGGCACTGCTAGAGAAGGCGTATGACAGATAAAGATTACTTGCTGCTACATTCATCTGCTACTTTGGGACACAGCTGATGAAACCGAACTGGTACGTATCGCTCAACAACCATAACCATTTAAGGTGAAACTATTTATTTTCCAAAATGATAGTTATGTCATCTATTTCGGGAGTATAAATAATTCTCTTCACTAGCCATGTTTTATTTTTTAATTGTACTTCTTCACCTATTCTCGGAATAAATTGTAAGTTATAATACTTACCTAGAAATTCTTCTGCATTCCCTTTCCAAAAAATTGTTCTTGTCAGTTCACCAGTTTTGTTACTCATTTTTCTTCCTCTTAATATTATTTCTTGCAGTTATTTTGTACTATGAAAAACTGTTTAAGCAGTTTCACTCAATAGTTGCAGAATAAATTTGAGTGGAATTTCTATCCGATCAGAGCGATTATTTAGTTCATCACCTACTGCATCAATCGCTTGCTCTAGAAGATAGGCAAAAAGCAGCACATCTAGTTCTTCTGTTGTCTTTGGAAGGAAAGATTCTTTATTAGCAGTTTCTAAATAAGAATTCAAAAAGCTAGTACTGATCCAGGTATACCAAAACTGTCCCCATTGTTCTATAAGGGGTAAATTTTCCGGCAGGATCATCCCAGATTCTTTTTGATAGTGGAGAGCTTCGTTAACTGCATAGTTGAAAGATAGCAACATTCCCGCTACATCTTGTAGAGGCGATCGCTTTATGCGTCGTTCACTGAAACTGCGATCTGCTTTGCCTTCAAAATCAGGAAGAATAAAGTCTTTTCCTGTGTAAAATACTTGCGATAATTCGTAGTTTCCATGATAACGAGTCCGCAATGCAGTAATTTTTTGTCTGACAATTAACTGAAAGCGGTCTAAAATTTTCTGTTGGCTATTAAGAACTTCTAATGCTAATGGTTGAGTATTGATTGGCAAGTAGTTTGCTCGTTCTTTTAACAACCGAAATACTTGTCCGGTTAAGTTACGTGCATTTTGATATATCGAACGTTGATAAAGTGATGAAAAAGATTCTGGAGCAAAGTCTGAGCTATCTATATTTGTAGCTAGCGCTATATGTAATTCAGCTGTAGATTTACCCAACAGTTCAACACTTTGCAGGTAAGAAGTTATAGTTGCAATTGCCAATTCTGGAATCTCAATTCTCTGTAAATCTAACAAATAACCTGATGGAAGAGGCACTTCGGTAATAGTGGCGTGTTCTGTGGTAACTAAATCAAAGTACTTTTGCAAACTATCAAGGGTGTAGTCCCAGCCACTGCGAATATCTGAAATAAACTCTTGTAATATGCCTATAGTCGTGGGTAGAGCAGTGTTATTGCCTGTTTTATTTGTACGGCGGTACTCTAAAGCACCAGCTAGAAAAACTGAGTGTTGCAAGCGTTTTTTCTGGTATAGGAAACGCCGGATTTCTAAATCTGGGTGCAAACCCTCCTCGACTTTGCGGAAGAGTTTTAACAACAAGCGATCGCCATAAACTATATAAGTATTGGTTTGTTCTTCTTTATTTAGGACAATCGGCTCACCATTGGTTAACTGTTGGCGCAATTCCGAGAATGAATCAGTAGTAGTGCCAAATAATTCTCTGGTTATCCCTTTATAAGAGTGATGATTAGCGATCGCATCATCTAGCAGTGAGGTGAGAAAGTTCTTGTCTGCTAAAGCATCAAATAAAATTCCAACTTCTTGAGTATTGGGTGGAGGAGTGTCTGTTCTGCCTTGCACCCCAAGCCGTGCAATCACAGCTTGCGGCATTTCTGCCAAAAGATGTGTTGCTTGCTTACCTTCTGCATAGGCGAGAAACAACAGATAAGTTTCGTTGTTTCCCTGGATATAATCTACCTGCAACCAAACAATTTCAGCTATCTGCTGGTTATAGGGTAAAGAAATCGCTTCAATGATTTGTGTTGATTGTACAGTCCGAGTTTTGCCGCCAAACCAGCTACAGGTATAAAGGTAATCCCGCAACGTTGATTCTAGAATGCTTTTTGACTCTCGTTGCAAAATCACATTCTGCCATGAACCATTTACTAACAGATAACTCAAGTCTGCTTGGGGTTTAGGGGGTTGAGTTGAGCTAGGTTTACGTTGTAAGGTGAACCAGTAAAACCCGTAAGGACTTAAGCTGAGGAAATAGGGCGATTCTGTAATCGGTGGGAACTCAGTGGAACCAAAAATTTCTACTGGTAGTAGCCCATTGAAGGTTGATAAATCTAACGCCACCGTTTGCACATAACGAGATAAATTTGCTACTACCAAGATTTGTTCTTCAGAGGTGATCCGGCTGAAAGCAAAAACTTTGCGATTATTAGACTGTAGCAATTCAAAACGCCCTTCACCCAATGCCGGAAACCGTTTGCGAGTAGCAATTAAACGTTTCATCCAATACCAGAGAGAATTGGTATTAGTCCGTTGTGCCTCGACGTTAAGGGCTTCGTAGTGATATTCTGAGTCAACGATGACAGGTAGATACAAGCGTTGCGGGTTGCCGCGACTAAAACCGGCATTGCGGTCAGAACTCCACTGCATAGGTGTGCGAACACCATTGCGATCGCCTAGATAAACATTATCTCCCATGCCAATTTCATCACCGTAGTAAAGTACGGGGGTTCCTGGTAGGGATAACAGTAAACTATTGAGTAACTCAATTTGGCGGCGGTCATTGCCCAAAAGCGGCGCTAATCTGCGGCGAATACCTAAATTTACCCGCATCATTGGGTCTTGTGCATAGGCCCCATACATAAAATCGCGGTCTTCATCTGTCACCATTTCTAGAGTCAGTTCGTCATGGTTGCGGAGGAACAATGCCCACTGACAGTTATCAGGAATGGATGGAGTTTGCTGGAGAATATCTACAATCGGGAAATTATCTTCCATCCGCACTGCCATAAACAAACGTGGCATTAGGGGAAAATGAAAGTTCATGTGACACTCATCCCCCGCACCGAAATATTGAGCTGCATCTTCAGGCCATTGGTTCGCCTCAGCTAGTAACATCCGGTTAGGAAATTTCGCATCGATGTGCGATCGCAACTCCTTCAAATACGCATGGGTTTCGGGTAAGTTTTCGGAGTTCGTTCCTTCCCGTTCGTATAGATAAGGTACAGCATCCATACGTAGTCCATCTACGCCCATCTCCAACCAAAAATCTAGAACATCAAATACTGCCTCGCGCACCAAAGGATTGTCATAATTCAAATCAGGCTGATGGGAATAGAAACGATGCCAGCAATAAGCTTTGGCAACTGGATCCCAAGCCCAGTTAGATGTCTCAAAATCTTGGAAGATAATTCGCGATTCTTGGTATTTTTCAGGAGTATCACTCCAAACATAAAAATCTCGCTCCTGACTCCCTTTTGGGGCACGACGTGCTCTTTGAAACCAAGGATGTTGGTCAGAGGTATGGTTAATAATTAACTCAATAATTACACGAATACCCCGCTGATGAGCAGCGCTCAAAAACGCTTTAAAGTCTTCCAACGTGCCATAGATAGAATTGACACTAGTGTAATCAGCAATATCGTAACCATCGTCCTTGAGTGGTGAAGGAAAAAAAGGTAACAACCAGATAGCAGTAATACCTAAATCTTGTAGATAGTCTAGTTTTTCTGTCAGCCCTTGAAAATCACCAATACCATCACCATTACTGTCAGCAAATGTCCGAACACTTAGTTCGTAGATAATTGCATTTTTAAACCATAATGGGTCATCTTTCAAGCTGGAGTTTGGCATTTTAAAAAGATATGCGATCGCATATCTAAAAGAACTATATTTTTACTTGATACAATCGCTGAGATTATCAGCTTATTTATCTTACACGAGTAATGTATACACTTTCTTACTTAAGTAATAAAACTACCAAACGAACTATATTTAGTGATAAATAATCATACCAACTGCGTATATACATATAATTTTTTTCGGATGCAAAAATGTCACAAAACTTATTGCAAACTATATCTTTAGTTAGTGGTAAGGTCGTTAAATATATTGTATACATGTAGGCTCAAAAAATTACGTAGACGCGTAGCGGTGAGGGGATAGCAGTCTTCTCTACGAGACGCTGCGCGTTCGCATAGCGTTCCGAAGGAAAGGCGGTTCCCGTCGTTAGCGCAACGGTAGCGAGTCATCGAGCGTCTTGCGATAGCGAAGCGTTAGCGAGTCTTGTCTGCGACACGCTACGCGAACGAGCGTCACCCCCGAACCCAGAGGGCTTGTCGTTAGACATCGGTCAATTTTTTAACAAACAATATCTACTACCAAAAATATCCTGGTTGGATAGTTGTTTGGCGGCTGGCGGAGTCGTATTTGAGGAGATATTCGCGGGCGATCGCTTCGTTTTCTCGCAGTGTTTCTACTTCTTTCTTTCCAATCTCGGTATCGGTAGATAGCAGAATTACTTGATGGCTGGCGGATGGGAAGTAACGTTCAACTAAGTTGCTGCGGTGGGAAGAGTCTAGTCTGCCTAGTGGCGTATCGATGGCTACTGGTAGGCGGTGTCCAGAGACTTTGGCTAAACCCCAGAGGAAGGCGATCGCAAGTAGTTGTTTTTCACCAGCAGAGAGGCGATGTTTAGGGACAGGTTTACCATTTAAATCATAAAGGGAAAGGCTGAAAGTCTTGGTATCAATGGTGATACGATGCACTAAGTCTGATTTGTGCAGGAGATAAAGGAAGCAATTTTTAACTTCTTCCTCTAATTTATTGAGTTTTCGCAGGGTTAATTTTTCACGAAAAATCTTGAGTGTGTCTTGAACTTTTGCTACTGAGGTAATAATATGTTCGCTATTTTTATGTTTAATATTTTCTACTGTATATTCACTTAATTCTTTTTTTGACTTGGCAATAATAGTTTCTAAGTCAGCTAAACGGCGGCGGATTGTTTCGTAATTTGCTTTAGCTTCAACAACTTGATTTTGTGCCGCTTCTAGTGCTTGACGCAGCTTGGTATAATCTTCAGGTGCTGCTGCTGTCTGTACTTGTCTTTCTAGAGTATGAATTTCTTCTTCTTTATTTTTGAGAATAGCTAATTTCTCTTTTGCAGAAATTTTAGAATTTTGTAAATGATATATGAGATTATCTAGCTGACTTAAAGTTTCATCATCAGCTAATAGCCAAGGTGCTTCTATCTGGATAGTCTTTGCATATAAACTATCTACATCTTGGATTAGAAAAGATTGAATTTTTTCAACCTGTATCGGGGAAATTTCCCCTTGATTTAGCCAAGTTAGTAAGCGCTGATCTCGCTCAATTAACAAATCTTTAGAAATTTGTACCTGTTGATGGCGAAATTCTTTTTCTCCCTGCGTTTGCACTTGAGTAAGCAAATTGGGAATTAATGCCAGAGGTAAAACATCAGCCGCCAATTCACACATCGACTGTCGTACTTGTTCAATTTTCGCAGTTTTTGTATCCTGTTGTAGTTCCAATTGATTGCGTTCTGCTGCAATCTTTCCACCTTCAGAAATAAATTTATCAAAGGCTTCTTGCTGCTTTTGTTCTAATTCTTCTACCTGATTTTTGAGAGTTTCTAATTTTTCTCCTGTTGTTTGATAATCTTCTTGCTGTTGGGTTAACCTAGTTTCAATTTCCTCTAGGTTTGCTAAATCTTTACTATTACCTACTTCTTTAAGTTTACGATTAACTAAGATATCTAAATCAACTGCTAAACGGTCTGCTAATTCTAGTCCTAAAAGTCCGCAAATTGCATCTACTACAAGTGGTGGTGGTGTTTCCTGTTCTGCAAGTTCTTTAACCTGTTCACCGTCAAAGAGAAATAAGTTAGAAATTCCTAATGGCAGGAGATTTTCAATATATTCATCCCAGATATTAACTAAAGCATCAGGCCATGTATCACTGTCACCTAAAATACCTAATGTATCTTTACCGTCTTTAGGATTTTTTGTCCAACTACGCACAACACGGTATTTTATTGGCTTATCGTTTTCAATATGTTCAAAAAGTAATTCAATACGGGTGTCTGCAACGGCATCTATTTTGTTATTAACACATTGATTGAGAAAATCGTTATAACTTAAATTACCACGGGTGGAACATTGGGCGCGGGGGCCATAAAGAGCGAGACGAATGGCATCCATGAGGGTAGTTTTTCCGCCGCCATTCATCCCACCTAAGAGGATAATTGGGTGTGAGTTTTCCTCATCAATTTTTGGGTTAAGATTGATTACCTGTTTCCCACTGTAGGGGCCAAAGTTTTGTAAAACGAGTTCTAGAAATATCATTTATCTAATTGTGGGTCTCTCTGGTCTCTATTATTTTATTATTCTGAATTTTCCTTTTTAAATTTCATACTTGCCCAAGTTACCTGTTCATCACTTTCACTTTCACCTTCATCTACTTCATTAATTGCTGCAACATCGCCCAAAGTCATCTGCTTAACTTTTGCAACGTCACCTTGACTAACTGCTTCGCTTAATTCGCGTTTCAACCGAGCATTTTTAATCGCATCTTCTGGAGAACGGGAACTCGTATTAAAACATTTTTCGAGGGTTTCATATATTCCTACGCGACGAGCCTTTTTGCGATACTGGCGTTCTGTGTCTAACAATTTCGCCATAAGTTCTAAGTGCATCGCGTCACCTTCACAGATTTCTTCTAATACTATCCATTCATCACGACCTAGTAAGCTATAGTCAGCACCAGGACGGGGGTCTTGAAATTCTTCGCCAGTCACTTCTTGATAAATCCGCGGTAAGCTATCATCAAATTCGTGTTTGTCTTCTAGCCAAATGCGGCGAATTTCGCTCATTTCTTCTAGAGTAATTAGGGTGATGTCGCGCATATTTTCTGGCGCTGTACGACGGGTTTTTGTTTGCGCTTCTAATAATCGTCTGAGCCAATGTTCCCGCCAATATTTTGTATAAGGGCCAGGTATTGGTTCAACAGAGATTTCTCCGTTTTTATTGCGTTCAAATAGTTGGACATCTCCCCAAATTCTTCTAAAATCTCTTTTGTCTCGGTCATCTTTAATATCTAGTTCGTTACGGATATCTAATAATGGCTGCATCCATTCTTTTTCTTCATCATTTTGGATCATCGCCTCCATTGATTTATCCTTATTCACTAGTGTGCAAACCCAGCAGCCAAATCGGGAATCACCACAGCTAGGAGTAGAAGTATCAACAACTAATGGACATTCATTATCGGCTGTTGCACCTCGATACATAGCAAATAATTCTTTATTGCTTTGTCCCCAAGGATTATCACATTGATTAAGGTATATCCAGACATCATTATTACTCCAATCTTCAATGGGAGTATAGATTAGAGAGTTGGGTAGGCTGGCATTAGGACTCAGGCGATCTCGTACTCTATCAACTTGATGCTTTTTCATTGTGGCAGCACGTTTGGAGCTTTCTGCTTTGCGAGTACCCAATACAAGAATTGTTTCACCGTTAGCTCTAACTATTTCACGGATGAATTGATTAGCAGGATTAATTTTCAAACGTGGTGTACACCAGCGAAACTGGTTACGAGGTGCTGGATATCCCTTACCAATAAGATTTACCCAAAATGTGTCTTCAATTACTGGTTGTAGTAAATGTGGATCAATTGGCATCCCCTGTTTTTGAGCAGCTACCTTGAGATTTTGTAAGGATTTGCGAACCCAAGCAGACACTACAGGATTTTCTACCTTCGTATCAGTTGTAATTACATAAACCGTTTTAGTTCTTTTTTCTGGAGGAAGAGCAGCGATCGCATTCCACACAAGCTGCAATACTGTACTAGAATCTTTTCCCCAAGACACGCCTAAAACCCAAGGAATCTCATCTAAACAATACAATTCTTGAATTTCAGTGTTGAGAGCTTGGATGTAATCCACTAACTCTGCTACAGTACGTGTTTGCTGACCTTTATTTTCTGCTTGTTGTGCTGTAGTCATTTCTCCTTCTCTCTGAAAACACTGGTGTAATATCTAGGCGAATATAATTCGCGTCTACACGAGACTTTACCCACCTCTGTGGGTTGAATAAAAGTTTTTAAAAACCTTACTACTAATATCCAATTTTTTGGATAATTAAACTACATAATACTATTCTGTTTTCAAAATTTAACATGAAAGATAGTGCATCTGACCCAACTGCTGACATCGCTAGAGAGTACCTAGAACGGGAAAACAAGGAAAAACAGGTACTAGCTTTACTCCTGGAGAAGTTTTTAGGGAGAAAAGATCAGATTCTCGTTCAAAAAACCGAGATGGGTGGTACTGAGGCTTATGTTAGCTCTGTTACTCTGGAATGGTTTGCAGGTCGGGTTCACTTCGCCTCTGGCTTACCTCTGTTTCAAAAAAAGTATAATCCTGAGACTGATAATGTCGAAATTGACGCGGATAGTATTGATGAAATTCAGCAGCGTCCCCTTGATTGGTCACGTCAAGCACCGCTAGTGCAGTATTTAGCGGCTCGACAAAATCACAAATTTCCGCCGGTGCTAGTGGTGATTAATCAACCGTGGGTGGATAATCCTAAAGCTGCTGAGTGGGATAGCGAAGGACGCGCCACAAAGTCTACGACTGATTTTATACCCCTCGATAAAGACAGTAAGGTAGGTCTGCTAAATATTTCTGAGGATAATGTAACCATTTATGCACTAGATGGACAACATCGATTAATGGGAGTTCAGGGGTTGATGGAGTTAATCAAAACTCGTAAACTCCAGCGCTATAAAAAAGATAAAGGTGCTGATGACAGTTTTATTACAGTCAATGATTTGATAGAAAAGTACCAAGTAGACCTTGCTTACTTGCAAAACTTACCCAAGGAAAAAATTGGTATTGAGTTTATCTGTGCGGTAGCGGCTAGGGAAACTCGCACCCAGGCGAGGCGGAGGGTAAGATCAATTTTTGTTCATGTCAACCTGATGGCTGCACCCTTGACTAAAGGGCAACTAACCCAGTTGAATGAGGATGATGGTTTTGCGATCGTTGCTAGAAAAATTGCAGTTACACATCCACTATTAGAACAACGACAAGAACGCAATCCCCGCGTCAATTGGAATAGTGCAACAGTGGCTTCCAATTCTACAGTTTTGACGACCTTGCAAGCTCTGCAAGATATGTCTGAGCGATATTTGGCTCAAAAGTTCCCCCACTGGAAACCCTTGGAAAAAGGTCTAATTCCCATGCGTCCAGAGGATGAAGAACTTGAGCAGGGAATTAAGGAATTCAATAAGCTATTTGATTCTTTAGCTAGTCTTTCCAGTTATAAAATTTTAGAACACGAGGATACACCAGCTTTACGGCGGTTCAGCTTTGAGAAGGATGGAGGTGAAGGAAATATGCTTTTCCGTCCGGTTGCTCAAGTTGCATTAGCGCAAGCTTTGGGAATTTTAGTTTTTAAAAAAGGTTTTTCTCTGGCAGATATTTTTAAGAAACTGCGGAAGTTTGACCAGCAAGGCGGCTTTAGTGGTATGGAATATCCCCAATCTCTCTGGTATGGGGTTTTGTATGACCCAAATAAAAAACGGGTGCAGGTTGCAGGGCGAGATTTGGCGGCGAAGTTATTGGTTTACATTCTGGGTGGAATTCAGGAACAGATGGAGCGTGCTGAACTTCGTAAGGCTTTAGCTGATGCTAGGACTGTGGAAGATAAAACTATAGGTTTTGATGGCAAGTTTGTTGAACTCAAAGAGGTAGGGCTTCCACCCGTTCTCTAGTTGCTAATGATTACTCACCTTTAAAGAAATTATTATGCTACCCTGATACGTAATGTATAAAGGGAATCTATTTTGTGGCATGGCTATATGGCAGTGATGCTGTGCAACAGCTAAGTGAAAACGTCGTATTGTATGATTTGGCACAGATGCGTGGAAATAGTGCTGTTTTAAGCCGCATCCCCGATAATATCGGCGGTGTCTACGCTTGGTATCGTCGCTTTGAAATTGATGCTAATGCCATCAATGATCCTGAAGTCTTCGCTGATTATATTTTGGGGGAACTTTGTAAGGATCATTCGGCTCCGAGAGAAACAAAACTGCCTCCAGCACACCGGATAAAACTCGAAGCAGAGACTTCATTTTCTAAAGAGCTTTTGTTGAAAGAGTTAGCTGCTGATTCTTCCTTTCGTCAACTGCTCTTTATGGTTTTGAATAATTCCCTCATATTTCAGCAGCCATTATATATAGGAAAGGCAACTAATTTATACTCTAGAATTCGCAGTCATATTCGTGAAGGTAGCATTTTACGCGATCGCCTTGCAGATGCTGGACACAAAATCCATAAATGCAGATTGCTAATTATTCATACTTCATATAATACAGACACTATGTCAGATAGTGTTGATGAGGATGACGAATTAGATAATCAAATTGAAGAAGACTATGAATTTTCTAAACTCGCTTCAGACAAACTAGTTGAAGATATTTTATCTAGACTATTTCTTCCATCATTTACTCTTAGATACGGTTGAGATCAAATGCTGATATTCTCAAATAATGAAGGGAAATCAAGATTCAATAAACCTCTGTACGGTTTAACTGGTATTTATACTTTATCTGAAGGTGTAGCACTGCCATACGTTCTTTCTTTGGTTGATGTTAACCGAGCTATTGATGAGTTAAAAATAGCTGAACAAATCCCCGCTTCGTTAGATACAAAATGGTCTCTTAAAGAGCTTTTTCAACGAGAAATTGATGAGAAGAGAGTAGAAGATGACATAGTTAAAGGTTATCTTTTAGATCCAAATAAGCTGAAGTTTTTTAATGCAATTACTATTGTATTAATGCCAAAGGACAGCGATGGTAAGATTCAGAACGCTTTTGATGAGGCTACAAACGTAACACCTCCCCCTATACCTTGGGATGGCACAGATCCTGATGACGAACAATGGAAGAATTTTCAAAGTGAAGTTGCGAACTTCGGGGGTGTTCAATTTGTTTCTACTGGAGTTTCTGCTCGGCTGCGTTGGGATGAAGATAGAGTATTAGCAGTAGCAGTAGATGGACAACATCGTCTTTGGGCGCTCCGTACCTTTCGTGAAGATCCCAGGTTTCGAGGTGGTACTCTTCGCACAATTGAGCAACAAACAAAAATACCAATTTTATTTATCTTGCTTCATCCTAGTGCGGGCTTCAAGAATCTTCAGAGTGCTTCTGATTATTCAATCCGGGGAATCGCTCGTGAATTATTCACTGATTTGAATAAGAATGCTAAGACTGTAGATAAGGCTAGAGAGCTTATTCTTGATGACAAAAGCATTAGCGCCCAATGCGTTAGAACTTTATTAACTGAGAGTACAGGGGAAGATGCGAGAGATAAACTTCCTCTTTCTCTAGTACGCTGGCAAGACGACTCAAACCGATTTGATAGTTCCTACTACCTAAATTCATTAGTTCATTTAGATTTGCTGATTTCAGCAGCACTGGATCTGAAACCACCACGCGATCCAATGGAAAAGAAGCACGTACTAGATTTTATCGAAAGTATTGACTCTGCTCTTGGTACAGGTGACGAAAAAGTTCAATACGAAGGGCGTACTCTTGAAGAATATTACATAGAAGACTATTGTGACGAAGATGGAAATCCTGTTACACCATTTTCTCGAATACCAGAAAATTATCTTGGCTCTGCAATAGAAGGTTTTAAAGTTAACTTTCGTTCTTGGCTACTCAAACTTTTGCTGGAATTTAAGCCATATCGAAACCTGCTCCAGTATGCTCGTGAGCATGATTTGATTGTGGGTACTTTTGGTAGCTACCAAGCTCAGACTAGTAAACATAAAGGAATTATTCGAGAGCAAGAAATTGCTAAGGATAGTGATTGGAATAGCCGAGAGATACTCTCGCATCAAGTTGCTATTAATAGCATGAAAGATAATCAATGGGCTTTCAAAGCTATATTCCAGAAAGCTATAGTTCGTCTTGGCAGAATTGTGGAGTTTGACTATAAAGCCAAAGACACAAATTTAGGTAATATCGATGACGTATTGAGTTGTCTAGATAGATTATATGACAAAGGTATTTTAAAAGTAGATGCTAACCTGCCAGATTATCCTTTTCGTTTATGAACATTTATAGCAATAAACCAGGGTACTGACAAAATTAAAGTTGCGAAAACTGTAGAGGATAGAATATTTTCCTTATTGTGCTTGTGGTATTTCGGCTCTCGTAAAACAGAAATCGACGCTGCAAGAGGTTCTCAAATTTTATCGCGGCGAAAACTACTCAATTTCTTTAGTGCAGATAAAAATAAAGCTGAGTGGGCAGGTTGCACAGATGCTTACAAGGCATTATATAAAGGTTTTGATACTGTTGCTTTTTATGGAAAAGAACATGAAAAAATGAACACTCAACAAAAAGAAGACATGATTCGAGATAGGTTTTCTGCTATACTCGCTATTGGTTTGCCAGAATTAAATACTCAATCTTCACTTCTGCAAATATCAGAACAAGAGGATGAAGTTGATTCTGAATAACAATATAAAGTCTATTAAAGTTAATTTTTATTAAGTTTTAATAGAGGGTAGTTCAAGATAGGAATTTGGTTAGATCAAATTCCTCATCTTGCTGCTCTGCATTCGTTCTCTGATAACTAAGAATCAATAAAAGTCGCTCTGAATAGTCTACTGCTCCACGCAGTTCATTTTGTATAATCTCTAAGCCAGCATTAGCATATTCTTCAAAAATGTGAATGCGTTGCTCGTCAGCTACATTATCATCATCTATAATCTTAATGTTTTCTGTTTCGGTGATAGCCAACAAATTAATTAATAGAGTGAAGCTGCTAGTAAAATAATCTTGTCGCAGTGGGGATAAATCTTTAGAAATTACGTCTAAAGGAATGCGCTTTTTATTTTTAACGCCCAATGCTGCTGCAAATACCATAACTTCTACATAAGTCTGAAAAGGGCCAGTTGTGTCTTTTGATGCTACTAGAGATTTCACAAACTCAGCCTTATCTTTAGCAACCCTGATTCTGTTTGCAGCCATGATATTAATATCTACATTGTTGCCATCTTAACCGACAGCCAAAAGCGATGCCTACGATGGTCACTGAGCTTTGCCGTTCGCGCAGCGTCTCGTAGAGAAGTGCTGGCTACGCCTACGCACTTGCTAAGGTATTATTTTATAATAGTATGCAGGTGATCGCTAAACAAACAAATTATCCACTAGCATAGTCCATCCTGGTACTGCGGGTTCAGCTTCCGCCACCTCACCACGGCGATACACTTGCGGTTCTTCAGAATTATCAGCACGATATACTATAATTACTTCCTCTTTAAATACATCCACATCCCAAACTACCAAAGCGCCTTGGCGGTTCGTTTCTCTAAAACGTATTCCTGGGGAGTCATATACTTTCCGTCTGGACTCGCAACCATAACTTCATCCTTTAAACATTACGTTCAACCGCGATAATTTCAGTATATTCATACTCGTTCGGACTTTGTTTCACCAAAGGATATCTTTCCCCAGCCAACTCAATATAATCTTGTTCGCAATCCGGCTTAGATGAATAATACGTAAGCACATATTCTCTACCGATTCTGTCTGTCATTTCTGCTTCTACTTCACCCCGCCACTGAGTCTTAGTAACTAAAACTATCAACTGATTCGCTAATTGGGGAATTGTTTTCGCAATATGTCGCCGTGAACTTTCATCTAAACTACCGAAAGGTGAATCCATGACAATTGGGAAAGTGCTACTATCGGGAATCATCATCATTTTTCGTTTCTCACTCCATTCCCGCACTTTGTCAATGATGCTGGCTATAAAAGATAAACTGAGAATCTGATTTTCCCCAGTGGATGCTGCAACTGGTGCTTCTACACCTGTGGTATTTTCTACTAATGTCAGTTCATATTTATCGCTAATTTTAGGAATGTATGGAGTCACAGAAATTTCTGTGAATATCTCTTGTACTCGTTTTTCTAGTTGCAGACGAAATTGTTGTTCCTGACGATTTCTAACTTCTGTTAACCGTTCGATTGCATCTTGAGTGGCGTTAATCCGTCGCTGTGCTAAAGTTTGCTTGTCTTCATTCAGCTTTTGTTTAGCAATTTGTTTGTTCAAACCCTCAATTTCAGTTGTGAGTTGAGCAATTTGCTGCTGATTTGCACCCTGTTCTCGATTCAATTCATCAATTTTACTTTCAATTTCATCTAATCGTTTTTGTAAACTGCTAATTTCTTCATTAGCATCTTTTCGTAACCGTTCTTGAATATTGTCTAAATCGCCTTCAATTTGGGATATGCTTTGCCTTAACTGATTAATTCTAGTTTGTTCTCTATCAACTTCTTCCCAAAATCCGATTGCTTGCTTATCAATTTCATCTACTTGAGCGCTCATCCGAATTGCAGTCTCTTCTACCGCTGAGGAACCTGCTCTATTTAACCAAGTACTCACATGAGTATGAGAATGATTACCCTCGTATAATTCTACGCCACAAATACAGCGTTGAGAATTGAGTAAATCATTCACAAATTCCCGCGATATTCCTGATGTTAACTCGCCTCGCTGCTTCAAATCATTGATAATTCCTCGGAACTGTGCTGTAGTTTCTGACAATAAAACGGTATAACCCCGCGCGGAAATAACTTTTTTTAGCGCTTCTTTGGTTTTTTTATATTCTTCTTGATTCGCCACTTTCTGAGATTCTAAATTCTGCCATCTTTCTTGCAATTCCTTAGCAGCACTCAGTTCTCGCAAACGGTTACTTGTCTCTTTTTTAAAAGTTTGTTGATATTCTAACTCTTCTTTAATTTCTGTTTGCCGTTTGGTAATACGTTCACGCTCTCGCTCTATCTTTTCTTGCTGTCGTAAAAGTTGTTTAGTTTCAGAATCACCAATAGCTTTTAACTCATTTTCTAGATTTTTTTTAGCATCTCCCAAATGTCTGATGGAACGGTTGATTACTTCCACACCCAAGAAAATTTTTGTAGCTTCGGCAATTTCAGCTTTTTTGTCTGAACGAACGATTTCTTCAATTCGTTCGCCGTCAAAGAAAAAATATTGATGTAAAGTAGCCGGTAAAATTTGATTGATTATATCATCTGGTTGCTGATTTGGTATATTCCATTTACCATCGTCCCCACCAACCCACATGGTTAATTGAGTTTTGCCAGCATCAAAGTCACTTTCGTTTTTGTAACCCCGACAGGCGCGTTTAACTCGATAGCGTTTACCTTCATGTTCCCAGCCAATTTCTACCCAACATTCTACAGCCTGACCTTTTTGATTTTCTGCGATCGCACGCTTATTTACCAACTGCTCTATCGATGCAAATGCCGCACTAAATTTATCATACAATACCCACGTAAAGGCATTCAGCAAGCTAGTTTTGCCAGAGCCATTATTGCCATGAATAATTGTCGTGTTGTGAACATCTCCACCAGCCAGGATCATCTCTGGTGTCGTACCATAAAAGGAGCGAAAGTTGCATAGCTTGATTGAAGTCAGCTTCATCGCACCTCTTCCTTAATAATGTCCAAAATATTATCATTTATATGGCTGTTAATCTTCTTATCTAGCCTGCCTTTTTCCAGCTTCCATACTCGCTCAATAATTTGCCGTACTTCCGGTGTAGCGCTGGTTATTGGCTCCTGTACATCGTCGATATTCGCCTCTTGTGACATATTGAGTTTTGAAATATACTTTTTTCTATATTTTAATCTCTAGTGCTGGAATCGCCTCAGTAAAGCCACTGTTTGCGTTATCTTTGAAATCCTAATTTTATTTAAAAAACACTTTATTCTTTAATTGTTTTCTGTTATTATAGTTAATAATTTCTATAATAATGCAATGTAAGCAGCTTTAAAATTTCTACTTACATCCAATTATAATCAAAGTCATAATTTTATTATTTCATACTGAATGCTTCTTTTTTCAAAACTATAAAAATTTTATAAAAAAAGATAACTATTCTCTGGTTGATCATCAAATATCTAATAACCCATATCGCTTTTGTAAATCAAGTAACTTCATTCTTGCTTCACCAGCGTTATCAGCCAAATCAGCAAACTCTACAAACCGACGTAATTCCTTTTTCAACAGATTGCGCTCAACTTCTATAGTTTCTCTATCTAAATCTGGTGGTAAAACAATCATGTCAAATATTGTCGCGCGTTCCTTAGCAGGATGAGGACGCAAAACTCGCCCCCGTCGCTGGATAAACTGGCGGGGATTACCAGAACTTGATAAAATCACCGCAGTTTGAATTGCTGGAATATCAACACCTTCATCTAAACAACGAATTGCGACTAAACCCTGCAACTCTCCACTTTCAAATTGATGCCGCAATGTTTCCCTTTCTTGTAAAGTTGTTTGAGCCGTATAGGTACTTACCTTATACCCCAAATCCACTCCCAGAATTTTAGCAACAGCTTTAAGTTGACGTAGGGATGAACGTTGTCCCGCATCTTGTGAAGCATCGCTACAATAAAAAAGAGTATGAGTAGTTTCGCGGCGAGTTGCCATTAATTCATGCAAGGCGGTTAATTTATTTTCCGCTGCACCAATTAATCTTGCTCTTTGCATCAACAACGGCTTCAAATCTTCATTGTCTTCAAATCCGGATTCGCCATTTTCTCGATCCCGATACAATAGCGATCGCCCAATTCTTTTAGTTAACTTTAAATAGGCAATGCTTTCTGCTTCAGTTAACTCTACCAACACCGGATAATACAGATAATGTACCAAAGCACCTTGAGCGATCGCATCCCTCAAAGTAAACTCTGGCTGGAGAACTGGGCCAAAATAATCAAATATAGATTGCGTACCAAAATCATCAAAATACCTCTCCGGTGTGGCAGATAAAGCCAGTCTCAACCCAACGCGACGCGGTAAACTTTCTTCTAACTTGGGTGCGCCTAAATTATGCGCCTCATCCCCAATAATTAAAGTTTTGGCGGGAAAATATTTGAGTTGAGACTGAAAACCATCTCCAATTAAAGTGGAGTTCGTAGTAATCACCGTCACAAACCGTTGAGAACCAGAACGCAGATTATAAATTTGCGTAGAAAGTTGACTTTGCCAAGTGCGTAAATTCTCAAAGGCTAAAATGGGCTGCAAATTAAATTTTTCACATTCTCGCGCCCATTGGGTGACAAGATGGCGATAGGGACACACCACCAACAAAACTTGTAAATTAATCTGCTGATATAATTCACAAGCGATCGCTAGTGCAGTGATCGTTTTACCACTACCAGTAGCCATTTTCAGCGTCCCTCTGCCATTGTTTGTAAACCAGCTAGCGATCGCTTGTTGCTGATATTGCCGCAATTGCAGAGATGGAGGCATTCTTGGGCATCCTGGTAATGGTTGCAGAGTGTGATAACTGCCCTTACTTTCCCTTGCAAATGGTAATTTTAATCGAAATGCGCCACGGGGAGTATCCTCGTGGTCACTTTCGCGGAAAGTGGGCAGTTGCTGCACTGGATTTTGCGTCAGGTACATATGTTAAGCACAAAATTGGTGATGAACCCTAGTAATGAGTTAGGAGTTAGGAGTTAGGAGTTGGGAGTTGGGAGTTGGGAGTTGGGAGTTGGGAGTTAGAAGTTGGGAGTTAGTAATTTAAAACTCATAACTCATCACTCATCACTCATCACTTTCTTATTACTCAGTTGTAACCGCGCCAAACACCAATGAGAGAACCTTGCACCTGCACCTGTATAGCGCTGACTTCAATGGGGTTGTACTTAGGATTTGCTGGTTTGAGGGTAACGCGATCGCCTTGGCGATAAAAACGTTTTAAAGTCGTACCGAATCCATCAACTCTGGCGGCGACGATCGTGCCATTTTTCAAATGATTTGGTTCTGCTACTGGACGCAGGAATACTACATCGCCATCAGCAATTAAATCTTCAATCATGCTATCGCCAGTTACCCGCAAAGCGTAGGTTTGGGGAGGTAATGAGAAATTAGAAAAGTCTAAATGATCTACAGCATCAGTAAATGGTTCTATTAAACCACCAGCAGCGATCGTCCCCAAAATTGGTACACCTTGCTTCACAGCATGCAAAATCCGAATCGTTCGCGCTTGGCCTTCAGTCCATTCTATATATCCCTTAGTACGTAAATGTTCTAAGCGACTTTGAATTGGTGCTGGTGACTTCAAATTCATCGCCTGCATCATTTGCCGAATTGAAGGCGAATGCTGGTGCGATCGGATGTATTCTGCCAACCATTCGTAAAGTTCTTGTTGAGCTTCCGTTAGATGTTCCATAAATTTCCAGGAAGTAATTATAAATCTCTCTAGAACATTAGTACTACAAAAAACTCCCCATAACAAGAGAAAAGTAAAAATATGAAAAGCAAAAGCAAGAATATTCTCTTTTCTTTTACCCATTTATTTGGGATTTTTTACCAAGAAATAGTTAGGAGCCAATCGCATCATCGCTATTTTGACTCCTAACTCCTAACTCCTAACTTCTAACTCCTAACTCTTTTCATTCCGCCCCTAAGATACTCGCAAGTAAAGCCTTTTGGGCGTGCAGGCGATTTTCTGCTTGTTCCCAAACTCGTGATTGAGAACCTTCAATAACAGCTTCGGTAATTTCTTCACCACGATGGGCTGGTAAGCAGTGTAAAACAATTGCCTCTGGATCAGCAAGGCTCAATAGCTGCTCTGAAATTTGGTAAGGCTGGAAAATTGGCATCCGGTTATCTGCTTCTGCTTCTTGCCCCATGCTCGCCCAAACATCAGTATAAAGTACAGCAGCTCCCTTAGCGGCTAATTCTGGATCATGAGTCAGGAGGACTTCAGTTTTGTGATTAGCGATCGCTCTTGCTTGTTCTACAATCCTAGAATCTGGCTCATATCCGTTAGGAGTAGCAATTCTCACATTCATCCCCACCAAAGCACAGCCCAACATCAGAGAATTAGCCACATTATTCCCATCACCCACGTAGGTTAAAGTCAACCCAGCAAGAGTGCCAAAGCCTTCTTGAATCGTCAATAAATCCGCTAATACCTGACAAGGATGTTCTGCATCAGTAAGCGCATTAATTACCGGAATCTTGGCATAGTCAGCAAAAATTTCCAACTCCTGCTGTGCAAAAGTGCGAATTGCCAAAATATCCAGATATCGATCTAACACCCGCGCCGTATCCTGCAAAGGTTCCCCGCGACTAACTTGAGTGACATTGGGGTTGAGATCGATTACCTGTCCACCTAGTTGGTACATCGCCACAGTAAAACTTACCCGCGTGCGAGTTGAAGCTTTGGAGAACAACAACCCCAAAACTTTATTACACTGCAACTTCAGCTGTTGTGATTTAAGTTGAGTTGCCAATTGCAGGAGTTCTTGAAGTTCCGTTGGACTGATGTCCGCCAGACTTAATAAATCTCGTCCGATCAACACTGCCATGCTTCCGATGTGTAAAGAACAATTATATATTTCTGTTGCTTTACCAGCCGGATCAAAAAAATACAGTTTTAAAACTGTACCAGATATTTTTGCCTCCAGCCCAGGATTTGAGTTAGCTTTTGCTATGAATATTAATTTACCAACTTTATCAGTGATCAGAATCACTGATTTTTTTGTGTTTGCTCACAATTGCTACGCAGCTTAAACCATCTTGGGGGCACAAAAGCAGCGATATTGCCAAAATCTCTGGTCTTTTAGCCTAATTTAGGAAGATGGAGATATTT
The DNA here is from genome assembly GCF_036917615.1 of Nostoc sp. Taxonomy (GTDB): domain Bacteria; phylum Cyanobacteriota; class Cyanobacteriia; order Cyanobacteriales; family Nostocaceae; genus Nostoc. The sequence continues at coordinate 84,322 of NZ_JBALCZ010000074.1, forward strand.
TTTAGGAATTACAGCTAGACAAATAAGTTGATTATGGTATAATAATAAATTGTGGTTGCTATTTGAGAGCGATACCTCCGGTGGGCTACGCCTACGCTAAACCAGCCAGCATAGCACAGTGGTAGTGCATCCGACTTGTAATCGGAAGGTCGCGAGTTCAAATCCCGCTGCTGGCCTGAACTAAAATATAAGGTTTTCCTTGGACTAAAAAGCTAAAAGCTGTTTAGTCTAAGGAAAATATTTTGATTTAGGACATTCATATTATGCTTAATTGCCTTAAATCATGCTTAATCGTAAGATTCAATTAGTTCAAAATTAGCCCGGGTGTCACAAGGTGAAGTGGACGATTGAAGCGGTTAACGACAGGCCGCGTGCTGGGAAAATAGCCGTGGCTGTATGCGCCAAGAGCGATTGCTCTTGGCTCTACTTACTTTATTGGATACTTAAGTGTTCAAGCAAAGATGAATGCTGTTGGTGAGAGTGATGGCCGCAGTCGCAATATCCTTTGCTTTGGATGAGCTGTAACAAGGCACAGTAGTTAAAAAATTTTTCAGCTAGTGAAGCTCGCTTTGTCTCGAAGGCTCGGCTTGATTAGATAGCTAGCTAATATAATTGTAAAACAAGCTGATCGCACTTTAATTATTATTTTAACAGGTATAATCATTCATCCGCTTTGATTTGACTGCGGAAGACAACAAGTATCTATTGTCATAGAATTAAAGTGAGGGTGTCTACACCCGGTAAGTGAAATTATAAATACAGTGCTGCATTGGTCAAAAAGTTATTTAATTCTGTAGTTGTCCACGAATACCAGTAAGTTGGGAGAGTTTACCGGTGTCCACTGCGATCGTGATTTTTACTCATGAATTTGAGCTGATCCGGCAAAGAAAGATCAGCCCATCATCGAATTTTGAGCAATTAACAGCCAAAATTCGTAGGTTAACCAAAAAGGTCAACCAAGAGTGGAGCAATCTTTGTGTTGAAGATCGTGAAGGGTTAAAAGAGTTTGCATATGATTGGCTTGAACCACCAGCAAAAGGTGTGTTTGGCTTAAAGAGCAAAATTTGGGCAAAAATTTACTTATTGTTTTTAGGCGTAACCAATCAGACAGAAGCTTTCATATTTTGCATTAAAGCTTTGGATACACTGGTTGAGACTATTTTGGATGCTGTTGAGCGTCAAGATCCCAATTATCAAGCGGTTTTATCTGATACCCTAGAACAATTGTACTCAGGTACAATCCAGGGTAAAGAGCTAAAGCCGGAGGAAACCCGTGACTGGTTGCGAAGCATATCGGATAGAGCAATTAGAGAGGTTTGAGATTAGCCTCGAAAAGTTAATTAAAAGTCACTACCGTAAAAATGAAAGAGCTAGAAATTCTTTTTTGGAGTTAGTTAATGACTATATATGTCAACTCCGTGAGAACCCTAGCTCTAATTCATTTTCAGAGGACGAAGGTTTTCCAAAAGGAACGTATAAATCAGATTTTAAATTTAGAAAAATTAGATTCAGAGCGCCTGAGCTAGATGGAGCAGCGAAGAAATGTCGCTTCATGTATGTGGTCAACGAGACAAAGCGTGTTGTTTATCTTTTATAGATATACACCCACGAGGAATTTCGCACAAGACCGTCCGACAACGATTTAAAAAGAGAATTTGCAGGCATTCAACAAGAGGCGGAGCAGGAACAAGTCTAGCAATTGATTAGGAATTTTCCTTAAACCAAAATATGACCCAAGATAGACCAGATAGATTAGACCGGATAGAAGCGACGCTAGATCGAGTAGCACAGCAACTTGATAATCAAGTGGTGGTAAATGCGAAATTAAGGTAAGTCACTATTGAATTGCGGCAATCGACCACACCAGTTAACCGAGTCAGTAAACGATATTGCCAACTTAGTCACCGAATTAACTAGTTCGGTCAATTCCCTCATTGGGATTGCCAACCAGCACCAGGAAAACTTTATGGTTTTGGTTACTGAAATCCGCGATATTCGCACGGATATACGAGAAATGCAGAGCCAAATACGGGGCTACAAACCGAAAACTGACGAATTCTGGGATTTCTTGAAGGCTTGGAAAACGAAGATTGAGTTGAAACAAAAGCAGCGTCAGTGAGTCAGACGTTCTTGCGTCGCTAACGTTTCGCTATCAAGCGTCATTATGAATTACGAATTAGTACAAGTCCTGTTGTTCATGAATTCGCAAGTTGCCGGTAGCGTTCCTGAACTTCTTGAATCGAAAACAAAGTTTCAAACTTCAACCCAACTGACTGGTACAATTCACCTCCTCCTTGCTCGCGGTCTACCAGTGCAATTACTTGATTCACGGTATAACCTGCGTCTTTAAGACGCTCAACCGCTTTTAGAGCAGATTGCCCAGTTGTAACCACATCTTCTAAAACTACTACTTTTGCACCTTCTGGTAAACTGGGGCCTTCTATATAAGCTCTCGTCCCATAACCCTTGGCTTCCTTGCGAATAATCAGCGCTGGTATCGGTCGGTTTTCATAAACAGAAACTAGACTCACTGCTGTCACAATTGGGTCAGCCCCCAATGTTAAACCACCCACAGCCTCTGTATCTACAGGTAACAAAGGAAACAACAACCGTCCAACTGCCAAAGCGCCTTGAGGATGGAGTGTTACCTGTGTCTTGTTGACGTAATAAGAACTACGCAGCCCAGAAGAGAGGAGAAAATCACCTTCTTGATAAGCAAGTTGGCAAAATAAATCTAGTAGCTTGTGACGCAAAGTGGTCAAATCAGCGGTGGTTGCCCAAATATCTGAGTGGGTAAGAGTTTCAGTAGGATACGTCATTACAAACCATTAAAAGTTGTGCTACACCAAAGGTTGAACTGATCAGAGTTCTGAAATTAAGCATAAATTAAGATTGCCCAAAAATTGAGGAGTCAGAAACGTGCGTATAAAATTAAAAACCTTTGGTGGTTTATTGGTGCTGCTTGCTGCTGGTATTGCTTTTCCCTCTGTTGCATCTGCCCAAACACAAACACCCAATTATCAAACTACGAATGATCTATTTGAACAAGCTTATTTTCGTCACGATCGCAATTTCTACGAAAATGGCAGCATCAAGCGTCAGTTAGACTCATTTCTAGGAGCTGCTTCCAGTTTCGGTGGTTCCTTCCCGGAAAATGAAATTGCCCACGATGCTCAGTTGGTTAACACTTTATATCATGATGTCCTGACTCAGCAAGTTGGCAACGATCCTTATATTCGCACTCGTGATTTACCAAATCCTTATGACACGTCGTTGATGATGTCTCCTCGTTTGAATAGCAACAAACTCAAAGTGGGAACTGAATTCAAGTTTGAAACTTTACTACCTCCGTAACAGCCCTACCCTATGGAGTCATTAGTCTTTAGTTCCTTGTCATTTATCAGCAACTAGTGACTAATGGCTAAATTACCAAATCATGGCTGGAGGAGTTTAACCAGGATGTCAATGCTCAAGATAATTTAGTATTACTCATGTCCCAATCATCTTTGAGGGTCTGGTAATATCACACATTACTGCTTTTTAATGATTCAGTGCGCCCTGCTGGAATCGAACCAGCCTGAAGGCGAATTATGAGTTCGCTGCCTCCCCAATCGGCCAAAGGCGCTTGTTTTGTAAGGTTTCGGGTTACTATGAGTCGATTACTTAAACTCTTCGGTCAACCTTATTTGCTAATTTTAGAGTCAGGAAAATACCTCATGCACTAAAATTTAGCCAATTATATAACTATAGCACAAATTTACCATTTGTGAATACTAGACAATAGTTTACCAGATTTTTATACTACATAATTTGATCATGAAATAGTGCAAACTAATATTGATTAAGTTCCTTTAAGGATTGAGGTCAAAAGCTTCACTATTCTTAAATAGACCAGCATTCGTTTGTGATAGCTTGTCAGCGATGAAAATAAATTCTACTGTACTTCTTACTTTGATTTTGTTAATCCTGATGTTGGGAGCAGGTTCTGTGAGCGCGTTTTTGGGGTTTGATCTGGGGAGTTCAGCACTTAAAGGCGTTACCGCACCAGATGGGCGTCCCACAACCAAATTTGCCAGCAATAAGACAAATAACTCCCAACAGGGAGGGCTAGTGCTATTAAAAGAGCAAGAGATTCTAAAAATTGTCAAGGCACGAATTGAGGGTAAGACCAAGGCTGCTAAATCAGAAAAGCTAGAGGACGATGATGAAGAAACCAATAGCAGCAAGCAGAAGCCAGAGGAAAAACCCCCAGAAGTGGTTGAAGAGAAACCCCAGCCAGGTTTTCCGGTTACTGCCCAAAGTCAGGGTGTAACCATGTCTGTGCAATCTGTCCGCTATTCTGGTGGTGATCTGCTACTGAAAGTGAAAATGCAGAACAAAGGTAAGGATTCTGTGCGTTTCCTGTATAGTTTTTTAGATGTTACTGATGATAAAGGACGAACCCTGAGTGCTAGTACAGAGGGTTTACCAACAGAATTGCCTGCAAATGGACCAACATTTTCGGGTACAGTGAGCATTCCCACAGCTTTACTTGATGATGTCAAGAAGATATCACTCGCTCTCACTGATTACCCAGCTCAACAATTGAAGCTAGAGGCATCGAATATTCCTGTAGAAAGGTAGGAGAGACAATTTTAGATTTTAGATTTTAGATTTTAGATTGGGCACATGGTACTAGACAATTTGCCTAATCCCTAATCCCCAAAACCTAATCCAAAATCCAAAATCCAAAATCCAAAATCCAAAAATGGGGGGCGTGAGTTTTACACGAGCTTTGGCGGTGAGTGGTTTTCCTAATTTAATTTGGACAGATGTGGCGCTGCGGTTGTTGTCAGTGCTAGTGCTGATTGCCATAAATGCCTTTTTTGTGACAGCGGAATTTTCGATGGTGAGCGTGCGGCGATCGCGTATTCACCAGCTAGTTAAGGCTGGGGATATTCCAGCGATCGCTGTGGAAATGCTACAACGTAGTATTGACCGATTGCTATCTACCACCCAGTTAGGCATTACTCTCTCTAGTTTGGCACTGGGATGGATTGGCGAAAGTACGATTGTCGTGCTGGTGAATGCATGGTTAAAATCCTGGCCTTTACCCAGTGGGATGACTACCTTTCTGGCCCATTCTCTATCAATTCCCATCGCCTTTTTCTTAATTGCCTATTTGCAAATTGTGATCGGAGAACTATGTCCCAAATCCTTAGCCATGCTGTACTCAGAACAGCTAGCTAGGTTTTTGGGGCCTTCGGTAAAAGCGATCGTGCGTTTTTTTGGCCCCTTCATCTGGATTCTTAACCAATCAACTCGTTGCTTATTGCGTTTTTTTGGCATCCAATACACGGGTCAAGGCTGGAGACCGCCTGTGACTCCGGAAGAATTGCAACTGATTATCTCTACAGAATGGGGGTCTACTGGTTTACAGCGTGCGGAGCGAGAACTGCTCAATAATGTCTTTGAGTTCGGGAATGTCATCACCCAAGATGTGATGATTCCCCGCACCAGTATTGTCACGCTGCCAAAAGATGCTACCTTCCAGACATTACTCAGCGAAATGGCTTCTACTGGTTACTCTCGCTATCCGGTGATTGGTGAATCTTTGGACGATGTTCGCGGCATTGTTTATTTTAAAGATTTGGCACAACCTTTGGCTGTAGGAAAGCTAAGTTTGGAGACACAGATCCAACCTTGGATGCGTCCCGTCCGGTTTGTTCCAGAACACACGCCCTTGAGTGAACTTTTGCCGATGATGCAGCAAGATAAACCAGCTATGGTCATGGTGGTGAATGAATTTGGCGGTACTGTGGGACTAGTGACAATCAAAGATGTCATTGCCGAAATCATTGGCGACGCAAGCGTTCCTGAAAACAGCGACGACTTACTGATTCAGATGTTAGATGAGCAGAAATTTCTGGTGCAGGCACAGATCAACCTCGAAGACCTCAACGAAGTTTTGCATCTCAATTTGCCCCTGACAAGAGAATACCAAACACTGGGAGGCTTTTTGCTGTATCAGTTACAGAAAATTCCTGCCAAAGGCGAAACCTTCTGTTATCAAAATCTCGAATTCACTGTGGTGTCAATTGTTGGCCCACGCCTGCATCAAATTCAACTGCGACGCTTAGAAGAGTTAGGAGTTGAGAGTTAAGAGTTAGGAGTTATAGAATTTTAACTCCTCACTCCTAACCGGAGGCGGAGCGTCTCCGGCTCCGCTCCTAACTCCTCACTCAAAAAGCATACGCCAGTGGATCAACTAGTCCCAATTCGGCAAAAGCTGCTAGCCGCAAGCGACAAGAATCACACACACCGCAGGCGACATCTCCACCGACATAGCAAGACCAAGTTAGCTCCCAAGGAACTCCCAATTGGTTCCCCAGTTGGATGATTTCAGTTTTTTTCAGGTTGATCAGGGGTGCAACAATATTAATTGCTTGTCCCTCACGCCCTTGTTTAGTTCCGAGGCGAAATACTTCCTGCATGGCCTGGATATAGTCGGGGCGACAATCAGGATATCCTGAGTAATCTAGGGCATTAACGCCGATATAGACACGTTCTGCTGCGATCGCTTCGGCGTAACCAAGAGCAAAGCTTAAGAAGATGGTATTACGAGCCGGAACATAAGTGACAGGAATATTTTGAGACATTTCATCCAGAGAACGCTCTTGGGGTAAATCAATGGCGTCATCGGTAAGTGCTGAACCCCCCCATTGTCGTAAGTCAAAATTAACCACCTGATGTTTCATGATCCCAGCTTTTTGAGCGATGGTGAGGGCTGACTGTAACTCTCGTCGGTGTCGCTGCTGGTAATCAAAGGAAATAGTATGACATTCACAGCCATCAGCCTTAGCTTTGTACAGAATTGTGGAAGAGTCCAATCCCCCAGATAACAGAATTACAGCTTTCATCTCGGTTGCAAATTTTGGATTTCAAATCGCCAAATCACACCTTAACAAGATGCCAGGAAGCAATGCCAAAAATACTCCTGAACCCCTGTTAATTATGGCAAACAACGCCGTACTCTACATATTCCAAAGAAACAATCCATACCAGTTTCTCTTAAAAAGCGGTGCGATGTCTTCTCTTGTCTACCTTGGGCTGCGCCAATGAGACGCTGCACGTAGCTTGCTTAAAAGAAGGGGTACGACAAGCGACTTCTCTACCAGACGGTTTGCGTAGCTTGCTTCTTTGCAGGAGTACGTGTCTACGACAGGTGCTGCAAATAATCATACAAAAATCGTTTCAGATAATCAGTGACTGCAATTCCCAATAGCATTTTTTTGAAAAAAAGCACAAGTGTTATTGTTTGATTATTTTGTAATTTTAGTGGTGTAAATTGGATATTGCTCTCGGTCATTAATTGCCTAACTGTCACCCAGCCCGAAGTCCGAAGAGAGGAAACTGACCTTTAGAACTTTGGATAATTTACACTTAGGTCTTACTGAATTTTTTAAAGTTGATAAAAAGACATATATTTTTTGTAGAAAGTGCAAAATCCAAAGCAAACCCGAACGATCTATACAAAAGATATCTGGATTACGGGAACCGATCACAAACTTTGAAATTCTTCATAAACATAGGCTCTATGTTACCATCTGGATGGTTTTAGACGGATCGTAACTGGCTTTCGAGTATAAACGCCAACGGCCGTAGCGTCTCTAAATTTGGTGGTTGAGGAGAGAATAATAGTGCAAAATAGCATGTCAGTGGCAGAACCGAATCCATATACACAGCGCAACCAGCCACGACCGATCCGCATAGGCGTGATTGGAGTGGGTAACATGGGACAACACCACGCTCGCGTGCTGAGTTCAATGAAAGACGTTGAACTAGTCGGAGTGGCAGATATTAACGTCGAGCGAGGCTTAGAAACAGCCAGCAAGTACAAGGTACGTTTTTTTGAAGATTACTGTGACCTGCTACCCCTTGTGGAAGCAGTTTGTGTAGCTGTTCCCACCCGCCTGCACTACGCCGTGGGCATCAACTGTCTTCTCGCGGGAATTCATGTTTTGATTGAAAAACCGATCGCAGCCAGTATTTCTGAGGCAGAGTCTTTAGTAAATGCCGCCGCTGAGTCTCAGTGTATCTTGCAAGTAGGTCATATTGAGCGTTTCAATCCAGCTTTTAAAGAACTGAGCCAAGTGCTGAAAACTGAGGAATTGCTGGCGCTAGAAGCCCACAGAATGAGTCCTTACTCGGATCGGGCAAACGATGTTTCGGTTGTGCTGGATTTAATGATCCATGACATCGACCTACTTCTGGAATTAGCTGCTTCCCCAGTCACGAAATTGACTGCTAGCGGTACTCGCGCCCTAGATTCTGGTTATTTAGATTACGTAACCGCCACCTTGGGGTTTGCCAATGGTATTGTTGCTACTCTGACTGCCAGTAAAGTCACCCACCGAAAAATTCGCCGGATTGTCGCCCATTGCAAAAATTCATTTACTGAAGCAGATTTTCTCAAGAATGAAATTTTGATTCACCGACAAACGACTGCCAATTCTCTCACCGACCACCGACAAGTACTTTACAGGCAAGATGGTGTGATTGAAAAAGTCTACACCAGCAATATTCAACCCCTGAGCGCAGAATTAGAACATTTTGTCAACTGTGTACATGGTGGCAATCAACCCTCAGTAGGTGGTGAACAAGCTCTCAAAGCCCTGAGACTGGCAAGTTTGATTGAGCAGATGGCACTGGAAGATCGAGTTTGGAATCCATTAGACTGGCAATCGGAACCAAGAGTACAATCATTGACCCCGACAGCCTAGAACAAGAAGAGGGGGATAAGGAGAACAAGGGGGACAAAGTAAAATTTTCTTCCTTGTCTTCCCCTTCTCCCTCATCTCCTCCACAGCCCCAACCTCAGAAAAAAAACCGAAAGTGTGTTTTGAAATTTACTATCAAATCTTTAGATCCTCCCTAGTCCTTTTAAAAAACCGACTAAGGGGGATCTAAAAAATTAGAAAACAAAACCTAGTGGTTCGTTTGATTAATTTTGTCAGGTTCGTAGTCAGCGATAAATCGCTCAATCTCAAGGGTTAGAGCTACTTACGAACTTTTATAACCCTCGAAATTAATCAAACAGACCCCTAGCTTCCACTTGTCTGACTCTGTTTTTCAGTTGCGATACCAACTTTTAGTGCAGCCAAGTTACCTTGATTCTAGGAAGCGGGGATAATTACCTTTTAAAAAAGCTAAGGCTGAATTTAGTAACAAGACTAGTGCAGCAATTTTAGGAATTGACTCAATGCTTGAATGGATAACTAATACTATCAACTATTTTAGCTATTGGGGAATCGCCCTACTAATGTTCCTAGAGAACCTTTTTCCCCCCATTCCTTCAGAATTGATCATGCCACTGGCTGGATTTACAGCAAGTCCATATCAACCAGGAGGGGCAAAGCTGAATATCATCGGTGTGTTTTTCGCAGGACTTTTGGGTTCTGGTTGAGTCGATGGGGGATATTATTCCCCGCACCTCTCAGTTAGATCCGTGCGTACCCGTTTCCGTGTACACGGCTCCCGATGTTCTTAGCT
>NZ_JBALCZ010000075.1:0-23973 GCF_036917615.1 Nostoc sp.
TTTACTCGCATTGAACCGCAGCGATCGCGTCTCAAAAATGAAATTGGTAAAACTTTAGGTGAACAGTTAGATACTGAAAAAGCAGCCGGTCGCCCAGTAAAACTGGTTAGAAATCGCGTGGCAGCTAAAGGAGCAAAGTTACTATTCCGAGAGCTAGTTAGATGTCTGATTCCATAAATTCAATGTTACTAGTGGGCGATTGCAAAATGAATGAACAAGATTATCCAGTTTATTTCCATCTGTCATGCCAGAAATTAAGCCAAATGACGGGGCCCTTATTTGACACTGACGACGATGACGAGTATGACAATCAAGGAAACTTAGATTTTTACGGTGAGTGCCCTAACTGTGCTGATGGTCAAATGTTTATAGACCCGGAGAATGCTGAAGAACTAATTGCTTTTTGCATTGAGTGCGGGTACGTGATCGATTTGCAACAAATTCATTAAATCATGGTAAGCCCCTACAGTTAATGTAGAAGTTTTAAATTACCCAACAAATTGTTAGAGTGAATCTGTGCCGCAGAAGTTCATCCGGGTCTTCAGTACCGATTGCTTCCAACACGGTACGGGCGCGACTATAGCCAGACTTGGTGGTGAAGTCGTTATGTACGCCCCTTATTGGCGTTTTTATGCCTTGTTCGCCCTGCTTGGCCCGTTTGGCGTTACGGAGGTTGTGATCGAACACTATCACCTTTTGGGCACCTGTCAAATCTTTGAGGAATTGCTCCGCCTCAGGGTAGTAAATGCGGCGCACCTCATCTTGATCATAAAAGTCTTCAACAGTGCTGTGGTGTTCAGCCAAGGCGAATCCCTGTTCATCCAAGGACACGTCTTGTGAGATCGTCCGAGCATTATAGATGGGGAGTTTGTGTACCTGATACTTCCCGCTTCGCTGTGGAATGCCTGGCGGTGGTTCGTAAATGTAGTTAACAGGTTTTTCTGTTGTCGGGCTGAGGTAATTAAGTTCTCCCTCAACGTGCGGTAGTTTCTCGGAAAAATGTTTGTCTAAGCTCATCGGTTACATCTCCCAGTGAATTCAACAATGTTTTAGTGACAGTGGACAGGAGACTGTAAGCTCTAACCTGTTCCCTATTTCTTGCCCTACTTTTGAGCAGAAGCAACGGCGGTGGGGACACCAAGAATCTTGGCAAATCTTTCCAAATAGAAGCTTGCAGGATTTTCCACAGCCCGAATTGACTGGCGTTCGCGCACAGTATTCCACCATTTCTGCAAGCGGGGGGTTTCTGTTGGTAAGGTGAAATTGCGGAAGTGTTCCAGGAGGGGTAAGCGTTCAAACCAGGGATAGAAGCTGATATCCACTAAACTCAGCTGATCTCCTAACCAGTAAGGGCGATCACCAGACAGCTTACCTAGTCCTTCTTGCTCAATGTACAACAGAGATTCCAAAAACTCTCTTTGTCCCTGTCCCTGTTCTTGAGCATCTTTACCACGCAAGAGTTTGTTAAAGGCGGGTACAAACCGAGTGTTGGCATAGTCGATCCAGATCCGAGCAATCGCTTTAGCACCTGGTTCGCGGGGCAATAGAGGTGGTTCTGGGAAGACTTCATCGAGATATTCGTTGATGATCGCAGACTCATAAATTTCGATATCCCCATGTTTGATCGCAGGGACTTTGCCGTAGCGCGAAATCTGTGTGTATCCATCTGGTTTGTTTTGTAAGTCAATTTCAGTGGTGCTAAAGTCAATTCCTTTTTCCAGTAAAACCACACGGGTTCTTTGGGAGAAGGTGGAGGCTTTGGCAAAGTAAAGTTGTACGATGCTCATAAAATACTTTCCTTGCAAATATTGCGTAAGCGTGCAGCCTTGGAGACTCCGAAACTCCGGGCTTGTTGCTAGACACCGCCCAGTTTGGACGCAAGAGCGCCATCACATACTATTAAATATACTACTAATTGTCTATCGGCTTACCGCATTATTTCTCCGGAGTATTTGATAGTCTTTGCAAAAATACAAGTCTTAACAATTGGAGACAGCTTGGCAAAAGTCACAAAAGCTAAGTATCGATATTCTTGATAACCACTGCTAAAGTTGATACAGCACACAACTATGATGTTATAAGTGCAAAATTTAAATCTGTAGAAACTGCAATCAAAATTAGGTCAGTAAATCAGGATTTTCAAGTCAATATTATGGAGCCAATTCAGCCACAACAGCGCCGCGCCGCTGATCAAGTGTTTCAACAATCCCTCGATCAGTTCGAGGATATCTTACAAGAAAGTTCAACTGAGGAAGAAGAAATCCCACAACTCCCCCAACTAGATACTAGTACTGTCACTGAAGTCGAACTTGCTCAAGACTTGATAGATATTGATTTAGCCGCTCTTGAGGACGCAGTTGCTGATATTGAACAATATCTCGAAGAAAGAACAAAAACCAAATAAAAGTTATGAGTTATGAGTTTTAACTCCTAACTTTTAACTCCTAACTCCTAACTCTTGACTCATTTGCCGCCGAGCTTCGTACAACATTAAAGCGGCTGCGATCGCCACATTCAATGATTCCACCCCAGGACTCAAAGGAATTCTGACTTGCTTGTCTGCGATCGCTGCTAAATCTGCTGACAATCCAGCACCTTCATTCCCCAGTAAAATCAGACTGGGTTTGCGCCAGTCCACCTCCCAATAAGTTAAAGTCGCACTGGGTAAGGTTGCCACTACCTGCATTCCTGCCTGCTGACTTTGTTGGACTGTCGCTTTTAAATCTTCGGTTACTGCCGTTGCTAGCCGAAACCATTGCCCTGCTGAAGCACGGAGAACTTTAGGGCTGTCTGAATCTACACTATCTCCACTTAGCCACAACCCCGATGCTCCAGCGGCAGCAGCAGTGCGGATCATCGTACCCAGGTTCCCCGGATCTTGAACCGTTTCTAAAGCTAGCACTAAACCAGTAAATGGTAGTTGAGTTTGTCCAACGCTTCGTTTTGCCGTTGCTACCACACCATCCGGTTGGACTGTAGTAGCGATCGCATCCAAGACTTCTCTACTGACAATTTCGGCGCGATCGCATCGGCTACAAGCTTGCTCCCACAGTGAAGGCTGGGCTGCTTGCCATTCTGGGGTACAACACACTGTTTCTAGTGTGTAATTCACCGCACAAGCTTCCTCTAAAAGGTGCGTCCCTTCCAGCAAAAATAACTGCTGCTTGTGCCGTTCCTTGGTGGAGTGGAGTTTGCGGATTTGCTTGACTAAGGAATTTTGTAAACTGGTCAACACGATTTTGGATTTTGGATTTTGGATTTTGGATTAATCTAAAAGACGCTCGCGGACTCGCTAACGCTGCGCTATCGGCAATCTAAAATCCCAAATTAATATGCGGAACCCGGGACTTGAACCCGGAAGCCTTGCGGCACTAGAACCTGAATCTAGCGCGTCTGCCATTCCGCCAGTTCCGCTGGCAATTGTCTTTATCGACAATTTCTTATTATTGCGTAATTTTTTACCCTTGTCAAGTGAAAACATCACGATCGTTAAAAGTCTCAAACTGGAAACGAGTTTTTCAGGGGATAGGTCGAATCAAAATATTAACTCAACAGTACAGCATTGATTTTTAGAGAACACTTAAGTTATTTTACTGAGTATTTAATTTTGCATAAAACTACTAATTATTTGTTCTTTTTTGTGAAATTTTTAAAAAGGTCAAAAAGCTTGCTATTGCTTCTTTTCAGCCCATATTTATCATTCAAAAAACAATTTTTTTATCCAAGATGTTGCCCTAAAACGTGGACAAATTGAATCTTTACTGTAGAATCAAAACCAACTTCAAGCATATAAAATACGTATTACTTTTGGAGGTAGGCTTATTAATCCTTCTACCAGCTTACCAGATGCCAAATTTGCTCCAAAAGCAGACTCCTCAGTCTTGCAAATTTGGGGTGGGCATCCTTTGCGAGGTCATGTGAAAATTAGCGGGGCAAAAAATTCAGCACTGGTAATCATGGCTGGAGCCTTACTGTGTCCGGGTGATTGTCGCATCCGCAATGTCCCCTTATTAGCGGACGTGGAGCGGATGGCTCAGGTATTATCGGCTTTAGGTGTACGCCTAACACGGCAAGGTGACATTTTAGACATCAACGCTAGCGAAATTAAAACATCAAAAGCTCCCTACGAACTAGTTACCCAATTGAGGGCGAGTTTTTTCGCTATTGGAGCCATTCTGGCAAGATTGGGAGTAGCACAGATGCCCTTACCAGGCGGTTGTGCTATTGGAGCAAGACCGGTTGACTTGCATGTTCGGGGACTGCAAGCAATGGGAGCTGAGGTACAAATTGAGCATGGCATTTGTAATGCCTACGTCCCTGGTAGCAGCCGGAGATTAAAAGGTGCGAAGATTTACTTAGATATCGCCAGCGTCGGAGCGACGGAAAACTTGATGATGGCGGCTACCCTGGCAGAGGGCGAAACGATCATCGAAAATGCTGCCAGAGAACCGGAAGTAGTTGATCTGGCTAACTTCTGTAACGCGATGGGAGCCAATATTAAGGGGGCGGGGACTAGCAGGATTATTATTGAAGGAGTCCCCAAGTTGCATTCTGTTGACTACAGCATTATTCCCGATCGCATTGAGGCCGGGACATTTTTGTTGGCAGCAGCAATTACCCGCTCAGAACTTACCCTCTCGCCGGTGGCTCCAGAACATCTTGTGCCAGTGATTGCCAAGCTGCGGGATATTGGGGTGACAATAATTGAGGAAAAGCCTGAATACTTACGTATCCTCCCAGCGGAAACCCTCAAGGCAACGGATATTGAAACCCAATATCATCCAGGTTTTCCCACAGATATGCAAGCGCCGTTCATGGCTTTGCTGGCATTGGCTGAAGGCGACAGCGTGATTAACGAATCCGTCTTTGAAAATCGCTTACGTCATGCCTCAGAGTTGAATCGCTTGGGGGCAGATATTCGTGTCAAAGGCAACGCTGCTTTCGTTCGGGGAGTACCGAAATTGTCTGGCGCACCAGTATTAGGCACAGACTTACGAGCATCGGCAGCCCTAGTCATAGCAGGACTGGCGGCGGAAGGACAAACCACAATTCAGGGATTACAGCACCTCGATCGCGGCTATGATCGACTCGATGTGAAGTTGCAGCAATTGGGAGCTAAAATTCTGCGCGTGGGCGAAGCATCAGCAGATGCAGAAATCGCTTCCACCATCAGTAGCCTTTCAAGTTGAAATTGATCAGTTGAGACTGAGGCAAAAATAAGGAGAATGAGGGAGATAAGGTAAAATTTTCTCCCCCTACTCCCGCTGCCCACCCTACTTAAATCGTTATACTAACTGTGGGAGGCTGTTTATTTAACCAGCCAGATTCCATAGTTGTGTTTTTTTATAGCTTGCTGCACTATGTCCTTCTTCAAAACCCCGCTGATTGGTTTAAAAGCTGACTCATTTCGTCATCCATTAGACCTGGAAGCTACCAAAACGCTCAAGCAGATACCAGGCATAGATATGTTGGTGCGAAATTGGCTCGGCCCAATGGCAGAGCAGGTTTTCTATGTGGAAAATATTGCCTCCAGCGTTCTGGTGGGTGAAAAGCAACTGCCCGATTTATATAAGCTGTTGTTAGACGCTTGTAAAATCCTGGATATAGACCCTCCCCAGTTGTACGTCCGGCAACATCCGGCTCCCAACGCTTATACTTTTGCTGTGCGGGGTAAGCAGCCGTTTGTTGTCCTACACACATCCCTGATTGATATCCTCACACCAGAAGAAATACAGGCAGTAATTGCCCACGAGTTGGGGCATCTCAAGTGTGACCATAGTGTTTACTTGACTCCTGTAAATTTATTAATATTAGCTGCGGCGATTGTGCCCAATGTCGGAACCTTCGTTGCTCAAGCGATACAGGCACAGCTTTTAGAATGGGTGCGCTGTGCTGAGTTTACCTGCGATCGCGCCGCATTACTAGCAACCCAAGACCCCAAAGTTGTCATGTCAGTGTTGATGAAGCTAGCGGGTGGTTCCCCCACCTTAGCGCCACAACTGAATCTTGATGCCTTTGTTGCCCAAGCCCGCGCTTACGATGATATTAGCAAGACCGAACTAGGCGAAATGGTCAAAGCTGCCCGTACAGCCCAATTAACCCATCCAGTACCAGTGCTGCGGGCGCGAGAAATTGACCGTTGGTCAAGCAGCACAGAATATCAATCTTTAATCCAAAATCATGGACTTAAGTCTACAAGTAATGAAGTTGCACTCAAAGGCGGATGGCGAAACTGGTAGAGCTACTGATGAAATTTAGTTACGCAAATTAGATATGTTTTAGCTGACAATACTCCAGAGGATTCGCTAAAGCGTTGGCGCAGCCCGTCGTAGACATCGCACTTCCTAAATTTCTTCAGGCGAGCTATTGGCAATCGTACTGTGATGTAAAATACTGGTACAGCCCAAAAATCAGCTAATGACCAGGTTTCCTTACGACCAGTTTGCCAAAGACTATCTTAAAGAATTGTTACAACCATTGGGAGAAGTGGAAACAAGTCGGAAAGTTCCAGCCCAAATCCGAGAGATTGATGTTTATTTTGTACCTCCACCCCAATCCACAAGGAATACAATAGAATTAGGGCTGTTAGGAAAATTTGCGGCTGAACCTGCATTAGTTGAACCATTTAGAAATGCGGCTACAATTTCGGAGATCCGCAGTTGCATGAATAAGTTGTTTGATATCTTTGCTGAAGTGAAACGTCAAGCTAAAGGTGAAAAGAATCGGCTTGCAGAATCAGAATTACCACGTTTGTGGATTTTGTCACCCACAGCTTCTGAATCTATATTGGATGGTTTTAGAACTAACCTAGATGAAGAACATTGGGGAATAGGAGTACATTTTTTAGGCAATTATTTGAGAACAGCAATTGTGGTAATTCACCAATTACCGTGTACAGAAGAAACACTATGGTTGAGAATTTTAGGTAAGGGAAGAGTCCAGCAACAAGCGATAGATGAACTAGAAGCACTTCCCCAAAATAATCCCTTACGTTCCAAAGCAATTGATTTATTATTGAATTTAAAGATTACCTTAGAATTCAATCAAAATATAGACGAGGAGGATAGAGATTTAATTATGCGCTTATCACCTATTTATGAGCAAAAACTAGTAGAAGTTAAACAAGAAGGAATTCAAGAAGGAATTCAAGAAGGAATTCAAGAAGGAATTCAAGAAGGAATTCAAGAAGGAATTCAAACAGAACGTCGTAATGTTATAGAGAATTTGTTGCGAGTTCGCTTTGGATCTTTAGATGCAGAATTAAGAGTAATTACTGAAGCTTTATTAGCATTATCTCCAGAAGAATTTACTCCTTTATTACTGCAACTATCCAGAGAAGAATTATTAAATAGGTTCCTTTAGAAGAACTCAGTCTGAGATACTGGGTTCTCCACCTTTACTGAGAAATCAATGATTACTTAAGCTTGTTCAATCGGACAATCGGATTAAAAAACATCACATTGCTTAACCCACAGCCGCTACCATGACAGTTGTAACCAACGACGATCGCTTTCAACCCATAAATCTCTTTGAGTACGAAAAGCTAGCAAAAGAGCACATGTCTCAAATGACGCTTGATTACTATAGCAGTGGCGCTTGGGATGAAATAACATTGCGGGATAATCATGCTGCCTTTGAGCGAGTCAAGCTGCGACCTCGGATATTAGTCGATGTTAGCGATCGCAATCTAACTACCTCTATTTTAGGACAACCCCTGCAACTACCTTTGTTAATTGCACCGATGGCTTTTCAATGTCTAGCTCATCCAGATGGAGAAGTTGCCACGGCTCTAGCTGCGGCATCAGCTGGTGTAGGCATGGTGTTAAGTACACTGGCAACAAAAAGCATTGAAGAAGTGGCGATTGCATGTGATAAATTTCCAGATTCTCTGCGATGGTTCCAGCTTTACATCCATAAAGATCGGGGATTAGCTCGTGCTTTGGTAGAAAAAGCCTATAAAGCAGGCTACAAAGCACTTTGTCTGACTGTAGATGCACCTATTCTCGGACAACGGGAGACAGATAGACGTAACGAGTTTGCCTTACCCCCAGACTTACATCTGGCTAATCTTGCCACCATTTCAGGGCTAGATATATCTCAAGAAAAAGGCGAATCTGGGTTAGTTAGCTATTTTGCCCAACAGCTAAACCCAGCAGTAACTTGGCATGATTTGGAATGGTTGCAGTCTTTATCTCCACTACCTTTAGTGATCAAAGGAATTTTACGGGGAGATGATGCTGTTCGGGCTGTAGAATATGGAGCCAAAGCAATTGTTGTTTCCAATCATGGTGGCAGACAACTCGATGGTGCGATTGCTTCTTTAGATGCCCTAGCGGAAATAGTAGCAGCAGTGGATGGTAAAGTAGAAGTGCTGTTGGATGGAGGCATTCGTAGGGGCACAGACATTCTCAAAGCTCTGGCATTAGGAGCAAAAGCGGTACTGATCGGACGACCGGTTTTGTGGGGACTAGCAGTAGCAGGACAAGTCGGTGTATCTCATGTCATCTCACTGCTACAAGATGAGTTAAGTGTGGGAATGGCACTTAGCGGCTGTAGAAAATTAGAGGATATTGACCCTAGTTTATTGACGCTGCCACGCCTTTAAGCCTTAGAATTATTAGAGCTATTATTCCAGGAAAACTTTGAGAATTAATTTTCAGACTTGTTACAAAATCCCTCGATTAGAGTACAATAGTTAAGATTGGATATAAGGGCGGGTGGCGAAACTGGTAGACGCACCACACTCAAAATGTGGCGGCCTTGCGGTCATAGGAGTTCGATTCTCCTCCTGCCCACTACCAAACAAGTACTAGAGAGGTTAAAAAATTATGCGCCTGAAAAGATGGGAATCACCCCGTAAAGAAGGCAGGAATGATAAAGGTAGAGGCGGTTCTGCTAGGAAGCGGCAACTTAAAAAGCAAAGGCAAATGTTACGGCAAAGACTCAAGGAAAGTAACAAACCAGACAATAACAAAAATAATAGAGCAGGGGAAGATAAGTTTATCTTCCCCTTATTTTTTGGGCTTTTATTTTATAAAAAAATAAATTTTAGGGATTTTTCAATACATAGACTAAATTAAATTTGGAACGTGATCATAAAAAATTGTTACCCTATTCTCCAAAAAATACTACCCCTATTCTGTCACTCTCCGAATAAGTAAGTAGTAAACAAGTTAAATTATCCAGAAGGATAAAAGGGTTTAAATTGATTGATTGCACTAATTAAATGATTTAATCCAAGCAAGAAATTGGAGTTTGGAAAAATATCTATCCAGGGAGAAATCGACAAAATAGCAATCACGGTTGGAAAATTAAACAAAAATTATTTAAAATATTCTTCTATCTACCTTCATGGTTCCATTGTTTATGATTAAGAAAATCAACAGAACTCTTTTCTTTTATCCTTATTTGAAGTTGACGAGCTTGATTTAGGGATAAAAAAGCTGGAGAATTTAAACTAATCATTGTGTAAACACAAAAAATAATTCCCCACCCTTCGGGAAAGTCAGTCGCTACAACTCTTGGAACCCCTGCAACGCGCTAGCTCACCATCTCTAAATCTGGTGGAAATTAGTAAAACGATAATCTGTCCAACCTAATTCCTGTTTACACTGCCGAAAACCATATTCTACCCATGTTCTTAATCCATATAGGTTGCCTAAATTCTACATCTATTGCTCTACCTACTTTGTAGAGTTTTATTTTTAAATTATTTTATTCATAATACTCGGAAAGTGACAAAAGAGGGGTAATTTGAATTGAAGCTTTTAAGCGCATACTTACGTATCAAAATCAGCAGACTGAGTGTCTGCTATTTTGGTTCGTCATTTAATTTATGTGTGTAGCAAATATTACGCAGTTAAATACATATTCATCGGAACTTATCCGAATTGTAATGCTTGCATGAACAAATCAAAAATTAATTATGAAGGAAGTATGAATTTTGTCAAACAGCGTCTAAAATCCCTAGCTTAAAACAGTAAGCTAGGACACAGCAGCAAATAATTCTAATTTTAGTATTACTGATTAAGCCAAAAGTATACTAAGAAGGCAATTGCATCTCCATGTGTTAACTTCCAACGATGACACAAGCCTACAAAAAGTCAGAAGTCATCCAATGCGAATTATTCAATATTCGGATTGGTCTAGGTAATCTATGGATTTTTTTCTTGGACACAGGAGTTATTGATGGTGGCAAGAGTGCATCTACCTACTAAAAAAGTGCTTGATTTTCCTATTACTGCCTTACGGTTTGACGTTCAGGTACAAACAATACTGAAGTGGGCGAGTAGGCATGAGAGTAAAACTGTATATGTAGCTAATGTACACATGCTCATTGAAGCCCATTGGAATCCAGAGTTTGCCACCGTATTACGAAATGCAGATATAGTGACTCCTGATGGTATGCCTCTTGTATGGATGATGCGAAAAATGGGAGCGCTTTACCAAGACCGTGTGGCAGGGATGGATATTTTCTTAGCATTGTGTCAGCTAACTCAAACACAAAATCTTAGTATTTTCTTTGTAGGTTCCCAAACAGAAATTCTTTCTAGGATGCGAAAAAGGTTAGAGCAAGAATTTCCTCAGGTGAAGATTGCGGCGATGGAACCTTTACCCTTTCGTCCCCTGACTGAAACTGAAGACGAAGCTTTGGTTCAAAAGATTAACTCTAGTGGTGCTAGTGCCGTTTTAGTATCTCTAGGATGTCCCAAGCAAGAAAATTGGATAGCTCAACATAAAGGTAAGATACAAGCTGTAATGATTGGACTGGGTGGAGTTTTCCCAGTTTATGCAGGAATTCACAAGCGGGCACCCCGTATAGTTCGAGACTTAGGACTTGAATGGCTGTATCGATGGATTCAAGAACCGCGCCGACTTTACGGTCGCTATGCTAAGACCATTCCACTATTTATATGGCTGGCTACGAAGCAACTACTATCATCAAGTCGGATTGCAGCGGTCTTCCTTCACGAGACTGGGGATTAAGGAAAAGGAAAAAAGGCATTGCATATTTGCGGGATGATTTGTCTGACGCAGAGCCGCAGAAACGCAGAGAGGATAAGCAGTTTTAAATTTAAATACATAAATTTCATCCCTTAATTCAGCAACGCCTACTTTCTCAGTAATATCGCCAAAGCTTTTCAGGCGGGTGAAAGTAAGTAGGCAAGAATCAATCAAACTATATTACGCAATGTAAAATTAATTAAATTGGCTTTTAGTAAGCAGCTCTAGCCCTATTTTAAGGGCTAGAGCTGCTTACCCTTTGGGTGACGCTCGTTCGCCCTTGGCGTCTCCCTTTGGGAGAAGACTCGCTAACACTGCCAAGGAGCGTTAGTCGCTCATGGGAGAAATCCCCAACTCTTGGAGACGCTACACCAACGCAGAGCGTTTCCAAGAGTTGGCGCTAGCCTCTCACAAATGGGAGAAGACCGAGTTAACTCACTACAAACCTTTAATTATTCGCGCCCACCTACTTATAAGCTTCCTCATGTTTAAAAATTAACAAGTTTTTAGAGATTTTAGCGATCGCTTTTAAATATTAGAAGCATAGACCAGCAGTTTATATTATTTTGTGCGTAGGCGTAGCTCGTCGTAGCGAAAAGTCGGAGCGGCGGCTTCCGCCGATCTGAACTTTTCAAGACAGACATCGCCTGTATACAGCATTAAGGAAATGTCACGCATGAAACAGTTAAAAATTCTCATCTGTGCATATGCTTGTGAACCGGGAAAGGGTTCTGAACCAGGAGTAGGCTGGAATGTTGTTAGGGAGGTAAGTAAGTATCAGCAAATCTGGGTACTCACATCGAACTGTCACCGTCAAGGTCTTGAAACTCAACTAGCACGTAATCCCCTGCCCAACCTGCACATTGTTTACTTAGATCCTCTAGGTTGGATCATAGACTGGAGTCATCAGAGGATGGGAAAACAATGGGGAGTTTATGTTCATTACTACCTTTGGCAAATTTGGGCATATTTTATCAGTCGCTCACTCCACAAGCAGATTAGCTTTGATATCCTACATCATGTAACTTATGTGAGGTATTCAAGCCCTAGTTTAATTTCACTGCTACCAGTTCCTTTCATCTGGGGCCCAGTTGGTGGCGGAGAATCGTCTCCCAAAAGTTTTTGGAAAGATTTTAGTTTCCGTGGCAAGATATACGAGGTTTTGCGAAATTTGGCTCGCTGGATAGAAGAATGTGATCCCTTAGTCCACCTCACTGCACAACAAACTGTCTTAGCCCGGGCTACCACAGAAGATACAGCTAAACGCTTGCGCCAAATGGGCACAAAAAATGTCCAAGTTTATTCTCCATTAGGTTTATCTCAAGATGAAATAGCAAAGCTTTCAAATTCCGTAATTCTCGATAATTCTCCAATTAGATTTATTAGCGTAGGTAGACTTTTGCACTGGAAAGGGTTTCATTTAGGATTAGCAGCATTTGCCCAAGCAAACTTACCTAATGCTGAGTATTGGATTGTCGGAGAAGGAACTGAACGCAAACAGTTAGAAATATTAACTCAATATCTGAATATTAGTAAACAAGTCAAGTTTTTAGGCAATCTGTTTCGGGAACATACATGGAGTAAAATACAGAACTGCCATGTGTTAGTTCATCCCAGCTTGCATGAATCTGGAGGATTCGTGTGTTTAGAGGCAATGGCAGCACGGCGACCAGTGATTTATCTAGACTTGGGAGGGCCAGCTGTTCAGGTTACAGAAGAAACTGGTTTTAAAATAAAGGCAAATACACCTGATCAAGTAGTAAGTGATATTGCTAAGGCTATGACGTATTTAGCTACTAACCCAGAGCTAAGATTATTGATGGGTCAAGCCGGGCAAAAGAGGGTGAGGGAGACTTTCAGTTGGGAAAGTAAGGGGAAGCAGTTAATTCAACTCTACGAAGAAATTTCAACCCAGAATAAATCCTGCTTGAAATTGAGTTATGGATCTAGCGATGATTAGTGATAACGTAATAAGTAAGTCGGCACAATAAAACCCAGGTATGTTTAGTTTTGCATAAACTGTGGAGTAACCTATTTTTCAGGTATTCGTTAGCTTGACATTTCGTTACGTAAATCGATTTTTTAATACCCACTTACTTAGTATATATCTTCTCAATAGCTCCTTTAGCGATACTACTAGGAGCTTCCCTTGAAAGTGGTAGCATACGTAAAAAACTAATTAAATTTCATCAAAAATTTGTCGGATCTGGGATTTTAGAAAAACTGGTTATAGAACGGTAAAACTACTGTAAATCAGGGTGTAATTGCTTTGCATAATCTATTAGTTGCTGCTTTCCTTCCACTATTTAGAGATTTAACTGCATGAAAGTGCTGTTGATACATAACCGTTATCGACTTGCAGGCGGTGAGGATGGAGTAGTAAAAGCTGAACAATCCTTACTGAAAGCAAATGGTCATCAGGTATCTTTATTAGAAGTTAGTAATCATGACATTAAAAATACCTGGGATAAAGTTACAACTGCTATTAGTGCAATTTACTCATATTCAGCAAAACAACAAGTTCGCATCAAAATTTCCCAACTCCGTCCTGATATCGTCCATGTACATAACTTTTTTCCCCTACTCTCTCCTTCCATATATGATGCTTGTCGAGAGCATGGTCTAAGTATTGTCCAAACTCTTCATAACTATCGGCTTGCTTGTCCCAAAGCAATACCTTTTCGAGATGCAAAGGTTTGTGTGGATTGTTTTGGACAGAGCGTGCCGTGGTCTAGTGTTGTACATGGCTGCTACCGCAACTCACGCATACAAAGCTCGGTTATAGCAGCAATGAACAGCTGGCATCGGTTGCGAGGTACTTGGCAGGAACAGGTAGATGCTTATATTGTCTTTACCCAATTTCAAAAAGACAAAATGTTACAGGCTGGACTGCCAGCAGAAAAGTTATACATCAAACCTAACTTTGTTTTTGCTCCAGACTCTCGAAACCAAAATGCTGAACATAGTGACTACTTACTTTTTGTTGGTAGATTGTCTGAAGAAAAGGGAGTTTCTGTTTTAATTGATGCCTATGTACAGAATAATTTATGCACTCCATTAAAAATTGTGGGTGATGGCCCTTGGCGTCAAAAGTTGAAGCAACAGATTAAAAATACCAGTTCTGAAAATTTCATCGAATTTTTAGGGTTTCAGGATAAGCCAACAGTGTTGACACTAATGCAAAATGCACGGTTTTTAGTATTTCCTTCCATTTGGTACGAAGGTTTTCCCTTAACTATTATTGAAGCTTTTGCCTGCGGTCTACCTGTACTGGTGTCCAAATTAGGTAGCATGGTAGAAATTGTAGAGGATGGAGTAACTGGTTTACATTTTGAAGCAGGCAACTATACAGATATGGCAGCCAAAATAGAATGGGCAACCACTCATCCTGAAACTATGAGAACTATGGGCAAAAATGCTCGCCAGGTTTATCAGACTAAGTATGCTCCTGAAGCTAATTATCAGCAGTTGATGGCAATTTATCAACAAGTCATCAATAAGAAGAAATAGTGTGTCACTGGTCACGAGGAACCGATTCTAAGTCGTTGATCATCAAGTGAAGCAGATTATTAGATGCAAAGGAATTGCGATCGCAGAATTTTATCTCTTAATGGGACTTAGACGAAAAACACCCCGAAAATAGCCTTAAATCTATATACACAAAGGCTTTGATATCGTTTTACTTATGTTTATTCATATATCTGGGTTTGAACCATTTTTGAGTATTTGGTGTATTACCCTTACCCTGTATGGGTTGGAGGCTTGTTTGTCCCTCAAAAATGTTTAAGTCCCGCTAACCCTCTTTGATCACTATCGGATAAATTCATGTGAGTTCGACGATACAGCCAAACGGTGATTCAAGGGTTCACCCCAAAGTGATGAAAGAGGCTAAGTGCAAGAATTCCGACCAATCAATGTCCTGCCGTTAAAACCCATTATCTGAAATCAACTATTAAAGTACTTGACATAAACCCAGGATTAACTGCTATATTAACTAAAGTAAAGTCGTTGGGGCGTAGCCAAGTGGTAAGGCAGCGGGTTTTGGTCCCGCCATCCCTAGGTTCGAATCCTAGCGCCCCAGTAAATCTAAAGACAGGCTGTAATGCCTGTCTTTTAGAATATTTAATTACATTTTTAAGATGCGTCTTAATCCATCTAATTCTGTAAATGTTACTTGTCAGGCGATTTGAGAGCTTGATCCAGAGTCTGCCGAGCCTGTTCTGCTTTAGATCGCGCTTCCTGGTAACGCACATTTGCTTGGGCAAAATTTTTGAGAACTTTAAAACCTTCCTTGAGCCGAGTAATTTCCTCTTCTGTCACCGACTCGTCAGTGAACAGAACATCAAGTGCTTTACGAATTTCCAACGCTTCATCTCGTGACTCCTGAACTTTCAGTTTGAGTGTGG
Source organism: Nostoc sp. (assembly GCF_036917615.1). Classification (GTDB taxonomy): domain Bacteria; phylum Cyanobacteriota; class Cyanobacteriia; order Cyanobacteriales; family Nostocaceae; genus Nostoc. The sequence goes on from NZ_JBALCZ010000075.1 coordinate 15,411, forward strand.
CCAGGTTACTCAACACCTGAACAGCTTGTGTAATCGTATCCTCACCGCTAGCAGTATCAATAGTTGACTCTTTAACCTCAATTAATTGTTGAGGGCCAAATCCTTCTTCCAGTTCCGTGGGTAGCTTACCTGCATCCATCAGTTCCATCAGCTGATCCATTGCTTTTTCACGGGCTTTGGCTGAATCTTTTCCAGAAACAGTCAGGATAATTTCTGGGCTTTGAGCGAGAGTGTACTGAACCATATTTGAGCAGAAAATTTGCTGATAACCAAGCTAAGGGAAACAATTATAACATGTTGTGTGTAAGGTTATTTGTTGGCTTATTCACTGTAGTGTCGGGTTGCCAAATTCATGTGATTTATATATCTTGATGATTTCATCCTTCAATCCTACCCCTGCCAAGTCGCTCAAAATAAAACTTTATACTTAAGAAAAGGGGAATAAGTTTCAACAGGAGGGGAGAGCAATGGCTCCCAGTCCCACCATTATCCAAGCTGTGGAACAACTGGGTTACCGTGTCACCGTTGGAGATGTGGCAACTCAGGCAGGATTGAACGTCGCTGAAGCTAATCAAAGCTTGTTAGCCCTGGCATCTGATGCTGGGGGACATTTGCAGGTAGCGGAATCAGGTGATATAGTTTACCTTTTTCCACAAAATTTTCGAGCAATTTTGCGTAATAAATACTTCCGGTTACGATTGCAGGAATGGTGGAAAAAAGTCTGGAGTGTTCTGTTTTACCTGATTCGCATTTCTTTTGGAATTTTCTTAACTGTTTCCATCGTCCTGATAACTGTTACCATCTACATTATCATTACCTATGCCAACTCAGACCGTGACGGCAACAATCGGGGCAGTAATTCCGGCGGTGGGGGGTTCTTCTATTTTCCAAATTTATTCTGGTATCTTAGCCCAAATTATGACACCCGCTACCAGGAACGGCGACGTGAAAGGCGCCAAGAAAGCAATCTGAATTTCTTTGAAGCTATGTTTTCGTTTTTGTTTGGCGATGGTAATCCTAACGCCAACTTAGAAGAACGTCGCTGGCAAGAAATTGCTACGGTGATTCGGATTAATCGTGGCGCAGTCGTAGCAGAACAAATTGCTCCATATTTGGATGACATTGGCGAGGGATATACAAGAGAGTACGAAGATTATATGCTGCCTGTTCTGACGCGATTCAATGGGCAACCGACAGTAAGTCCAGAAGGGCAAATTGTTTATTACTTCCCAGAGTTGCAGGTGAGTGCAGCTAAAAAGCGCCGTCATTCAATATCAGATCACTTGGAGGAATTTCTCTGGCGTTTTAGTGCCGCAAGTTCAGGGCAAATTATGCTGAGTGCTGGGTTGGGTGTACTAAATTTTGTTGGTGCTTTAGTACTGGGAAGTTTGTTGAGAGATGGCACTGTTGCCGTTCAATTAGGTGGACTGGTAGCTTTTGTGCAAGGAATTTATTGGCTGCTATTGGCTTACGGAGCAGGTTTCTTAGGCGTACCGTTATTGCGTTATTTCTGGATTCGGTGGCGTAATCGTAAAATTGCCGATCGCAACCGCGATCGCCTTTCTAGAGCAAGGCTATTGGCAAGTCCTGATGCGCCTTTGCAACAAAAAATTGACTATGCCCAACAATTTGCAACAGAAAAAGTCATTAGCAACGAAGATTTAGTGTATTCTAGCGAAACTGACTTACTCGACCAGGAAGTTGAACGTTCTGCACAAATCGACGCTGAATGGCAACGACGCTTGGAACGTGGGAGTGGGGAATAGAGTTAAGAGTGAAGAGTTAAAAGTGAGGAGTGAATAATTAAGATTTATTTAAAACTCCTAACTTATAACTTCTAATTCCTAACTCCTAACTTTCTCTCTACTTCGCCTGAATTGGTGTTAGGGCTACACCTTGATAATAATGTCCCAAAATTTGCAGGTGGTTCACTCCTTGCCGAGCCAGATTATACGCCCCCCACTGACTCATGCCTAAACCATGACCGAAGCCAAGCCCTTGAAGTACAAAACTACCATCGCCTCCCTTGGTGACGGTAAAGCGGGTACTTTTTAACTTGAGGGCTGTTCGCACTTCTTCGCCCTGTAGCACCTTCGTGCCCTTGTTACCGACAATTTTTAAGACTTTAACACTGCGAAAAGGTGAGTATGTCTCTGGAATCATTGCTATTACACTGCCCACCCCAGGAAATTTAGCGCTAATTTCACTGGGCGAGAAGGTTTTCACCCAATTACACTCGCGGATATTTTGATCGTAGTCTTGAACAGCACGTAGGTAAGGTTCGCTACTTCCCCAAACATCTTCCACGTTTTCAGTGTGTCCCCCAGAACAAGCGTGGAAGACTGAGAGAATAATCCGATTTTTGTAGGTTAGTACCTGCCCTAGTGTGGAATCCACTGCGGCGTAAGTAGCAGGAGATTCACTGATCACACCTTTGTAAATTTGCCAATGATCGGGGGTATTGCCTACATCGTAAACAGGATTATTCCGTTGTTTTTCTCGTTCATAAAGGGCATAGGTGCGGGCAGCGATCGCTTGGGCTTTTAAAGCTTCTTGGGGCCAGCTAGCATCCATTTCACCACCGAGAACGCTGTAAAGATATTCTTGGTCATCAACCCAGTTAACAGCGGTTAAGCCTTTTTCTGTAGGAACAACTAGAGTTCTGCCCCGATACCAGCGATCGCCAATATAAACAAATCCTTTACCTGTTGGCTCAATCCAAAATAAACCAGACTGCCACTTATCTAAAGCCACTCCGCCGGGAACAGTTTGGGCATAATATGCACTCATCGCTGGTAACTGTCCGAGAGTCCGTCCGGTACTATCCTTGACGATCCCAGTGGTGGAACTGCCCACTTTTACCTGATTAACCCCCCTCTCAATTGCCACGCGCAGGATTACAGACGCTTGGGCTGGGGCAACCAAAGCAATCCATAAAAGGATACTTACCCACCAATGATGTACTTTAATCTGGGAAAATAAAGAGCCTAAATAAAGTTGGAATTTCATGCTGATCATCTAATCACACTAGTATCTAATTGACGCTCTAGACTATGGCGTCTACTACTTTAAGATGAGACACTTCTCCAACGCAGGAGGTTGCCACCTCCTACTAATTATGCATTTTGCTTTAGCTACAAAGTAGAAATCAGTTAATCTTGACACTTGCTCTTGGCAAAAGTGTCTACCTCTGGTACATGCGATCGCTTATACCAGAAGTTCTTACTCGTGCTTCATCCTACAGATATCGCTGTTTCATCACTCTCTCCAGACAAAAAAACAATAATCCTTGCTACACAAGACTCTCATCTCAAATAGATGATTCTAGGCATAATGTAGAAAATAAAGCTCAAAACCCAGTTTCTGTCTCTTGTTTAAAAGTTGGCTGAGATTTTTCTTTGACCAGAGTGATGGAAGAGCGATATCAGCGCGGTTGCATTTAAAAACCGCCCAAAAGACGACATAGGGAAGCGGGGACACGGGCACACGAAGAGTTTCAACGCCGATGCGTCTCCCACTCTTTGCGTCCTACTTTCACCACGTCGCCATGTCTCCCACTTTTTACCTCTTCTTCCGTCTACGATGCCAATACCTTTTGAGAATTCCTCACTTCATTAGCGATAATTCCAATTAAATTCAACTTACTCAAAATTTCTGTAGCTTGAGTCAGTTCAGTTCGGGTGACTTTACCCATGCGCTCTACCATTACGATACCATTACAAAAAGATGCCACAATCCTGGCATCAACCGTGCCTAAAATAGGTGGAGTATCTATCAGTACTAAGTCATATGTTTGCTCAAACAATTCTATTAGTTCTTTCATCCGTTGAGAACTGAGCAAGTTCACCGTGTCTTCTGGTTCAGGCCCAGCAGTCAAAATATCAATGGAAGGGTGAATGGGCTGGATATAATCTTGAAAATGAGTAGTTGTTTCATCAACTAATAACAGAGATAGTCCCCAGTCATTGGATAGTTCCAGGATTTTGTGCAGGCTAGGATTATGTAGGTTAGCATCAATTACTAATACTCGTTGATGCATCCGGGTAGCGCTAGCCACAAGCCCTAATACTAAGGTTGTCTTCCCTTCCCCTGGTAGTGCTGAAGTCAACATCAGCGACTTGAAGGGGAAGGGATATTTTAATATTTGAATATTTTGATAGATCATGTCCAGGGTTTCATGGACGGGCAATCTAGTACTGGCTTCTACTACAGAGTCATCTGAGCTTTGCCGTCCATTCCAAGGTAGACCCAGTCGCCGCTTTTTGACACTATGTAATGGTAGTTTTGGTACTGACCCCAGTACACGTAGGTTCGTCAGTTTCTTTAAATCCCCCGCACAATAAATAGCGTTATTAAACTTTTCCAAAATCAGGGCTGCTAAGATACCTAAAATCGGCCCAATTACCCCTCCCCCAACCAAAAGTAATAATCTGTTCCTCCCCATATAAGTACCTAGAGTAGGTTCTGCCAAAACTTGCCAGTTATATCCTTCTTGAGCAATTTTCAGTCCCAAAGACTGTTGCGCCTGGAGTAGTTGTTCAAGGTTTTTACGACTAGTTTCTACCTTTGGCAGAAGACGGTTATACTCTGCTATTAAGCTTGGGTATTTGTTTAGCTCAGAGCGGAGTCGCTGTTCTGACTCGGTTAGATTCTTTTGATTGGCGGTTAGTCCTAAGACCGTTGTCTGCACCAGAATAAACTCGTCTACTAGCGTTGGATCAACCTCTACCATTTGCCCTTTCAAAAGCGGTTTTTCCTTACTGCTAGTAGTAATAGCTTTCACCTCTTGTCGTAATAGCGAAAGTTGACTTTGGCGTTGCTGCTTTAGTTTCTGTACCGATGGGTAATCGTCTGTATAGCGCAGCCGCTCTTTAGCCAATGCTAGTTCAGTCTTTTGAATTTCACTCAATAGTGTTTGGTAGCGACTTGAGTGATTTAAACGAGAAGAAATTAGTTCATTCTGCTGAGATGAAGACGCTATTTCTTGCTCTAGGTTATCGTAACGAGCATTTACATCTTGAAGGTTGGCACGAGTTGTTTGTAGCTGTTGTTGAATATCGGCTAGAGATTCTAGCAGGATTTTACTTTGGACTTCGGGATCGAGTAATTTATGTTTTTTGCGAAACTGTTCTAAATTTTTATCAGCTTTACTCACCTCTTTTTTTATCTCAGGTAGGCGAGCGTTTACAAAAGCTAGTCCCTGATTCAGACGTTCTTTTTGTTGCTCTTTGTTGTAACTTTGATAGACTTTCTGTAGAGCTTGAAGTACTCTTTGTGCTTTTAGTGGATCGTCATCATTGAAAGAAACTTCAAATACTTGATTAAAAACTTTATTAGCTCCTATGCCTCTCTCTTCTGGAGTCACCTCCAGAGATGCTTTTTTACTCTGTTCTTTTTGACCATTGATATCTTCTAAGGTAATATCAGGATAATTAGAATGAAGTGAATTTACGGCTTTCTGGAGCAGCTTAGAACTCAGCATGAGTTTCATCTGAGTAGTGTAATCAACAACTTGAGAATTGGAATCAGTAACCTGAGTATTTGCTCCTACAGGGATATTATTTGACTGTGCCCCTTCAGATGAATTGGAACTCACCAATATCTGCAAATTGCTCTGGTAAGTAGGTTTGGCAATGACAGCTAAAAGGCTAGCAGCTGACATAACTAGACAGGAAATCCCCAAGATCAGAAAGCGTCGGCGAAGCAAAATAGTAGATAGTTGTCTGATGTCAACTGCGTCTTGTGCTGAAGTAGTAACCTGTTGCTCTTGATTCAGACTAGTCTTAGCCACTATCAAACTCCTCTAATATCGAAACACTATATTTATTTGGAAGATTTCTGAGAAATGTGAAATGATTTTTTTACACCTAATAGCCGCAACAGCATACTTAATTATTCTTCCAACCATGACAAGCTTACTTGGCACAATATTATGCCAACTGGCGCTTTCATGTTCATCAATTCATGCATATAAATTCTAAATCAGTATTGGAAGAATAAATTTTTAATAAATTTTTTATTTAAAAAAGAAAAATACTTAGGAAAAATTAATTATTTTTCCTAAGTATTTAAGTAAAAAATTTTGATTCACAACATGATATATAAGTTATTTGGATAACTTGTAATATAAAAAACACATTGAGAAAGTATTTAAATTTTATTACTTAGATTTTTTACTACATTTAGATAACCGTAAATTCATGGTTAACTAGTTGACTTACTTGTAAAACCAAACTGCTGTTTATTTACTGGACGTCATGAGTTGGACTACTAAACTCCAAGATAGAGCCGGGTTAATTTTAGATTTTAGATTAGAAGGGTTCAATAGGAAATCTAAAATCCAAAATTTAAACGCCTACCTTGGTTAACTCTACTTCCCGTCGCCTGGGTACTTCGTGAATCATGAAATCGTAAGCCATATCAGTACGGGGAAAAATAGCACGGGCTTCCTTGAGCAAATCCTTCAACTCCAAGGTATTTCCGGGAGCATAGCGGGGACTAAAATGACTCATAATCAGTCGATGTGCCCCAGCAGCTAAAGCTGTTTGCGCTGCCATTGTGGTTGTGGAATGCAATCGCTGAAAAGCCATGTCTGCATCTTGATGGGCAAAGGTTGCTTCGTGAATTAATACATCAGCATCATCAGCTAATTCCACTGCACCATCACAATAAATTGTGTCTGTACAATAGGCAATCTTTCGACCAATTTCTGTAGGGCCGCATAATTGAGTGCCATCAATCACCCGTCCGTCGGCAAGGGTCACTGTTTCACCTCGCTTGAGTTGACCGTAAATCCGACCAGGAGGAATTTGCAACGCCTTGGCTTTTTCCACATCAAAACGTCCTGTCCGGTCTTTTTCGGCTACGCGGTAGCCGAAAGCTGTAATGCGGTGATGCAAATTACCGCAGCTAACGGTGAAGTCATCGTCTTCATAAATTATCCCTGGACGGATGGCATGGACTTTAATGGGGTAAGAAAAGTGCGTGTAGGAGTAACGTGAGGCGGCTTGAATGTAATCATTTAATCCAGGTGGCCCATATATATCAATTCGTTCCACATTGCCAGCCAAGCCGCAAGTAGCAAGAAGTCCCATCAAGCCAAAGATGTGGTCGCCGTGCATATGGGTGATAAAAATTCGGGAAAGTTGACTAATTTTCAGTTCACTTCGCATAATTTGATGCTGAGTACCTTCCCCACAGTCGAATAACCACAGTTCTGCCCTTTGGGGTAATCTCAGGGCGACACTGGAAACATTGCGCGATCGCGTGGGTACACCGGAACTCGTCCCTAAGAATGTTATCTGCACAGCGTTCTTTAGTCTTCCTATTGCTCAATTTGCAGCTCTATTTTCTATAGTGACACGGTTTATCAGCAAAATACTTTTGAGTATGATCACATCCGTATCTTCAATGTGAAATCAATTAAGTCCCAAGAGTACAGAGCAAAGCCGGAGACTCGGAAAGCTCCGGGTTACATCGCATCAAAGAAACGCTATTTCTATGGTGTAAGAGTTCAGTTGTTAACGACTAAAAGTTGTATCCCGGTTAAGGAAAGTATTTCTGGTAGTGCAATGGAAGTACTGGCTTCGAATGCATTACCGTTAAATCTACCACCTGGTAGCAAGGTTTATGCTTGACGGGAACATACACTGATTATACAGCAGAAGATGAACTCTTCGATACAAGTCAAATTGCTTTGAAAGTGATGCCTAAAAAGAACTCTATACGTCAAGATTAACCGTAAGATGAATACGTAAAATCAACGTACTAGACAAAAGAAAAGAGACTGTATTAAGCGCTGTCACAAGTCTATTCCCAAAATCAATTCATCCATGTACCTGGGATGGCTTTCTACTGAAGATAGAAGCATTTATTTTTGCTTTTACTTTGAAGCAAGCATTTATATAGCGAGTCGTTTTTTAGACTTTTACTGACGCACGTATATCTTTTTTGATTAGATCGGGCGTTGTGGTTGCGCGTCGCACAACCGCACACCTCATTGCCTGCGATCACATTCCTCTCAAGGTGCTTTTCACTCAAAGTCTGATAACCCGCAACTAGGGTTCCTACCAGGTTTGTTATCTCAATTTTATCCAAAATGAGCAACTAAGTAAATCTTAAATAGTAGCGTGGCAAGACTAAAATGGTGTAAGAGTTAAAGGCTCATAGTAGCGCTTTAGACCCAAAAATTCATAAATCTAATGCACAAATTTAGTCTTGCCATACAACAAAGTGTGTTAGGCGCTTTGATCATGTTTTTGGTTACAAATTATATGAAAATATGCGCCTAACACACCCTAAAAATTAAGATGGAATGATTTATTTTTTCGTAGTCCCTAAATCAGCAAAATTTGGTAGAAAATTTCAACAATTACTTTATCGTAAATTAAAGGGTTTAAGACCCCTTTTCCCAAAGGGAGAGGCTAACGCCAACCTCTACACGTAGCTCAAAGGCGGAATTGACTGTAAAAACCCTGCTCAAATGGTAATGAGGAGGGTTTTTGTAGAATTAAGATACCTGGCATCGAGCTATTTTTGCGTAGGGCTACCCCTAAACTATCGT
>NZ_JBALCZ010000076.1:0-24610 GCF_036917615.1 Nostoc sp.
CTTTAGTGACAGTAATCTGCTGTCGGGCTGGATTAGCTATTTACGGACTGGTTACCGTGATTTACTAATCAACGAATCGCACGTATTGCCCAAATTCAATTCTTTTGATAGTTCATAAATTATAACTTGGGCGTTATTCATCCACGGCTTGCCTTTGCTAACAAAGTTTTACAAGTCTAGTATTCCCAAATGCTGGTAAGGAACAACATCTTAAACTTCTGTTACTTGGCTGATTTTGAGTGGTATTGCCTACTAAATGACTATAGTTTGTACTATCGATAAACTTCATTAGCGGCACCATTTAGCAAGAAGTGACCCCAAATGAGGGACTTCATCTCATCAGCATAACTGCCACCAATGATGCAGCCGACTGGATAACCTCTACCTACACGGGCTAATTTGCCCAGAAGTTTGCCTCATTCTCTTGAACCAAATTTTTGAGATTATCATCGATAGGTTTAGCAGAAATCGCCAGCTATTAGTGAAGCGCCTGCTGAAAAGTCTTGATGGCATCAACATGATTCACCATACTAATGCAGCGTAACAACAAATCCAGATCGATCCCTTTGACCTCCTCACTACTGGAAACCCTTTCATAGTGAAGCGCGTTGCCCTCTAAGCGCAGGTGATAAACTTCTAACACTCCATCTTCCCAGAACCACACTTCTGGAATCAAGAGCCGTTTGTATGCCTCCAGTTTGTTAATACCGCCACTGGTAAACACCACCTCTACTGCCAAATCGGGACGCACTCGACCAGGAGCAAGTTTATAAGATTTATCTGCTTCTCGCTTCACAGCACCGGACTCACTTTCCAAAGTCATTGAGCCAGTTGGAGTAAAGTCAAACCCTGCCATCAGCAGGTAAAGTTCCAACAATGCGCCAAGCCTTTCCTTAACAGTTTCGTGTGGTTCTCCAGGCATTCTTCGGATCTCCAAAATACCATCCAGGAAAGACAGCCGATATCCTGGACGGTCTAACAACTGCTCAACGGCTTTGAATTCTCTCCAAGTCAGTCCCTCAAACAAAAGGGGTGATTCTTTTGTAGGTGTAGCGATCGCTGCTCTAGTCATAAAAGTCTCCAGTCTGTTTCCAAATGAGAAATGATCAGCTTTGGAGTTCAGTTTCTTAATTCTAACTTCTTTCTAGAATATTAAAAATTACTTTTTATTTCCTAAACGTTTAATTCACAATAAAAGCCATTTTTAGACTCAGATGAGTTGAGAAACATCCACGAAACCTTGATGCAGACTTACAATATTTGAAACTTCAGAATACATACTTCCAACTTTACCTGATTGGTGAGTAAATAAATTATGACAACCCACAATTATCAGCAGTTCTTGAGCGCGAGAGAATGCAACATTTACCCGTTCTGGTTTCTTCGCAAATCCCACATCTCCTTTACTATTGTTACGAACCATACTCACAATCACAACAGGTCTTTCCATGCCTTGAAATCTATCTACTGTACCAGTACGAATTTCTAGCGAAGGGAAAAGTTCAGATTGCAGACGTTCATCAATTTTTCTTAATTGAGCGCCATAAAATGTAATTACGGCAATTTCTTTTTTCGGTTCACCATTAGCAACTTTAGAAGCCCAAGTAGTCTCGAACTGCTGACACAAACGTTCAATCGCATCAATTTCTGGAGTATTAAAGTAAGAAGTTCCGTTTCGTTGCTCTAAAAACTGATTCTCGATAGGCGTTTTTACCCAGATAAGATGCTGAGATTCTTGGATAATTTCGCCTGCTAGATGATGTGCGCGTTTTGTGTCCGGCTCCAAAATACCAGATTCTAGTTTACCATCATAAAACTGATTGATTGCTTCCATAATAAATGGGTGCATTCGATATTGTGTAGTTAACATTTGCTTGATGCTTTGATCAGCAGATTCAAACTGACTTTTAAACAGTGATTCTTCTAAGAATTGTAGTTCGTCTCGTGTATTGCCAATTGTTTGAGCAACTTCTTCTAAAGTGCTAGTATCAAGCATGGGTGGTAATTGCCGATGATCGCCTACCATGACTAATTTTTTGCCTTTCAAAGCTGGAATTAGTAACTCTGGTGGAGTACACTTACTAACCTCGTCAATGATCACGACATCAAAGGATTTAAATTCTTCAGAAAAACCTCTACTTGCAGCTTGAACACAGGTGATACCAACGACGTTGGCATTATCTAGATAGATGCGCCTTAAATCGTCGTGATCGCCTTCAGTTGGCTGTCTTAATTTTCCGATCCAATCTTGAACAAAATTCTGATATTTTTTGAGATAATTATCTTCTTTTTGAAGTTGCTGTTGCCAAGATTCAAACTTAATATTGATGCTACGTAATAACTCTATATTAAACAAGTCAACAGCAGAGTTTTCTGGCTTAAATTTATCTGGTATTCTTTGCCATTCTGTCAACCACCAGTTTCTTTCTATTATTAAATTTTCTGATGGCTGTGGTTGTAATTTATTTTCTATTTCACGGAGGCTAATTTGTAATTTTTGAAGCTGCTGTAGAGATTTTTCCATTTCTTCTTGTAGTTTTGATAAATGCTCACCTAGAGAATTTTTAATTATCTCTAGCACAGCAAAAGGTTCTAATGATGAAATTAAAGTTTCAAGCTGACTGATGCAAGTTCCCCAGGAATTCACTTGATTTGAGAATTCTTCCGGCTGCTCCCAAATATTTGATTGTGTTGCGAGATATTGTTCAGTTAAAATGCGTAATTGAGCAGGTATATTTTGTTGATTAAGTTCTTGCAAAATATTTATAACTCGTCCAAGTTGCAAATTAGCGTCTTGCTGCGCTTTTTCTACCTCAGCTTGAGTAACAGATATTTGCTGTTGGCTGATTTCATTTTTCTGAAGTTCATTTAATTGTCGTTGCAGATGCTGAAGCTGTTGTTCCGTTTCCGTTTTGACTTTTAAAACGCATTGACGTGCATTTATAAGAATAGTATCTAGTAATTCTTGTGTAATTCTGGTGAGAGTAGAGTCAATGTTATTCCATTCCCATGATGCACCATAGGTTTTTTGCATTCTAATTAAGAAAATCTGTGTATTCCCAACCAGCAATTTTCGCTGTTTCGGGTTGAGTAGTTGATAATTACTAAACTGTTGATAGGTTTCTTGCCATTGGGTGCGATCGCTTTTAGATAGCACCATCGGAATCTGACTAAAATTTTGTTGTAAAAAATAGCTGAAATTATGCTGTTTACCCCGCCTGTCAGTGAAACCTCCATCTATTTCATAAGCGATCGCCTTTGTCAATATCTCCCATTCTGGCAGGTTAATTTGATATATTCTTGGTAATATTGGTAATTTTAGTGTGTTAGCAAACATCAACAAACCTAGCGGTAAGTCTACTAGATTATCTGTTAGTGGTAAACCTGATTGATGACAATCTTTCAAAGTTTGATAGAGATGAGAAGGTGCTGTAGATTTCCATTCTTTAACTGCTGAGATAATATAATCTATCTCCCGTTTGCGGTTTTCCCATATCTGGATTGTTTGCTGGATGTTTTGTAGTTTGGTAAGATATTGCTGATAATCTGGTTGTAGCTGATTTAAGGAGGCAAAATTTTGTTTGACAATCTGCACCGATGCTGCAACTTCTGACATGGCTTGACTTACATCTTGAGCATAAGTAAAAGCAGTTTTAAATTCAGAAATTTCTCTTGCTACAATTTCACGCAACCAAACTGCTAAACCAAAAGCACCAAGCTTTGGTAGCACAAAGCCAAGTTCATCAGTATATTTGATGGCTTTACGAACATTTGCTAAAAATTCTTCTACTAAACTGTTACCTTCTGTGTATGGCTTAAGAAGTGGTAAAAAATCTGTAACTTCTGAAGCTTCCCAGTTGATATTTGGTGCGGCATTTAGGATATTTTCTAGACCGGAAATTAGGGATTCAACTTCGTTCTGTTTTCCTACAGTTTCGCTGTAAGATTTTTCTTGATTTTTAAAATTAGCCTCTAGCTTTACCTTGTTTTTATGGAATTTAGTTTGTTGCTGATTGAATTCTTCCTCTGCTTGGAAGTAGGCTGTGAATCTTTCTGATGATGCCAGTAATTGACTGAGTATTTTTATATTTTGGAGCCGTTGAGTAAGATTATTTTCGCAGTCAGTAGCAGTATTTTCTAGCCATCTGCCAATCACTTGGTCTTCTAAAAATGGCTGTCCTTCCTCCCCGACTTTTTCGGCTCTCCCCTTGCGTACAGCCCGAATCACTGGGTTATGAACTAATCGACTCAGGGCGTTATCTACTGCTAAATTGGCTTGAGAAGCGATTAAGGTACGTCCACCGCGAAGCGCAATTTGATAGCAAATCTCGGCAATCACAGTAGTTTTACCAGTACCTGGTGGCCCTTGGATGAGAACAAGATCCTTAGCAGTAAGTACCTTTTCTACTGCTGCTTTCTGACCAGGATTAGCAGAAGATAACAACAAATCCTGTGGTTGAAGTTCGATAGTTGTTTTGATTTGTCTAGCCTGAGAAGCATCGAATAAAAAGTTACCCAAGTAGGGGTTCTGGGTGTAACCGTTATTCAAATCATCTAAAGCTTTTTTCTTGCGCTGAATCTGCTGAATATCACCAACTGCCTCGAAACACAAAAATCCGGTAGCTGGTAATTTATAACGCTCTGCGGCCATGTATTCAGCTAAATCGCGCTCTAGTCTGAGACTGATAATACAACGGTTGGGATCAACTTCTTCAACAGTCCCTAATTGACGACCGCTAATCCAATTTTTTCCGATGGGAGCAGTTTCAAAAAGCTTCAAATCTTCGTTTTTTGTGCGCCTTGCTCGTTCCCAAAAATTGTCCACGTCGAGGGAATTTTGATAAAAGCCGTCAAGGGTGGCTGAGGCTACATCAATTTCAAAACTGATCCGCCTTTTGAAGTTATAGTTATGACCTATGTAACGCACGCAAAACTGACGCGCTTTTGCGATTTTTTCCTCAATTTGCAAAAACGCTTTCCAAGCTTTAAGCTGATCTTCTGTAGGCACATGATCACCACACATTGGCGCAGCTGCGATGCGTTTCAATGTTACGGGGGGAATGTCCAGATGATGCTGATGATTAGGTAGCAAACGCAAGCGACAAGGTATAGCATAGCTATCGGCATGTCCCCGTGAGGGTTGTAATAATTGAGCCGACAGTATCTTTAAACCGCCGTGTCCATCTTTTTGTACAGCCGCTCTGAATCCTAATGTTTTTCTGAGCTTCTCAAGTCTTGCGGGTAATTGAAAATCATCGCTGTCTGTTGCTATTGTCAAATCCCAAATTTCTTCTCTTGCTTCTTTGCCCGCACCTTTGCGACGCACATAAAATAGAGAAGGCTTTTTACCGACACATTCATAGATTAACTCATTGGCGCGATTGCGCCGCTCCCTAAATTCGGGATATGATTTAAGAGCAGTTTCACCTTCAAGATGGCGGATGAAACTATCAATTGCTGAAGCTATAAACATATAGCCCCAATCTTCAAAGTTGGTTTTAATTTTCGAGGATTTTGCTGGCAAAGCAGTTAGTTTATTTGCCGCTACACGAATGCGTTCTGCCTCAGATTCGGAAATTGCACTGGTATGGCTTTTGACTGCAATTTTGAGTTGTTCACAAATTGCTAATAGCTTCTTACTATCCAAATTTAATTCTTTTGCTAGTTCATAGATTCTAAGTTTGCCGTTGTTCATCCAGTACTGCCTTTACTGCCAAAGTTTTTCTATTTAGGAAAATAAAACCACAAATGAACACAGATAATTCATCTGTGGTTCCAAATAATAAATTATGATTTTTGCAATAAGTAATGTTGCATCAAAGTTTGTATTGCTGATAAACTTCACTAGCGGCGCGATGCAGCAGGGAATGCCGCCAGACTAAAGATTTCATATCATCAGCATAACCGCCGCCAATGACGCAGGCGACAGGATAACCGCTACTCATACAGGTACTTAAAACCTGCATTTCCCGGCGAAAAATGCCAGCATCTGTTAAGGCTAATTTTCCTAAGCGATCGCCTATATGAGGATCAACACCTGCATCATAAAATACTAAGTCTGGCTTGACTTTAGATAGTAAATCTGCTAGGTAATTCGCTAAAGTTTGTAAATAAGCGTCATCCTCCATTCCTACCGGCAAAGGAACATCCAAATCGCTGTTTTGTTTAGTACCGGGGAAATTGACTTCGCAGTGCATGGAGAAAGTAAAAACGCTGTCGTCGTCTTGGAAAATAAAAGCGGTGCCGTCTCCTTGATGGACATCCAAATCCACAATTAGGATTTTTTGGACAAGTCCGAATTTTTGTAAAACGCGACAGGCGATCGCTAAATCGTTGAAAATACAAAAACCAGATCCATAACTGGGAAAGGCATGATGAGTGCCACCAGCCGTATTACAAGCTAAACCCTGACTTAGTGCCAGTTTCGCAGTGAGTATTGTACCACCTACCGCTACACAGGTGCGATTCGCTAATGCTGGACTCCAAGGCAAACCAATGCGTCGCTGTGCTTTCGGATCTAGGGTTCCTTCACAGTAAGCTTGAACGTAGCTTGGAGTGTGGACTAACTCTATCAATTCTAGCGGTGGACGTTCCGGGGTGTGAAATTGTTCTTGATTAGCTACACCATCAGCTAACAGCAATTCATAGAGTTGTCGGAACTTAGACATTGGGAAGCGATGTCCTTCAGGCAGGGGAGCAATGTAATCTGGGTGGTAAATAATTGGCAAGTCCATAATCCAGAAAATCTCAAGCAGGTAATCCGACAACTAACAAGGTAAAATTTAGCCATAATCGCAGCAACAGTGCTGTTATCCTAAATGTAAAACTCCAAATTTAAGATTGATATGATGGAATGGATTACGCCGATATGGTTTATTCTAGCTGGCTTCGTGGCTGGAATAATTGGTGAAAAAGTTATCTTCAAAAAACTGGAAACATTCGTTACTAATAAACGAATTGTTGGGAGTAAAATTATATTTCGCTCTCTGCACCGGATGACTTTTATTTGGTTTGTGATCGCCGGTTTTTTTTGGGCAATTCTGAGTGCCCCTCTCAAACCAGATATTGCCATCGTACTCCAAAAAATTCTGACGATCGCATTGCTATTTTCTGTAACCCTAGTCTTAGCCAGATTGACTGGTGGTTTTGTTAATTTATATATTCGCAGAGCCGAAGGTGTTCCCACATCACTAATTTCTAACCTTGCTAAGGCTACTGTTTTCGTTTTGGGAACATTAATTGTATTGCAAACAGTGGGTGTTCAAATTACACCGATAATCACAACTTTAGGTATTGGTGGTATAGCAGTTGGTTTAGCACTTCAAGACACACTTGCAAATTTATTTTCGGGTTTTTACTTAATTCTTTCTAAGCAAGTTAGAACCGGAGACTATGTGAAATTAGATGCTGGACATGAGGGATATGTTATAGATATTTCTTGGCGCAATACGACAATTAAAGAAATTTCAAATAATGTAGTTATTGTTCCAAATTCTAAATTGTCTTCTGCAATTTTCATAAACTATCATTTACCCGCGAAGGAAATTACTTTAACAATGGATGTGGGTGTTAGTTATGATAGCGATTTGGAAGAAGTTGAAAGGGTGACTGTAGAAGTTGCTAAAGAAGTTATGCAAGAAATTGCACCGGAATTAAAAGAAAATGAACCATATATCAGATTTCATACTTTTAATGATTTTAGGATAGATTTTACGTTATATATGCGCGTAAGCGAATACTTTGACCAGCGTATTGGTAAACATCTATTTGTCAAAAAATTGCACAAGCGCTATCAGCAAGCAGGAATTCAAATTCCTTTTCCCATCAGAGAGGTTTATGTGCCAAATAATGTAAATAAAAATTCGGCATTAAATTCAGACTAACTCTTGCTAAGTACAGCATTTCATTAATTTGTATCGAATTAAATTTGGTAATACCTTGCAATGCCAATGTATCCCGATACAATGCCAATGCATCCCGATACAATGTTAATGCATCTCGATACAATGCCAATGCATCCCGATACAATGTTAATGCGTCGTCCGTATTGTTAATGTGTCACCCTGCATTAAACAAAGCTACGCTTTTACGCAAAACTGTACTAAGGCAGGTGTTTTATAGGGAGAGGAGGCAGACGGCGTTTATATCGTCCTTGCAGGTTCTTGGTGAGTAACACGCAGGCAAATATGGCAGTTGACAGCAGCACTACACTAGCTCCAGAGGCAATATCGAGGTAGTAGCTAAGGTAGATACCTACAAACGAAATCGCCGCTCCTAAAATCCCGGAAATAATCATCAGATACCCAAAGCGATCGCTCACTAATCGGGCAATTGATGCCGGAATCACCACTGCTGAAATAATCAGAGTCACTCCTAAAACGTTCAGTGTCGCCACCAGTAAAGTCGCCAACATCAAAGCAAATAGAGTATCCATTGCAAAAACGGGTACGCCATGAACCTGAGCAACTTCCCGATCAAAACACCAAAATAGCAACGGGCGATAAAACAAGAAAACCAGACTGAGTAAGACAATCGTCACACCCGTCACCACCCACAAATCATTAGGGGAAACGCCCAACACATTGCCAAACAAAGCAGCTTCAAAGTTTTGGCTAAACTTGCGATAGCTACTAATTACAGCTACTCCTAAAGCAAAGCTAGCAGTTGTCACAATTCCAATAGCGGCATCCGAGTAGACTTTGCGTCCTGTCAAATATTGAATCAGCAGGGCAGCTGCAAAACCCCAAATCCCAGAGCCAATGTAGAAATTTAAGCCCAGTACATAACTCAGCACGGCTCCCCCCAAAATTGCATGAGATAAACCGTGGGCAATGTAACTCATTCTCCGAGTTGTAATATAAACTCCCATAATGCCGCATAATAGCCCCGCCATCATCCCTACTAAAATGGCGCGGCTAAAAAATTCGTAGCGAAAGGGAGCTAGTAAAAAATCCATATACAATATTTTATTAAGCAGACTTATTAAGCAGACTTCGACGAGTTGGAGCGGCGCAATACTTCCGGCAAGTTATCTTGCATTTGATGACGTAGGGAAGTACCGCCGCTAGCGATCAAGATTCGGTCTTG
Source organism: Nostoc sp. (assembly GCF_036917615.1). Lineage (GTDB taxonomy): Bacteria > Cyanobacteriota > Cyanobacteriia > Cyanobacteriales > Nostocaceae > Nostoc. Next base: position 9,088 of record NZ_JBALCZ010000076.1, read on the forward strand.
TTGGTGGAAAACTACCATTTCTCCACCAAAAGTCTGCTCAAGATTTGCGGGAGTGAAGACATCGATAGGTTGACCTTGGCAAATTAAACCGTGGTTGAAACATAACACCCAAGGTAAATGAGTCGCTACCGAGTTGAGGTCATGGGTGGAGAGGATAATTGTCAAGCCTTGTTGATTCAAATCAGCTAATAGGTGCAATAGTTCATGTTGAACGTGCAAGTCTGAACTGCTAGTGGGTTCATCTAGAAGAACTATTTCTGGTTCTCCGACTAAAGCACGCGCAATGAAAACCCTTTGCTGTTGCCCACCAGATAGATTACCGATCGGTTGATGGGCAACATGGGCAACCCCAACGCGCTCTAGGAGTTCGCTGGCAACTTGGCGATCGCGCCGCGAAGACCAAGGCAACACCTTCTGCTTTTGGTAACGCCCCATCATCACTACTTCCTGAGCCGTAACTGGAAAAGTCCAATCCACTGTTTCTACCTGCGGCACATAGCCCACCGCCTTTGGTGAGACTCCTGGCTTTAAGCGCTTTCCTCGAAACCAAATTTCTCCAGCCAAAGGCTGAACTAGCCCTAAAATCGCTCTGATTAAAGTGCTTTTACCACTCCCAGAAGGCCCTACCAAGCCAGTAAGTTGACCTGGGTAAAGCGTTAAATTAACATCCTTAAACACTGGCTGGGTTTGATAACCACAGGTTAAACTTCTAACTTCAAGTATTGGTTGCATATACAGCAGATTTTAAGTTGGGTGTTGTACATAACGATTCGTCTCAAAGCCAGGTAGAAAGCGTGTTCTACTTCTGAATTCTGTAGGTTGCTTCCCGTAGGGTATTCTGACTTCTGAAGTCTGCTGTACTTGTTTTCTTAATCTTACTTAGTTGCTGTTGGCCCAACAACATTTCCAGTGTTCAAGTTCTTCACTAAATCAGGATTTCCTCCCAAATTAGAGGCGATAATCCGCATATTGTTAGCCATCATGCCAATATAAGTATGCTCAGGATTAGTGTTTTCAATTGCATTGGCTGAACCCTTGCCTGGTAACTCATCATCAGCAGTGTTGGCTGTTTTTACCTTTGCTTCGCGGGCAATTTGTTCTTCTACCTTGCTGGGGTAAACCTCAGAACCAAAAATTGCTGGGACGCCTGTTTTCCGAATTTGGTCAATTAGCTTTGCTACATCTTGAGCGGATGGTTCTTTGAAATCTGAAGGTTGAATCGCACCAATTACCTGAAAACCATACTCTCTGGCCCAATACGCCCAAGAATCATGGTAGGTCAAAAGTTTACGATTTTTAGCGGGAATACTGGCGACGATTTCCCGTGTTGCTTTGTCTAGGGCATCCAGACGTTGTAAATAATTTTTGAGATTAGTAGCGTAGTAGTCTTTGCCAGCAGGATCTAAGGTGGTTAACTGTTGGGCAGCTAGTTTGGCGTAATTCTCAGCATACTTGGGATTTACCCACAAATGAGGATTGGGATCACCCTTTTCTTTAGGAAAGCTGAAGTCAAAAAGCCATTGCTCTTTGGTAATGGTATTACTACCTAGTTCATAGATTTTAGTTTCTTTGGGTTTTGAGGCTTTAGCTAGTTTTTCTGTCGGGGATTCCAAATGCAATCCATTGGCGATGATCAGATTAGCTTTGGATAGCAAATCAGAATCGCTGGGACGAGGTTCAAAGGTATGGGAGTCGGTTCCTTCTGGAATAATCCCCTTAACTTCTAAGCGATCGCCTGCAATGTTACTTACAATATTGGTTAAAGGAGCGACTGTCGTTACAATTAAAGGCTTATTTTGGGTCTTTTGTCCTACTTGAACTGGAGTGGTTGTGACTTCAGGGTTAGAAGACACCGTTTTATCTGGAGACGGACTGCAAGCTACTACCATGAAGCTAAGTACAAATAGCAATCCGGGGAGGGTCTTCATTACACTCAAGCCTTCTAAATTAAAGGATCAACGTTTAATTAGACCTTTTCTGGATATCAAGATCAATGCCCCCTCAGGGTATTTTCGGTTGATTTTTAGATTTTTTTACCTAACATCGTACTTAAGTAGGACTTACGCACTGTACAAATGAATCATCTTGTGTATTAACGTAAATAGGTTGTTTCAGGCTTTTACAAAGCATCCTCCGCAAGGCGGAATTAAAAATTAAAAATTAAAAATTAAAAATGAATACAGCATAAGGGTTTCGTTGATTTGGAATAGTTGGCTTATTTCCGCCGTGTTGTACTAGCCGTATATAGTTCTCGTGAACTCCACGAGTAATCATCGGAACGCCAACCTCTTTGAGAGATTGGCGACGGCTGGGCATTTATTTGATTAACTTTCCCTAATGTAGATAATCCACTAAACATTGGTCGGATGTCGGCATCCAGTATCTGCTCTTATTAGATTGCTAATGCTCGCTTTTCTAAGCTTAGTTCAAAGCGATCGCCTGGTTTCGGCTCAAGCACCCGCGTCGAAAGACTGTTCTTTTCTAATAGCGAACGAAATTCCTCAGCATTTCCTTTAGTCTGAATCAATTTCATCAGCAATCCCTCAAACGCCACATCCCCACCAGCCGCAGTAGATAATATTACTTGAGGTTGTAACGATTTTACTACTTCCAAAGCACTATTTTTACCTTTAATAATCGCCCCAAGCAAAGGTAGGGTCATGTCAATAAATGGTGTAATCACTACATCGATAGGTGCAGCTTGCTGAAGTTGTGGAGAATGATACCCATGAGGCTCGTAGTATACGGTTAAACCACTTTTTAACTCTTTGAGAAGATAACTATTTTCCACTAAAGTGGGGCCAATTGGAGAGCCTGGAAAAGCTTTGATTTCAACTTGATTATTTAAAGTGAAAGTCTCACCATGAGCCAATACTGTCACTTGGGTGTAACCTAATTGCTGTACTACTTTAGCTGCATTGGGAGAAGCTACAACCTTGATGCTGCGATCGAGTAATTTAAGCGTTGGTGGATGAGTATGGTCTTCTAAACCTTGAGACAGCAGGATCAGATCAATCTTATCTGGGATTGGGCGATTTTGCGATCGCGAACCTTTAAACAGCCAATCCAAATTGCTAAAAATTAACGAACCAACCAGCCAAGGGTCAATTAGTATTCGTTTACCGCCAATTTCCAGCAGCCAAGAGTTGCTGTCTAACCAAGTTAAAAACATAAGTTTTGTGAAGATAACGCCTACCTTCATTATCAATCGTGTCAGCTTTCTTAGTAAGCCCTGAGGCCAATACTTACATTCGTCCGCTTAAGTCTACACACGGAGTTTTTTCGATGTCTGATCTTGGTTTTACCCACATAGCACTTGCAGTCACTGATGTTGATGCAAGTATCTCATTTTATGCAAAGTATGCCCAGATGACAGTCGTGCATCGTCGCACTGATCAAACAACTCAAGTAGATGTTGCTTGGATTAGTGACCTGACCTTTTGTGATTGTCCTAATTAAAGAAGCTAAAGTACAAGGCGCACTGTTACCACAATCCCATCTAGGGGTAGCTTATCAGAATCGTGAAGAAGTTACTCGCCTGTGCAATGAAGCACGCGCAGAGGGGTTATTGCTGGCTGGGCCAAATGACTGGGGCCCGACCGTTGGTTACTGGGCTTATCTTCAAGACCCAGATGGTCATACCCTGGAAATTTCCTATGGTCAAGTAGTGAATTTTACACTTGAGCAAGCTAGAGACGCAACTAATCGCATCTCTACAACTTAATTAAATCGTATTACTTATTACTAGGAGTACGTCCACTTCATCGTTACTACTACATAAAGACGAAAATAATACTTTGGTTGCAATGGCGACCTGCTTTGACTACTAAAACACTGCTCAAGTTGAGATGCATGAGCAATGTTGCGCCTCTAGCGTGTATTGCATTTAAATGAGAACCTGCATCTTTAACTAAAATTTATATTAAATCCGCAAAAAGGCATATTATTTTCTCAAAACTTCATATTGAGTAAGCAAAAAGCCATATTGTTTACTCAATATGCTTGATTGCTTACTCAATATGCTTGATTACTTTCTCATTTCGGTAGATTCAGCAAGCAAAAAGGCTTATTGCTTACTCAATATGCTTGATTGTTTTCTCATTTCGGTAGATTCAGCAAGCAAAAAGGCTTATTGCTTACTCCTTTCGGTATATCGCGCACTCATTTTGGTGTCTTAGGCAAACAATTAACCGATGGCTTTCTCAATTCGCTTGTTTGCTTGTTTCTTTGAGTAATTCCCACATTCATTTTGGTGTATTATTAAGCCGAAAGCTGGCGATCGCCAGCTTTTACTGATTTACCTGAGTACGGTTTTCTGTAGTTACAGTTTGCCATTGAATAGTCAGAGAACATTACTATGATTTAAGAAACCCTTTATGAATCTTATTAATGACTGTAACTACACAACAGCTTCCAACCCAAGACGCTTTTGAAAAATTCTTTTGGACTTGGCAGGATTACAAAATTCAGTATACTGTCATGGGTACAGGACGCCCTTTGGTACTGGTTCACGGCTTTGGCGCTTCCATTGGACACTGGCGCAAAAATATCCCAGTTTTAGCTGATGCTGGCTACCAGGTATTTGCCATAGACCTTTTAGGTTTTGGCGGTTCTGATAAAGCGCCCATTGATTACAGTGTGGAAGTTTGGGTGGAACTGCTGAAAGATTTCTGCACAGCACATATACACGAACCTGCTGTATTTATTGGCAACTCCATCGGCGCACTTTTGAGCTTAATAGTACTGGTAGAACATCCAGAAATTGCTGCTGGTGGTATTTTAATTAACTCTGCGGGTGGATTGAGTCATCGTCCCCACGAATTGAACCCGCCACTACGGATGGTGATGGCAGCTTTTAACAGGTTTGTGCGATCGCCAATTACAGGTAAATTTGTCTATAACCGCATCCGCCAAAAAGCCCAAATTCGCCGTACCCTCTACCAAGTTTACCGAAACCGGGAAGCCGTCACCGATGAATTAGTCGATTTACTTTATACTCCCTCTTGCGACCCAGGAGCGCAACAAGTTTTCGCCTCCATTCTCACAGCCCCTCCTGGCCCAAGTCCAGAGGAACTATTGCCCAAAGTAGAACGTCCTTTATTATTGATTTGGGGTGCTGACGATCCCTGGACACCAATTACCGGGGCCAAGATTTACGAACAGGCGCGTGAGAATGGCAAAGAAATCAAAATTGTTCCCATTGCCAATGCCGGTCATTGCCCCCATGATGAAGTTCCAGATATAGTCAATGCCCAGATTGTCGATTGGCTAGCGCAAAGTTAATAATTATCCCGCCTAGACCATAGACGAGGGCAAACTGCCGATTCAGGACACTTGCGTATAACATTGAGCAAAGTGTCCGTCACCAAGAATAATTTTGTGCCTATGCAGCTTGGTTCAAATAGTAGTCTATCAAGAAATAATTGATCGGTAGAGATTGTTCGTAGTTTGCCCTTTAGCGAAGACAGCGCAAACTACAAACCTATTAAATTAACCTTGACAGAGTAGTAAGAAATACGACTAACAATCTGGGTGAGTCACTTTTACTTTTTTATTGCACCTTGACAAAATCAAACTCATGTGGTGAATGTAATGGAGCTTGATGTGCGTAATCGACATAAAGGGGCAATTCCCTTAAATCACCATCCAGATTTTTCAGAACTTGGCTATCAAGTCATCAGAGAACTTGGACGCAACAGAGAAGGGGGACGTATTACTTACCTAGCTAATATCCTCAACTCCAATCAACAGGTAGTAATTAAAGAGTTCTCTTTTGCTAGTGCGAGTGCTGACTGGTCGGGTATGAAAGCGTATGAGCGCGAAATTGAGATTTTGAAACAACTGAATCATTCCCGCATCCCTCGCTATATAGATTCTTTTGAAATGCTGGGTTTTTTTTATCTGGTACAGGAGTACAAAAAAGCCCCATCCTTAAGCTCAAAACGCAGCTTTCATCCTAAAGAAATCAAACAAATTGCTCTGTCAATATTAGAAATTTTGGTTTATTTGCAAAAGCAAGTTCCCTCAATTATTCATCGGGATATCAAACCAGAGAATATTTTGGTTGATGAGCAATTAAATACTTACTTGGTTGATTTTGGTTTAGCTCAAAGCAAGAGTGCGAAAATAGCTCTCAGCAGCTTTGTAGTAGGAACCCCAGGTTTCATGCCGCCTGAGGAACAATTTGGTCATTCCCTAACCGAGGCGTCAGACTTGTATAGTTTAGGAGCAACATTGATTTGCTTACTTACTGATACTCCATCTGTTGATATCGGTAAGCTTGTTGATGAGAAATATCGCTTTGATTTCCACAAATTCGTTTCCCCAATCAATCCGTGTTTTGAGTCCTGGTTGATCAAAATGGTAGAACGCAAACGGAAACATCGTTATGCGAATGCGGCTGTTGCTTTAGAAGCACTTAAGCCAATTGAGGTTCTTGTTACTACCACTGGAATAGATACTTTTGTCAGGACAATAATACCTTGCAAACGAGCTACTGTGCTGGGACTAGCCACTGTTGTTATACTGGCTGCGGTGGGGGTGGGGGCAACTTTGATGAGTTACCAGCCAGGTGGTGCAGTCAGGCAATTGCTGGAAGCTAGGAAATGTCAAAGCTTTAACTTAAACGCAAGTTGTCAAGAAAAAACCGGACATGAAGATTAGTTAGGTCGCTTCCGGCTAGGAATTATAGCGGTTTTCAATGAAATAGACTACACGCCAAGGGGCACAATATATTGTGCCCCTATAATGATTTGTACTTTACACAGATGAAAATCGGTGTAATCTCCACGAGTATCAAAGACTCATTAATGGAGTTCAAAGGTGGATTCATCCACCCCAAAGACTGATTAACAGTAATCCACTATCAGTAATTGTCTAGTTATCTGCTGTAGTAAACTACATCTAAGCCAGAAGCCTGCATTCAATAGTTGATAGCGCTGTGAAAAAAATCCTGATTGTGTCAGCTAATCCCACAACGACAGATAAACTCCGCTTGGACGAGGAAGTAAGGGAAATTCAGGAAGGGTTGCAACGTTCTCGCAGCCGATAGAAGTTTGAACTTATTACTAAATGGGCAGTGCGTCCTGACGATTTGCGGCGGGCGCTTTTAGATCACGATCCTGATATTATCCATTTTTCTGGACATGGTGGAGGAAATCAAGGTTTAGCCTTGGAAAATAATACAGGGCAAATGCAGCTGGTGAGTACAGAGTCACTGGCAAGGCTGTTTAAGTTATTTAAGGACAAGGTTGAGTGTATTTTATTAAATGGTTGCTATAGCGAGGTGCAAGCTGAGGCAATTTATCAACACATTAACTGCGTAGTTGGGATGAATCGGGCAATTGGCGATCGCGCCGCAATTAAATTCGCGGTAGGCTTTTATGATGCACTGGGCGCTGATAGGTCATATGAGGATGCTTACGAGTTTGGCTGTAGCGCTATAGATTTAGAAAGTATTCCATAGTCTTCCACCCCAGTGCTGAAAAGTCGGAACAATCCCAAAGGTGCTATTTCTGCTAGCGAAGCTATTCCAGATAACCAGAGAAAACCAGCAGTCTCCTTAGAAAATCCAGAAGGACAGGTATCTCTAAACTCTGCTTTCTATGTCGAGCGATCGCTTATTGAGGTAGACTGTTATGAAGCGATTCTTCAACCAGGGGCCTTAATTCGGATCAAAGCTCCCCGGCAGATGGGCAAAACTTCGCTCATGTCGCGGGTTCTCCATCATGCTAGTCAAAATGGCTATCAGACTGCACCCGTGAATTTCCAGTCAGCCGATGCAGAATCTTTTAGTAATTTAGATCAGTTTTTGCAGTGGTTCTGCGCCAGCATTACTTACGAATTGAATCTACCCGATAAATTAGACGAGTATTGGAAGGGTGTTTTAGGTAGCAAGAATAAATCTACAAATTACTTTCAACGGTATTTATTACCCGCGATTAATAAGCCCATCGCTTTGGGTTTGGATGAAGTCGATGAAGTCTTCAAGCATCCGATAATTGCTGCTGATTTTTTTGGATTGCTACGAGCTTGGCATGAGCGGTCAAAGAATGAGACAGTTTGGAAAAATCTCCGTTTGGTGATTGTGCATTCTAAGGAAGTTTATATCCCACTCAATATAAATCAGTCGCCTTTTAATGTGGGTTTACCCATTGAGTTGCCAGACTTAAATCAAATACAAGTACAAAACTTGGTAGAGCGTTACAGACTCAATTGGTCTAACTCACAAATTGAAGAATTAATCACACTGGTGGGTGGTCATCCTTATTTAGTGCGGGTAGCGCTTTATGAAATTGCCCGTGGTCGGATGACGCTGGAAAATCTGCAAAAAATAGCTGCAACTGAGGAAGGGCCTTACAGTGACCATTTACGCCGCCATTGGCTGAATTTGCAAGAGGATGCAGAATTACTGGCTGCGGTTAAACAAGTGATGATGGCAAATCGCCCCGTGGATGTAGGCACAACTGAAGCGTTTAAACTCCGCAGTATGGGGTTAGTTAAGTTTCAAGGCAATGAAGTGATACCTCTGTGTGAATTGTATCGTCAATATTTTTGCGATCGCTTGAGGATTAAAAATTAAAAAAGTACATTAGGAGTGCAATAGGACTTTCATCTCCAATTACCATTTAACAAAAAGGTTCAACAAATGGTTCAACTTATTCAAGGAAAAGATATCACCCTAGCCCAACTTATTGATGAATTTGGGCTACAAGGTGTAGACAACGAACAGTTTTTCTCAGAGTGGCAGCATGATTTACCTGAGTTGAGTGACTTAGAAAAGCAATCTCTCAACGAAGTCAAGACAGAATATTTGCATCTATCGAAATATCCTATTTTGGAACCTGTAGTCAAAATGGTGGTGCTATCTCCACTATTGCGTCTAGGAGGTTTTTATCAACCGCCTTTTTACATTGCTTCAGAACAAGAGGTCAGAATTTCTTCTGAAGACGAAGGCACAATTGTTAGAGGACGTATTGATATCTTAGTTTTTAAACCGCCATTCTGGGTTCTGGTTGTAGAAGCAAAACGAGCAGATTACTCCTTAGTGCCAGCAATTCCACAAGCATTGGCTTATATGCTAGCGGATGTAAGTTCCGAAAAACCTGTTTTTGGATTTATCTGCAATGGTAATGAATTTAGATTTATTAAACTGATGAAAGCTGAAACCTCACAATACGCCCTATCTGATTTGTTTGCTTTAGATAGTCGGGATGATATACATACTGTTGTTAAAGTCTTAAAACGGCTAGCTAATTTAATTCGTAATTCGTAATTATTGCGTACCCCAATAGAAAATGTCCTTCCTTTATTCCCTACTTTCCGCTCTCGATTTTTAAGATAGCCCATGACCCAGTACCAGTATCAAGTCGGTGGTAGTCTTCCTCAAAATGCACCAACTTATGTTAAACGGCAAGCTGACGATGACCTCTATGAAGGCTTGAAGGCTGGGGATTTTTGTTATGTACTCAATTCCCGGCAGATGGGGAAATCTAGCTTGCGGGTGCAGGTGATGCAGCAGTTGCAAACTGAGGGATTTGCTTGTGCTGTTGTTGATATTACAGCTATTGGGACGGCAGATATTAGCCCAGAACAGTGGTATGCCGGGGTGATTGATACTCTGGTGGGAAGTTTTAATATTTATCCAACTTTTGACTTAGATACTTGGTGGACTGATAACGGTTTGCTTTCACCAGTGCAGCACTTGAGCAAGTTTATTGAAACAATATTACTTCAAACAATTACTGAAAAGATTGTTATTTTTATTGATGAAATTGACAGCGTTCTGAGTCTTTCATTCAACTTGGATGACTTTTTTGCAGTTATCCGTGATTGCTATAACCGACGAGCAGACCATCCTGAATATAATCGCCTTACTTTTGCTTTGATTGGAGTATCTACGCCTTCAGATTTGATTCAAGACAAACGCCGGACACCTTTTAATATTGGACAGGCAATTGATTTAACTGGGTTTCAACTCACGGAGGCGGAACCATTGGCGCGGGGATTGGCACAAGTGGGTGATTCTCAAGAGTTGATGCAGGTGGTGCTGGACTGGACGGGAGGACAGCCGTTTTTGACGCAAAAAGTTTGTAAGTTACTGGTGCAGGGGGCACTGGAGACTAGGAACACTTCGACAAGCTCCCTTCGACAAGCTCAGGGCGGCGCAGTGCATCGCTGGGGACTAGGGGCTGGGGACTGGGTGGAAGAGTTGGTACGCGAGGGGATTATTGAGAATTGGGAGACGCAAGATGAGCAGGAGCATTTGAAAACGATTCGTTACAGAATCTTGCGGAGTGGGGAACAGCGGACTGGGCGATTGTTGGGGTTGTATCAGCAGATTTTGCAGCAGAGAGAGATAGTAGCTGATGATAGTCCTGAACAAACTGAACTACGGTTGACGGGTTTGGTGGTGAAGCGAGAGGGGAAGCTGCGAATTTATAACCGGATTTATACAGAGGTGTTTAAGCAGGAATGGTGCGACAAGATTTTAGCAAACTTGCGCCCCTACTCTGATACATTTAATGCTTGGGTTGAGTCGCAACGTCAAGATGAGTCGCGCTTGTTGCGGGGACAGACTTTGCAAGATGCCCAAGAATGGGCAGTCAGTAAAAGTTTGAGTGACTTGGACTATCGGTTTTTAGCTGCTAGCCAAGAGTTGGAAAAGCGCGATGTGCAGAAAAGGCTGGAGGCAGAGGAACAGACAAAGCAAGTTTTAGCAAAAGCAAACAGCAAAGCTAATCAACGAATTCGCATTGGTTCTCTGGTGCTGGGTTTTGCTCTGGTGGGGGCAATTGCTTCGGGAATATTTGCACAACAGAGTACTCAGCAAGCTAATGATGCCAAAACAGATTTAAAAACAGCTAAGACAGAAGCCGAAGCCCAACGTCAAAAAAACGAGCAGATATCGCAGCTGGCAAACGATGCAGAAGTCAGACAGAAAGCAGCAGAAGCCAAAGAGAAACAAGCAAAAGCTAACTTGGTAAAAGCTAATCAGCAGTTTCAAGCTGCAACAAAGAAGGTGAAGTCTGCTGAGGAAGATGCGAAGAAAGCAACGATAGAAAAACAACAGGCACAACAACAAGCAAGAAAAGCTCAAAGTAACCTGAAAGTAACAGAAATTGCTCAGAAAAAGGCACAGCAACAACAACAGCTAGCAAAACGAGATTTGAAAACAGCGCAGATTGCCAAGAAAGAGGCAGAGGCAGACCGTCAACTTGCCCTAGACACTACGCGACTGGAACGGTCAGGAGTAGCGAATATTAACCGCTTTCAGTTTAATCAACTGGGAGCTTTGCTGGCAGCCATGCGCGATGGCAAGGAGTTAAAAGGTTTAATAGACAAGCATAGTCAGGGAAAACTAGAAGCTTATCCTGCGGCTAGTCCAGTTTTAGCTTTACAGACAATTTTGGATAAAGTGCAGGGATTTACTGTAATGGCCGGGCATGAAAGTTTTGTCACAAGTGCCAGTTTTAGCCCGGATGGGCAGCGCATCCTCACCGCCTCCGCTGACGGTACAGCGCGGCTGTGGGACTTACAGGGCAAGGAAATTGCCAAGTTAAGTAGGTAGGCAGAATAAAAACCAACTATGTAAACTTATATAAAGATCATATAATGTTAGATACATTTTGCCTGGAGTTTAGACTAAAGTGGAGTTATTTTTACGACTTAATATTTTGCAGAATTAATATTAGTAATTATTTGTAGGCTATTAATTTCATTCACGGGTATTGGACTTAAACTTATTATCGAGTCACTACTCAAGGAGAAAATAAGGGTTTCAGCTTCTAAAAATGCTTGTCTTATTCATGTAATATCTCTTAACCCGGTTTTCTGCGCGAATGCTACTCATACCCCAAAATTCGCCATAGATAAAGAAACTGGCAACTCGGTAGAAGTTTCTACCAATCTACAAATATTCGTAAGTGCCAACAAGTCGAGCTATCCCAGGGCGTACATGATGCCAGGAATCTCTACAGACGACATCTACTTGATAGGCAAGGTAGTCGCCAAATCAGCGACGGGCGACAACTGGATACCTTCGAGCTTGCCGGAAGGTATGAGCTTAGAGACTCAAGCGATCGCAACTTTCGATGGAACTAAGGGTAACTTTAGATTTGTTCCAGTTGGCCAATCGCGCTTAGATGGTATTCGCGCAATGGGCGAAAGAGTGGCTGGTTATCTTAGAGTGAGTGTTAGAAATTAACGAAACGCAGTGACATCGGCTACAAATAAAAATGTCTTAACTGCTTACTGTGGAATGAAAGTAAATCGGCATGGACGCGCCAAAGTTCTAACTCAACAAGAGATACAGTTAATTTTCAGTGAGGGGTTAGAAAATAACCGCATCACCAGCAGCAGTAGTAAAAGTAGTAGCACCTATCCAGTTATGTCCCTTGTTGATGAACTTACCTGCCACATCATCATGCTTGATAACCTTAGTTGAATCCTCAAGTGGTATGTCAAAGTTACAAGCGATGGTGCTGTAGTCTACTGTGGTAGTGCCATAGGTAGAATTGTTATAAATGCCTCCACCATCACCAGACTCGTAACTACCAGAACTCAGTTCAATGCCGAAAGCTTTATTGTGTTTAATAGTGCTGTTGCCTACTGTTAGAGTACCTTCATTGTAGATGCCACCACCAAAGTGTGCCTGATTGCCACTAATGGTGCTATCACTGACGGTTAAAACACCTATGTTATTATAAATACTACCTATCTTATTATAAATGCCACCCCCTCCTGTGACTGCCGTATTACCACTAATACTGCTATGGTTTATGTTGACAAAGAAATCATCATTCAAGATGACACCACCTCCACCGTAAATACCATAAAACGCACTGTATGTATTGTTAGCAGTGTTATCAGTTATGCTACTGTGGTTTACTGTGAGGCTGCCAAAACTGGAAATGCCGCCGCCGCCACTAGCAGTGTTGCCGTTGATGGTACTGTAGTTCACTATGAGGTTACCAACACTAGCAATGCCGCCGCCGCCGCCGAAAACTGTGTTGTCACTGATGCTACTGTAGTTCACCGTGATGCTACTGTACTTCACTGGGACGTTGCCAATAATGTCAAAGCTGTAGAAAATACTTTCGATGCCGCCGCCCTGGCGAGATTTGTTGTCACTGATGGTACTGTAGTTCACTATGAGGTTACCAACACTAGCAATGCCGCCGCCGCCTTCACTAGCAGTGTTGCCGTTGATGATGATGTTACTTACCGTGAGACTGCTATTGCCAGTGTTGTAAATACCGCCACCTTCAGATGTTGAGTTATTATTGCTAATATCACCCCCTTTTAGTGTGAGGGTGCCAGTGTTGTAGATGCCACCACCTGATGAACCATGATCACGGTATCTATCACCTCCTGCCAAGTTGTCGGTGATACTACTGTAGTTCACTGTGAGAATGCCAGAGTTGTAAATGCCGCCGCCCTCACCTTCACTATCCTCACCATTGTAGCTTTTATTACCAGCAATAGTACTGTTGTTGATTGTGAGGGTGCCAGAGTTGTAGATGCCAGCGCCGTCGCCGGCGGGTGATGTATTCCCAATGATGAAACGGTTATCAAAATTGGAAATGATTCCCGTACTGTATACATATACACCATTTGCTGTGTTACCAGTGATGATAGTGTTGCTTAAGGTGAGAACACCTTTATTTAAAATACCACCCCCTCCTGTTGCGCCATTGGCGCTACTTGTTCCGCTATTGTATGTGTTGGTAATAGTCAGCCCGTTAATCGTAGCTGTCGCACCACTAGCAATATCAAAAACACGAGATGCACTATCATCACTAATAGTTAGTAAGTTCGGATTTGTGCCTTGAATGGTAATGTCATCTGTGATACTCAGACTACTACCAGTCAAACTGATGGTATGAGCTAGCCCATCATTAAACAGTCCACCAAAATTGATGATGTCTTTTCCTGTCAGGGCATTAGCATCTAGAACTGCCTGCCGCAGTGAACCTGCACCACTGTTATTGGTATTAGCGACGGTAAATGTAGCCATTAATATTGCTCCGATTTTTTATTCAGGTGTATAAAAATTGCGCTCAAAGTTAGTCTTGATACTACTACGACTGGCGAACATTTTTTATACTCCATCAGGAGTATTGACAAATCAGTGGTTTATGGAATTGCTATCGCTTGCAGAATAGTTTGGTTGAACTTGCCGCAGACTTGGCAATATTGTCACCTGATGGCGGAGATGTTGGGAAATATGGGTTTGACGACATCGGGGTAAAACTGGCTCACAATCTAGATTAGCTGCGTACTACACAGGCTTGCTATGGTCTCCTAAACTCCATTTGGGCGAAGTGGTCTTGCAGTAGTTTGTGGATAAATCGGTAAGTTCAACAACTAACTCGGTATTATGACAATTTGTTAGACGATAAACCATTTCGGCGTTGCATAAATGCGGGATGAATCAATCAAACACGGGTATTTCTCTATACTTTAAATAATGAAGTAGCAAGCGAATTGAGTATTTAAGCATATCTACTGACTTGGAATAGCATAATGTTTTGCGATGTAAACGTGCTAAGTAATGACGTAAACGGGTATTTTCTCCTTCCACTCTGGTCATATAAGTTTTGCTGACAATATGGTCTCCTGGTTCAATAAAACTGGGGTAAACTTTCCATCCGTCTGTAACGTAAAAATAGCACTGCCAGCAGCAAACAATGTCCCACAAAGGTTTAAATGTTTCAGCACTATGGTCTCCTAAGACCCAAGCTAAAATCCCTTGACTGAAGTGATTTACTGCTGTCCACAACCAAATTTTGTTTTTTTTGACCCAACAAAAGTTTCTAATTCATCCATCTCTCCTACTTCTGGTATTTCGTCAATTGGTGGTGCGTCTGGCAATTTTTCACCAATAAGTTTTAGCCAATAAATTACAGTTGTGTGGTGAACACCTTTGGATCGCTCAATAGCTCGGAATCCCTCACCATTAACGTATGCTTTTAAGCACAATACCCGTGAATGAAATTAATAGCCTACAAATAATTACTAATATTAATTCTACAAAATATTAAGTCGTAAAAATAACTCCACTTTAGTCTAAACTCCAGGCAAAATGTATCTAACATTATATGATCTTTATATAAGTTTACATAGTTGGTTTTTATTCTGCCTACCTACTTACAAGGGCATGAAGGTTATGTCACAAGTGCCAGTTTTAGCCCGGATAGGCAGCGCATCCTCACCGCCTCCGCTGACGGTACAGCGCGGCTGTGGGACTTACAGGGCAAGGAAATTGCCAAGTTACAGGGGCATGAAGATAGTGTCACAAGTGCCAGTTTTAGCCCGGATGGGCAGCGCATCCTCACCACCTCATCTGACAATACAGTGCGGCTGTGGGACTTACAGGGCAAGGAAATTGCCAAGTTTCAGTTACAGGGGCATGAAAGTTATGTCACAAGTGCCAGTTTTAGCCCGGATGGGCAGCGCATCCTCACCGCCTCATCTGACAAGACAGCGCGGCTGTGGGACTTACAGGGCAAGGAAATTGCCA
>NZ_JBALCZ010000077.1:0-191640 GCF_036917615.1 Nostoc sp.
CCCCGACGGTCAAACCATTGCCTCTGCCAGTCGTGACAAGACGGTGAAACTGTGGAATCGCAACGGGCAACTCCTGCAAACTCTCCAAGGTCATAACGGTTCGGTTTGGGGCGTGGTATTTAGCCCCGACAGTCGAACCATTGCCTCTGCCAGTAATGACAAGACGGTGAAGCTGTGGAATCGCAACGGGCAACTCCTGCAAACTCTCCAAGGTCATAGCGATTCGGTTTTAGGCGTGGCATTTAGCCCCGACGGTAAAACCATTGCCTCTGCCAGTGATGACCAGACGGTGAAACTGTGGAATCTCAATTTGGATGTAGATTATTTAATGGTTAAGGGTTGTGCTTGGGTGCGCGATTATTTGCAAAATAACCCCAATGTGAGTAAGAAGGATAAGCATCTATGTGATGATATTGGCACACGCAGGTGATAAACCTCTCCCTGCCTTGAACTTTAGTTCAAGGCTGTCCCTCTCCGAGTCGGAGAGGGACGGTTTTGCGTAGTAAAACCAGGGAGAGGTCTTTTGATTGGGCTACGCAAAGAGATTTGATGGTGGAATCACTCTTGCTCTAATTTCAGAAACTGCGATCGCCTGTATGATTTTATGATGATGGTGCGATCGCTCTTGCTGTCATCTCAGAAACTATTCTGATTCGGAAAATTCCCCAATTCTGTTGTATTAACCTTGATTTTGCGCCAACCAAGCTTCTAAATCCGTTAAACCCGAAAAATCAAGTAAAGCCTCTGCTAAATCATCCAACTGTGTTGAATCTAAAGCTTGTATTTTCAATAACTGTGCAGGTGGAACAGTTCCAACCTTACGCCGAAGTAGTCGCATAACAATCGATAAAACTCCTTCCTGCAAAATATCCTGATAAATTACAAACTCGCGCATAGGATCACTCCGTAATAATCTTTTAATCAGTTCCTTGTTTAATACTAACCCAGCTAATACTGCCGTTGACGCAGCAATATTACTTTGTGTACGTTGGTCGTTTATTTGCTCAATAGCTTGTGCAACCTGTTGTAATGTTCGCGTTTTATCCTCAGTTTGACTGAGGGTTGCGAACGGTAACAAACCAGGAGTATTCAAAAATATCTCGCTTGGTTGCTCCCAAAGACGAATAACGCCGAACTCATGACAGGTATTTTCTAAGACAAAAGCTGTTTGCTGGACTAATTCGGATGTGGTGGGTTGCAGGTAAATGACAACTTGATGCATCCGCTTTCGGGGAAATCTGCGATATACCCGTAACCGATAATCAGTCATCCGAAAAGGAATTTCGGCTTTTGCTTCGGTTTGAAATTCGATATGCAGAACAATTTCATCTGACTGTAACAGAATTAACGCATCTGCTCGAATCGGTTCGAGGGATAATTCTGATGGACTGAGTTGGGTGAGTGCAATAGATTCACCAAGTAACCAAGTGGCGAAATCGGCTGAATATGACTCTGCTAAAAAGCGACAGACGTTATCAAACATAGACAGGTATTATATCAGCAAGATATTTGCCACACAATTTTAGATTTTGGATTTTGGATTGACCAAAAAGATTTTAGTAATGAGCGATGTCTACGACGGGCTACGCCTACGCCTGTATGATTTGTGATGATGGTGCGATGTCTACGACGGGCTACGCCTACGCACTATCATCAGCTAGACACAACAAACAAGCAAAGCCTCATAACGAAAATCATGATTTTGTTGATGAAAATCATGATTTTGTTAATGAAAACCATGATTTTGGTGATGACAGCTTATATATTCACACGCGTAGGCGTAGCCCGTCGTAGACATCGCTATAGCTGTAATCTGAGAAAGTGCCGCAGCTACGCCCATGATAGACATCGCTCATTGATCACCAACACTACAAATACTTCTGCAACAATAACCCTAACTTTTCCTTCGTCGCTGCTGGTACTTTATCCAACTGAGTCAAAATCGCATGTTGCAACGCCGAATGCGCCTCACTCGGTGGCGGATTTTCACTCAAGCGCCGCACAGTTTCTTGAATCACCCTTTGAGCATTCACCGCATTCCGCAGCAAATTGCTAATCACGATTTCCACCGTCACAGTGTCATGGTCTGGATGCCAACAATCATAATCTGTCACCAGCGCTAAAGTTGCATAGGCAATTTCCGCTTCCCTAGCCAACTTTGCCTCTGGTAAATTCGTCATCCCAATAATTGTTGCACCCCAACTGCGGTAAAGATTCGATTCTGCCTTGGTGGAAAAAGCTGGCCCTTCCATGCACACATAAGTACCGCCGCGATGGAGGGTAACTTCTGGTAAATTGAGAGATGCGATCGCATCTGCCAACACAACAGCCAAATTCTTACATATCGGATCACCAAAAGCAATGTGAGCAACAATTCCTTCACCGAAAAAGGTTGAAATCCGATTTTTCGTTCTGTCAATAAACTGATCTGGCACCACCATATCCAGTGGTTTTGCCTCTTCTTTCAAGGAACCCACAGCACTCGCTGAAATTAAATATTCCACGCCCAATTGCTTCATCGCATAGATATTAGCGCGAAACGGTAACTCAGACGGTAACAGCGTGTGATTGCGACCATGACGCGCCAAAAAAGCTACCCCTGTACCATCCAAAGTCCCCAGAATCAAAGCATCAGATGGTGAACCAAAAGGAGTCTGGACATGCACCTCTTCTACATCTTTTAGCGCGTCCATTTTATACAGACCGCTACCACCAATAATCCCAATACTAGCTTGAGCCATGATTTTGAACCTGTTCCTTGCTGATCTGCTAAGTTATTTTACCGAAAACGGGAGTAGCAGAGAAGCCAACAAACAAAGCGATTACATTTCATGCCGCTAACACTATTGAATTATTACCCATTAATTGTCAGTTTACGCTCATGTGAAGTGCGGAATGTGAGTTATAAGGGCAAGGTTTTGGCTGTTTAATCGGTGCTTTATTTCCGCCGCACTGTACTAGCGATAAACATGGGAACATTCGGGCATTTTTAATGGGTTATTTTTTGATGCAGTGTGAAAACCTGGAATTTAGATTTTATAAGGCGCAGCTTTTCAATTTGACCTCTCACTAAGGTGAGCAGTAGAAAAAATACTTGCATATTCGTAATAATATCAACATGAGTCTTGATATCAATCTTATACAACCGGAAAAAAATTGGAGTAAGAGCAATGTCTACATTTACCGTCACTAATACTAACAACAGTGGTCTAGGTTCACTACGGCAGGCAGTTCTAGATGCCAATGCTCTTTCAGGAAAAGACATCATCAATTTTGGTGGACTGTTTACTGATGGGCTGGCTCATAGTATCAGTTTGACTGGTAGTGGTCTCATTATCACAGATGACCTTAGCATTCAAGGCACAAATCCCAGCTTACTAACCATTAAGGATAATACTGCTGACCGTGTTTTTGACATCGGCAGTCGTGTAACATCTGCAATCAATGGGCTGACTATTACCAATAGCTACAAAAACGCCGGAGGTGGCGGTGCCATCTCCAATAAAGGTGTCCTTACTTTGAACTCCAGTACAATCACTGGCAACAGCGCAAAGGTCAACACAACAGAGGACGGATACCTTCTCGGCGAGGGCGGCGGCATTTACAACACTGGCAGCCTGACAGTGAACTACAGCACCATCGCTGGCAACACAGCAGTGGGTGGCGGCGGCATTTACAACGAGGGCAGCCTAACCGTAAACCACAGCATCATCACTGACAATACTGCAAGTAGAGATGGCGGCGGCATTTTAAGCGGTAGCCGTGTCACCATAATAACCGTGAACTACAGCACCATCGCTGGCAACACAGTAAGTGACGGTGCCGGTGGCGGCATTTACAATACTGGCGGCCTGACCGTGAACCACAGCACCATCACTGAGAACACTGCAAATGGCGGTACTGGAGGTAGTAGCACCTCTTACGGCACTGGTGGCGGCATTTACAACGACGCGAGCAGCCTCACTGTGAACTATAGCACCATCACTAAGAACACTGCAAGTAGCGGTGGCGGCATCGAAAGCAGCACGTACACTACCACTACAACACCTGTAACAACAGTGAACCACAGCATCATCAGTGGCAACACAGCAATTAACGGCGGCG
This sequence comes from Nostoc sp., assembly GCF_036917615.1. Lineage (GTDB taxonomy): Bacteria > Cyanobacteriota > Cyanobacteriia > Cyanobacteriales > Nostocaceae > Nostoc. Next base: position 4,105 of record NZ_JBALCZ010000077.1, read on the forward strand.
GAATCTTCATCGACCTTTCCAGCTTCATCCAAACTCTATTAGTGAGTAACAGCAGTATTAGTGACAACTCGGCAAGGTCTAACGGCGGCGGTATCTTTGTTACCGGCGACTCCCCCGGCGGCATTACTATGACAGTCAGTAATAGCAGTATTAGTGGCAACTCGGCACTCAAAGGCAGCGGCGGTGGGATCTATGATGGTGCCAATGGCAACGGGGGATATGATGATTTTAACGGTATTACGATAATTCCCGACTTCCTCATTAGCACTATAACTATAACTAAGAGTATCATTAGTGACAATTCGGCAGGGGCAAACGGCGGCGCGATCTATAATTATTCCGACGAAGATTCTTCTGTTCCTAATTTAACCTCCAGCACTATAACTGTAACTAACAGCACCATTAGTAGCAATTCGGCAGGGGCAAACGGCGGCGCGATCTATAATTTGGGTACTATAACTGTAACTAAGAGCACAATTAGTGGCAACACCGCACTCAAAGGCGGCGGCGGGATCTATAATGGCGGCTTTACCTACCCCGGCTATAGAGAAGCTGATAATGCATCTTTAGGCAACCTGACGGTGAGCAATAGCACTATCAATAACAATCATGCATCCACTGGAAGCGGCATTTACAATAATGGCACCCTATTGGTGAGTTACAGCACCATCAGTAATAACTATGCCACGGACTACGGCGGCGGCATCTACAACTCTAGCTTTAATGAGTTCGGCACCTTCTACCCTAACTTTAATGATGTGGGCTACACCTACCCTAACTCTAAGAATTTCACCACCATGTACAAGGGGTTAGGTGTCGTTACCGTGAGTCATAGCACCATTAGTGGGAATACGGCAGGAAGCTCTGGCGGTGGCATCTACAATAGTGCTGATCAAGACTTTGGCAAGATGATACAATTTTCTAAAGGCACTTTATATGATGTTACTATTACATACAATGGCTTAGGCATCGTTACCGTGAGCAATAGCACCATAAGTGGCAATCAGGCACACTTTGGCAGTGGCATCTACAATGATAGCATTCTAACGGTGGGCAACAGCATTATCAGGCATAATAAAGCTTTCGGGATCGAACTCAGTTCTGGTAAAGAAGAGTCTGGCAAGGGTGGTGGCATTTACAACTCTAACTCTAGCTATGCCACGGCCACAGTAGACTACAGCACGATCGCTTGTAACTTTGACACACCAGAAAAGGATTCAAATAAGGTTATCAAGTCTGATGATCTAGTAGGTAAATTCATCGCCAAATACCATGATAACCGGGTTGGCAACCTCAGTGGCAGTACTTTTTCTTATTCTTAATAACTAATCCAGGATTGCTCGCTATGCTGAACAAGCGATAGGCAAGAAAAGCTATCTGCTGCTCAAAAAACAGAAAATTGGTTGAAGCGCGTTTTAGAAATATCAAGTAGAGAATCTGAATCACTGAGCGCTTGACTTTTGGGTTTTAGCAATCAAATTTCTGATAATTTGTGCAGATTAATGGTTATATTCAGCCTGGAAATTAATTGTCAGCATAGCGTTTAATCTATGCTCAATGTATACAAATATTAAGTAAATGCACTCCTGAGCAGCGAAACAAAGCAAGCGTTATACTTTTGGGAAAAGGCTTGTTTTAATCTCTGCTTTTAACATTTTCATAAATCAATGACTCTCAATTTTCGCTTTGCGGTAGTCAGTGACTTACACCTGGCACTTCCCCACACAATCTGGGATCATCCCAATCGGTTCCATCTAGTAGAAGTCAGTATCTCGGCATTTAAAAGTGTACTAGAACATTTAACACAACTCGATTTAGATTTCTTGTTATTGCCAGGAGATTTAACCCAGCACGGGGAACCAGAAAACCACGCCTGGTTGCAACAATTTTTAGCCCAGCTACCTTTTCCCGTCTATGTTGTTCCTGGCAATCATGACGTTCCTGTGCTGTTGGCCGATCAGCAATCAATTGCTTTTGCAGATTTTCCCTACTATTACACGAAGTTTGGCTATGAAGATCCGCAGCAGATTTACTACATTCGTCAGTTAGTGCCTGGAGTTAAGCTGATTGGATTGAATTCTAACTCCTTTAATGACCAGGGTGAGCAGGTGGGGTGTTTGGATGCCAAACAGCTACGGTGGTTAGAAGAGGCGCTGGCGGCATCTGGTGATGAATTAGTTTTGGTGATGGTGCATCATAATGTAGTCGAGCATTTGCCCAATCAATCAAGCCACCCACTGGCAAATCGCTATATGTTGGCGAATTCAGCAGAACTATTGCAGTTGCTGAGGCGCTACGGAGTCAAGCTAGTATTTACCGGGCATTTGCACGTTCAGGATATTGCTTACTCAGATGGAGTATATGATATTACCACTGGCTCTTTAGTGAGCTATCCTCACCCTTATCGGGTGCTAGAGTTTCATCGGGATAACGAAGGTAAAGAATCGTTGCAAATTGTATCGCATCGGATAGAATCAGTGCCTGAGTTCCCCAACTTGCAACAGTCATCGCGGCAGTGGATGGGCGATCGCTCTTTCCCTTTCTTAATCAAGCTACTAACTCACTCTCCATTAAACTTACCATTATCACAGGCAAAAGAATTAGCTCCTGGTTTGCGAGACTTCTGGTCAACTATTGCTGATGGGGATGCAGTATTAGATTACCCTCATTTTCCGCTAGAAGTGCGGCGCTACATTCAGACCTATAGTGCATTGGCGCAGCCCAATCCAGGTATGGCTACTAGTGGAACTCTTACCCTAATTGATAATAACAGCACACTTTTGCTGAGTTAGGAGTGATCAGTAGCCTCTTTGCATCAGCCCCCAAACTATCACGCTGACTGGACTTTGTTTGACAAATCGTTCAAAGATTGTACACAGTATTTACCCTATTATTCTGTATTCCTTTTTAGATTGCGATCGCTCCTGCCATAATTCTCCGATCAAAAGTCACCTTGGCAGGGCTACTCCTAACTCCTAACTCTGTCAATTTTAGATTTTGAATTTTGGATTTTGGTGAAGCAGCGCGGTCTTCTCCCAAAGGGAGAGGCTAGCGCCAAGGGGGTTTCCCCCATGAGTAACTGCACCAAGCCGAAAGGATTTAAGAAAAAATCTAAAATCTAAAATCCAAAATTGAATGACTCCTAACTCCTAACTAATTACCGATATCTTCATTCCAAAGTTCCGAGTTAGTTTCAATAAACTCACTCATCATTTGTTCGCATTCGTCAAGATTAAGATCAATTACTTCCACACCGTGAGATACCATAAATTCTTTAGCACCAGGAAAAGTTCTGGATTCTCCAGCGATGACTTTTTTAATGCCAAATTGTACCACTGCCCCAGCGCAGAGGTAACACGGCATTAAAGTTGAATAGAGTGTTGTACCTCTGTAGCTGCCAACTCTCCCAGCATTGCGGAGACAATCGATTTCGGCGTGAGTGACAGGATCGGCGTCTTGCACACGTTTATTGTGTCCTCTGCCGAGAATTTTGCCATCCTTGACAAGAACCGAACCAATGGGAATTCCACCTTCTTGTCTGCCTTGTTTTGCTTCTTGAATTGCAACTTCCATAAACTCATTCATATTAATTCCCTTTTATGTCAAAACAATTTGTATTAATGGATCACGATGGCGGTGTAGATGATTATCTAGCAACTATGCTGCTGTTGACAATGGATCATATTGAACTCCTTGGTGTTGTCGTCACTCCAGCAGATTGCTACGTTCAACCAGCTGTTAGCGCCACACGTAAAATTATAGATTTGATGGGATTTTCTCATATCTCGGTTGCAGAAAGCACTGTGCGCGGTATCAATCCATTTCCTACTCTCTATCGCCGTGATTCGTTTATCGTTGACCATCTTCCCATTCTCAATCAAAGCGAAACCATCACTACGCCTTTGGTTGCCGAAACAGGTCAAGATTTTATGATCAAGGTGTTGCGGGAGGCATCAGACCCCGTAACGTTGATGCTAACTGGCCCGTTGACCACAGTTGCAGTGGCTTTGGACAAAGCACCAGACATTGAAGCCAAGATTCACAAAATTGTGTGGATGGGGGGTGCGTTGAATGTTGGTGGTAATGTGGAAAAAAGTCTGGAAGCAGGACAAGATGGTTCTGCCGAATGGAATGTTTATTGGGACGCAATTTCAGCAGCGCGGGTATGGCAAACCCAAATTGAAATTATTATGTGTCCTTTGGATTTAACTAACAATGTCCCAGTCACATCGGAGTTAGTATACAAAATGGGACGACAACGCCACTATCCCATCTCTGATTTAGCTGGACAATGTTATGCACTAGTTATCCCCCAAGATTATTATTTTTGGGATGTTTTAGCAACAGCTTATCTGGGACACCCGGAATTCTATCAATTGCGCGAATGGGAAACAGAAATTATCACCATAGGTCTGAGTCAGGGGCGTACTAAAGTAGTTCCTGGTGGTCGGAAAATTTATGCGATGGATAAAGTAGATAAAGAGGCTTTTTATGGTTATATTTTGCAGCAATGGGCAAGGTAAATAATCCAGATTTGAAATTTACAAGTAATTACGTAGCACTTGCGATCGCTTGGCGTTTTGTCTGTATAGCTCAATTTTATCATCGATTGTTAATGATAAATCAGCATCAATTACAACTTTGAGTTCAATATATAAAAATTGTTGAGAGATAAAATTTTGCGTTTCTACTTTTGGGCATTTGCTTGTGTGAGTAAACTAGTCGTAGGTCTTTTGCGTAGACGCAAAGCGGTTTGTCGCTAGACATCGCGCCACATCACAAATCCTGTGATAAATAAAATTAAAGGCGCAAGTCCAACAAAAACATAGAGAATGCGTGTTGGTAAACCTCCAAAAGTGCCATAGTGTAAAGGGGTCATGCCATTAACAATGTGATCGCCTAGAGGTAACTTCAACGCATTCCGCACATTCAGAACTTGACCTGTGTATTGGTCAAAGGTGACAGAACTACCGCCATACTCATCAGTTTCTTGGGGAAGTTTTTTACCGATTTCAAATACCTCTTCTGGTGCTTTGGGTATGCGGATATAAGTTGTTGTCGCTTTGGGCAGTGAGGCATCTGCTTTTGGCAAAATTTCACTGAGCGTTAAAGGAGTTTTACCCGGCAGAGGTTTAGAAACAAAAGTCGGTTGTTGTGGAGTCAGAGTTAGTGCGTAAATTGCGGGAATCGTGTAATCCCAAAAGTTCCAGCAAAAGCCTGTAATGGCACTCAAGAATAGAAACACCGCAGCCACAATGCCAGCGACTTTATGTACATCGTAGTTAACGCGCTTGGGATGAGCATCCCATTTGATTTTGAAGCCTGTAATCAACTTACGCCAGCCTGACCAAAGCAGCGTTCCAGAAATGCTCAAAAGCATCATTAAAAAGGCAATCACCCCGATGAATTACCGACCGGGTTCATCGGCTAAAAGAGAGTAGTGAAAGGTGCGGACGAGATCAAAAAAGCTGTTGCTTTGTTTCTGAAACCCCATCACTTTTCCAGTGTAAGGGTTTACATAGGCATGGGCGCGATCGCTCCCAAGTGCTTCAAAATTGACCGATGACAATTAAAACTCAAATGAGATAGAACCTAAAACGGTCAGTGGTTCTTGCGGCACAATCCAGTATCCACTGGATCTGTAGTACTCAATATTCGTCAGGTTTTTCACATTGAATTGCACCTTCCAGTTGTCCCGTTTGTAGAAAGCGGATGCATCAACGCGGAAGTAGCTGGGAATTTGCAAAGCAGTATTAGATTGAAATTATTATGTATCTTTTGGATTTAACTAATAAGGTAATATTTGAGAGTTATAGATAAAGATTATCAAATATCTAGAGCAATTCTAACAACTTGTATTAAAGGATCGCGATCGCGGTGTAGATGACTATTTAGCAACTATGCTGCTGTTAACGATGGATAATACTGAACTTCTCGGCTGAACGGTATTTCTCTCAAACAAAAAAATGAGCTATGGTTGGTAATATTCGGTTGCAAGCCTCAACTAAATTATTTTTACTATCTAATTCAGCAACTGTTGCTTTCAAAATTTTGAGTGCTGTCTTGGCGAATTTTTGCATTCTTTCTTTTGTAGGCTGTTGCCCAGCTGCTGCTAAAACTAGCACTTGCTCTAATGCTTCATTTTTATCATCACTTGTCAATGATAAATCAGCATCAATTACAGCTTTGAGTTCAATCAATAATTCTTTAATTCCTGGTTGATTATCTTGATTGGAGATTGGTAACTGATTAATTACATTGTCAATATCTTCACTTGAGGCAGATGTTCTCCCTTGAATCAACTTTTCAATCGCTTGAATTAATACTTTCGCCTCTGTCAAAATAGTGGTGAGTCTATCTAAGTTTTGCTCAACTCTTTTCGATGTGATAACGACACCTACTTTCATTCCTGCGTCATCAACTTCAATTGGCTTAAAGTTTTGCTTAACTCTTTTCGATGCGATAACAACACCTTCAATTGGCTCATTCGATGTGATAACGACACCTTCAATTGGCTCAGATGTCCTCTCATGTATTTGTTGGATAATTCGATTGCGAAGCTCTGCTAAATCAACATTTAATACTGACAAAACTTTGACAGCTACGCATTCACTTTCTCTTTCTCTAATTAAACCTAACAGTAGATGTTCTGTACTGATGTAATTGTGTCCTTGTTGGCGCGATTCTTCCAAAGTAAACTCTAAAACTTTTTTGGCACGGGGGGTAAAAGGGATTTCTAAAGTAACAAACCCTGAACCTCTGCCCATAAGTTTTTCCACTTCTATCCGAGTATCTTTGAGATTAACACCCATTGATTTTAAGATCCGAGAAGCAATACCAGTTCCTTCACCAATTAATCCGAGTAACAGTTGTTCTGTTCCTATAAAATTATGACCAAGGCGGCGTGATTCTTCCTGTGCTAGCATTATCACCTTAATGCTTTTTTCTGTAAACCGTTCAAACATAATTTACTCCGATAATTCAACAAAAATCAGTAAAACCATTAATCTAGGAATGATCATAAAAATTCTGGAAATTTCAAACGTGGAAACATAAGTCTTTTTTTGTCATTTGAGCTATTTCAACTTCTAGTTTGTGTATTCTAAATGTCTGCGATCGCATAAAATTACTCCCCTATGAATTGCGATCGCCCTGACTTCAGAATCCGGTTTGGCGATTATGCAAATGGAGTGCGTGTCCGAAGGACTTAAAACTCAGCGCACCAAAAGGGATCGCAGCTTGTAGATGCTGGTTTCTCATTGTTCGTTGTTAGACAGATATATCCCTCCGTATTATCTCGTAATCTTTTTTACAAATAAAATCGGAATTCCTATATCCCTTGCTGATATTCAGAAAAATTCTGGATATCAAATGTATCATAATGCTAACGGAAACCCTCTAGGTTATGATACTTCACCAAGGCACCTTCATGAATAGTGAAGTAAACGGGTGTGCCAGTATGTAGGTAGTCTGGCATTCTTCTTTTATTTCTGTCATACATTACTATCGTTTAAGGTGACAAGCTGAATATTCGCATCCTTGAACCATTCAATAAAGCGTCTGATGCCACGGAAGATTACATATACATTGTCACTATCAGTTTCAGAGGCAACAAACCCAAAGGGAACGTCCTTTTCGGCAAATTAGACATCTCCAGAAACTAAATATGCGTTATCCAGAACCCTTGTAGAGACGCGAAATTTCGCGTCTCTACTCTCTTTTTCGGAGATGTCTATTCAGTGTTTAGCTGGAACAGATTCTCAAGCTGAAATCTTTGTAAGTTCTTTTTAAGAGAGAACAAATTGAACTGCTTATACGCTTCTTGAGTTAACCCTGCCAGCTTTCGAGCCATTTCACCATCAAAACTTTCAGGGTAGGCATCGGTATCCAATTTAGAAATAATTACTCTATCTATTGACTGGTTTGAATCGTCTAAATCGCGCATAACTTCTACCTAGATATTAAGAACGGCTGGTTGGATAGATTTTCTCAATTTAAGAGCTTCAATCTATTGAGCCTAATTATGCTAAAGTATTATATAGTATAGTACCGTATATTTATTTAGACTTTGGCAGATATATAAAATTTTCAGTATGATCCTTTGCTGATATCCAAAATTTTTCTGAATAACAACCGGATCAGGACATTATACGGAAACTTTCTGAATCTCATTCTCTAGAAAAACGCCCAAAAAAGTTGCTGTAAAAGGTTCAGAATGTAATTCGCCTCAAGCATTTTTCTTAAATAACAGGAAAAAGTTACATTGATTATTAATTAAGTGAGAAAATTTAAACCTAACAACAGAGCCGCAACAGTTCCTGCAACAGAAATTTCTCCCTGAAGAATTTTTTCTAAAACTGATTCTATAGGAAGAAATACAACTTCAATTTCTTCTGTAATATCTAGTTGTTGCTCTCCAACTTTGCTCACATTCTCTGCTAGAAATAAATGTATTTGATTGGTATCTTTACTCGGCTTATCGTATAAAATTCCGATTTTTCTAAATTCTTGGGGAATATAACCAGTTTCTTCTGTCAATTCTCTAATTGCTGCTAGTTCTGCACTCTCTTTTGTGGGATCGAAATTTCCTGCTGGCAGTTCTAAGAAAAATTCACCTATTGCATGTCTGTATTGCCGGACAAAAATTATCTCTCTGCTACTAGTAATAGGTAAAACCATCGCAACGTCTGGTTTAATGCTGACAAAATAATCATCGATAATTTTCCCATTGGGCAATTCTATTTCATCTTGCCTTACCTGACACCAGTAATTATCTAAAACCATTTTTGATTTTAAAGTCTTCCATTTTTCTAAGTTGGTCATAAATTAAGTAACAAATAAAATTTTGTATAAAAAGTTTAGTAACTCAACAATGAATGTAAAAAAGTATAACAGATGCATCCGATAATCTAAACTTTGAACTTACACTGGCTTTTGATATAACATAATATGTAGAATAAGTATGCAAATAAATGTAAATTTATTTACAGTCAATAAGAGATTTCCGTTGACGATTAGTCGAGGTACAACGGCACAGACAACGAATATATGGGTGAGGATTTCAGATGATGGGATCGAAGGCTGGGGGGAAGCATCGCCATTCGGTGTGGGCAATCATCGGCAATCAACTGATGCAATCAAAGACGCTTTAGAGCAAGTTGTATCACTGTTGCAAACATTCAGTCCCTTACAGCGGCAGCAAATTGAGCAAGTTTTAACACAAAACCAGGTTCCTTCTGCTGCTAGAGCAGCCTTGGATATGGCAATGCACGACTGGTTAGGTAAGCGCGTAGGATTACCCTTGTGGCAAATTTGGGGACTTGATCGCAATATCATAGTCCCGACTTCAGTCACAATTGGGATTAATTTGCCAGAAGGTGCCAGGGCTAGAGCGCGAGACTGGTTACAATTTACTGATGTCCGCCTTTTCAAGGTGAAGCTAGGTAATCCAGATGGCATAGATGCAGATAAAAAAATGCTATTAGCAGTGCGAGAAGAAGCACCATTACCAGAATTATTTGTTGATGCTAACGGGGGTTGGAGTTTATCAGATGCGATCGCAATGTGCAATTGGCTGGCTAATTTAGGTATAAAGTATGTAGAACAGCCATTGCCACGGGGGCAGGAAGAAAGTTTAGCAAAACTCAAACAACACTCTCCCTTGCCCATTTTTGTGGATGAAAGTTGTTTCACAAGCTCCGATATTCCCCATTTGGCAAACTACGTGGATGGCATTAATATCAAACTGATGAAATCAGGGGGACTAACAGAAGCAATGCGAATGGTACATACAGCACGAGCCTATGGGTTGCAAGTAATGTTCGGTTGCTATTCTGACAGTTCGCTAGCTAATACAGCAGCACTACAGCTAGCGCCACTAGCTGATTATTTAGATTTAGACAGTCACCTTAACTTAATTGATGACCCCTTTACGGGTGCATTGCTAAAAGAAGGGAGAGTTTTGCCAAACGATTTACCAGGTTTGGGGGTACAAAACAGTGCGTCTGCCACTTAATCAACGAGTAGCTATCTTACTTCATGAGGGAATTAGTGGGCCTCACGGCAAAACAGGGCTAGCAATTTTACGCTATAGTGAAGCCCCAATCGTAGCCGTAATCGATCGCGAGTCTGCTGGCAAATCCCTACCAGAATTAACAGGTATCAAGCGTGATGTGCCAATTGTAGCATCGGTAGCCGCAGCCCTTGAGTACAAGCCAGAAGTCTTGGTAATAGGCATTGCCCCAGGAGGTGGTGCTGTACCAGATGATTACTGGCTGGAAATCAAAGACGCTCTACAAGCTGGAATGTCGCTGGTGAATGGTTTACATACACCAATGGCAAACATCCCAGAGTTAAATGCACTGCTCAAACCAGGACAATTAATTTGGGATGTACGGAAAGAGCCGGCTAATATAAGTGTTGCTAGTGGGATAGCACGCACCCTTCCCTGTCGGCGGGTGTTGACAGTGGGAACCGACATGGCGATCGGTAAAATGTCAACTAGCCTAGAGTTACATTGGGCATCAAAACTACAGGGCTGGCGTTCTAAATTCCTCGCCACAGGTCAAACTGGGGTAATGTTAGAAGGGGACGGCGTGGCTTTAGATGCCGTGCGGGTAGACTTTGCCGCTGGTGCTGTAGAACAGATAGTCATGCGCTATGGCAAAAACTACGACATCCTGCACATTGAAGGACAAGGTTCACTGCTACACCCTGGTTCAACGGCAACTCTACCCCTGATTCGTGGTTCGCAACCAACTCAACTGGTGTTAGTACATCGGGCGGGACAAGTTCATGTACGTAATCATCCCCATGTACTAATTCCACCTTTACCAGAGGTGATTCGGCTTTATGAAGCTGTCGCTAGTGCTGGTGGTGCCTTTGCAAGTGTTCGTGTAGTGGGTATAGCGCTTAACACTGCCCATCTAGATAAGTCTGCGGCTGAGGAAAGCATCACTCAAACAATAGCAGAAACCGGGCTACCTTGCACCGATGTCGTCCGCTTTGATGCCAATGTACTTTTAGGTGCAGTGATGAACAATTAGGTTCTGGGTAAGAGCAATATATAGTACAAAAATACTATATTCAATTCCCTAGTATTAATTCATAAGGGTTTTTAGCAAGCAGAGGAGGTAAATTATGGCTTATACAGTAGCAGCGATCGCTGATTACTTCATCTGGCTAGCTAACGAAACTGTTATTTCTAACGATACAAGACGAGTAACTAAAAATGGTGCAACTTAAGAGTAGTGTAAATATCGTGAACTATGGACGCTGCTAAACGCCTTGCTACTCTCAACCGCATCCGCAAACTCAGCCGTTTGATGGATACATCAATACGCATCCCTTTAACAGGTTTTCACATTGGAATAGACCCAATCATTGGTTTAGTTCCGGGTGCTGGTGATTTAATCAGTACAGCGTTTTCAGCTTACATCATATTTTTAGCTACCCGCTTCGGCATCCCACGTCAAGACTTGGCCAAAATGATTTTTAATGTTGGTTTAGAAACAGTTGTGGGTACTGTGCCTTTTGTAGGTGATTTGTTTGATGCTTTTTATAAGTCAAATATTCGTAATTTGGCAATTTTAGAGCAACATTTGACAGTGGTTGAACCAGAACTTAAAGAAGTGTCTGATGAACTTTACTCTGATAAGTTCAGCCAAGTTTGAGCAGGCATTTTTAAAGAAATTGCCCTAGATAATATTATCTATCCAGCCCCACTCACAATCCCAATGCACCCGTGCTGTATAATCCCAGTCAAACTTAGCACTGCACTGGGACATCTACTTGTAAGCGTAGGCAAGTATTTACCGCAGGCATCCCCTGTTTACCGATTTCCTCTCTACCAGACGCTGAAGGCGAACACTTGTATGGCTGGCATTTAATGTTGTACTCTGTTTTTAGAGAATTACTTTCTGCCTCGTTGCATTTCTTGCTGGCGCATAGGCATAGCGTCAATTTGCTCAAAAATTGCTGTTGCTTGGACTGGTGTAGTGTTTTGGCGCTTAACACCACCATCTTTGCCCACCAGAATAACGCGAAAATTTTCTTTATTAACCCCAAAACGATTTCGCAAATTGGCAGCAGAAGACTCATCTATTAACTGTCCATTGGCATAGCTTTTATTTGTTGCCAAAACCTGAACGATAACTAAATCCCGGTCTGTAAAACCGCTTTTTTGCTCTTGTAATAACTGCATCTGCTGCTGATAGCTATGGTTATCAACAGACGGGGCAAAGACTAGTAACACGCGATTTTTCCATTTTTTGGAAGTGATGTTAAATAAAGACATTTTGCTCGCATGGGTTGAACCTTGGACAGTACCAGCAATGCTGACTGGTGACAGGACTATAGACGCGGTGAGGGTCAGGGCGATTAATACTGAGTTATTCACTTCGGGGGTTGTTAGGAGCTTTCCATCATCTCAAACTATCATAGCCCCGAATTCAAACGAGTTAACTCCAAGCGATCGCTCAAACAATAGCAGAAACCGGACTGCCTTGCACCGATATCGTCCGCTATAAAGCGCTAAATGCGATTACCAGTAGAGACGCGAAATCGCTGTGCTAACGTGTCTCTACTCTTTTATACTATGTTGGATTTTAGATTTTGCAATTTAAAAAATTGCGTAAAGGTATAGCGGTGAGTCAAGAGATATGGCGCTTTCGCCGACTAGGGCAGCTTGGCTTAGATCCCCCATCCCTGATAAGTAAATTTTATGAGTATCATTAACATCTTTTTGTCAAGTCACATTGACGTATTGTAACAATATTGTTAAATTTAGTTACATAAGTAAACAAAAACGAGAAAAAACTATGTACACTACCACTAACGAAGACGGCATTCTCAATAACTACGCAGCTGAACCCCAGATTTACTATGCCGAATACCCAGCAATTTGGGAACAACGTAAATACGTTTTACAGGGTCTTTTTGCGACTTTAATTGTCACTACTTTAGTTTTGGTTGGTTTTAGCGTTAGCTAAGATTTTTCGATTTCAGTATCGCTGTATCTCATTGTCATTCGTACTTCTCTCTCTTACCTTGGCTAGTTTCGCCGGGGTTTTTTTTGTTCGCATCCTCAACGGCGAGTAGTATATTGCGTTGTAAAATAACAGCGTAGGCGTAGCCCAACCCAAGCATCGCTCAAATAACAGCAGAAACAGGTCTACCTTGCACCGATGTAGTTCGTTTCAATATTAATGTGCTTTTAGGTACATTAATACAGAGTTATATGTAAGTGTTGCTTACACCTAAATTAGTTGACGAACTCGCTGATAATAGCAAGTTTATATTCTGTCTTCTCTATGACTCTTTGTGGCACTGTAACCCGAAAGGAATACCTTCCCAATATGTATATCCACTAGCGTAACTACGATCCCACGTATGCATCATTAGTATCCATTTAACTTTTCCGTCGTAGAGTAAGGGAAGCATGTGATCTCGACGAGAGCTAGGTAAGTCAGACTTATTTAGCTTTCTTTCACCGAAAGCTTTCCTCTCTCCACCACTATCACTGATATATCCATAAACTCTGTTTTCAGTTGATTCATAACTAAACTCTACTTCTGCTGTCCGACCGTCCAAATTACACTTCCATTTTCCATCCCAGTCAGATTTAAGAACTTCTTGAGCGAATTGTCGCTCAGGAGTTTCAGCATAAACACCTTGTTCAAATAGGAGACCATACATCAATATACCTATTCCAATCAAGAAACATAAAAGCAGAATTGGAATTTTTTTCATGGCTTTTCTTTTTTATATAAATATTACCTGGGTACTTCTCTCGGAGGATTTGGAGGAAGGACTGGATCTCCGTCATCTATTTCTTCTTGGTTTAAAAACTTTTGTAGAGATGGCTGTTGTTGAAGAGTCGATATTTGAGGAACGACAGATTCAGTCCAGTTGTTAGGGTCTATAAATACTGCGATCGCCCAACGAGTTTCTTGAGTAATCTTAATCGGTTTAATAGTGTCTGATTGACTGCTATCGTAGCTGAAACCTTCTCTTAAAGATATCCCTTCTGGCTCACTATCAGTAGTAATTCTGGCATTGCCAACTAAGGCATCAATTATTACTCTTTCCGCAGAAGAATCAACTTGAACTATGGTTATGCCACTACCTTCTGGGGAAACATTAATCTTCTCAGAAGAGTCTGCTTGGCTGCTAAGAAAGTTAGACAAAGCTTTAGTTTTTAGCAAACTACTACCAAACTGAGTAATATCAGGAACTTTAGAGAGAAAGAAAGGAAAGGTTTGACTCATACTTACCCTCCCTAAACCTTTGTATACTATTATTCCGCCACAGGAGGGATCTCTATTAGTGTTAAGACCCCAAGCAAACATAAATTTACCATTTAGAGGGGTACAAGGAAACCTGTATGTAGTTTTCTGGGTATTAGGACCGACTTGTACTAATGGATCTATAGCACCAGAACGGGTAAAAAACCTCAAATGACCAAAGGGTTTCCCCTTGGGGCCAGATGGAACTAATAAAAACCGATTCTTAGCTGTGATTACTTTAGGTTCATCGGCTACAGGGACTAATCCACGATCCTTTTTTTCCAGTACTTGCAGTACTTGTCCTTGATCTCCTATATTTTTAATTTCCGCCTTAACAGGCTCTTGTGCAGGACTCTTAACATCAATCGCCAACGAGTCAAAAGGTATCAGTGCAGTAGTTAATGCAGAAATCAGTAATATTTGGGAATGAATTAACTTCACAAAACTCTCCTCCAAAGCAATAATTGAATCTGAAAACACCTACTTACTATCTATATGTCAGTCAGAGGAACAGCGATCGCCCAGAACCGATTTGAAGCGATCATCAACAAAGCTAGTCACAGAAAAAAATAATATTTGTTTGATGCTATAAGTTTTTCCTAATTGGTGTGGATCTGAACCCATACCTGAACTTATACATGGATTGCACCAACCACAATAATTTTCCGTTTTCTTTAGCCATACTTTTTCAATTTCCAATATAGTTTTACTAGGTATTAGGTTTGCTTCCTCTTTTGTATTTATTGTTTGATCACTATTCAAGTCTGCTCCAGTTTTAAACATAATCTTATAAGTTTCTTGTAAAGCACTTTCTTTTGTATATAAGTTTTCACCCGGACCATCTTCATTAGAAGATAAATAAATTCCATAATTTTTTGCATCTAAACGTTGAATAAGTACCGGATATAAGTGATCATGAATTATTTCTACTCTCTTTTTTTCAGCTTTAGCCGTAATACTTTTAATTTTCTCTAAATCACTTTTTTTAATTTTAATCTGATTTTTACTAGTTTCATTAAGCATCCGATTGGCTGTTGACTGGATGGTCACATAGTAACTAAAAGCTCGCATTAAATCCTCATCTTTATCCCATTTTGTATTTATCTGATTCTGGCTTTTTTTATCTGCTACCTTCTTGTATTTATCTGCTTCCTCAAAAAGTTTCTGTAATGTTTCAATATTATTGTCAATTTGACTGACACTAGCCCAAGCAGCAAGAAGATCCAACTGTTTCTGATTTTGTTGATTAATAAAAATAACAACACCTGTTGTGATGAGTGAAACTACAGAGCCAATTCCTGCCCACAATCTAAATTGCTCTCTTTGCCGTAGTTTACTACTGTCTTTAACGAAAGCTTGTTCATCTAAATTCAGGTCAACTTCAGGTTTTTGCAACCATTTTTCTGCCTCTAGTAAAGAAAGACCCCGTAAAAGAAGTCCTTGATCCTTTTTGTTGTTGATCCATTCAGTGCGTCTTTCATCTAACCTCTGACGCCACAGCAGAAAACTTCTTTGCTCTCTAATCCATATTCCTAAATCAGACCATTCACGCAGTAAGGCTTCATGGATAATGTCTACAGTCTCCGCATCGGTTACAAGCAGACGCTGATTAGCAAGTGTTTTTATGACTTGACGAGTAAGTTTTTCATCATTGGTAGTTAGCAATTGAGAGATTAGTAAACGACGACGAGTATCGGGTATTGTGCCTTCGCCATAGTGGATTAGACGAGTGAAAATCCGTTTAGCTATGAGTTGCTCTTTTTCATTAAGATTCCTATATGTTTCATTTGCCCACTGCCCGATCGCACCAGTTACTTTACCAATTTTTTCGTAATCTACATGAGTTAATCTACCGTGAGAATGTTCGTTTTTACAAAGTTGTTCGAGAGTAAATTCTAGTAATGGAAGCGGGTTTTGCGTAGCCCCAATATCCTCAATAATTCGTTCATCTAAACCAGACTCAATTTCTAAACCAACTTGTGCAGCTGGTTTAGCGATCGCTTCTCTTAATTCAGTTTCCTTCAGAGGAGTAATATTAACCTGACCAACTCCAAGGAAATGTCCTAGAGGAGAACTGAGTAATGGATCATAGAAATCTGCTCGTACAGCTATAATCAGTGTAATTTTATTATTCCGAAATAATTTTTGATCTACTAATTCAGTTAAAAACCTCAGAAAATTTGACTTTTCTGGCTCAGGACAGAGTGCAAATATTTCTTCAAATTGGTCAATAAAAATAATTATTCGACTATTTGTATCTTCAACATTGAAAATTCCAGATTTTTGTAAATAACTCTGAAAATCGTCAGATGGATCAGTAATATAAGCAGTATAACGATAGCTAACTGTGTAGATTTTATTAAATCCTGGTAGCTTAACTTGTTCAAGGTAAGGCAATAGACCTGCTTGCACAACAGAAGATTTTCCGCTTCCTGAAGACCCAACTATAGCTAGAAAACGAGGATTGTTTTTTAAGTGATTAGCTAATTCTGTAACTAATACCTCACGACCAAAAAAGAAATCAGCTTTATCTTTAGTAAATGCTTCTAAGCCTACATAAGGGCAGATATTGGTAATTTGTAGTGCAGGAAAAATTTCTTGCAAGAATTCGCTAGGAGTTATGAAAGCAGTCTCTGCCAGTCGTTGATATTTATCAACTGGTGTAATGGCTGTTACCATTCCCACTACACGATGAGTACGTTCATCTACGACTGGCGCACCACTAAAACCTGGTGTTACTTCTGTAGCGTTAGTCAGTTGAACTAAAGGTAGACCATTCTCGCCACTCATCAAGTCACCTATAGTGCCATAACCATACATTCCTTCTAAAGACTTGGCTTTAGGAAAGCCAAAGGTTTTAAATGCATGACCTGACGAACCCGAAGAAGTACCTAATTGCAAAGGTTTTACTTCATTTGGTAAATTTCCCTCTAGATGCAGTATCGCAATGTCACCCACTGTAGATGCAGACCAGTACTTCTCATCTACACGTCCTATATAAGTCTGCTGCCTAGCGTAAAAGACAAGACTTACAGTACCTCCTGGCCCTGATTTGGCATACTCTACAACATGAGCACATGTTACAATTAATCCATCTTTAGTGACAATAAAGCCAGTACCAGCTGTTTTTCCGTCTGGTTTCAAGATCCGAACTATACCTAGAGTTAAGTTATCCTGTTGTGTAGCCATTTCACTATTTAGCTTTTGAAAGTTGCTTCCACACCAGCTTTACACCGTAATTTACTTCACCACTTCCTTTGCATACAGCAACATTCCCTGCCTCGCCAGTCATTTTTAATCCAAAAGTTACTTCCATTTCAGTCGGTAGTTCAGATAAACTCTGTACTGACTCAATAAATGCATTGACATTATGCTTTATAGTTGTATTTATGGCTTCTGCAAAGGTATTTTGTGCTACACCAACAGTCTGTTTTACTTTGTCTTGCAAGCCAGCCTTTACTAATCCTGGAGGTGGTGACACTTCTTCTTCTTCCACTTCCACAAGGATAGTGCCACCGTCTTCAGTGGTAAACTGAATGTATTGCGTCATTTAGCTTCTCTTTTGACTATACCGTCAACTAAGTATGATTAAATCTAGGCAATTTTGAGTCTTCACTATATTTATCAGCCAATTTGAGAGAGTTTACACAATTTTTCTGTAAAAAATTGTGAATGAAATCAAGAACTTTGCAACTATGTCCCATGATGAAAGTTCTACAGCTAATTGCGTAGGCGTAGCTCGCCGCAGGCATCGCCTAACAACAAGCCACTGGTCAGCCATAAAATAAAGACAAATCAATAAAAGGGGGTGTTTATGGCAACCCAACTCGGTGAAGCTAAATCTTTAACAGAACTGGTAATATCTTGGGAAGCATTGCCCGCAGATTTTCACTTAGAGGATGAACCAGTGGAAAATACAGGTCAGCCACTATTGGCTGGTGCTTTACGCGAAAGCCTTGAGATAAGTGGTTTCATCCAACCGCAGATGTTGATAGCCTCAAATTTTGGACTTTGTGCGACGATAAACGGGCAATTTGTTGCGAAAGCACCCGACTGGGTTTATGTGCCATCGGTAAATCAGGTTTTAGGAGAACGCAAAAGCTATACACCCAATTTAGATGGAGATATTCCAGCAATTGTGATGGAATTTCTATCTGACACTGAGGGTGGAGAATACTCTTTTAAACGAACCTATCCACCAGGAAAATGGTTTTTTTACGAGCAGATTCTTCAAGTTCCAATTTACGTGATTTTTGACCAAAATGGGGGTTTGTTAGAATTTTACCAACTCGAAAACAGGCGCTACGAGTTAAAACAACCTGATGAAAATGGTCGTCATTGGATTGATTCAATGGGTTTATTTCTAGGAACTTGGCAAGGAACAAAAGAAGCCAGAACTGGTTATTGGTTGCGCTGGTGGGATGAAGTAGGTAATTTGTTACTTTGGGCAGTGGAACAAATTGAACAGGAACGTCAGCAAAAAGAACGGCTAATTGCCTATTTACAATCTCAAGGTATTGATCCAAATAATTTGCCATAGTATATATACACAAAAAAAGCCAGAGTCGCCACAGAAAGCTACACTTAGTCTTGAATAAGTCGTCCGTCAGCTAAAATTTATAGAAGCGGATAGACTTTAGAAAGCCGGACAAATCCCAGAGGCACAAAAAATTTACCGCGAGGTGAAAGAACCTTTTGCCAAAACAAGCATACCTGAAGAACGTAAAGCAGCAATCATGACCCCACGCAACTATCCTCAGGAGGTTAAGTATACTGGCGAGAATCAGAAGCGGGCATAGCAAAAAAATCGTCATGGAGAAATTCAAGCACGGGTGAAAAAGTTACTCCAAGAGAAAAAAGCAAGAGAGGAAAAAAAATAGCGTTTTTAATGAATCAAAAAACAGAATTATTCGTCATTTAAACTATCAATTCCCTACCTATTTCTAGTGGAGGATGATTTATGTCATCAAAACTGCTACGATTGATATCTTTGGGCAGTATTGGCTTATCTTTGTGTCTGGGCAATTCGGCAGCAATGGCGCAATATGATTCTAGTGGCGAGGGTGTAGTAGTACCAACAGTACCATCAGATGGTACATCAGCACCAATACCAATAGACACATCGACAGGTATACCACCTTCACGCTCATCTGACGGTACAACTCGGTTTAGCTGTCAGACTTACAATGGACAGTACACTGTCATGTATCAGCCACAAAGTCAATCCGGACAATTCTTTCCTTGGGCAGCACCTGCGGCTTTGGGCGGTGGTTGGGATGCACAAAGGCGTTGTACAGCAATTGCCAGTCGTTTAGAACTTTATCGCCCAGATGGCTTACAAGAACTCCAGACAGCTGTAGAAAATAACGAAAATATTGTCTGCGTCACAACTGAAGCTAACCCAAGCTGTAGAATTGTGCTGACAGTACCGCCTGGGAAAGACCCCTATGTTATCCGCAATAGCGTTTTCCAAAACTTAACTACTGCTGACAGTGGACAGCAGACTATAGCTGTTAACACTTATGGCGATCGCAGTAGTGGAGGCAACGAATTATATAATTTAGGACGCACACTTTTGGGTAGTGGTAATAATCGGGTTAGTTCATCTAGAAGTGGGATTAATCTCAAACCTTTCCTCGATCGCCAAGATGGCGGTACTGGAAACAATTTGCGGAGTGGAGTGGTAATTCGTCGTCAGTCTCAACCTAACGGTGCTCGTCTAAACCCTGGTAATTTTCGCTAAATGATGGTTATTTTTTAAGGCTAAGACGCTGTTAATACCAAATCGGACTCAAACTAAATTGTGTCTGTCAACTAAAGGTAATTTTGCAGCGTCTGTAAAACCTAAGAAATATACGATATTAATGTAACTGTAAACTGTGAACCCTGACCAAGTGAACTATCGTGTTTTAATACTCCGCCCAAACTCTCAACTTGGCCTTTGGTCAGCCACAGTCCCAAACCTGTATTTCCTTGATCACCTTTAGTAGTGAATCCAAGCTGGAAAATCTCGTCGAATTTTTCTCGTGTAATACCTACTCCAGTGTCACAAACTTCAACTTCGACCCCAAGTTTCTCATCTCCTTCTACAGTTCTAGCATTAATGGACAATGTGCCACCATTTGGCATTGCATCTACAGCATTCTGTATGAGGTGATAGAAAATCCCAGTCAATTGCTGTTCCCCACCTAACACTTTAGGTAAGTTTTGTGCCACATTGATATTGGTGTGAATCATAGAAGGCAAAGAAACCTCATTCAAAGCATTGTTTATTATCGAGTGAATGCATAGAGGTTGAGGTTCTTCGTTATGCCCAATCTTCATACCTGTTAAACTTTGGCTGACTTCATCTAGCAGAAGTAGAGCTGTATCTCCTTTTTGTTTACTAATCTCAATATTATTTTGATCTGGCTTACTGAAAATCTCTTGTAAAAATTCTTTGACTGTACTAACTTTATTATTTAATTGATGGAAAAACTTTCCAGATACATCTCCAACAGTAGTTAATATCTCTCTTTCAGCATTCTGTGCATTCTGAATAGCAATAACTGCCAAGCCTGCAAGCAATTCTAATCTCCGCAAGTCTCTTTGCTTAAATTTTGCTCTTTGACGGCTTTCTACATTCAGCACACCGCGTATACGACAATCTTTATCCAGAAGAGGTACACAAAGCTCTGAGCGGCTATGGGCAAAATAGTGTTTGTAGCGATGGTCTGTTTCAACATCATCCACCAATGCAGCTTTGCGATACATTGCAACCCAACCAGTTATTCCTTCACCCATCTTTAAATGTGTAGAGATGCTTTCAATTGGCTCATTAACAGGATACTTAGCCTGGGCAACAAGTTCTTGACTAATAGGTTCAAGGATACTGATCACTCCTATATCAGCTCCTGTATTTTGCACTGCTTTTTGTACAATTAGATCCAAAAGTTTTTCTCGATCCAGAGTTGTGATAATTTCGCGCTCAATATTGTCTAATGTCTGCAACCACCGTTGATTTTTGATGGCACTTGCTGCTGAAGACGCGATAGAGTTAATAATTTCTTGTTCTTCATTTGAAAAACTATGATAACGTCGATAGTTAATCAACATAACTCCGACAATATCTTTATCTACTTTCAACAAAATACTTGCTACCGATTTGATTCTTTCTCTTTGTGTAAAATATGAATTTTTAAATGTATGTTCATTATCAATATCTGTAACATAGACATTGGTTTCACGATTAATTAGTACAAATGGTACATTATTTTCATTAATCTCGAATTCCATTGCCTCTTCTTCCATCAAGATTCCCGCAATCATGTGTGGAGTTAAAAATTGTCTTTCTGTTTGAATATATTCATAAATAGCAACAACGTCTGCTGCTAGAACATTCAGTGTATTCCAAGCAATATGACTTAATAGATTACTATCTATTTGATTAAGAGATTGGGTAATACATTGAAGAGTATATAGCTGACGTGCTTCATGACGTATTTTTTGATATGTGATCACGTGCCAAATAGCATCAACAGCCCGATTAGCAAAGTACTGTCCTTGGCGTTCTAGCTCTTCAATAAATTCATGTTCATACCTAAAGTGGACATATAGTACTCCTACAAGATCAAAATTTTGTTCTCGTTCCATGTTATAGCCTTGCTTAGTAGGAGTCGCAATCATCCGTGGAATAACTTTATATTGATCCTTAATTAGTAATGGAAAGGCTGCGTATGTTCTAGATCCTCTTGCTAATACTCCCTGATTTAACTCTATTTCGGAATTTTCCTTTATTGGAGATGTATATGTAATGTATTTAGGTTTTTTTTCAGAGATACTTTGCCATCCTAACCCTTGCTTACGAGGTGAAAATTTATCTAATGGGATATTACCGAGGTCTCCGGCAAAAACTTCGTATATATAGCGTTCTTGATGTGGTTCCCATAAAAAATGCAACGTAGTTGAGTCGGCTTGGAAAATATGTTTAGCATTCTCCGCAATAGTTTCTAAAACATAAGTTAACCTTCCACGACGAATATCTAATGCCCGCCGAGCAATTAGTTTAGCTAGTAAGGTTGCTTGTTCATATGTAATTGATTTTCTAGAATTTTCATAGCCTGCTTCTACTGTTCCAATAACTTCAGGTAGGGAAGCAGTAGGTAATGTCTCCATATGGATAACCATATTGTTCCCTTCTTGTTTAGCTATTCTAAAATTCTCATCCCATTTATAGTGTTCAAACCAATCTTCTACTACTTTTACTTGGTCGTCATGAACTAAGAAAATGGGCGTAAAAACACGATTAAGTCGGTCATGGTTGAACCTTTCATAAACCCAGCGATTAAATCGCTTGTCCCACCCAGAGATAATTTCAGTATCAAATGTTTTAATGATATGTGCTTGGATATCTCTTAAATCTGGATCTGCATTCACGTAATGCCTTACTTGATCAACCCATCTGCTTGCAATCCCAGTACCATATACTGCTTCAATAGTGTCATGTTCTGGCATTACCAATGATATGCCAACAAAGTCAAAGCCTAATGAGTCTTGGATTTCTCTACAAACATCATCTAAGATAGTTTCTAGACCTACTAAGTCTGAAGTTGCTTGGGCGATTTTTTTATCCGTTTCCAAAAGTAGTTCAAATGCCTTTTCTTTTGGCTCTTTGCTCTCAACACTTATCTTGATTGATTCTTGAGTATCTATAGACTTTGTAGTAACTCCGTTAATACCATTAACTGGATTTTGTAAACTAGTACCACTGAGGTTGGCATCAGTTAGATTTGCATTTTCCAGGTTAGCATCAGCCAAGTTGGCGTTTCTGAGGTTGGCACCATTGAGATTGGCGTCACTGAGGATAGCACCTTTTAAATTAACACCACTCAGGTTGGCATCAGTTAGATTTGCATCGCTCAAGTTAGCATCACTAAGGTTAGCATTTCTTAAGTTAGCCCCACTTAAGTTAGCCCCACTTAAGTTAGCCCCACTTAAGTTAGTAAATAATAAGTTTGTATTGCTTAAGTCAGCAAAACTGAGATTGGCCGCGCTCAAATTATCATCGCTTAAGTCTTCACCACTAAGGTCAATACCAATAAAATCTTCAGTTAAGTTCAGACCAGCTATTTGAACTATTTCAGAAAATTTATTTGTTTGGTTTTGGGCTAATTCTTGTAATAAATCTGGTAAAGATATTTCGTTTTTCATACATCAAACTCCGCCTGAAGTATGCAAGGCTCAAATAGTTTTTTTATTAAATCTTCCTTAAGAATTTTTTTCTCTAATACTGCTTTATTTTTTTTGTTTTTATTTAATAATCCTGCAACAACCTCTTTTGGTAAATTAGGTTGCTCATACTCAATCTCAGTTATACAAATATCTGTGATGGATACAATTTCAAAAGTCGCTTCTACGGAACATATTACGTTATTATCCATATTGACATCCTGAGTGTTTAATTGCTGTATATCTTTGAATACAGTTCCTAGTCTAGTTTTTTTGAGTAAACCTTTTAAAACATTAGATTTCTTAGCCTTTAGTTTAAAAACCCAACTTATATTATTCTCTGATCCTGCTATTAAATCAACCTGGAAATTAATGAATTGAGACGTATCTATAGACTCAATGGGAATGTTTCCATTTTGCAAACGCAGCCTCAGTGTTCCCCGTTTTAACCCAAACTGAATTGTAACACCATCTTTAGTGAGTCTCTGTTCACTAAAATTTGCAATCACATAAAGCTTAACCTGTTGTCTATCAACAGGTTCTGTGTGAATTTTAATAAACACAAAATTAATATTAGTGTTTATCCCCTCCGAATCGTTAACAACGGTATTCAGAGGGGATAATGAGGGTTTTCGGTTTTCACAAACTTGGGTCTTTGTAAAACAATTGTGTCGTTAGAAGGCAGTTGTAGTCGCGGTCTTATATGTTTTTCCACAAACTGCTTGACACTTAGATAGACTAAATCTTCTTTTGAACTGGGCTTGGCAATCTGATTATGGTCTTTGGCGATCGCTACTGGGTTAACATCTATAATGCCTGGGTTTGCACTATCCTCGTCTACAACTAAAATTCCCGCTGTAGGCTGGGTTTCATAAAATACCTTTGTATCAATTGCCAAACTCTCAACATTCTGGCGATACCACTCGTTGAGGCTGCGTAACGCTGGTGCATGTTCCCTGAGTTCGTTGACGTTAACTGTAGGTCGCGCCAAGATGCTGATATGCTCAATTAATTTTGCTAAATGAGAACCTGTGTGGTGTGGATAAAAAAACAATACCCTTAGTCTGGTCGATTATAGCTTGCCTTCGGAAATTTTGCGCTGTACGAAGCACTTCTTTCACCAATAGCCCACCCATGCTATGAGTAACAAAAATTACTGGACGTTCGCCAATTTCTCGTACTTGCAAAAATTCTAGTAAGTTGCTGGCTTGGTCAAATCTTGGCATTGCTGAACCGTTAAATTGAAAACGTGCTGCCTCGTATCCAAAAGTCCAGACTCCAACATCAATTCCTTTCTGTGTTAAGTCTTCTTGCAACCAAGTAAGCCAAAAATCACGATCCCTGCGATCGCTTTGGTCTTGGGAATGCCAAGTTCCCCATGCATCGCCTGCTAAACCATGAATAAAAATCACGTCGCCGTTCCGATGAGGATTTTCGCACCCTAAAACAGAAAATAATTCGGACATAATATTTTACTTGCAATGAACCAGACTATTAAGCAATAGCCTGAGTAGTTTTACTGCCAACACTAAATTATTAAATTTTACCAAAATGCTGATTTTATAACTGTTTTACGGGCAATTCACTAAGAAAATTAAACTGAGATAAGCCAAATCAGCATTGTACGCTTACGACCAATTTGCACTTCCAGGTTTCATCTGAGTACAACTCAATGCCAAATATTTGTTTTTTTAACCTTTTGCTAGCTATTTCTTAATTTTACTGAGATAGGTTGAGGTTTATGAATAAGAATTAATACTGGTAAAATATGTAGTTTTTTCTGCTACATGCTCAATTTTTCATACTGAACTTATCTTGCAAGCGTCCAAACTGTGAAGTACATCTTTGCAGTCAAGGTTTTGTCCTGTTAGTAAAAATGCGATGGTGCAAAGCGATCGCCCCAGCAAAAATTCTAGAAAATGAATATTCAGTAGATGTTTGAAAATCATACAAATAACCTTAAAATTTCAAGTTTTACGATTACTAACATAACTCCAGCATTTTGCAGAAAGTTGGTGGCTTCACTAGTACTAATGGAGCCGAAATATCGGCCTTTGATTCTGGAAGCGATCGCCCTTTGGGAAACTTGAGGGCGATCGTTTGCTTTACGCAGAAGCGCCTAGACGCAGAGAGTAAGAGTTTGAAATGAAGGCTTTTGCAAAAAACGCCCATTCCCTACTCCTAATTTTCAAAGCAATCTCATATCTGAAATCTATCTCAGAATTAAACATGGTAACTACTAATACAATCCGCTTTTCCGAATTCAACGCTTCCCTAAACCGCAACGCTGAAGGTCAATTAGTGACCGATTTGTCAACCCCCGATAATGCTCAGGCAAAAGCTGTTGCGGAAATAATCCAGCGTAATAACCCGGATGTGCTGCTAATTAATGAGTTTGACTACTCCCAAAAGGCAGTTCAACTATTCAAGCAAAATTATTTAGCCATCAGCCAAAACGGTGCGACTCCCGTTGACTACCCCTACTTCTACATTGCTCCCTCCAACACAGGTATTGCCTCTGGGTTTGACTTGAATAACAACGGCACAGTGGTTACAACCCCAGGCAAACTGGGATATGGCGATGATGCTTTCGGATTCGGGAATTTCCCAGGTCAATATGGGATGTTGCTGCTATCCAAATATCCCATCGACACTGCCAACATCCGCACCTTCCAAAACTTCCTCTGGAAGGATATGCCCAATGCCTTGCTTCCTGATGATCCTACAACACCACAGCCAAATGATTGGTATTCTGACAAGGAACTCAAAGTTCTACGCCTCTCTTCCAAAAGTCATTGGGATGTACCTATCAAGGTGAATGGGGAGACAATTCACGTCCTCACTAGCCATCCCACACCCCCAACCTTTGATGGTGCGGAAGACCGCAACGGTAAGCGCAATCACGACGAGATCCGCTTTTGGGCAGATTATATTACCCCTGGTAAAGGTAATTACATCTACGATGATCGGGGTAAAACGGGCGGTATTGCTGCTGGTTCACGCTTTGTGATTATGGGTGATCAAAATGCAGACCCGTTGGATGGTGACAGTTTTGACAATGCCATTCGCCAACTGTTGCAAAATCCTAATATCAATACTAATGTCATCCCCACTAGTCCCGGTGGAACCCAACAAGCAGGCTTACAGGGTGGTGCAAATACTAGCCAAAAGGGTAATTCGGCTTTTGATACCGCAGACTTTGCTGATCCGACTCCAGGAAACCTACGGACAGATTATGTACTACCCTCTGCTGACTTAACAATTACAAACTCAGGAGTATTTTGGCCCCTGAATACTGACCCGACGTTTTCTTTGGTAGGCACTTTTCCTTTCCCTAGTTCTGACCATCGCTTGGTATTCGCAGATGTGCAAACTGGTTCAACAGAGGCAGGTAAAACCATTCCTAATGCGGGATTTCAGGGGCAGACTACCTTCGTGACTGGCTTTATTCCCTCTGGTGCGGCGGGAACGGTAAATGGGGTACAGACTCCATTGGGTGGACTTTCTGGTGTCACATATGATGCTGCCAATAACCGCTACTATGCGATCTCAGACGATCGCTCCCAAGTTGCCCCCGCCCGCTTTTATACCTTCACCACTGACCCAGGTACTATTTCTACGACGGGAGTGACTTTTACCAATGTTACACCCTTAAAAGATACTAGTGGCAACTTCTTTGCGCTTAACAGTCTCGACCCAGAGGGCATTGCTTTAACCAATAATGGGACAGTCTTCATATCTTCAGAGGGCGAAGTTAATCCTAGTGCAGGTCGCGTTACCAATCCCTTTATTAAGGAGTTTTCGCTAACTACAGGGCAAGAAGTGCGATCGCTATTTGTACCCAGCAAATTTCTGCCAGTAGTTCAGGATACCAACGGCAATGGTGTTGTAGATATAGGTGATACGCAGACATCAGGCGTTTACAATAACTTAGCATTTGAAAGCCTCACCATTACACCCGACCAGAAAACCTTATTCACAGCTACTGAAAACGCGCTGTCCCAAGATGGATTAAAGGCTTCACTCACCAGTGGCAGCCGTTCCCGAATTCTGCAATACAATCTGGTTACTGGACAGCCAGAAAAGGAATACCTCTATATCACCGATGCGATCGCCCAAGCGCCCAAGCCTAGCACAGGCTCAAGTGACAATGGTTTGGCAGATTTACTAGCGATCGACAACCGGGGAACCTTGCTGGCCTTGGAGCGCTCTTTTTCTGCTGGTGTAGGCGACACCATCAAAATCTACGAAGTTTCTTTGCAAGGTGCAACTGATATTAGTTTCTATGATTCTCTCAATAATTTGAGTGCTGAACAACTAGCAGCGATCAAACCCGCTCAAAAGCGTCTGCTGTTGAATTTAAATAGCCTGAATCTGCCTACTGACGCCAATCATCCCACTGGAGTAGATAACATTGAGGGTATTACCTTCGGCCCCAAACTAGCAGATGGTCGTCAGTCGATTGTGCTAGTGAGTGATAATAACTTTGGTAGCACCCAATATACCCAAATCCTCACCTTGGGTGCAGACTTGGTTCCCACTGCTGCACCCAGATTAGAAACTCGTCCCGATCTGTTTGATGATCCGGCACTGCCCACATCTCAACGTGCCGATGCTGATGATCCTGCTATCTATGTTAATGCCACAAATTCTGCCGATAGTTTAGTATTAACCTCAGTTAAAAATGCCGGACTGCGGGTTTATGACTTGTCTGGTAATTTATTGCAAACAGTTAATCCTGGTGGTATTCGCTACAACAATATTGACCTGCAATACGGTTTTAAATTAGGCAATCAATCTGTTGATATTGCCGTGGCTAGCGATCGCGGCAATGATAAACTAGCAATCTTCAAAATTAACCCCAACCCTACCACTCCCGGACAATACTTGGAAGATATCACTGATAGCAATATTGGTACTATCTTCCAAGCATCACCTTTTCAACCTCCCTATTCGGCATCAACTCGCAGTTCTTACGGAGTTACCTTATACCGTAGCCCTGTAACTAATGATTACTATGTCTTTACCAGTCGCCGACAAACTGGAGATATAGCTCAGTTCAAATTGATTGATAAAGGTAATGGCAAAATTGGAGCTGAACTGGTGCGGGAGTTCACCATCCCCTCGCCCACGACAGCAGGGCGTTCTCCCCAAACAGAGGGTATGGTGGTTGACCAAGAAACCGGCTTTCTTTACATAGCCCAAGAAGATGTGGGCATCTGGAAATTCCAGGCAGAACCGGACGGTGACACAACAGGCAAGCTGATTGATCGCGTCCGTTTTGAGGGTGGTTCTCACCTCACCGATGACGCAGAAGGGTTGACCATCTACTACGGCAAAAACGGCACAGGTTACCTGCTAGCATCCAGCCAAGGCGATAGTACCTTTGTTGCCTACACTCGTGAAGGTAACAACGAATACGTAGGTAACTTTGCCATTGGTAACAATGGGTCAATTGACAGTGTACAAGAGTCAGACGGTGCAGATGTCATTAACGTACCACTAGGGACTAACTTCCCATTTGGTTTATTTGTCACCCAAGATGGCTCCAATGAACCTGCCAAGACAATTGATGGCGAAAACGTCAACTCTAACTTTAAGCTAGTGCCTTGGGAGAATATAGCCAATGCCTTCCCCAAGTCTCTAAATATCGATACCACTAGTTACGATCCCCGTAATCCTGTTGCCCAACCCAAGCTGACTATCTACGACTTTAAAAACCTACCGAAGTTAGGAACAACCTCTAAAGGTGAAGATATTTCCTTGGGTGGTTTCTCCGGGTTGTATTTTCAAGGGTTTGCAGCAAATGGCAACCTGAAATTTGTCACCAACACAGACCGTGGCCCCAATGGAGAATCTAATGGTTCAAATAGACCATTTTTCTTACCCAACTTCCAGCCAGAAATAGTCAGCTTTGAACTCAACCGCACCACAGGTGAAATCAGTATTACCAACAGAACAGGGCTATTTCGCCAAGATGGGACGACGCCATTAACAGGACTACCTAATTTGCAAGCAGGGGCAAATGGCACAGCCTATACCGATGAAATTGGCGTTAACCTAGACAACCAACCCCTAGCGAACGATCCTTTGGGTGCAGACTTGGAAGGGATTGTAGTTGCGAAAAATGGAGATTACTGGATGGTAGATGAATACCGTCCGGCAATTTACCACTTTGATGTTAATGGTAAACTGATTGACCGCTTTATTCCAAAAGGAACTGCTACTGCACCCAACCCAGATCAACCCGCTGGAACTTTTGGCACTGAGGTATTGCCAGCGGTTTATGCCCAACGCCGCAATAACCGGGGATTTGAAGGTGTAGCACTGGAAGGTAATAAATTATATGCCTTTATTCAGAGTGCGATCGATAATCCCGATGTCGCTAATGATGCGACTTCCAAAAATTCTCTCAACCTGCGAATTCTGGAGTTTGATATTGTCACCAAGCAGGTAACAGGAGAGTATTTATATCGCCTAGAAGGTTTACCGGGAACCGATAAGATTGGCGATGCAGTCTCCTTGGGTAACGGCAAATTTGCGGTAGTTGAGCGAGACGACAATGCTACATCTGCTGGCAATAAACTAATTTACCAAATTGATTTAGCCGGGGCAACCAACATCAACAACCCTGCTAACTTTACCTTGCCAGCGAATAAAACCATTGAACAACTTACCCCTACCGAGTTAGCTGCTGCCAATATTATCCCTGTCACCAAAAGCTTAATCGCTAATGCTGCTCAGTTGGGTTACACCGGGGTGGAAAAATTAGAAGGTTTGGCACTGGTAGCACCCAACACTCTAGCCTTGATTAACGACAACGACTTCAACGTTACAGGCAATACGGCTGCTGAGAAACTCGGCATTCTCGAACTACCCAATAACCTGACAGTTGTACAGCCTACTTTCCCGAACGGTTTTGGTTCTAGCAACAGCGATACTGTCAATCTTCAGCCAGGACAATTATTTTCCGCAGGTGACGGAGCAGATTTTGTCGAAGCTACTAAAGGTAACACAATCCTAGCTGGCAACGGTGATGACACAGTGCTTGCAGGCAGTGACTCTTCAGTATCCGGGAATGACGGTAACGATCAGATATTTATTGGTCAAAATGGGCCAGCTCAAAATACCAGTGCCGATGGTGGCAATGGTGATGATCTAATTGTCGTGGTGGAAGCCAGTGGTAGTAATAATTTATTTGGGGCGGCAGGTGATGATATTCTCCGAGTAATTGAAGGTTCTCGTCAATCATTATTCGGTGGCTCAGGCAATGATACTCTTAGCAGTGGCAGTGACAATAACCATCTCTACGGTGGTTCTGGAGATGACAAACTCTTCTCTAATGTCAATGATTCGCTATTTGGTGGCGATGGTGATGATGTGCTATTTGCTGGTCACCAGGGTAGTAATCGCCTGAGTGGTGGTGCTGGTGCTGACCAATTTTGGATTGCCAATGGTAGTCTGCCAGCTAGCAAGAACATTATTACTGATTTTACAGTCGGGATTGATAAAATTGGGCTTGGCGGTGTTGGCGTAACTCAATTTAGTGGATTAACACTGTTGCAACAGGGTAGTAGTACTCTTGTGAAAACCGGAAATACAGAGTTGGCTTCATTGCTAGGAATTACCTCAACTAGCCTGACTGCAAATGACTTCGTTTTCTCTGCTAGCGTCGTGGCTTAGTCTATAAAGGTCTTTCGTAAGGGTTTACAGATGTACATTGGTGTCAACTTAACGTGAAAGTTAGTAAGCAAGAATGCTTTGAGACATTACCTCGTTTCCAGTTGGAGACTTACGGTGTACACACAAGTATGACCAGTATAGGTTTCAACTCTTCTAGTTGTTTCGTAGGGTTCGTTATGGAGACGCCGAAATAACAAATGAGTTCGCCAAAATAACAAATGAGTTCGCCAAAATAACAAATGAGTTCGCCAAAATAACAAATGAGTTCGCCGAAATAACAAATGCGATCGCCGAAATAACAAATG
This sequence comes from Nostoc sp., assembly GCF_036917615.1. Taxonomy (GTDB): domain Bacteria; phylum Cyanobacteriota; class Cyanobacteriia; order Cyanobacteriales; family Nostocaceae; genus Nostoc. The sequence goes on from NZ_JBALCZ010000077.1 coordinate 35,585, forward strand.
AGTTCGCCAAAATAACAAATGAGTTCGCCGAAATAACAAATGAGTTTGCCGAAATAACAAATGAGTTCGCCAAAATAACAAATGCGATCGCCGAAATAACAAATGCGTTGGCTAGCAAGAACCGCAGGCATCGCCATAATTGCAACAATTTAGCTTTGACGCGGGAGCGTAACGCACCGCAAATCTTTGGTGGATGAAGTTTTTCCGACTTGTGTGTACATCGTAGGTCGGAGACTGGGAACAAGGTTTATTCCATTCGTCGATACTTACAGCAGTTTTCGTTTGTATGAGGTACAAAGCTGCTGGTTTTGAGGCAGGAGGCAGTAGGTAGAAAAATAATTTAATTTTTGAATCCTCGGTTTTGTACCTCACTTAGTTGCAAACTGCTGTAAGTTGACACCAATGACAAATGCACCCTCTTTCCAGCTGATTCATTTGTTGTCAAGATTGGGGAAAATGGTATAAATCCTTATGCAGAAAAGTTGATGCGTAGGCGTAGCCAGCCGTAGGCATCGCTAGCAACTTCAAACTGAAAAAATCAAATTTTATCTCTTGATAATTCTCAAGAATAGTTCGGTAACAAAAGTAAAAAAAATTAATCTACTGTTGATTAATTTACTTTCTACAAAATTTAATAAATATAGCAAATTGCAGGTAAATGAAGTACACAGGGAGGGGCACAGCACTGCTGTGCCCTTAGAGGATGTTTTAAAAGTCCTATTGTCGGTATCAAAACGTTCTAGATCCTCCTAAATCCCCCTTCAAAAGGGGGACTTTGATTCCGGTTCCCCCCTTAAAAAGGGGGGTTAGGGGGGATCAATAAGTGCCTAAAATCACAGCCAAACACTTTTAAAACATCCTCTTAAAATCATCTGTACCTCATCTTGGCGTAGCCTCTCGTAGAGAAGTTGCAATCTGCTGTATTATTTTTTTGCTTAATCGGATTTTAATTCTTCTTTCTATTTAACTTATTCTTCTCTTAATCTTTTAATGAAAATATTTTTAGTGTTAGCTAAATTATCTCATAACTCCTATCGAGAGATTTAAATTCGTCATCTGAGTGTTCTACACTCATTACTCACTAACACAGATTAGTAGTTTTGACTTTTCACATTATGTGGAAAAGCCACGAAACACCTAACCTCCTAACCCCCCTCCCACTTCGGGAAGGGGGAAAATTCAAAGTATCTCTCCTAAGAGGAGAGAGATTTAGAGAGAGGTTTCCCAGATACCGTGAAAAGTCAGATTAGTAGTTGAGATTCCATTATCATTTCTCAAGCTTTCGATAACTCTGAGAAATACTTTTTTTGTAAATGTATTCTCGGTGTTCATGGCGAAATCGGACTTAGAGGATGTTTGTGTTGTAGTAAGGATTCCACTTAAATTCAAATACCCAAAAAAAATTCTAATTATGGCAATCAAATTAGTAGGCTTTGCCTCTTTACCTGCTGATACCTTTGGTGATGGCCCAGTTTCTGGTAAAGAAATTTCAGCCAATGGCAGAACGGGGCCTTTCCCAGGACAGCCAATTCAAGGTTTTAGTGGTGTACAATTCGCTAACAATAACTCTTTTTACTTCCTGTCAGACAATGGTTACGGGAGCAAAGATAATAGTAAAGACTTTTTACTGCGGATCAATCGTCTAGACCCGAATTTTAAGGGAACAGAAAATGGAGATGGCAGTGTTAAAGTTTTAGACTACATCCAACTGTCTGATCCTAATAACAAAGTTCCTTTTGAAATAGTTAATCAGGGAACTACTGGAAGATTACTGACTGGTGCAGACTTTGATGTAGAGTCATTCGTCTTTGATAAAGACGGTACAATCTGGGTTGGAGACGAGTTTGGCCCCTATCTGCTGCATTTTGATGCCACTGGCAAGTTGTTAGAGGCTCCCATTGCTACACCCGACCAATTCAAGACTCTAAATGGAGAAGCACCTAAAGTTATTGGTCACAGAGGTGCAGCTGGCTATCGTCCAGAACATACTTTAGAGTCTTATAAGCAAGGAATTGAGAGAGGCGCTGACTTCATTGAGCCTGACTTGGTAGTTACAAAAGATGGTGTATTAATTGCTCGCCATGAGCCTGCTTTAGCAGTTTTGAACGCTGATGGCACCGTCAATTTCAGCAACACAACCACAAATGTTTACAAACATCCAGAGTTTGCCGATCGCAAGAAAACAGTAAGTTTAGATGGAAACACAATTACAGGTTGGTTTGCTGAAGACTTCACTTTAGCTGAAATCAAGACTTTACGTGCAGAAGAGCGTCTACCTTTCCGGGATCACTCCTTCGATGATCAATTTGAGATTCCTACCTTCACGGAAATCATCAATCTGGTTAAGGATGTAGAAGCCAAGACAGGTAAAAAGATTGGCATTTACCCTGAAACTAAGCACCCGACATACTTGGCTCAAGAAGCTACCTATGTAGGTACTACTGACAAAATTCATCGAAACATTAGTCAGCTACTAATCGATACACTCAAGGCAAATAACTTCACTGATCCTAGCCGGATTTTCATTCAGTCCTTTGAAGTATCTAACCTCAAACAACTGCATGATGTGATCATGCCTAACGCAGGGGTAGATATCCCACTTATCCAGCTTCTAGATGCAAGTGACATTGACATCAACGGTAAGATCATAGAAAGTCAGCCCTATGACCTCAAGGTTAGTGGCGACTCTCGCACCTATGGCGACTTACGAACTCCAAAAGGCTTGGCTGAAATTGCCACTTATGCTGATGGTATTGGCCCTTGGAAGCGGATGATTGTTAGCGTTAAAGGTACTGATGCCAATGGTGATGGCAAAGCAGATGATGTGAATGGGGATGGGGTAGTAAATGAGGCTGATGAGACAACGTTACCTCCAACTACCTTAATTCAAGATGCTCACAACGCAGGTTTGCAGGTTCACCCCTACACCTTCCGTGCAGAAGATCAATATTTAGCAGCAGATTATAAAGGCAAGCTAGCACTAGAAATTCAGCAGTTCTATCAATTAGGGGTAGATGCGCTATTTACAGACTTTCCTGATATTGGGGATAAAGTACGGGATAAACTCAGAGATAATCCTCAGTATAATGTAGTGCGATCGCCACAAAATCCCGATGTTCTTTCAGGAGATGCCTTTGCTAACTTGGGTAGTTCTAAAGGTTTTGAGGGTGGAGCAATCAACGCCAGCAAAACTAAGCTCTACCTACTGCTAGAGGGGACTGTTCAAGGTGATACTCCTGGCGCTTTGCGGATTAACGAATTTGACATTGCTAGCCACAAATACAGTGATCAACCACGCTACTACAAACTGGAAAATCCCTCAAATTCGATTGGGGATTTAGCAGTTATTAATGATAATGAGTACCTAGTCATTGAACGGGATAACAATCAAGGGGCTGCGGCTAAATTCAAGAAAATCTACAAAGTAGACCTGTCTAAAAGAGATTCGAATGGCTACGTAGCTAAAGAAGAAGTTGCAGACTTGTTAAACATCCAAGACCCCAACGATCTGAATGGGGATGGTAAGACCACCTTCAACTTCCCATTCCAAACCATTGAAAATGTTCTGGTTGTTGACAAAAACACCATTTTGGTAGCTAATGACAACAATTATCCTTTTTCTACAGGTCGTCCTGGCAATGATCCTCAGCATCCAGTAATAGACAACGATGAAATTCTACTGCTGAAGTTGGAAAAGCCCCTTAACCTTGCTCCTGGTTTAGGTCAACCTCAAGCTGAAAAAATTAATTTTGGCTCCAATAGCAGCAATGATATTACCGTTCAGCCAAATCAAACCTTACTCACAGGTGACGGAGCAGACTTTGTAGAGGGTACTAAAGGTAACACAATTGTGACTGGCAAAGGTGATGACACAGTGGTGGTCGGTGGTGACTCCTCAGTGTCCACGGGAGACGGTAACGATCAAGTCTTGATTGGCGCAAATAGCCCTGCTAACAAAACTAGTGCTAATGGTGGTGCTGGTAATGACCAAGTTACCGTAGTGGAAGCCAATGGTAGTAATAATCTATTTGGGGCAGCAGGTAATGATACTTTGACAGTAGTTGAAGGTACTGGTCAACTGTCCTTTGGGGGCTCAGGTAACGACACCCTCAAGAGTCAAGGTAGCAATAACCGTCTATATGGTGGTTCTGGGGATGATAAACTCTTCTCTAGTGTCAATGACTCCCTATTTGGTGGCGATGGTGATGATGTGCTATTTGCTGGTCAAGGGGGTAGCGATCGCCTAAGTGGTGGTGCTGGTGCTGACCAATTCTGGATTGCTAACGCCAGTCTGCCAACTAGCAAGAACATTGTGACTGATTTTGCGATCGGCATTGATAAAATCGGGCTGGGTGGTGTCGGCGTAACTCAGTTTAGTGCTTTAACACTGTTGCAACAGGGTAGTAACACTATCGTGAAAACCGGAAATACCGAGTTGGCTTCATTGCTGGGAATTACATCAACTAACCTCACAGCAAATGATTTCGTTTTTTCTCCTAGTGTTGTTTAGCCAATAGAATAGATGATTACAGCTTAGATTCAACATTCATTCATTAGTTAAGCTGTAGCGATTTTGTCATGCGAGGGAGTAATATTCCCTCGCTTTTTATCTCATATTTCCTACCCAATAAGGATTATGAACAATTTGCATCAAATGAGCGATGCTGCTGTATCGGTTTTCAATTCAAACCTTAATTCCAGATAGATAATAAAAAACTTAAGTAGTGCTGTACAACACTTCCTATAATCAAAAGCATAGACTACCAATACAACGCCATCTTTTTTTAGGATTTTTCCCATACAAGACTATAAATTAACTCAATTAATACAATTGAAGTCACAATTATATAAGTCAAATCTCTTTGTCGTACAAAGGCAAACAGGGAAAATATAACTCGTGCAATTGGTGTAGCAATTAATAGTAGTAATCCAAATTGGATGATGCCACGACGACGACCTGATAAAACTGCTGTTTCTACTCCCTCTAAAGAGTTAAAATCTGCGGGTTCTCCTCGGAAAAATTGGTAATTGACAGGACTAGTACCATAGTGAATCAAATACAAAACTCCACCTACCAAAACTACACTAGTAGCAACAAGTACTCCAAATCTTAACAAGTTGCCAATGAACTGTTCAACTTGATGTTCGCTCCATCTACGTTTGGGTTGAGACATTCTAAATCCCTCCTGTTAAACCTTTGTAGATCATTTCAATTGCCAGCGCTAGAATAACGAGACTGAAGATATTTCGCAACAACTCAATCCTTGCTCTTACTAATACTTTTGCGCCTAACAAAGCACCAAGTAGTACACCCAACATTACTGGCATTGCCAATCCTGGATCGATGTAACCCCGTTTTAAGTACACTCCAGCGCTAGCTGCGGCGGTCACGCCAATCATAAAATTGCTAGTGGTGGTAGAAACCTTAAATGGAATACGCATCGCTCGATCCATTGCCAGCACTTTCACAGCTCCTGAACCAATGCCGAGTAATCCTGAAAGTATCCCAGCAATAAACATCAATCCAAATCCAACTGGTACTGCACGGACATTGTAAGATTGCAGTCCGGTTTGAGTTGGGTAACTACCGTTGAGTTGGAGAGAAGTTGCTAAAGGATCTGGGGGTTCGCCGTCAACGTGTTCAACGCGGGGTTGACGCGACAGGTAGGCACTATAAATTAGAACTATACCAAGGATGATCGCGATCGCTCTAGTAGAAACCATCCCCGCCACAATTGCCCCGACTAATGCCCCTGCTGTCGTCGCTATTTCCAAAAACATCCCCAACCGCAGATTAGTGAAACCTTGCTTAACATAAGCAGATGCAGCCCCGCTAGAAGTAGCAATCACAGATACCAGTGAAGCGCCAACAGCATAGCGAATATCAACCCCAAACGCCAAAGTTAACATTGGCACAATTACTACTCCACCCCCTAACCCAGTTAGTGAACCGAGAAAACCTGCGGTTAAGGAACTAAGCCATACTAGTAAGGAAAATTCTAAAATATTCACGTCAGTTTTATATTACTTGAGTTGCTATTGAGGTACTGAGTTATAAAGCGGAATCGCCTGTGTTTGCAAAAATCACTCTCATAGCACTAACAAGTAGTAAAACACCAAATATTCTAGATAGAACCACGTTAGATAATCCAATTCCTATTTTGGCTCCCAACCATCCACCTAATACAAAACCTAAACAAAGCAGTACGGCTATTTTTAAGTCTACATAACCTTGTTTATAGTAAGTCCATGCAGCCAAGGCATCAATGGGAGAAACTAGCAAGGTTAACGTTGTGCCTTGAGCTTGATGTTGAGAGAATCCAAACACAAAAATTAAAGCAGGTAAAATAATTATTCCGCCGCCAATTCCAGTGATTCCGCTTACTATTCCTGCAATCAATCCTAAACTTAGACAAAGTAAAATGTTATCCATAACTTTCACCTGATGCTTGTTTTTTACCGAATTTTTAACAATTTGGCTGGTTAGAGAGTACTTAATTTGACTTTAGATAAGCAAAGGAATATTAACAATCATTCTTTTGTGTCAAATTAATAAATCGAGTTGATGGATTCCCCAAAATATTTTGAGCATACAAAGATGTACTATCCTTGACCTTGTGAAGGCGAACCGCCTGAATCCAAATAAAACTTCTGTACGATGCTATGGATGAAAGACTTAGCTTTCAGGCATATTTGTGCCTAACGCACCATTAAGAGAATCACACCAAGCGAAGTAGCGCTAATAAATATCCACAGCAGCACTCCCTGAAGCATCGGTTTCCAACCAACTGCTTTCAACATCCTCTGCGATAGCCCTGCACCAATCAGAAACAGCGTTAACGTCAAACCCGCTTCTGAAACGTGTGTTACCACTGGCGACCAAGAAGCAACTTCTGGTATAAAAGTCCGCGCTACCGAAGCTAGAAGAAACAAACCAATAAACCAGGGTACTTGGGGTTTATGTTGCACAGTCTCCCCTGATTTTGCCTGTTGACGCTGAAATATATAGCTGGCTGCCGCTGAAATCGGTACAATCCACAAAGCGCGGGAAAGTTTGACAGCTGTAGCAGTGTATAGCGCACTTTGACCATAATGTGATGCTGCACCAACCACACTAGAAATGTCGTGAATTGCTACACCCGACCACGTTCCAAATTGTGCTTGGGTCAAGTGCAGTACGTGTCCCAGCGGTGGAAATACGAATAAAGCAACGGCGTTGAGGACAAAAACTGTTCCCATTGCTACGGAAATCTCACTTTCGGCTGCGTTAATTACTGAACTAACAGCAGCGATCGCACTTCCGCCACAAATTGCTGTTCCAGCTGAAATTAAGGCAGAGGCTTTAATGGGAATCTTCAAACACTTTCCTAGAAAATAGCCAAGAATGAAGGTTGCACTGATGCTACCAACAGCAAACAAAGCACCGCTTGCACCTGCCTTTAACACAACTGCTAAATTCATCCCAAAGCCCAGCATAATTACGGATGCTTCTAGTAAATATTTAGCGGCTGGACGGCTAATGCGATGAAATGGGTTCTCGTGAGTCAGTGCTAAAAGAATCCCTAACATCAATGCTATTGGTGGTGAAGCCCAAGGAGTCAGACAAAATCCAGCCGCTAAGAGAAACACAATTTTTCGATACAGCAGCTTTTGTTCTGAATTGAATTGCGGTATCCGCACTTTCTTGTTGTTTCTAATATCTTGTTTCATATCAACCTCGAATTTAGGGTTGGTATAACTTTAAGCTCTTATAATCATAGGAGCAAACGTTCCTTCCTATATAAACAATAGTTTTAAACTATTAAATCTGGACATGAAAGTTATTTAAAACTTGAAGGTGAAAAAAACTAAACTACAGTTATTGCAAATATGCCTAATTTCTGTATCACCCTTAAATGCATCTAGAATTCTTCTCAATGTACGAGAAGCTATATCAATAGTTTTAATCTATTGTTTACATAGTTAAGAACGTTTGCTTCTATTGATATATTTATCTAAGCTGAAATAGTGAAAGGAAAAAGTTGATTGCAATCACAGCCAATCTCTGCATCGTTAGGCATTAATTTGCAGAGTTTGAAATCAATTGACTCAAGCAGCCTAATTTTACCTTTATCTGAATGCAACTAAAAGCAGGAGAAGAAAATGATTCGATTACTAGTTGATTTTTTAGAATTTGTTTTGAATGTTTTTTACCGCAAGCGTTTGTATGCACGATTTTATGTGCTGGAAACAGTAGCGAGAGTTCCCTACTTTGCTTTTTTGTCAGCCCTTCACTTTTATGAAAGCCTCGGCTAGTGGCGAAAATCTGACTGGCTGAAAGTTCATTTTGCTGAATCTTGGAATGAGTTACATCACCTACTCATTGCTGAGTCACTAGGAGGTAATCAATATTGGATTGATCGCTTTGTTGCAGGTAGTGGGGTCATAATTTATTACTGGATTTTGATATTCGTGTACATTATTTCTCCCTCTGATGCTTATTACTTTACACAGCTAATAGAAGAACACGCATACCATACTTACGATACATTTTTAAAAGAGCATGAGGCGGAACTTAAAACTCAGCCAGCACCACAAATAGCGATTAATTACTACCGTGATGGCGACCTTTATATGTTTGATGAATTTCAAACTTCTCATCCAATAGCAGAACGTCGTCCAAAAATTGAAAATCTCTACGATGTCTATGTAGCAATTCGAGATGATGAAGGCGAACACATCAAAACAATGGTTGCTTGTCAGCAATCTGACGCACAGTTAACTTTCAAAAGTCCCCATAGTCCTGAAGCTAAATTTTTACCTTAAGAGACTATTCAGTCCATAAATCAGACGGCTGAATCAATCATTGAAGATACTGATGCAGATGAAGTTTTGATGTCATAGTGAAGTTTTCAGTACAGTGTTTGCTGAACTTGCGACTAATTTATTTCATTTTAGAAATCGCCGCAGCACCTACCCCACTCTCAACAGCTGCTTTAACCATATCACCGCTTTTCATCTCTAAAATTACATTTAACTGTGTTGGTTCAATACCCCACTGTCTTAGCACTTGCTCAAACTGTTGACGGGTTCCTGAGCCTTTCTCGCGCATTACCCAAGCAGTATTTGTTAATTCTGTTACCTCAACTGCCATTTTTTCAAACCAAGGATGAGATTGACCTACAACAATTTGCAAATAATCTCCGCCGACAATTTGTTGTTCCAGAGAAGCCAAAACCGATGGTTCAACTTCCCCTTCTACTAAGCTAAGGTCAAACAATCCTGTAACCGTTCCTGAGCTAATTTCAGTAGTGTTACCTAATGTACAATCCACAGAGATATTAGGATACTCTTGCTTAAATAAACTAATCAAGTGGGGAAGCCAATAATTACCTATGGTTTGGCTTGCACCTAACTTGAGTTCACCCCGTTTCAAGTCATTTAATTCTCGCAATCCTCGCTCGGTCAACTCGACTTGAGTTAAAATTTTTTGTGCTTCTACTTGTAGCATTTTGCCTGCAAGGGTTAATTCAATACGACGACCAACTCGATTAAACACTTTCACTCCATACTGTTCCTCAAGGCTTTGGATGGCAGCACTCACAGAAGGTTGAGTAATGTAAAGCTCCTCAGCGGCGCGAGTAAAGTGCAGATGCTGCGCCACCGCCAGGAAAATCTGTAGCTGGTCAATGGTCATCCTTGCCATTTATAAAAGCGTTAAATTCTTCAGGTGATAAATGTCCTTATATAAAACTATATGGGATTGCGATGGCTACGCCCGCCGCAGGCATCGCAATCAAATGCAGCGTTGACTCCCAAATCTTAACTTGTTTATAACTTTCCTTAAACATTGAACAACTATCTTTTGAGACAGTGACCATTACATTCATTTAATTGTCTGCACTAATTTGTGTGAACACTAAGCATTTTGTTGCCAAATACTACTTAGGTTTCTGTAGCCAACAATTTTTGCTTGGGTTGAGTGTAATTAATCCCTCAGTCTATATACACACAATTGCTGCGATTAATCATAGCTCACAATACTTAAGGAATAGTCGGTATGGCTGATACAAACGGCAACGGTAGAAATGTCATTATTTTTGTTGCGGATGGATTGCGTAACGGTTCTGTAAACGCTACTGATACTCCAACTTTATATAGCATCCGTCAACAGGGAGTTAATTTCACCAATAGTCATTCGCTATTTCCGACATTTACCACCCCGAATGCTTCTGCGATCGCAACGGGGCATTATCTTGGTGATACAGGTGACTTTAGTAACACTGTCTACACTGGTTTTCCTAGTCCTAATGCCAATGGTAGTGTGACGCCATTCATTGAAAATGATGCGGTTCTGGGCGATATCGATGAAAAGTTTCCTGGTAACAACTTTTTAGATGAGGAGTCACTCCTAGCTTATGCGCGATCGCAGGGTTTCAACACAGCAGCAGTTGGTAAATTAGGGCCCGTTGCGCTCCAAGATGTTACACAAGTTAATCGAGAAGGTGGTACCACCGGTACTATTCCTACTCCCAAAACAATTATTATTGATGACAGTACGAATGGTGCAACACCACCTATTACAGCCGCTGGTTCACCTTCTGCTGTTCCACTTGATCGAGATATTGTCAATCGCTTACAAGCTGCTGGTCTAGCCGTAAAACCGACATTGCGAGTCCAGCCAGCTGGTAACAACACAACTCCTGGCACCCTGAATGCCAATGTGGCTCAACAACAGTACTTTGCAGATGCTACTACCAAAGTAATTTTACCCAAGTTTCAAGAAGAGGGTAAACCATTCGCATTGGTCTACTGGTCAAGAGATCCCGATGGTACTCAACACAATCAGGGTGATAGCTTAAACAGCTTGACACCAGGTATCAATGGTCCTACTTCAAAAGCTGGGGTCAAAAATGCTGATGATAATTTAAAGCAACTTCTTAACTATCTCAAGAGTACAGGCTTGGACAAGACTACTGATGTCTTTATTACTTCCGACCACGGTTTTTCTACCATCAGCAAACAAGTTATTGATAGCCAAGGCACAAAAACTACAAGTTATGCTGCCACCCAAACATACGCGGGTGTAAATCCGGGATTTCTACCAGCAGGCTTTGTTGCGATTGATTTGGCTCATGATCTAGGTCTACCCCTATACGATCCTAACCCTACGAGCCTCCCCCCAGACCTTAAGCACATCCAATATACAACTGTTGATGCCACACAAGGTCAACGTCCTATTTCTGGGAATGGTGTAATTGGTGGTACAGGTCAGGTAATTAATGGCCAACTCGACTCAGGTACAAAGATAGTTGTAGCTGCGAATGGTGGTTCTGACTTAATTTATTTACCTAATGGCAATGCTGACCTAGCTAAACAGGTAGTGAATTTGCTCTCGCAAAAAGATTACATCAGTGGTATTTTCGTAGACGATGCCTATGGAACCATTCCAGGTGCTTTACCACTGAGTGCGATCGGGCTAAAAGGTGATGCTAAAACACCAGTTCCATCTATTGTGATCAATTTCAAAACCTTTAGCACCGACCCAAACAACCCAAACAACCCTCAAGCTCAGGTAGAGATTGCTGATACAACTTTGCAGCAAGGGCAGGGGATGCATGGCAGCTTTGGTCGAGGTGATACCTTCAATAACATGGAGGCTATTGGCCCTGACTTTAAACAAGGCTATGTGGACTATGCGCCCGTCAGTAATGCTGATGTAACGCCTACACTTGCTCGTATTCTGGGGTTAGAAATTCCCAGTAATGGCGATTTGAAAGGTCGTGCCATTACAGAAGCACTGGTGGAAGGCCCTGATTCAGTCTCCTTCACAAAAGGAACTTTGACCTCAGAAGAAACTAATAATGGTCAAACAACAATTCTAAATGCTCAGAGTGTAGGTAATACTCAGTACTTTACAGCAGCAGGGTTTCCTGGTCGCACCGATGGACTAACAACATTAGATGTCGAATTTGGTTCTAAAAATAGTGATGATATCACCCTGAAGTCAAACCAAACCTTATTCACCGGTGACGGAGCAGATTTTGTAGAAGGTAATAAAGGTAACACAATCCTAGCTGGGAAAGGTGATGACACAGTGGTGGTCGGCAGTGACTCCTCAGTGTCCACAGGAGACGGTAATGATCAAGTCTTGATTGGCACAAATGGCCCTGCTAACAACACTAGTGCTGATGGTGGTGCTGGTGATGACCAAATTACCGTAGTTGAAGCCAATGGTAGTAATAATTTGTTTGGGGCAGCAGGTAATGATACTTTGACAGTAGTTGAAGGAACTCGTCAACTCTCCTTCGGTGGCTCAGGTAACGACACCCTCAAGAGTCAAGGTAGCAATAACCGTCTCTACGGTGGCTCTGGGGATGACAAACTCTTCTCCAATGTCAATGATTCGCTGTTTGGTGGTGATAGTGATGATGTGCTATTTGCTGGTCAACAGGGCGGTAATCGCCTGAATGGTGGTGCTGGTGCTGACCAGTTCTGGATTGCTAATGCCAGTCTGCCAGCTAGCAAGAACATTATCACTGACTTTACAATCGGGATTGATAAAATCGGGCTAGGCGGTATTGGTGTGACTCAGTTTAGTGGGCTAACACTATTGCAGCAGGGTAGTGACACGATAGTGAAAACCGGAAATACACAGTTGGCTTCATTGCTGGGAATTACATCAACTAGCCTCACAGCAAATGATTTCGTTTTTTCTGCTAGTGTCGTGGCTTAGTCTGTTCGCCTAGTGCAGCGTGCCCCAAATAACTATCCAGTTGAAACAGCGGTTTTCAATTGTGTAGACTATAGCAAATAGTTCGTTATTGTGGGCTGGGCATTGCAATGCCCAGCCTACAGTCGTTTCGGTGGTCATACCCTGAAGTCCAACCTACCTCTAAAGTCCAGAGTTTTTCTAGAGTTGGTTTATAAAGCCTACACCCCAAAACAGTAATTATATGGCTTGTCGTCCCTTTGATGCCAGCGCTCAGGGCATTAATGTTCAATCACACATTCCGCACCCGAAAGTGTCACACAGCATAATCACTTATTTTTTTCTAGTTTGTCAGCTATAAATTATGCTAATAAAACTTTTGACCTGCGTTAAAACAAGGAAAGTAAGTATATAAACTAGCTCTACCCTCTTTTAAAAATCAATAAAAACCGATTGTGACAGTAAAGGGTGCGGAATATAGGTTTAATAATGGTGCAGGACTGGTCGTTGAGTATCAATGCTGCATAATATTAAATTCAGGCAATTAGTTAGCAAAATGGAACAACTTCACCCCGCAAGCGGGATGAGGTTATTTTATACATATCGATTAGATAAACTCGATATTAATTAAACTAGTAAATTTACTGAAGGCAGTTATTGTCTTTACTTCATAAATTTAGTAGTTGATTCCTTTATGGTGACAAAAAATCTTCACCTTTACTTTTCCAGTTAATTTTTATTAAAATGAGCTAGCAAAAAAGTGATGGATAATTCTTTGCCAAATCGGGCATGACGCTGTTTACCAAGGAAAGTTCACTGTCTTTCGCCATCAGTGATACTGTCAATCCCTATATTAAGAATTTGTAAAAAATCATTCAGAAATTTAAAGTTTTCTTCTTACATAATTCTTAACTAGGGTATTTACTTAGGAAAGCATTTGTGATATTTTCATGTTGATTATCATAAATTAAAATACGCGATGTGTCTTGGTTTGATGATGAGTACCCAGATTGCATACTTGCAATGCTAACTATTGATTTTCAACTGGTATAAATTATGTAAGGTTAACCAAGTGATAACTTGTTCTCGATCTATTTACACTATCTTCGTTTTGAACAACGCATAACAGTTGTAATTCTCTGCTCAGAATGCAGGTATGGAATTAGACGAAGCGAGCCTCTGTGCTTTTACATATTTAGGCACACTAAATGGCACAGAAGTCTTGCCGCTGCTGGCATAAAACTAAACACTGCTACTGTTAGTAAAAGAGTGACTCCCTAATATTTTCGGCTTTATTTCTGACTTTTACCAACGACAAGTTTTATATGACTTATATTAAGAACACTTTTGCGGAATTTATCACCACCCTAGAAGGGTTTGATCAGTTACCAGATGGAGCGATCGCCAATCTATCAGAACAGCTGCAAGCTTGGCGCTATCGCATAGGTCAGAAAATTATCGGTAAAGAAAGTCTCCCGGAACACATCACCATAATTTATGAGGGACAAGTGCGCCTGTTGGGATACGACCCCCAGACGCAAATGCCAATCACCCTAAAATTACTGCAACCGGGGGAAATTATTGGCGAAATTGGTTTGTTGCGCGATATCGCCTGTGAGACAGCGATCGCCTCCACCGAAGTCGTATGTTTAACCTTGAATGCATCGGCATATTTTAGTTTTCTGGCTTTATACCCAGCTTTTGCGAATGCTCGCAAGAACCGCAGTTATTTGATGGAAGTTTTTGATATTCTCAGTTCTTATTGGCAAAAGCAAGCGATCGCTACTTTAAATCTCAGAGAACTGAGCGAAAACGCCTTACCACAGGCGAAAATACATTACCTCCCTCTCGGAAAAACTCCATTCAACCAACTGGATAGCGAAAGGGTCTGGTTTGTGAGTGGAGGTGGGACAGTAACGAATTTATCACCTGGCGATCGCCTAGAATCGGACGATGACACGGACAATATCCAGGTCATAGGTCAAAACCCTGCACGGTTGCTGGGTATACATCCGTCAGATTTGACTTTGGAAGATAGTCATCAGATAGTACTTGCGGTAAGTGACACCAAATCAGATAGCGCCCAGGAACTAGATATTCCCTATGCAGCGGACGAAATAGTTCCACAGACAGCCCCCCAGATCTCAAACATTTCCTCAAAACAGAAATACCCGTTTTTTAGTGGTAAGGGAGAATTAAATACAGCCTTCGCTTGCTTCCAAATGGTCGCGAAGCACCTAGAAATGCCGTTTCGTCGAGAGGTGGTTCGCCGCATCTTAACTGAGCAAGTCAAACGTCAGGGTACTATATCATTTCAAGTTACTGCTTACCTGGCAGAGTTAATCGGACTTAAGGCGCAGTTGATAGAACTACCAGTCGCCTCTGTGACACGCATTCCTACACCGGCGCTGATTCGCTATGATGATAGTTTTGCCGTTTTATATGCAGCAGACGCAAATAGTGTGGTTGTGGGTGTGCCATCCCAAGGAATTGTACGCTGCAAACCCGCCCAATTGGTTGAACAATTAGATGTTGATCCAACTGACTTTCCGCCCAAAGTTAGGGTATTACTGCTCAGTGCTACTAAAGAAACACCCCAAGAGCGCTTTAGTTTACGGTGGTTTCTGCCCTATTTATCACGCTACCGTCGAGTCCTGATAGAGGTCTTTGTCGCTTCCTTTTTTGTGCAGTTGGCAGCGTTGGCAAATCCTCTGGTAGTCCAGTTAATTATCGACAAAGTTATCACTCAAAATAGTATTGGTACTTTACATATTTTGGGGGTTTTGCTATTAGTAGTCGGGATATTTGAAGCAGTGTTGACTACCTTACGAACCTACCTATTTGTCGATACCACCAATCGGATCGATATGGGTTTAGGGTCGGAAATCATCGACCACTTACTACGTTTACCGCTGCGCTACTTTGAACGCCGACCGGTGGGTGAACTTTCCACTCGCATCAACGAATTAGAAAATATCCGTCAATTCTTGACTGGTACTGCCTTAACAGTGGGATTAGATGCTCTCTTCTCGCTGGTTTATATCGGTGTGATGCTGATTTACAGTTGGCAACTCACCTTGGTAGGCTTAAGCACGATTCCAGTGTTTGTGATTGTCATCTTAATTGCTTCTCCCACCATTAGCCGACAGTTACGTGGCAAAGCCGAACGCAACGCCGAAACTCAATCTTATTTAGTGGAGGTGATGTCAGGAATTCAAACAGTAAAAGCGCAAAATATTGAATTGCGATCGCGCTTTTCCTGGCAAGAGCGTTACGCTCGGTTTGTCGCTGCTGGTTTTAAAACAGTTGTAACTTCCACCCTCGCCAATTCTACCAGCAACTTTCTCAACAAACTCAGCAGCTTACTAGTTTTGTGGGTAGGAGCTTATTTGGTACTCCAAGGAGATTTAACTTTAGGCGAATTAATTGCCTTTAGAATTATATCGGGTTACGTCACCAGCCCAATATTGCGCTTGGCTCAACTCTGGCAAAGCTTCCAAGAAACTGCCTTGTCTTTAGAGCGTTTAAGCGATATTGTCGATACACCACAAGAAGGAGAAACAGACCGCTACAATATACCCTTACCTACGATTAAGGGAGCAGTAAAATACGAAAATGTTTCCTTCCGCTTTGGCACAAGTGGCCCTCTGCAACTTTCTAATGTCAACCTCGAATTTGCGCCAGGTAAATTTGTCGGCATTGTCGGACAAAGTGGGTCTGGTAAAAGTACGATGATGAAATTACTGCTCAGACTTTATGAAACTGAGTCCGGCAGAATTTTGATTGATGGTTATGATATTGCCAAAGTCGAACTTTATTCACTGCGACGACAAATTGGCGTAGTTCCCCAAGAGACATTATTGTTTGACGGCAGTGTTCAGGAAAATATTGCTTTGACGAATCCCGATGCGACAACCGAAGAAATTATCGAAGCGGCTCAGGTTGCGTGCGCCCACGAGTTTGTAATGAGCTTGCCCAACGGTTACAACACGCGGGTGGGAGAACGGGGTTCTGCACTTTCAGGGGGACAACGACAAAGAATTGCGATCGCCCGCTCTGTTTTACAACGACCAAAATTATTAGTTTTAGATGAAGCAACTAGCGCATTAGATTATCCCACAGAACGGCAAATATGTCTCAATTTAGCTAAAGCATTCAAGGGTGATACAGTATTTTTTATTACCCACCGCCTGAACACCGTGAGTAATGCAGATATGATCGTCGTCATGGATAATAGCAGGGTTATAGAACAAGGTAGCCATCAAGAATTAATGGCTACTAAAGGTCATTATTATTACCTGTATCAGCAACAAGATGTGAACTTGTAATTAGTCATTGCTGGGGGCATGGCATCAGAAAATTCTCTGTTTGACCAACATTCCATAGATGTAGCAATCAGCAAAGAGTAGGCACCTTCACAAATGTCAAAATCCAGGTTTTCGGGATCGATAAATAGTGCCCACCCTACAAAAAATCCAAAATCGTTCGACTGAATGCTCACGACAAGTCCAAAATCCAAAATCGTTATGACTCAACTTAATGGGAATCACCTCAACGGCAATCAAAAAAACGGCAATCATAAAAACGGAGTCAAGCAAGATTCACGGGTACTTACAAAACAACAGAAAGCTGCTCAAAAGCCTTTAATTAACTCAAACACTCAGGAATTTGAGCAATCCATTGTCTTGCGCCAATCTCCAATTTGGTCGCGGACAATCATGGTGACCCTAATGGGGCTAGCCTGTTTTGCAATTGCTTGGGCTTATTTTGCCAAAATTGAGCAAGTAGTACCAGCAACAGGGCAATTAAAACCGCAAGGAACAGTCAAAGATGTTCAAGCTCCTGTTAGTGGAGTCGTGAAAACGGTTAATGTTAAAGATGGACAAGAAGTAAAGCCAGGAGATTTGTTGCTGACTTTTGATTCCATCGCTTCTGTTGCTGAATTAAATTCTTTGAATAAAATTCGCCTTGCATTAATTAAAGAAAATCAGATTTATCGCCGATTGTTGGGTGCAAGTACCGCCCCTGGGTCTGAACTGTCATATTTGCGTGGTAATTTGCCACCAGAAACTGCTTTTTTGCTGAAAAGTCGGGCAGCTTTAGTAGGAGAAAATGAATTATTACGGACTCAATTAAAAAATTCCGGTCAAGATTCTCAAGTGGGGATTGATGAACAGCAACGTCTAAAAGTTGCCAAAAGAGAATTAGATTCTCGGTCTGCTGCGGCAGAATTAGAAGTAGAAAAAACCAAAAAACAACTTAGTCAAAATCATTTTAAGCTGGAAGATAGTAAAGCAAGTTTAGCTATTCAACAGCAGGTTTTAGATAAGCTGAAGATATTAGCAGAAGAAGGTGGTATTTCTCAACTTCAGTATCTTAACCAGAAACAAGAAGTACAAAACCGCACAGCAGAAGTAGCACAATTGGGTGAGGAACAGAAACGCCTCCAGTTTGATATAGAAAAAGGACGACAAGAGTTAAGCAATACGGTGGCTGTTTCTGATAAAAACATTTTGGACAAGATAGGTGACAACAAACAGCGCATTGCCGAAATCGATAGCCAATTCATGAAAGTTGTGCTGGAGAATGAGCAGCGTTTAGCAGATGTCAATAGTAAAATCTCTCAATCACAGTTAAATGTTAGATATGAAGAACTCCATGCGCCTGTAGCTGGAACAGTTTTTGATTTACAAGCAAAAAACCCTGGATTTGTCGCGACTCCGACTACAAAACTGCTGCAAATTGTCCCAAATGAAAACTATATAGCTGAAGTTTTCATCACTAACAAAGATATTGGTTTTGTGCGAAAAGGCATGAAGGTAGATGTCAGAATTGACTCCTTTCCTTACAGCGAGTTTGGCGATATCAAAGGAGAAGTGCTTGGGGTAGGATCAGACGCATTACCGCCAGATCAAACACATCAGTTTTATAGATTTCCGGCAAAAATCTCATTGAATAAACAATCCTTAGTGATTAAAGGTAAAAATGTCACCTTGCAATCAGGTATGTCCATCAGTGCCAATATAAAAGTGCGCGAAGAACGGACTGTGCTTAGTTTATTCACTGAGATGTTTACCAAGCAAATTGATACTCTTAAAGAGGTACGTTAATTTGTTAATTTGTAAAAGTGATGTCTACAACGGGCTATGACGCTCTCTACGAGACGTGCAAGGGACGCTATCAGTAACGCCAATTCATCGCTGCTTGCACCTCTTGATGTGATAGAGCCGCAGCTGCGCCTGTCGTAGATATCGCTTGCTCATAAAACTTGAGAGCAAATCATTAAAAGCCGATCGCATCAAAATTTTACAATGGTTAATTCTCAACGCATCGAACCCGCTCCCGGACAAGAATCAGTTTGGGATTACCCCCGTCCTCCTCGTCTGGAGGACACAAGTAAACATATCCAAATAATCTTTAATGGAGTAATAATCGCAGATACCCACAACGCCAAACGTGTTTTAGAAACTAGTCATCCTCCTTCTTACTACATTCCTCCTGCGGATATCAAAATGGAATATTTGCAGCTGACATCGCAGTCTAGCTTTTGCGAGTGGAAGGGAAGTGCTAGTTACTACACAATCCGAGTTGGTGAAAAAGAAGTCCATAATGCTGGCTGGTTCTACCCTAACCCTACACCAGCGTTTGAATCTCTCAAGGATTATGTAGCTTTTTACGCTCATGTAATGGATAAATGCTACGTGAATGGCGAAGAGGTGCAACCACAACCAGGTAACTTCTACGGCGGTTGGATCACCAGTGATATTGTTGGGCCTTTCAAAGGCGCTCCTGGTAGTTGGGGATGGTGACAATACGCTTGAGTTAAGGAAATTTCTCTGTTAAAGCAGGCAGGGGGGCAGAGGAGGCTCTTCAAGCAGGGGGAGAGAAAAAAGCTTAACCCAAGCCTATTGCCCACGCTCCTATTTTTTGGAATCATTGAGGATTTATTGACAAAGTTAGATGGCTGAAATGCTTATGGTGTCTATGTTTCAGTCATTTGCCTAACGCTCTGCTATATATGTAAATTCACTTCCCATGTAAATAAGTCGGCACAATAAAACCAAACTGTGTGAAGAAAAGTAAACAAAGCTCAAACCCTTTTTCCCCCTGCTTATTGCCCCCAGCAAGAACTGCCTTATCCCAACGATAATTATTTACGCCGACCTACTTAGAGGCGCGTGGGGCAATTTTGCGGCGAGGGTTTGTTTAGCGATCGCTATCTGGCCCAACATCCTCGCTCGATATTTGCTCTACGCTAATGCCGCTATTTTCTCTAGCAAGCCCTGAAACAACCTCAAGCCATCGCTACCCCCTAGCATCGCGTCTGACGCCCTTTCTGGGTGCGGCATCATCCCCAACACATTGCCCTGACGATCGCAAATCCCGGCAATGTTGTTCAGTGAACCGTTGGGATTCTCCCCTTCATAGCGAAACACGACTTGCCCGTGATCTTCAATTTCTGCGAGAGTAGCTTGATCAGCGTAGAATCGTCCCTCTCCGTGGGCAATGGGCAAAGTGATAACTTCACTATTGGTATAAGCTTGCGTCCATAAGAGATTAGTCCGCTCAACTTTCAAGGGGACGCGATCGCAGATAAAATGCAAATCCCGATTTCTAGTCAACACCCCTGGCAAAAGTCCAGCTTCAGTTAATACCTGAAACCCGTTGCAAATACCGAGGACAAATTTACCCTTTTGAGCGTGTTCGACAACCTGTTGCATCACGGGTGAAAAACGCGCGATCGCACCGCAGCGTAAATAATCACCGTAACTAAAGCCACCAGGTATGATCACGACATCCAAATCAGCAATGTCTGTTTCTTGATGCCAAACCATGCGAGTCGGTTGTAAGAGCAAGTCTCTGGTTACATAAGCAACATCGCGATCGCAATTAGAACCTGGAAAAACAACAACACCGAATTTAGTCATTAGTCATTAGTCATTGGTCATTAGTCATGGGGCGTTGGAAAGAGGCTTCAGGGGCACAGGGGAAAGATTTACTGGATATTATCCCTTCTGCTCCCCTGCTCCTCTGCTCCCTTACTCCTTAGTCCCTAAAATACCCCCGTTTGGGTTTCGACCTCAATCAAATCAAAGCGGTAATTTTCAATTACCGGATTTGATAGCATTTGGTCACAAATGCGATCGAGGTCTTGACGCGCTTTCTTCTCATCAGTCGAGGTGATGGTGAGTTCAATGTACTTGCCAATCCGCACCTGGTCAACGTTCTCGTATCCCAGTTGCTTAAGACCGGATTGTACAGCCACACCAGCAGGGTCTAAAACTGAAGCACGAAGCGTAACGAAAATTTTGGCTAGATACTTGGTTTGCACGGGCTTTTGCTGAATGCTGCGATCGCTATACTATAACTTTCTGTTCCAACTGAGTGAAAATAAGATTACGAAGCGGTTAAAGTTAATTGATCAATTAACCCATCTAACAGCTTCAACTACAGTGGCATATTTAAATAATTGTCTATGAGAGCCATACGCACCCGCAGTCAAGAGCGTATTTTCAACCTACTGAAAACCGTCAAAAAAGGCATTTCAGCCCAGGATATTTACGTAGAACTACGTAACAGCAATCAGAGCATGGGTTTAGCAACAGTTTACCGTTCTCTAGAAGCCTTAAAACTCGAAGGCATGGTACAAGTGCGGAATTTGGCTAACGGTGAAGCCCTCTATAGTCTAGCGCAGCAAGACAAACACCACCTTACTTGCTTGCAATGCGGTGTCTCAATTCCGATTAATCAATGCCCCGTTCATGACCTAGAAGACCAGTTAGAGTCCAGCCATAAATTTAAAGTTTTTTACCACACCCTTGAGTTTTTTGGGTTGTGCAGCCAATGCCAGGAAAATCAAGCTACTGGGATTGGTTAATAGTTATACCAATTCTCAGAGAGGAATAAAGCCTATTTTACTTCTGAATTCTGAATTCTGCTGTAATCAATGCTTTATTCAAATAAAACTCAACCAACTAAATACGTCTGCAACTGTTAATTGCCAATTTTCAATAACACTCAAAATCGGTAAAATATCTTGATTTTCTTTTAATTCTGGTAATTTATTTGGTTCAAAAATCATGATTGACTCATCAGCAGAATCGAGCAACCAACCTAGCTTTGCTCCATTTTGAATAGAAAATGTAATTTTGCGGATAACTCGGTTGGCTGATTGTTCCGGTGAGAGAATTTCGATTATCCAATCTGGGGGAATCTCAAATTTATTCGCAATACTACCTTTTGCATCAAGGGGAATTCTTGGCCATTCAAACACAGCAATATCTGGTACTATCGAAAATCCGCTAAACGTGCAGCGTAGTTCAGTAAAGGCATAAGCTAACTTTTTGGATTTTGCAACTTGATTGATGGCAGAAGCTAATTCAATTTGTAACGTACTGTGTTTTCCTTGTGGCATAGGCTTTTGGTAGATTTGTCTGTTAAAATACTCGCTTGCTGGTTTTCTTTCTGGTAGTTTTAAGAACTCTTCTACATTTAGTGCTGTGGTTGGCTGAATAGATAATGTCATAACTTTTAACTTATCAAAGCTTGATTATTTTCTCACTCACCATATCATCAGAAATTCCGGCTTTGCCTGCTTCTTGTATGGTGATAATATCATGTCCAAAAGTACGTAATAATTCTACTGATTTACGGGGAAACTGCTCATCTGCTAACAACCTTGACATACATTAACAGGATATTTTAAGAAGCATTTAAAATAGCATCAGCTTGTTCTTGTTCGTGAATAGGAGTATCAATTTCGTCAGGGAATGCTTCAGCATAAAGCCATGCTATTACTAAGTCAGCTGCACTAAGTTGAGGATATTGATCTAGAATATCAGCATCTTTAGCACCTTGTCGTCGATAACTTACCAACAACCAAACAGGAATGCGCGTTCCGGCAATACAAGCATCAGCACCCATTACACCAGGGGTTTTGGTAATTCCATGATTGTTGGTATTAATACCTTGGGTTAAGATGCGAATTGATTCAACCTTTTCGGCTGCTGTTAGGGATAGTAACTGTGTTTCTAACTCTTGGGCTGTCATTGAACACTATCTAAGATTAACTATATTTTAACGGGGCTTGAGAATTTACTACACAAACGCGACGCCGAATAGCCCGTCGGAGACATCGCACGAACTTACCGTCAGGTATCGCCTAAAATTTATTCCCCATCTCCCACAAGTGCATTAACTCCACAATTATCAGAAGTGTAATAGGCTAAAAGTATTAAGCTCCATCTTCCATAGCACCTAATGCTTTGAGAGTTGCTTTTTTAGATTCGGTTAAACCTGTAACGCCTGTAATGTTCATCTCTTCGTAAGGTCTTTTTGGTCTAAGGGTTCTTATGCAATTACCTGTGCTAGTATCCCAAAGCATTATTGTGCCATCACAACTACAACTAGTAAGCATTTATACTATCCAGACTAAAAGCAATTGAACGAATCCAAAGAGAATGACCTTGTAAAATTTTCCGGCATTTACCGCTGTTTATATCCCAAAGTATTACAGTTTGGTCGTCTGCACCACTAGCTAGAGTTTTACCATCTGGACTAAAGGCAACTGCCGATACTGATTTAGTGTGACCTTGTAAAGTTTTCCAGCATTCACCCGTGAAGGGACACCATAACCCAACGCTTTCATTAAGAGTACCACTAGCAAGAATCTTACCTTGAGGACAGAAAGAAACTGAATTTACAGAACTATTGTGTCCTTGTAAAATTGTTAAGCATTTACCAGTGCAGGTATCCCATAGCCTTATAGTTCTATCATGACTACTGCTAGCAACTTTATTACTATCGTGACTAAAGTCAACCGAAAGTATTGCGTTAGTATGTCCACTAAAAGTCAAAATTTCTTCGCCAGTAGCAACTTTCCATATACGAATAATGCCTTCACCATCACCAGTGGCTACAAATTGACTATCAAAACTATATACAACTGAGAAAATTGCACCAAATAGTTTAGTAAAAATACTATCAACCAAATTTGCTTGTGCAAGATTAACATGACGCAAGCTAGCCTCAGTAAAATCAGCACCTTTAATTACCGTACCGCTTAAATCTCTTCCATCCAACGCAGCCTTATCCACTTTTACCAAAACTGTCGCTG
The DNA here is from genome assembly GCF_036917615.1 of Nostoc sp. GTDB lineage: Bacteria > Cyanobacteriota > Cyanobacteriia > Cyanobacteriales > Nostocaceae > Nostoc. The sequence continues at coordinate 59,392 of NZ_JBALCZ010000077.1, forward strand.
CATTCCCCCCGACATAACCCACTTCATCTTCACTTTTTCCCCGTGTCCCCTCGATAATCTTGATAACTGACTCCTCAGGGTCAATATCAACCATCCCCAGCAACAAATCCATCACCGCTTTCGTTAAAGGTGCTTGACCAAAAGTTACTCTCAACTTCTCCAACGATTCGCTTATAAATCTCTTCAATACCACAGTTGGCAAAATCTCTCCAGCCGCATCTACCTGACGACTGAAATAAGAAGACCAACTATAATCAACAGGCGCAACATCATGATTTATCTGGAACCGCACCCGCGCTAAATCCGTAAAGTCATTTGCTAATACTCCCAACTCTGCCGCAAATTTATATGCAACAAAAAACTCTAATAAAGACCGATGCGCTGGAGTATAATCACCATCAGCATTGCGAATCAGCATTGTTTGCCCCATCATGTCGTAATGCCAATGGTCTAAATCCTTCTCTTCTTGCACCACCGAACCAAATAACCGCCGAATTCTGTCAGGGAAAAGCCGATAATTGAGGCTCATTTGGTCAGTAGACAGCATTTACCAAGAAAGTTCGCACAAAAAGTATAGCTTTTCTGCCAAAGATGTAAACGTGCGATCGCTCTTAATATCCCGTTCCATTTTCCGCCGCACTGCATACAAGTAAACTCGCGACATATCCACAGGTTTACCCGCCTCAATATCTGGCAAAGCTTCCAAAATTAACTCTGTCATCACCGGACGACGGGCTAAATCCAATAATTGCGGATTTCCCATTACTTGTTCAACCGTTGCAACTTCCGTTTGATGCGACAACACTAGCCGAATTTGCTCGTCGTTAAATTTTTCCAGTTCCAGCACTTCAAACTGTGGTGTTTCCCCTGTTAGTTGCTTGGTAGATGCTTGCAACTCGGCATTGAGTAAAGCGCGTCCTTCCTTCGCGTCGGGAAAATGTTCCGTGCGACAAGTCAGGACAACCTTAGCACCGGGAACCACCACTTTAGCCAGTTCCCAAAAGTTATTAATCATCTGCTGACGGTCAACTTTTGCTGCCATTTCGTCAAAACCATCGAAAATTAGCAGCAATTTACCCATGCCGTTCAACTGGTCAAAGACTTCGCTAGTTAAACGAATATTGTGTTGTGTAAAAAAGAACCCTGCCAAAACGTTCTCAACATTTATTGCTTTGGCAAAATCCCGCAGCGTAATTACCAAAGGCAAACGGGGACGCTCAATACCGCGTTTTTGGGCATCTCGGTAACGTTGCAATGCCACCCAAGCATAATGGAAAGCAAACCAAGTTTTCCCCGTACCAAATTCTCCTAGTATAGAAATATGCTCTTTGGCAGGATCGTCCAACCACACATCAATATAACCATCAATCCAACCATCGCGATCGCCATAGTGACTAATACCGATGCGTTGCTTAGTATCAGGGTCAATTTCCTCTTTTGTGCAGGCTAAAGGAACGTATTTTGTATCTATTTGCCGCCGGATAATTTCTGCTTCCAACCAATCGAGATAATCGCTAAAATCGGCATCTTGATCAATGAGTTCGTCAAAAGTGTAACAACCTAAATGGCGATTTTCCTCCTTTTCTACCTCATTCCGTGCCGCTCGTGCAATCCGTCTGGCTGTTACTAACCAACCTTCATCAGTTCTCTGCTGCTCCACAGAAGAACGCAAAACAGCGACATCTTTGAGTCCAACTTCGCCCTCAATTCCCCGGATCAGGATGCGGTCATATCGGTTACGTCGTGTTGGCACATTGATAATCCACTCAAAATATGAATCACCCCAAATTTCATACTTTTCAAAGCGGTAGCCCAAGGTTTCAAACCAGCCGCGCATTTGTTGAGCTAAAGCTATAGCTCTACATTGATTTTCGGTGGATGTTTCGGCCTCCAGCAGTGCGGGGGAACTTTGTGCAGCCAACCGCGCCATTTCTGTACGAATACCTTCCAGCGTCGGCAACCTATCGAGTAGTTCTTGGATATTTGCAATGCGTTTTTGCAAAGAGCCAATTTGTTGACTCATAAGTGTATCTGCTGGGTTGCGAGTGCGTTTAGCAACTTCCGCAAAAACAATATAAAACGCGGCAATTTCTCGTCTAATGTCAATTCCCAAACTTCTAATGTCATCACCCAACGCATAAGCATCAAGCCAAGCATCAACTCCAGAAAGCAAAATTGAGGGGTTATTATGGTCAAATGCTTTGCGGAAAGCTTGTTTTATTGCTTCTTGGCGAAAAAGTTCTAAAAGAGGCTTGGGTTTCCCAACGCCGTACTCTACCAGTGCATAAGCATAAACCCCACTAAAATCTGCTGGTGGATGCTCTGGGTCAAGTTTAAACTGCTGAAGTAATTTAATTACAGTCTCATTGCGCTGAATTTTTTCCTTAATTAAAGGATTAGCGATCGCAATAATAGCGTTGATGACCTGTTCTGGGTTAATTATCATTAGTCATTAGTCATTAGTCATTAGTCATTAGTCATTAATCAGGAGGCAGGAGTTATTATTCTTCCTCTGCTCCTCTGCTTTTCTGATCCCCTACTCCTAACCAGGGCGGTTATTTTCTAATCCTGGTATTTGTTTAGAAAACAACTCGTTAGAGTTAACCTGACCATCTGAAACGACAGAGCGTATACCCTCTAAGGCAGCAGGAATGGAGCGCGGATCTATAAAAATTACCTTACTGCTATCGCTTTTACCAATTGTCGCGCCCATATCGAGATAGCCCAAGGCAAACAGAACTTCTACTGCTTTATTCGCATTGGGGTTAGTGTGGAGTTTTTGGGCAAGAATTTCTGCTGATTCTGCGATCGCCTGCGCTTTTAGAACTTGTTGCTGACGTTCTGCTTGAGCTTTCAGAACGATCGCTTTTTGTTCAGCTTCTGCTTGCAGAATTGTCGATTTTTGACGAGCTTCTGCATCCAGGATTTGCGCGTCAGCTTTACCTCTGGCGCTATTAACAGCAGCTTCGCGTTCCCCCTCAGAAGTTAAAATTGCTGCCCGTTTGCGTCGTTCTGCCGACATTTGCAATTCCATCGATTCTCGCACTGCCTGAGAGGGAATAATATCTCGCAGTTCTACCCGCGTCACTTTCACACCCCAAGGATCGGTAGCAACGTCCAAATCCTGTAATAAAAGTTCACTGATGTGGGAACGAGCAGTAAAGGTTTGATCCAACTCCAGTTGCCCCATTTCGGCGCGAATTTGAGTCAGCACCATGTTTACCATTGCCGCCTGAAGATTTTCTACCTTGTACCAGGCTTTTTCCATATCCACGATCCGCCAGTAAAACACTGCATCCACCTCAATGCCAACGTTGTCACGGGTGATGCACTGTTGGGGAGGAATATCTAAGACTTTTTCTCGGATAGTTTCTCGGTAGACAATTCTATCTACGAAAGGAATGACAAAGTTTAGTCCTGGTTCCAGTTTTTTGTTATAACTACCCAATCTTTCTACCAAAGCTTCATTGCCCTGATTGACGACTTTCACAGACCCCGCTACGGCAGAACCACCAAGGGCTAAAAAGACGAGCAAAAAGAACTGTTCCATTGTGAATCTCCTGATTTTTAACTAAAAAGGTGTCACTAGAAAGGAGAAGGGGCAGGGGCGAGGGAGAAAAACGACTAATGACTAATGACTAATGACTAATGACTAATGACTAATGACTAATGACTAATGACTAATGACTAATGACTAATGACTAATGACTAATGACTAAGAATTCAACAAATTTTCTGGTATCACAATCAAAGTAGTACCTTCTCTCCTAACCACATAAACTCTTTGATGGGGTGATATGGTGAATTTGTCATCGTCACATCGTGCCTGCCAAGAATTTCCCTCATACAGCACCCGCCCTGTTTTCCCAGGCAGAATTTCTGTTAAGGTTTCAGCTATAACTGCATCCCGAATTTTAGATTTGCGTTGTCGCGGTTGCAAAAACCGACGGGAAAGCAAAACTAGTGTGGTGGAAAATAATAGCCAAACTATAACTTGCAACCATACACTTCCCAAACCCACTCCAGACAGCAGCGCCACTACAAAAGCGCTAATTCCCATCATGAAGGCGACAAACGCCGATGGTAAGAACAGTTCCATTAGACACAGAACCGCTCCCGCCAGAAGCCAGATTAAGGTAAGACTTGGCATAGCGCCATCCTAAACTCTACATTGACGTAAATGCATTTCTACGATTAGATACAGCCAGACTTAAGTTATTTACAGAAAGCAAAACTTGGTTTTTTTACCAATAATTTTGATTAATTTCAGTAACAAGGTATAGCTAGCGGTACACAAATCCAGTCTATTCTACCCTTCAAGTCATTGCCAGCTAAAATTAATCGAAGTTCATGAGTTGATTGATTTTTTAAATTTATAGCTTTATGATTTCTACTCAACTGATAATTTATTGCATAAATCCAGGCTGTAATCGCCCCATTAATCCTATGGGAGATAGTGTTTGTGCTAGTTGCCAAACTCCTTTAGTTCACCGCTATCTTTGGGCTACTGGCTCATCGTCTGCTCAAATCCCACCAGGTACAAAGGTTGCAGATAGATACGAAGTAATTAGTCACCAGATTTGGCTAGATACTCAACCGGGACTGCCGCCAGATGTATCTGAAGAATTGCCAAAGGAAGTAATTCCTTATCTACGATTATATCAAGAGCGGTTGCATCTGCCCCAGGCTTATGGATTTGCTAGTGACCTTGAGGGAAATACAACTGATATCCTCTTATTGGAAAATGTGCCGATAGATGAGACAGGAAATATCTATCCAACTATTGTTGAGGCATGGGAGCAAGCAACGGGGGTACGACAAGTTTATTGGCTGTGGCAAATTCTCCAACTTTGGACACCTTTATCAGAATTGGGACTTAGCCACAGTTTACTGGTAGTAGATAATTTGAGAGTCCAGGGTTGGTGTGTGCGACTGTTGGAACTCTACCAAACACCAGCAGATGAGAAACTGAGTTTACAAAATCTGGGTGAGTGTTGGCAGTTTTGGGTAGCGTCTGCAAAGGCATCAGTAGCCAAAGGCTTACAGAACATAGTCCAGCAGATGTGTGAAACTGAGGTTGAGTTAGAGGCTATTAATATTCAACTCAATAATTTACTACTAGCATCTGCGGCAGAATTACCATTAGTCCTGAAGGTGGCAGGCTCTACAGATATTGGGCCAATTATGGCACAAAATGAAGACGCTTGCTACCCCAATGTTTTGAGTGACTTAGATGAACTCTTATTGCCTTACTTGTCGATTGTTTGCGATGGCATTGGTGGACACGAAGGCGGCGAGGTTGCCAGTAAGTTGGCAGTGCAGTCTGTAAAGTTGCAAATTCGCGCTTTACTAACGGAGGTTACAGAACAAACTGTACTTGTACTACCAGAGTTGTTGCAGGAACAACTAGAAGCAAGCTTGCGGGTGGTAAATAATCTGCTTTGTGCCCGCAATAACGAACAAAAACGCCAAGGCAGAGAACGCATGGCTACAACCATTGTAATGGCGCTACAAGTTCCGCAACGAGTGCAGACTAGTACTGGATGGCAATCAAATAATACCCATGAACTTTACTTGGCTAATGTTGGCGATAGCCGTGCCTATTGGATTACTCACAATTATTGTCAACTACTGACAGTAGATGATGATGTGGCAACGCGGGAAGTCCGCTTTGCTAAAAGCTTGTATCGAAAGGCACTTCTTAGACCAGATGCTAGTGCCCTAACTCAAGCATTGGGGACAAGAGATGCAGAATCTTTGCGTCTCAAGGTTCAGCGATTCATTGTGGAAGAAGATGGCATCTTGCTACTGTGTTCTGATGGTTTAAGTGACAATAACTGGGTGGAACAATCTTGGCAAAATTATGCAATACCGGTGTTAACAGGTGAAGTGACAGTTGAAGATGCTGTCCGCAACTGGATTAACTTGGCAAACGAAAAAAATGGGCGTGATAATACGTCGGTTGTTCTCACTTATTACCGTGTCTCCCCGGAATACTTAGTACCTATGACTCCGGCGTTGCCAGAAGAGATTATAGAAGCAGAAATACAAGAGGAACAAGAGGAACCAATTTCCTTGACAGAAAGTTCGCGATCGCTTCTAGATTTGGATTTAGATTTGGATCTAGATTTGGATCTTTCAGAAGAACCATTTACCAGCCCAGAAATCCCACCAACCGTAATTACAAAACCTAATCGGGGTAAACGTTTGGTAATGCTAGGGGGAGTGTTGGCGTTGCTTGTGGGAGGTACAAGTTTGGGATTATTTGCTTGGTGGCAATTTAATCCTCAAGGATTCCAGCAGATGTGTCGGCAACTTCCTCAAAGAATACAGCAACTTTGTCCGCCTGGAAAGTAAAGAATGGGGACTGGAAAATATATTACACCAAAATATTGTAATGTTGATGATGAATATTTTAGTATTGATAAGAAATATTCTCATGTTGATTAGGAACATTGCAATATTCCTTATGAATGTCCGAATGTTGATGATGAATATTCCAGTATTGATAAGAAATATTCTCATGTTGATCAGGAACATTGCAATATTGCTTATGAATGTTCCAATGTTGATGATGAATATTAGAATGTTGGTAAGAACGGCTTCTACATTTAGGATGACGGACAATAAAGTGGCGATAACTAGTGAGCCAAGTTCTAGAAAATTGGCGTGAGTTTTTAACACTCCAGGACGGCACTTGCTTCTCCCTACAGCCCTTTGGGCATCCTACGGCAGGCGCTAGGGACTGTTTTCAAACCCCAAATTAGACTTAAAAGTAGGTTGGGTTGCGCTACGCTTAACCCAACCTACTTTTTGAGTTTGAAAACACGCCCTAGCCTTTCACGAATGAGAGAAGGGGAGACGCGCAAGGGTGCAATGCCTCAAATTGATGGGGAAATCCGCTACAGTCTTTACCATTCCAGCTTCCGCGATTTTATTAAGCAAGCAAATTTTGGTTATACTCTATAGCGTTTCTGTGTTGAGTCCAATAAAGACCTAACCCCCAACCCCTTACGCCAGTTGCTACAACTCTTGGAAAATACGCAATGCACTGGCTCCCCTACAAGGGAAGGGGGGTAAGATTCAAAGCTAATATGCTTGAGTTACGGATAATTGTAGGTTGGGTTGTAGCTTGCTTGTATTGTAGGGGTACGTAGTGAAACCCAACAAAGTCGCTAAAATGTTGGGTTACCCTTCGGGATCTTGCTACGTTCCTCAAACGCCACTTGCTATCATAGCGGGAACGCTAAGAGCGAACAACTCTTGGAAAATACGCAACGCAGTGGCTCTCCAACCTACGCTGGTTTTGGTTTTTGGCTTTAACCCAAGCGTATTGGATTCAAAGCCTCTCTCATTTTAGGAGAGAGGAATGGAAGTGAGGTCAGAGTACATTCGATAATAACAGCGCGTCTGCTATCCACGAAAATTGGTGAGAGAGTTGACCTGGGGAACATCCTAGAGTGAAGATAAAAGGGTTATATCTCTTGTCAAAGTACTAAGCACATTTGATATCGCTTCATTTTCTTTCGTTTCCCAGGTTATGGGGTAAAACCGGAAGGTGGGAGCGATAAATATTAACGCGGCAAAAACTTGCAAAAGTATGCACGGATAGCTAAAACGTGCCTGGATGCAGAGGGTTAAATGCGCCGTCGCACCCCTGTGAAGCGTCAAGAAATAACTGATTAAATCAAATTTTAAGCAATTTAATCATATATTTTGTAGCAGATACTTGTGAAAAAGCAAATGCTAGGTGTAAATGTTGTTATGAAAGTTGGCGATCGCATCCGCGTTAAAGATTCGGTAGTAGTGTATCATCATCCTGAACATCGGAATCAGGCTTTTGACATCAAAGGCACAGAAGGCGAAGTTACAGGTATTGCCACCCAATGGCAAGGCAGACCCGTAAGCGCTAATCTGCCGATTTTAGTTAAGTTTAGTAAAAAGTTTAAAGCCCATTTACGTGAAAATGAGTTAGAAGTCATCTAAATGGCTCATCGGCGGCGAAACCACTGGAAAATATTCAGTTCGCCGCGCATTCTTTTAAGCTCTTGGCGGTGCTGTTCTGCTGTTGTATAATACCATTCACAATAACGCTGAAACTCTGACCGTGACCGAACTTCGTGGTAGAACTGGTGGGTTGTTTGGTAAGCGGCAAAAGCTTCCTCAACTTGAGGTTGAGGGGATGGCATAATATAAGGTAAGTTTTTAGACATAATGTTAATAAAGTTAGGAGTTAGGAGTTAGGAGTTAAAAATTCATAATTCATAATTTGATTAAAGCCAACCGCGTAAGCGATAAACTAAAGAACCAATGTACTCTTTTAAAGCGGTGGTAAATTGGTGTAAGTTGTCGGTATCAGGTAATAAATTTAGTATAGCGGCTTTGGGACTGCTGGCGAGTTCTTGCAACTCACCCTCAGTAACCAGAAAGTCAGTGGGTGCAGGAATGGCATTGATTGCTTGACGCTGGAAAATCTGAAGCGATCGCGGCATGTGTATTGCCGAAGTAACTAATAATACTTGACGAATCCCACGAGATGACAAAATTTTTCGGACATTCACTGCATTTTGATAAGTATTCAGAGAGTCAGGTTCTTGGACAATCGCCTCAGATGGAATACCAATAGATGTGAGTATTGTTGCCATATCTGCCGACTCTGGTGAACCACTTCCACGCCAATCAATGCGGCCTCCGCTCAGAATGATTATAGGCGCTCTTTTCTGGCGATATAGTTGTGCAGCATAAATCACGCGGTCGCCTGATTCACTCAAATCGACGGTAGGTCTTGGGGGAAAAGCGGATTTGGTTGCGCCACCCAAAACCACAATCGCTTCTGTAACTGGTATTTGGGCTGGTGGAAGATTTTGCCATTCTAGCGATCGCACTAATGATTTAGCAGTCCAAGCATTACTACAAAATAGCAATAAAGTTAGGGCAAAAGCAATTGCGATCGCCGCAGTGCGCGGTCGTTTCTACAATGTTACTAATGCTACTACCAAGCTCGCGCAGGCTAGTCCTAGTGGATAAAAAAATAGTGGCAGTAATTTAGATAGATATAATAAACATATTATTGGGGCATGGGGAATAGGGAATAGGGACTACGAAAGAAGCAGGGGAAGAAGAACTATTGATTATTGACCAATACCCAATGACGCCAGTCGCCTCTTTGAAGGGAGACGCTACGCGAACAAGTCGGGAAACCCGCCCACGGCGCTGGCTCCCCAATGCCCAAATTACTACTTTTTTTCCCAAAACCTGAAATTGAAACTACTTCCAGCAGTGCGACGGTAACGACGGGCGGTTCTTCTTGTTTGCCGTTTGTTGTTCCTCTCGTTCGTTGGTTCAACTTCACCCTCTTCTGACTCTTCAACTTGCAACTGAGTTCTAGTTACTTCCTTACTTCCCCACCAAGCAGTAATCCAGCCTCCAGCTAAAGCGCCTATTCCACCTAGCAAGATACTCATGGGTGCTGGATATCCCAAATATACAAAGCCAAGCATGAAAAATAACCAGTATTTCAGTCCCGTATCGACGCCATCAGAAGAAGCTACAGTTGGAGCTTGGGTGCTATTATTGGTTACATTTGTGATCCAGCTTAAGATGAAACCCCCCATGATACCTAAGAAGATGCCCAGAGCTGGTGCCGAGCCGGTCATTATTAATATAAATGTTAAAAATGCCCCAAATAACAGCTGAGAAAAGAAGCTGGGAGAAATACTGAATAAGTCGTTCTTTTTGTCTGCCATAGGTAAAAAAGGCTATTAACTAATTACTAATTCCTAATTTGTAATTTTCGATTCAATTAAAAATTACGAATTAAGAATTACGTTAGCGCAGCGTTAGCGAGTCCGCGAGCGTCATTACGAATTCTTTTAATTGTGCCTGTCGTGGTTGAGTTGTATCGAAAATCTTTACGTAGGATTGTTCTTCTTCAGTGAAAGGTTGAGCTTGTTTGATTTGTGAGGCTAATAAATCGGCGGTGGCATCAGCGATATCACCAGTGCGATTGTTCAAACGCTCTTTTAAAACTTCAAGAGGTGCTGTGCATTGGATAATCTGAAGGGTAAGTTGGTGCTTTGTAGCTTCTGCGATCGCTTCTTGCCGTAACTGCTGTCTATCATATTTGGCATCTAAAATTACCGAAAAACCTTGTTTAGTCAGTATAATTCCCAGTTCCAACAGTCGTGTGTAAGTTTTCTCGGTCATCTCAGGTGTATACAAATCATCGCCACCCTTTTCCCACAGGGGAATTCCCCCTAAATGCTTCCGCACTGCATCTGAACGAAGGTGAATCGCTCCTAGTTCACGGGCTAAATACCTTGCTGTGGTACTTTTACCAGAACCCGACAACCCCGACATCAAAATTAGTTGTCCCAGTTTTGGTTTAGTATAGTCCCAAGCCTGTTTGTAATAGTCAGCGGCGGTTTTTGTCGCCTCTTCCTTTACTGTCGCGGGTACACTCGGATCATCTAGCAAAAATGAAGTTACCTTTGCCCGGACATAAGCCTGACGACTTAAATACAAGGGTAGCACCTGCAAGCCTTCCCAGCCTCCAGTTTGCTCTATGTAGGCATTCAAAAACGCATTACCCAAGTCTTTGCGCTGCCGCGCTGACAAATCCATCACCGTAAACGCCACATCGTACATCACATCGACAAAGCGAAACGGCTCATTAAACTCAATGCAATCGAACAGCAAGATTTTATCGTGCCACAGGGCAATATTTCTTAGGTGTAAATCCCCGTGACATTCACGAATATAGTTGTTGTGAATTCTGCTAGCAAATAATTCTGGACGTTCTGCAAAAAAGTTATCTGTATATTGCTTTGTTTCTGTAAATTGCGCCTGCGTTTGGGGGCCACCAATATACTTCTCAGTTTGCTGATAATTCTCGTCAAATGCAGCCCGAACTTTTGGGACTTCACCAAAAGTGCGAATGTAATCATTCGTCTGTGCTTCCGCATGGTATTGAGCCACCACCCGTCCCAACTCTTCTAGGCGTGTCTCATTTAACTCACCCTGTTCAAAAAGTGTACTTAATAGCGACTCTTGAGGAAACTGGCGCATCTTCAGCACGTATTCTACAGCCTCGACCGTTCCCCCTAACTGATATTGCTCCCCTACCAAAGTTATAGGCAAAACTTCTAAATACAGTTCACCGGCACCCCGTTGATTTAACCGTAACTCTTCCTGACAAAAATGCTGCCGCTTATCTAAGGTGGAAAAGTCCAAAAAGCCAAAATTCACAGCTTTTTTCAGCTTATAGGCGTAATCCCCAGTTAACAGCACATAAGAAATATGGGTTTGAATTAGTTGAATGGGTTCTGTTACCGCATGGGGATAAAATCCCGGCTGCAACATTTGCTGAATTAAGACTGGAAGAGTCGCTTCTGTCATCTCTTTCCTCTGCGCTCTGGGCGCCTTAAGCGGTTCAAATACAAAAAAACCAGGAGTTCCCCCCTGGTATCATCAAAAATTATTACACACTTTACGTAGGTTCAGGGGCTGTTTCACCCTCTAACTCAGCCTCATCCTCAGCAGCAGCGCTGATTTGCGGCTGTGAAACGCTAACTACGACTTGCTCCGTATCACCAAGCACTGTAACACCTTGAGGCAAGACTAGCTCCTGAATACGTAAGCTATCTCCGATTTGCAGGTTAGAGACATCGATTTCAATTATTTCAGGGATGTTTTCCGGCGCACAGCTCACTTGCAACTCAGTGATAACAGTGTCTAAAAAACCACCTTCTTGTTTAACACCAACAGCATTTCCCAGAAAACGCAGCGGTACTTCTACAGTCATGTCGCCGTGGCCTGCAACTGCAAAAAAGCTGAGGTGGTAAGGCGTACCTTTTGCTGGATGCATCTGAAGTTCCCGTAGCAGGGCTTTACCGCGCCAAGGTACATCAGTAATATTTAAATCAATCAAGGTGTTGTTGACTGAAGCCCTTTTGAGCAAGCGCTCAACAGTTTTGGCATCAATAGTCAAAGAAATTGACTCTGTACCCTTGTGACCGTATAAATTGGCAGGTATCAATCCAGAACGGCGTAAAGCTCTTGGCTTGCTGCCTTCTAGACGTTTTTGAGATTCGACTGTAATCGCCATAAAAGTTGTCCTTAGTCATTAGTCATTAGTCATTAGTCATTAGTCATTAGCAAAAAACTGATGACTAATTTACGCACTCAGCAAAGTAGCAGGTGTGCCATCGGGGTGCAATAAAGCGCGTTTGGGGCCGTGGATGGGGTCTTCTACAATTATGGTTTGATCGCGGCTTGCTCCTAGTGAGACGATCGCAATTGGGACTTCCATTAATTCGGCTAAGAATTTTAGATAATCCAGTGCTTGCTGTGGCAAGTCTTCTAGGGTGCGGCAGTCAGTTGTTGACACTTGCCATCCTGGTAAGGTTTTGTAGATCGGGCGACATCTGGCAAATTTACGGGAACTGGTGGGGAAGTGTTCGGTGCGATCGCCATCAATGTCATAGGCGACACAAACTTGGATTGAGTCTAATTCATCGAGGACATCCAGTTTGGTGAGCGCCATACAATCCATGCCGTTAATCTGCACGGCATAGCGACCGATGACAGCATCAAACCAGCCGCAACGCCGTTTGCGTCCGGTGGTTGTGCCAAATTCGGCACCGCGATCGCACAATAATTCTCCCAACTCTCCATCCAATTCCGTGGGAAATGGGCCCTCTCCCACACGGGTTGTATAGGCTTTCGACACCCCAATTACCCGGTCAATTATTGTCGGCCCTACCCCTGTACCAACGCAAGCCCCCCCCGCCACAGGGTTAGAGGAGGTGACATAGGGATAAGTTCCGTGATCTAGGTCAAGGAGGGTACCTTGTGCGCCTTCAAACAAAATATTGCGCCGTCGCCCTATTGCATCAGATATTTTCAACGATGTATCAACAACGTAAGGTCGCAAGCGTTCTGCATACCCCAAATACTGTTCAATCACCTCTTGTGCATCTAGAGGTGGCAAGTTGTAAAGCTTTTCTAAAATGACGTTTTTATAATTAATCGTCCACTCCAACTTCTCACGTAGCCCATCGGGGTCCATCAAGTCTAAAACCCGAATGCCTGTACGTTCTGACTTGTCAGCATAAGTCGGTCCAATGCCCCGACCTGTTGTACCGATCTTATGGCTTCCCCGTCGTTCTTCGGATGCCTGGTCAATCAACCGATGATAAGGCATCGTTACGTGGGCTGTCTCAGATATCAGCAGGTGGTCAGTGGAAACATTTAATTCTTTTAGTTGGTCGAGTTCTCCGATCAAAATCTGTGGATCGATGACTGTTCCACAGCCGATAATGCAATCGGTATTTGGATACAAAATACCAGAGGGAATCAAGTGCAGCTTAAAGGTCTGACCTTTGACTACAATCGTGTGTCCAGCATTGACACCCCCTTGGTAACGTACCACAACATCTGCCGAACGGCTGAGTAAGTCTGTTATTTTACCTTTTCCTTCATCGCCCCATTGGGCACCTATGACAATGACGTTAGCCAAGAGCTTATATTAAGAAGTAAAGTTTCCACAGACTACAATTATCAACATATTGCTTGAATCATGTCAAGCTTATTGGAGAATAACTTCGCTGTTTTCAATTCAGTTAAAAGGGCGGTTAGAAACCACGTCTACACGAGGCTTTACCCACAAAGGTGGGTTTCAAACCTACTTTCCAGCCAGAAGCTGGAAATGCAAATCAAAAGCGGAGAATTAATTGTAATGCCACCAACTGAGGGGAAACTGGAAAATGCAATGCCAAACTTACTACACGGTTTGTGGTGTGGAACGAACAAACCCAACTTGCAGAAGTATTCGACTCCTCGACTTGTTTTAAACTTCCTAACGGCCCCGACCGTTCCTCCGATGTATCCTGGATACAGTTAGAAAGATGGAACGCCCTCAGTACCGAACAGCGCGAGAAATTTCCTCCCATTGCTCCTGATTTTGTTTTAGAGCTAATGTCCCCATCTGATAGTTTGAGCCAGACGCAAGCCAAGATGGGCGAATATAAAGTGCGACTTGGTTGGCTAATTGATTGAAAAATACATTGCGTCAAAATTTCTAGACAAGGACAATCAAAAGAAGTATTAGAGTTTCCTACGAGCTTGTCTGGAGAAGATATATCACCTGGTTTCGTTTTGGATTTACGGATACTGTAGGGTTAATTACAATTTAAAACAAGAGACGTTGCATTGCAACTACAAATACTATGCATAGGCAAATTATTTGAACCAAACTGCATTGGCTATACTACTGTTAAAAATGAATTTATATTAAAAATTAGCGGATTTGTTTGTGATTATTATGTATAAATTATCATCGCCTAAAATCCAGATATTTACAACTATAACAGATTGTATTTTGTTACCCGTGTTATCAAAATCCTTAAAATATTCTCAGTATTTGTTTTTAATCTTTAATCTTAACTGATGAAGGTTATCTGCGGCAGAAAGGGCGATCGCATGATCAAAAAATGGTATCAAGTCCAAAAGCTGAAAGTAATATTCGTCCTAGCATTGGCAGTTATATTTAGTAATGCTGTAGTCTCCTATGCCAACACTGTTAAGCTGATTCACAATCAGCAATGGGTCACATATTACTATGAAGTTATTACCCAACTTGAAAGTATCCAATCTCTACTTAAAGATACTGAAACGGCACAACGTAATTACCTAATTACAGCAGATGCAGATGATCTCCAAACCTATTTTGCAGCTGATCAACAAACTAATAGCAATATTCAGATTCTCAGCAAGTTAACTGCTGATAACCATCAAAAGCAGCAGTGGATTTCTTTGTTGGAGCCGAAAATTACCAACAGACTCAACATCCTGCAACAAGAAATTTACCTCAGACAAAACCAGGGATTAGAAGCAGTTCGGCAGCAAATCTTATCTGGCAAAGACAAGCAAATTGGCAAAGAGATTCAACAGCTGATTCACGACTCTTTAAAGGCGGAGCAAAATTTATTACAGCCGCGAATGCAGGAGTCACAAGCAAGTTCCCAAAAGGCGATAGTCACATTTTTTATCGCTGTGATTGTGGATTTTGTGCTGGTGGCGTTGCTGTATGACTTGTTGTGGCTTTATATCAGGCAACTTCAGCAAACTGAACTGGCCCGACGCCAAAGCGAAAATCGTTTAGGAGCCATGATAGATGCAGAACCAGAATGCATCAAGTTAATTGCCAGGGATGGTACCCTTTTAGAAATTAATGCCTATGGACTGGCAATGATGGAAGTGGAAAGTGCTGATGTCTTGATTGGTAAACCAATTGATACCGTAATTGTGCCAGAGTATAGAGCAGCCTTTGCCGAGATGCATGAAAGTGTCTGCCAAGGTAACAAGGGGACTTTGGAGTTTGAAATCGTGGGATTTAAAGGTACCCGCCGCTACATGGAAACCTATGCCGTACCACTGCGTAACGAATCTGATGGCACGTTCATCCATTTGGCATTGATGCGAGATATAACCCAGCAAAAACAGGCAGAACAGAAAATTCGTGAACAAGGGTTGCTGCTGGATGTATCAACTGAGGCGATTCTGGTGCGAAATATCCACAACCAAATCTTGTTTTGGAATAAAGGTGCTGAACGTCTGTACGGCTGGAAGGCTGAGGAAGTTATGGGTAAGAATGTTTTGCAACTTTTGGATAAAGACACTTCACCACAGCTAGAAGATGCTTACTTGAGGGTGATGAATACGGGTGAGTGGCGAGGTGAGTTGCATCAACTAACAAGGGAAGGCAAAATAATTATCGTTGAAAGTCGGTGGACACTGATACCAGATGATCATGGACAACCTAAATCCATTTTGAGTGTGAATACCGAGATTACGCACTACAAACAACTGGAAGCTCAACTTCTGCGATCGCAACGTTTAGAGAGTATCGGCACTCTAGCTAGCGGTATCGCCCATGACCTCAACAATATACTATCCCCAATTTTAATGTCAGTTCAACTGTTGCAGAAGAAATTGCCCGATTCGCAGAGTCAGCAAATACTGCAAACTTTAGAAAATAATGTTAAACGTGGTGCTAATTTGCTCAAGCAAGTTTTGTCCTTTGCACGGGGTATTGAAGGCAAACCGACAATTGTGCAAATTCAGCCTTTGATGGCAGAAATCGAGCAAATTATCGCTCAAACATTCCCCGAATCCATTATTTGCCAAATAGATATCCCTAAAAATCTGTGGTACGTCCGTGGAGACACAACTCAACTGCATCAAGTGCTGATAAATTTAGTAGTCAACGCTCGTGACGCTATGCCTAATGGTGGTATATTGAGGATTGCGGCGGAAAATCTGGTGATTGGTGAAGATTCTGCCCAGATAAATATTGATGCGAAAGTCGGTTCTTATATTGCGATCATAGTGACGGATACTGGTATGGGGATGTCGTCGTCAGTCCAGCAACGGATTTTTGAACCATTTTTCACCACCAAAGAGGTAGGCAAAGGTACAGGTTTAGGACTTTCTACGGCGTTGGGTATTATTAAGAATCACGGTGGTTTTGTCAATGTTTACAGTCAGGTAGGCAAAGGTACTCAATTTACAGTCTACTTGCCTGCCTCAACATCCAGTGACGTACATTCGCTGTCTCAAGAACTGGAATCGGTTATAGGAGATGGCTAATTTATTTTGCTGGTGAAACTATCACAAACTACAAAAATCCTGTCAACCAAAACTTTCTGCCCATGTTGGAAATTAGTTAATAGAAATAAAAAATATCAGTTAATATGATACGCCGTTATCACTATTCTATTGTCTGGACTATATACGGATTCGACTCTTGGGTATTCGTTATGAATCCACCATACTTTTATTCTATTAGACTGTGCAGGTGCGCTACCTGAGATTGAATACCCTGCCTGAGTCATTAAGGTTTCAAAAGTATTTGAGTCGAGAACCGTACAATTAAAAGCTGTTATCCCCTGTATTTGATGTCTGTTTAGGGTCATAGCTACCCTGGTAAGTCGTAAAAATTCTATATCCTGGTAATACTAAAGCAATTCCAGTTAACTCGTGAATTTTACCGGGGTATTTATAGGGAATATCATCTGGTACGCTCCCACCAATGCGAAAACTAAAACCAAGTAGCCATATATACAAACCAGGGAGTAGTAAATCCATGCTATATGCGATCGCTCTCATTGCCTCATTTTCTTTGAAAGAAGCACAATTTCTGGCTATAGCAAATTTTTTGGAGATATTTTTCAGGTTTATGATTTTTAACATGGTCTTAATTTCAATCCCCAATAAGTAAGTCGGTGGAAATAAATCAAACTATGTAACAGAATGTAAAATCAGTGAAACCCTTGCGATTGCTTCATTACACTTCGTTTCATTCGCAATGACATAGCGTGAATTATTTAAGTCGTTCTAATTAATGATTTTAGTAAGTTTCAAGCGTTTCAATCCCTATGATGAATAAGATGTTTTGCAACATCCTAATTTTAACAAGTGGATAGCATAACGACCTGGAAATCTCCGCTAGCAAACGGGTATTATTTCAATATCCTAATGTTCTAAATCACTCACAACGGATTCAAGACTGCTCGGTTAAGCCTAAAAAATCACTTCGGTGTAGGTGTAAGTTGGGTTGAGAAACGAAACCCAACATTTTCAAGGATTTGTTGGGTTTCACTCCGTACCACTTCTGCTTCTCCTGACGGAGAGGCTGCGCCAACGGAGACGCTAGCGCGAACGTGGAAGCAAGGTACAACCCAACCTACAAATCTTTGAACCGAGTAGTATTGACAACGGATTTTAGTTGACTGTTCATATCTGAAACATCATCTAATTCAAGTTAATCTCTTATTTTTCAGCTTAAAGTATTTCAACTAAATTAACTTTGTTTTAGCTAACTGCTAGTGAGTTTAAAAATGAGAAAAATTAAACTACTGGGTTTGATATTAATTAGTTTGGCAATGGTGTTGTGGTTTAATTTGCGTTCCTCAACACCATCAATACCGACTGTTGTGTCTTTACCAGCAAAAACTATCCGCTACTTCGAGCGCACTTTGCCTCAAAGTATAGCTCATATCCTGTTAATTCCAGCTAATAGCAGATTTTTAGTAACTTCTGCACTATCACAGAAGGTAGCCACTGTAGAGGAATTTGCCCAGAAGCATCGAGCCGTAGCTATCTTGAACGCAGGCTTTTTTGACCCAGTTAACCAAAAATCTACATCCTATGTTGTCCTACAAGGGAAGTTAGTAGCTAACCCCAAGGAAAACGAGCGGTTGGTGAACAATCCCAACTTAAAACCTTACCTTAGTCAAATTTTCAATCGCACAGAATTCCGCCGCTACTTATGTGGGCAAACTATCCGCTATTCGATTGCCCTACACAGTGAGTCATCACCAGCAGGTTGTCAGTTAGTCGATGCCATAGGTGCAGGCCCACGCCTATTACCAGAACTCACGTTAGTAAAAGAGGGCTTTGTGGATAATACCAACAAACGAGATGCACTTGGCAGCAACCAACCCAATGCCAGAACTGCCGTGGGTATCACCCGTGATGGCAGCGTTGTTTTAGTTATGGCAGCTCAAAAACCCTCGGCTCCCGCGAACTCTGGGGTGTCCTTGCCAGTATTAGCTGATTTTATGAAAACTCTTGGTGCTGATCAAGCGATGAACCTGGATGGAGGGAGTTCATCTTCGCTTTATTACAATGGCAAAACCTTTTACGGGAAGGTTGATTTGGAGGGAAATTCTATCAAGCGTCCCGTGAAGTCAGTTTTGCTGGTTCAGGAAAATTAAGGGCTGTGGGAATTGAGAAGACAGAGCGATGAGCAATTACCACATTCATTAAATCAGTCGGATTATCCATAACGTGTGCTGATTCCTTAACTGCCTCTACCGCTAAATATAATGCATTTTTGGGACTATCAAAGCCTTAATCCTCGTCAGCAGATTGCAAGACAATTGCATACAGTTCTTGGCTAACCCGAAAGTCAGCAGTAATAATGAGTGATACTTGCGTAAGTCCTAGTTGAGCTACACCTACCCACTGGTAGATTTTTGCCATAGCATCAAATCGCGCGATCGCAATTGAGTCACAATGATAATAGGCAATCATTGAAGGTGCTGTCATGCTTCGTCTAACTCAAACTGTTCGGAACTTGTTCCTTCGTTTTCAAGGCTTGTTTGGTGTTTTATTCCAAAGTGTTTCCAATTTTGTCGGAAATTTATTTGGTTTTTTTGCCAAGCTTTTCGGATTTACTAAATCTGGTTATTTCTTGGAATCTGATCAGGTGCAAGGTATAAAACAAGCTTCTCCAAAAGAGCCAATTGAAACGAATCAGGATAACATTGCTACAATTTCCGCCACTAACCGCCGTCGTCCTAATGCCAAACTTGACGACTACTTCCTCAACATGGCTCGTGATGTGAAAAAGAACTAACAAAAGCCATTATCATAATTAGTAATTCGTAATTCGTAATTACGAATGATGATGAAATGATACCTTGTCAATTTTGCAGCGTGTACGGTTTGACAAAAACTGACGAAAGCGCGGGCTAAATCAAACTTTAGCGCCTAAATCTGTTACAAAAAAAGTCGGTTAGCCATCGCGGTAAGCCTTTTGCAGCTTTACTTCCTCAAATAGAAAACTTATTGTAGCTTTTCAGCTTAATTAATCTCAAATAAAGCACGAGCTAATCTTGATTGGCGAATAATAGAGCGCAAAATACCAATCCGTAATTCTTCGTAATTTCTCATTTTCCCCTCTTCCCCAGCCCCTAACCCCTAAAAAAATCTGTTACCAAAACAGAAACTACAGATGAGTCCGCTAGCTGCACCTATAAAATCAACATTGAGATAAGGTTATTCTTAATGTTAAATTTACCAATTAATTACGGTTAAAATTGTTACCTTCGCAAATTCTAGATCGGTAGTCACTAAACTTGCTGAATTTTGAATCGTCATTGCTGCAATTACTGCATCTGGTAGTTTCAACCGATATTGCTGGCGAATCTCAATAATTTTTTCAATTAAAACAGCATCACTCGCCACTAAACTGATAACCTCAACTCGTTGCAAAAACTGCTCAAAAAGTTGACGATCCTCTTGACTCAGCCCAGAAAAGGCCAGAAATTAAATTTGGCTAATAACTGAAACTCCAATCCAATCAGCATCTTGAAGTAATTGAATAAGTTGAGAACTTCCTTGAAGCAGAGATACAATCGCATTCGTATCCAATACGTAGCGATTACCATTCATCGCGTAGATTCCTCTGCATTCCTACCGCATCTCCCCGCCAAGTTAATCGCCCCACCAAATCGGAGAAATCATAATTAGGTTGCTGCTTTCCCTCTGAAGAAACTGGATTCAAAACAACTACAATATTCACGTCTCCAGCTGCTAACTCCGTTGGAATATTAAGATTTAAATATCCTGATTCATCAATTTTAGTCGTAAATTTTAAAATTTCCATTGCCAAATAATTAGTAAACCTCATCTTATTCTAGATTTTGTAGAGCGAAGATTGCGAACATTTAATCTTCCTAGCACAGCACGGCGTAAATAAACCTACCATTCAAAATGGCGCAAAACCCCGGAATATAATTATTTTGACTTTTGACTTTTGACTTCCGCCTTGCGGTACTAGCCCCTAAAAAAATCTGTTACCAAAACAGAAACCACAGATGAGTCCGCTAGCTGCACCTATAAAATCAACATAAAGTTTCAGCAATATTACTGGCGACAATTAAATAATTTACTAATAATCGGAATTGATGCCGACGGGATAGGGCTGTAAATAATCACTGATTGAGGGTGTGAGGCTAAAGAATGAAGAGAAGTGCAAAGTCTCAACGAGTTTACTGGTGGTTTCTACCAAAATTGACCCGCTACAGTTTAACTTTATTGCTGAGTGCGGTAATCCTTGCTGCTGCTGTGGGGGCGACACCGAGAAACCGAGGGTTGCAGATGGCACAGCAGACAGAAACCACTCAACAAAATGCCACTCGCGCTGCTGCAGAACGGTTTTATCAAGAAGGTTTGGAACTTTATCAACAAGGGACAGCAGAATCACTACGGCAGGCAAGGGAGAAACTGCAAGAAGCGTTAAAACTTTGGCAACAAGTTAATGATAAACCTGGGCAAGCACTTACCCTCGTTGGCATTGGCAGAGTCTACAACGATTTAGGAGAAAAGCAACAAGCAATTCAATACTACAATCAAGCTTTACCCATAATCCGTGCAGTGGGGAATAGGGAAGGGGAAGCCATCACCCTCAACAATATTGGCTTAGTCTACAACGATTTAGGAGAAAAGCAACAAGCACTTAAATACTACAACCAAGCTTTACCCCTATACCGTGCAGTCAGGGACAGTGGAGGGGAAGCCAACACCCTCAACAATATTGGCGCTGTCTATGACGATTTCGGAGAAAAGCAACAAGCAATTCAATACTTCAACCAAGCTTTACCCATATTTCGTGCAGTGGCGGACAGGCGAGGAGAAGCCACCACTCTCAACAATATTGGCTTAGTCTACGACTCATTAGGAGAAAAGCAAGAAGCACTTAAATACTGCAACCAAGCTTTACCCCTATACCGTGCAGTCAGGGACAGGGGAGGGGAAGCCGCCACCCTCAACAATATTGGCAAAGTCTACTCCGATTTAGGAGAAAAGCAACAAGCAATTCAATACTTCAACCAAGCTTTACCCATAAGCCATGCAGTGGCGGACAGGAGAGGGAAAGCCGCCACCCTCAACAATATTGGCAAAGTCTACTCCGATTTAGGAGAAAAGCAACAAGCAATTCAATACTGCAACCAGGCTTTACTCATATACCGTGCAGTGGGATACAGAAGAGGGGAAGCCATCACCCTCAACAATATTGGCTTAGTCTACAACGATTTAGGAGAAAAGCAACAAGCAATTAAATACTACAACCAAGCTTTACCCATACGCCGTGCAGTGGGAGACAGGGAAGGGGAAGCCACCACTCTCAACAATATTGGCGCTGTCTACAACGATTTAGGAGAAAAGCAACAAGCAATTCAATACTACAACCAAGCTTTGCCCATAAGCCATGCAGTGGGGGATAGGGAAGGGGAAGCCACCATCCTCAACAATATTGGCGCTGTCTACAACGATTTAGGAGAAAAGCAACAAGCAATTCAATACTTCAACCAAGCTTTACTCATAAGCCGTGTAGTGGGAGATAAGGGAGGGGAAGCCATCACCCTTTTTAACATGGCTAAACTAGAACGCGATCGCGGTAATCTAGAACAAGCCCAAACACATATTCAAGCAGCTATTGAAATAATTGAAGATTTACGCACCAAAATAGCTAACAAAGAACTACGCGCTTCTTACTTTGCCTCAGTCCAAAATTACTACAAGTTTTACATCGACTTGCTGATGCGACTGCACAAAAAAGACCCATCAAAAGGATACGATGCTTTAGCACTGGAAGTTAGCGATCGCTCCCGCGCCCGTGGTCTAATAGAACTACTAACCGAAGCAAACATCGATATCAAAAAAGGCATTGACCCACAACTTTTAGCACAAGAAACTAGTTTGCGATCGCAAATTAATACTAAGGAAAAATTATTATCAGAACTAGCAAGTAAAAAAGAAACTTCAGAACAACTTTTAACCAACACCAAACAACAACTTGAAGACTTACTCAAACAACAGCGAGAACTTGAGGTCAAAATCCGCGCCAATAACCCTGAATATGCCGATTTGAAATATCCCCAACCTTTGACTCTCAAAGAAATTCAGCAACAACTAGATAAAGACACACTGCTATTGCAATATTCTGTAGGTGAAGAACGTAGCTATCTTTGGGCTGTCACACCCAACTCTCTCTATAGCTATGAACTTCCAAAACGTGAAAAGATAGACAAAGCAGCCAAGAATTTATACAACAATTACTTAAGAAATCCGGGGATGCAGGGAGTTTCCCCAGAAGAAACGGCTAAAGCTGCTAATGAACTCAGTCAACTTATCCTCGCGCCTGTTGCTGATAAGTTGGGGCAAAAACGCCTAGTAATTGTTGGCGATGAAGCCTTACAATATATTCCCTTTGCGGCATTAACTACATCAAACAAATCGGCGGATGGGTCAGATTATCAACCATTGGTAGTCAACCATGAAATTATCAGTCTACCTTCTGCCTCCACCATTGCCATTCTCAGGAAACAAATTAAAGGGCGGACAAAAGCACCCAAAACCCTTGCCATCCTAGCAGATCCAGTGTTTAACGCTAGTGATGAGCGATTTACTGGCAAATCCGCCAATGTTGCTAATAAGAACATTGACCTGCAACTAGAAGAGTCTGCCCTGAAGCGGTCTACTAGAAACATCAACCGCAGCGAAATTCAAAGACTCGAAGGTACAGAAGAAGAGGCGCGGGAAATTCTCAAACTTGTCTCACCCTCAGAGAACCTCCAAGCCTTTGGTTTTGACGCTAACTACAACTGGGCTACCAGTAAGCAACTAAGTCAATACAAGATGCTGCATTTTGCTACCCACGGCTTTCTAGACAGCACTGACCCAGAGTTATCAGGAATTGTCCTTTCTCTGATAGATAAACAAGGTAAGTCCCAAAGAGGCTTTGATTCTTGCTCCCTTTCCCTCGCTCTTAAGGGGCTGGGGGTTAGGTTTGAAACAAAGTCGCACAAGGCGCTTTGTAGTAAAGACTGTAAGACAAAATTTATCAGGAGTGATTTTTCATGAAAAGCATATTTTCCAGACAATTTATTCTTCCCTGCATAGCCACAATTGGTCTAGGAATTTTGGGGATTTGGGCTTCAGTCTCAGCCGAACCACAAACCCCACACAAGTTTACTAAGGTTGAAAATCCCGGAGAATTTAAACTAGAAGGAAAAGGGGAGCCTTCAGTGCTAAATCAGAAAGAAGAACTCCCTGGAGAACGAGCAATTATTGGTTCAGATGACCGTATTCCCATGACTAGCAGAGACTACCCTTGGTCGGCTATTGGTAAAATCGAGGGGGTAGGTGCTGATGGTGGCGGTTACAGTTGCACAGGAACGTTGATTGCTGAAGACGTTGTTTTGACAAATGCTCACTGTGTAGTTAACCCGGAAACGCGAAAAGTTAGTCAAGCGATCGCATTTGAGCCAAACTTAGTTAATGGTGTCGTCAAAAGTAAAAATGATGTCGCTTATGCTACTGATGTTCATTACGGCACAGACTTTAAAAATGGCGATTTAGTCGATTATGCAAACGACTGGGCAATTTTGAAGCTCAACAAGGCTATCGGTAAAAAATATGGTTATTTAGGCTGGAAATCCCTACCATCTTCTCGTTTAGTTGGCGATACAAAAAGGTTCTCTTTGGTAGGCTATTCTGGCGATTTTCCCAACCCCAAGAAAAAAGGTTATGAAACTCTAACTGCTGGTGAAAGTATGACTGCTGGCGTTCACCTGCAATGCAGCATCTTACGCCATCAGAATAACTTGTTGTACCACAACTGTGATACTAATCACGGTGCTTCTGGAGGTGCAATTATCAGTAATATAAACGGCAAATATTATATTTTCGCCCTCCACTCCGGCTCAAACGAGGTTAATGGATTGCTGTTGAACCGTGCGGTGGAAATGTCTCGCTTGGATGAGTGGTTGCAAGGAAATTAAGGAAGTACCAAGCCTTATATTCTCTAGAACTTTATCAAGCTAGTTTTTAGGATTTGTAGTAAGCACTTTAACGCTTAGAAAATAAGGACTAAAGTCCTTACTACGAACTTGCTTACCTATTAATTTAAACTTGAAATACTACTATAAACTAAGCACAATTATACTTATTTTGTGCCTATCTCTTGATTTCTTAATGGTGCATGAGCATACTATCAATTTGTTTAAAAATTCTTGTCGCCTGCAATGGTGTGGTGTGAGGGCGCTTTTGGGGAAAATTATCCAGCCACAATTAACGGATTTGGATGTGCGTAGCCCATCGCAGGCATCGCACCTTTAATAAAATAAGATCCAGTTTGAGGCTGAACAATAGCGAGAAAGATTTTTGAGATTGAATCTTTACTTGATTTTTAACTTACCAAATCAACTAAGGCGTTTGACCGGAAGCGGACTATAGATGAAACTGAGCAACCGCGATAATTCTCAGAGGTGAATACTGATAGTGTGATATTAGCTTCACCGGGATCTAAAATGCGTTTTACCTTGCAGGTTTGCATTTTGTTGTTGCAGTAAGCAATGATGCGATCGCCAGCCTTTACTTCCAATGCTTGAATTTTCAATTAATACCAACCTTGCCCAGAAATTTGCTTAGTTAAAGCAAAAATATATTGCTATATTTTACTTGCTCAACAATCGCAATGTTTCTTTGAGTGTAACACAAAAACTAAAACCATTAATGCTATCAATTTAATCTTGCTTATGTCAAGTTGATTTATGCTCAAAACACTATTAAATGCTGGATTTTCAGAAAAATAACCATAAAATCCCGACCTTCGCGCAGCGTCTAGGTCGGAGCCTCGGTTGAAAAATCCAGATGGTGGGAAACCTCCGCTCCAACTTCTTTGGATTTAAGGGAACGTCTTTGCTCTAAATTTTTTCGAGTCGAGATTCTTTATTCTGATGTTTTTGTTACAATTATTGAAATTTTATATCTAAAAATACAACTATGGCTTTATATGCTGAATTACATAGGCATCTGGGCGGCTCGGTCGTACCACGAGTTTTATGGCGATATTTCGAGCGACATTCTTCGGAGTTGATTTGCCGCTTTGCTGACTATTCAGAATTTGAAGATTTTTATACCCGCCCACGCAATACCTTAGATGAGTATCTAGAATTACACACCCTGGTAGAAAGTGTGCAAACTGTGGAGACTTTGCCTTACTTTATCTATCGCTTGGTGCGGGGTGCTTACATTTTTGAAAATTTGGCTTATTTAGAACTGCGCTACACTCCTTATTTACGGACACCTGAGCATCTGAATCAATCACAGAGAATTGACAAGATGGCAGAAATCGTGCAAGTAGTAGGACTTGCCAGCCACCAGCCAGAATATCCGATTGTTACTAGCCAAATTCTCTGTATGCACACGCGCCTACCCTATGAGGTGAACAAGGCGATTGTTGATTTGGCGGCCCAAAATAAGCAATATGTCTGTGCAGTAGATGTAGCGGGGGGTGATAGCTATTATGCTGATCGCTTAGAAGAATGGATTAGCTTATATGATTATGCGCGATCGCTAGGCGTTAACACCACTGGACATTTATATGAAACCACCGCCGGTTGTTACCCAGAACTGTTACCCTATTTGATGCGAATCGGTCACGGCATCCAAATCCCTCTACTGTATCCAGAGTTACTTAATGATGTGGCTCGACGCGGACAATGTTTGGAGGTTTGCCCCACAACTTACCTGAAAACTGGTACTTTGCAGGATATACGTCAACTCAAGTTAGTTTTTGATCGTTGTTTTGATGCTGGGGTAGATATTGCTATTTGTACTGATAATGCTGGGTTGCACAATATGCGTCTGCCATTTGAGTATGAGAATCTCTTGACTTACGACATTATTAATTTTGCACAACTACAAGCTTGTCAGGATGCAGCTTTCTGTCATGCCTTTGCTTGGCCTTACAGTCAACGCCCTGCATCCCTACTGAATGGGTTGCTCAAACCCGAAGCACCTAAAGTTTTAGCAATGAGAGATACTAATTAACTACCACCTAGAACACCAATTCAGTAATCCTGGAAGAAGCTCTCCCCCAACTCCCAATACGGTTTGGTTAAGATTCCCCCGCCTGCGGCGACTCCCGATAAATTGGGGGTAAATAGGAGACACAAGCCTTAAAAAAGGGGGGTTGGGGGGATCTCCGATAGCCAAACATATTAACCGAACCGTATTGCCTCAACTTCCTCATTTTCCCGCACTTCCCTTGTTACCAGAAGCTATAAACTATAATTTATGGCATCTACTATTCAAGCTCTACCAACAGAAGTCGTATATCTCATTACAGCTGGTGAGGTAATCGACTCTTTAGCTTCTGTGGTGCGGGAATTGATAGAAAATTCCCTAGACGCAGGTGCAACGCGAATTGTGGTTTCTCTATGGCCGCAGCAATGGCGAATTCGTGTGGCAGATAATGGTTGTGGAATGAACCTAGATGATTTGCAACAAGCAGCCACAGCCCACAGCACTAGTAAAATTCGCTCTAGTGCCGATTTATGGAAAATTAACAGTTTGGGGTTTCGTGGTGAGGCGTTGCACAGTTTGACGACTCTGGCAAATTTGGAAATTTTGAGTCGTCCTGTGGATGGAAAATTAGGATGGCGGATTAGCTATGGCAATGGCGGGGAAGTTGTACAAGTTGAAGTAACTGCGATCGCACCTGGTACAGTGGTTACAGTTTCTCATCTTTTCGGCAATTGCTCATCTCGTCGTCAGGGATTGCCCACAGCAGCACAGCAAATCAAAGCCGTGCAAGCCACAATTCAACAAATCGCCCTATGTCATCCCCACGTCACCTGGCAGATTTGGCAAAATGACCGTCAATGGTTCACTATCTCTCCGGCTGCTACAACTGGGCAACTGCTACCGCAGATTTTACCGCAGGTGCGACAGGGTGATTTGCAAGAAGTGAAATTAGAACTCCCCAACCCGCCAAACTCAGCACTCCAAACTCCTCACTCTTTACTCCTAAGTCTTTACTCAGCACTAAATTTAGTGGTAGGATTACCCGATCGCTGTCATCGTCATCGTCCAGATTGGGTACGTGTAGCCATCAACGGACGGATGGTTAAGACACCGGAACTAGAGCAAACAATATTATCAGCATTTCACAGAACATTACCACGCGATCGCTATCCAATTTGTTTCTTACATCTTGCCATTTCCCCGGATCAAATTAACTGGAATCGCAATCCAGCAAAAACAGAAATTTACCTTAACGAAATCATTTATTGGCAAGAGCAAATTACCCAAGCAATTAACCAAGCACTCAGCATCTCTTCTACTAATCTTAAAGAAGCTGTTCACACAACACGAGTTAGTAAATTACTCAAAGCCGCAGAAGCCAAAGGCGGTTACAATTTCAATCCTCAAAATCCCAACGAAGATCACAAAAATCCTAACTCCTTGAAGGCTGTCGCTCAAGTTAGCAACACCTATATTGTGGCGGAACATTCAGGTGGTATGTGGTTAGTAGAACAGCACATTGCCCATGAGCGAGTTTTGTATGAGCAATTGTGCGATAATTGGCAACTAGTTTCCGTCGAACCACCAATCATTCTTTATCAATTATCGCCAGCGCAAGTATCGCAACTGCAACGCATCGGTTTAGAAATAGAACCCTTTGGCGAACAACTTTGGGCAGTGCGAAACATACCTGCACCTTTGCAACAGCGAGACGATTGTGCAGAAGCAATTTTAGAACTTAGTTGGGGAGGCGACTTACAAACAGCCCAAGTAGCTGTCGCCTGTCGCAGTGCTATTCGTAATGGTACACCTATGAACCACCAAGAAATGCAGACACTTTTAGATAATTGGCAACGCACTCGCAACCCTCGCACCTGTCCCCACGGACGCCCAATTTATCTATCTTTAGAAGAATCAGCTTTAGCCCGATTTTTCCGGCGTAATTGGGTAATTGGTAAAAGTCACGGAATCTGATATTTTTAGTAAGACTCTTTTACCTAATTTCTGTCGAATACTATACCCGCATTTCTCACAAGCTTTGCGATCGCCTATCTCGTAATCTTTACTCATAACCGATTTCAAGCCTTTTTCGCGGCTAATAATTTTAGCACAGTGCGAAACGCATAAATCTAGGTTTTATAAAGCTTTAAGAGATGTGGTGAGAAATCCGAGTGATTAGGGACTTCCAAAGAATAAAATATTCCAAAAAAAACAAAAGACAGCATCTTTGTCAGAATGATAATCATTATTTTTATGATATAATCAAGAGATTGAGCTAAGGTAGTCTAATTTTCTCTGGAATTTGGGGTAAGAGTTATGTATAACTTACGCATCAAGTACGAAATGTAGGGGCAATACCCTGCCTTAAGCCGCTTGTCTACAAGACGCTTTGCGAATGCGTCTACATAAATTGCCCCTACGGTAAATCAAGGCTTTCACTGCCTTTTTGCGTAAGTCCTGTTATGAATCCATTTAATAACTCCTCTTAGGGCAATATAGCAAACACCAAGGGTTTAAATCCTAATTTAAATACCAAGTTAAATATGAATTTAACAGAATCAATTCAACTTCAGATTCAGGCATTTCTAAATATTTTAAAATGAGGGGATTGACGTTATTTCCACAAAAAAATAAATCAGAACCCACATGAACAAAAGGGAGTTTTTGATAAAAACTTTCAGATGATTTTAGAGAATTTAAAGCTATTCTTCCTTGAAAACCCAAGTTGATACTGCGTAAAATTGCAAATGTAAGCAGAACAGTTCCTACTCCTTTATAATTCCGTGTACCTTGAAGAGATACACGATTCCAAGGAGCTACATTTAAGAGATTTAAATAAACTAAATTTTTACCTAATTCTAATCGGCAAGGGCATTTATTAATTTGTAAAACTATTATGCCTTGAGCAACAGAATCGCATTCTAGTACATAAACTTCATAAGTTTCAGGCAGATTTAAATATTTGTTAATGTTGAAATTTTTATCCCACCATTTCTCCTTTTGAAGTTGGGGTTTCCAAATTGTTTCAATTTCTTGAAGATGTATTGAGGAGATAGGTATAACCCTGGCTTCTACATATTTATCTCTGAAATTATGGAATATTTTTACAGATTCTTCTGTTAACATAGGGAAAATTAAAGTTTTACTAAAAATATATATATTTTTAATCATTTCTCCAGAGCAAATAGTTTCTCTCAGAAATTCGCGCTTTCACAAATTTCTTATTAAGAAGCCAGCGAGATTTTTCGGTGCTACTTGAGTAAATCGCTATAAAGTAAGTATTACAGATGACATTGACAGCACTATTACAAAGTCATGACAAAAGCATTAAGATTGCTCGATTTGATAGAGTGAGTGCTAATAATAAAGCCCCCGGTAATTTACCGAGAGCATTCTGTCTCCTGTCTTAACTCTGTCTTGAAGTCTGTCTTGAAGTCTGTCTGGTCTGTCCCTTGCTGTGTAAGCTTTCTGTCTACTCCTGTCCGTCCTGCCCTTCTGTCCTATTTTCAGTGATTTCGATGGTCGAGGCATCTAGCCAGACGGCCATGTCCAAATTCAATATAGGAACTTAGCAAAGTTGCTTTTATGAAACACAAAAGCGATGGCTTTGCCAACGCCTGCCGTAGGATGCCCGAAGGGCTGTAGGGCGAGGCGATCGCCAGAATTGAACTGATACAAAGCGTAGACGCAAAGGGGCTTGTCGTTTCCTCATGCTCACCCTATGTAATAACACTTAAAAAACTATTTAAAGGTATAATATTAAACTATATATTTACTAAGAAAGGCGATCGTCCTCGCCCAAGAATTTGCGATCGCCTTTCATTTATAGCGGCTGCCATACTGGTTAGGACAAGTCTGCTATGGATAGCTTTGACAGCTGCTCTCTTACGATTTGCCAATGTCCTAAGCTGTCTGACCACTGCTATAACCCCTACAATTGGGAGTATTTTAAGCCGTCAGATTTTGATGCAATAACTCAGTCAAACACTATTTAGTCCCCTCCCCTTTCTTTATAAGGGGAGCCACTGCGGTCTTGACAACGTATTTCAAAGGAAGCCGCTAGCGCGTATGTACCCGTTTAGGCAAGACTTACAATCATTATTGACTTTTCACATTGTAAAAGTCCACGAAAACCTAACCCTCCCCCCCGACACGGGAAGGGGGAAAATTCAAAGTCTCTCTCCTTTTAGGAGAGAGATTTAGAAAGAGGTTTTTCAGATGCCGTGAAAAGTCAGACAATCATTAGTATTATTGCTAAAATAATTTTTAGATAAATCAATCATGCTTAAAACTAATTATTTAGTAATTTACCCTTTTCAAATATTACGCCAACAATACAAAAACTCCACTTTATAAAAAATAGTGGAGTAATAAATCCATC
This sequence comes from Nostoc sp., assembly GCF_036917615.1. Lineage (GTDB taxonomy): Bacteria > Cyanobacteriota > Cyanobacteriia > Cyanobacteriales > Nostocaceae > Nostoc. Next base: position 90,437 of record NZ_JBALCZ010000077.1, read on the forward strand.
GCTAATCTACTATTTCTATTTACACTGCAAAAACTAAATTAATCTAAAGTTTTCTTAAGTTCGTCTTTAATGTTTTCTACAGTGTGAGTAGCTTGGGCTTCAGCTTGCTTTTCTTTTCCTTCAGCTTTATCTTGTGGATTACCGGTTATTTCACCCACAACCTCTTGGATTTTTCCTTCAATATTTTTTGCAGTAGCTTCTACTCTTTTTTCGGTACTCATGGTTTTTATTTCCAGCTTGTAGTTTATTAACCTATTACATAAACTAACAATAGTGTATTCTTATTTACTTCCATCAACCGATAGAATAATCTGATGAATTATATTAACCTAAGATAGATGCGGAGTGCTACAGAAGTACGCAACGTCAAAAAATCTGAACATATGCATGGATAAGATATATTATATATTTTAAAAAATGACTTTTTACCAAATAAATGAACTTTAATATCAATTCTATGTGAGGCTGCACATTAACACCCTCAGGCTGGAAGCTTGGGGTTACATAAAGAAAGCCTGCCTAGCCAATTGAGCGGGATGCTGGGTGTAACTTGCTTCCCAAAGGGGTACTGCTTCGCAGGCTAATAAATATGCATCTTCAGAGATTAGTATAAGTCAAAGCAAATTTTCAATAAAAGGAAAGTAAAGGAGTGGCAACAAAACGTCAAAAAAATGTATGGAGGAGTGAGATTAATGACATCATTCGGGGTGCTTGTGGAGGTTTTTTATTTGGCATCCCTTTACTGTACACAATGGAGGTTTGGTGGGTTGGATCACTGGCAAAACCACAACTGATGATGATGGCGATCGCATTGATGTTTATTGTGGTTTTCTTGCTCAATCAGACAGAAGGCTTTCGTAAACGCAGATATAGCTGGCTAGCTTATCAACCCGCAATGGATACCGTACAAGCGATCGCGATCGGACTAGCTTGCTCTGCCTTTGTACTGCTATTATTGCGAGAATTGACGCTAGAAACTTCCCTAAAGGAATCTTTAGGGAAAATCATCTTTGAAAGTGTACCCTTCACTCTCGGTGTAGCATTAGCAAACCAGCTTTTGGGAGATACCAGAAATGGCAATGCAGAAGGACAAGCAACCGATCAGGAAAACAGCACAAGCAAGAACAAAGGGGATGAGTTACACGCCACCTTCGCCGATGTGGGTGGAACCCTGATTGGTGCAACCATAATTGCCTTTAACATCGCTCCAACAGATGAAATTCCTATGCTTGCAGCCGCAGCCTCGCCACCTTGGCAGTTGGCAATAATCGCCACATCTTTACTGATTTCTTATGGCATTGTATTTCAGGCAGGCTTTTCTGACCAGCAAAAGCGTAAACAGCAAAAGGGAATTTTCCAACGACCATCGAGCGAAACCATTATGTCCTACCTAGTGTCACTGCTAGCAGGCGCTTTTATGCTGTGGTTCTTTCAAAAGTTAACTTTTAGCGACCCTTGGACAATGTGGTTAGATCACACATTGATGCTGGGGTTACCTGCAACTATTGGCGGTGCAGCCGGAAGGTTAGCAATATGACTAAAACAGAACAAAAACCAAAGCTATCAATGGCTGAGTGGGTGACATTCAGCATCGCCTCACTTATCCTAGCAATCATTGTGAGTTTGGTAGGCTACACTTGGCTGAACGAAAAGAATCAACCTCCAATCCTTTCTGTCACCAAAAAACAAACAATTCGAGAAATTGATGGCCAATTTTATGTTCCCTTTGAAGTTGTGAATACTGGAGGAGATACAGCTGAATCAGTTCAGATTATGGCTGAGTTACTGATTAACGGCAAAGTTACAGAAACAGGAGAGCAACAGATCGACTTTTTATCTAGTGGAGAAAGTGAAGGAGGCGCATTTGTATTCAGCAAGAACCCACGCCAAGGTCAGTTAAATCTGCGTGTTGGTAGCTATAAATTGCCATAATGAGGATTTGGAACCGCACACCAACGCGGACTAAGATAATATATGTATATATGTCGCAGAGAACATAGCTTATTGATAGGGGTGTACACATGTGCACCCCTAAAGCGTGGGATTACTAATTACCAACAACACGCAAAGATATATAATTGCTGACACGCAGTAGTTTAAGCTTTGACTTTGGCTTTTGACCAGACACCATTTTCATCTTCATCATATTGCTGGTGAACAGTCTCCCAAGCAGCTTGTTCAGCCGTAAATTCGTCACTTTTCTCATTGAGTACAGTGTTATAGCGCTCAATGAATGTACTCTGAGCTTCATCAGAAAGATGAGCGCGAACCTCAGGAGACAAGTCCTCTGGGCTGTTGCATTGTCCAGGACAAGGGCGAGCAAAGATTTTTTCAATTGTGTGAATTTCTTCGCCACTAGCACTTTCAAGCAGCAATTGAAATTCGCCAGCGCGATCGCTCGGAACTTCTGCCATCAATAAGAACTCGCCAGCTTGTAAGCGGGTTTGGTAGATAGTCGCTTTATCTTCTGGCATCCCCAAAGTAGTTAGAACCGATACTAGACCGGCACCTGCACTACCTGCGATCGCTCCACTGGCAGCCCCCAACAGCACCGCACCAATAGGCCCTGCTGCCACGATTGAGCCGACAAAAGGAATAAACAATACGCCTACACCCGTGAGCAAGCTGAGGAAGGAACCAAACAAGGAACCAAAAACTGCCCCTGTTCTCAAACCTCCCAGAATCACATCTTTTTTAGTAATAAAGCCAGCGATTCTAGTTTCCGACTGGAAGTTTCTGCCCATGACCGAAATATGATCTCTAGGCACACCCCTGTCTAGTAAACGTCGAATCACATCATCAATTTGCTTCTGTTCTTTAAATACAGCAGAAATAGTACGTTCTGCTTTATACACTTCTGGCACTTAAATACTCCTGGTCTTATGTTGTTTTGCAATGAATATGGTCAAGAGGTAGAGGCAGGCAGATTAGTTATTTCACACGAATTGAGGGAGGAATAAATCCCCCCTCAACTCACTACACAGACTGTCCCTCAAATCAGAGGTTCTGTCTTTATACTCTTAAGCTACACACCTACAGGTGTCTTAGCTCCCGCTGCTGGCTGTCTACCATCTGCGTCTAGTGCTTCCCCTTCAATAAATGAACGCAGCATCCAAGCTATTTCCTCATGCTGTTCCAGCAGTCCAGTTAAAAAGTCAGCAGTTCCCTGATCGTGGAACTTTTCACCACACTGATCCACATGATCCCTTAAATTCCGAATAACCTGCTCGTGATCGTCCACTAGATTAGCTACCATCCCTGTTGATGTGGGAACACTACCAGCATGTTCCTTCAGGGAAGCAATCTTGAGAAATCCTTCCAATGTGCCAACTGGGAAACCGCCCAAAGCACGAACTCGCTCTGCCAAAGCATCAATATTTAGAGTCAGCTTTTGGTAGTGTTCTTCCCAAAGCTGGTGCAAAGAGCGGAACTGAGGGCCAACGACATCCCAGTGGTACTTTTTGGTCTTCACCAACAGTAGATAGGCATCTGCCAAATCTTGATTCAACAGATTAATTACACCTTGACGCTGTTCTTCTGTCAAACCAATGTTTATCGAACGCATTGTTTTCCATCCCTAAGCAAACTTATTCATTAATTTATCAAATTTTCCACATAATCCACATCAACCAAAAGAAATATTGTAGGTTGAAATTAATTATTACATCCATAATCTTACCTATGCCTTAATAGGTAGTATTAAGGCAGTAATCTCGTAATTAGCGAACTTTATTTATTTTTTTAATTAGAACAATAAAAATATTAAATATAATTATAAATCAAGACATCTGTAATCAAAACTATTTAAACGCAATTTTCCCAAAAATGCTCAGGCTGAACATATTTTTATACTTAATTGAAGTTGCTAGCTTAACATTACTATTTAGTGATGGGTCACTGCTTTTACGCAATCACCCATTACTACCGAAAAATTACCAACCAATTATTTTTGTTACTTACCTGTAACTTTCTCCAAAAAACTCTTTACTTTGTCTTCTGCTGAGGTTGCACCCTGTGAATTATCAGGACGCTTCTGCTTGTCAATATCAGCAGCTCCCTGAACCTCATTGAGTCCTTCGTTTGACTTCTTTTGAACTTCTTTCAGTCCAGCTGGTGGCTCTTTAGCGGCTTTGTCAGTTTCGTTTTGAATACCAAGCAGTTGTGTAGTAGCTTCGGTCGGGTCACTTTGGTTGCTTTCGATTGCAAAAGCAGGAAAAGCACTAGATAACAATAGTAAGGCACAAGTAAAAGCTACAACTAGAAAACGTGCTGGACGTAACATAGATAAAACAGAAGCAATAATTTTCATTTGAAATCCTCGATAACAGCTTTAACAACACAAAACTTTTACTTAAAGAGCGGAGCTTATACCTTTATTTGGCACATTTGAGCAATAATAAAACTAGCAAGCTACGCTTTAATCTTGAAGTTTGTTTTTTTAAAACGAACCGGAGAAGAAATTGTCTTGATATTTCTGCATTGAATTAGTAAGGGATAATAAGCAAGTCCCACCTTAATTCATTAGCAAAAATATTACATTTCGTATTTGACATTTCTTTTCTCAAAGTTCCCTGTTTCTACTTTTACTTTGAAAACGCTAAAGCCTGCATCAATCTCTAGAATGAAATTTCCGGGATCTGTATTAACAATAAAATCAGTCTCTAGGTATATCGACTTAATCTAGTTTTGGCAGGTTAATGGCTCTACTATAGCAATCCTAAATCATTCGTGAGAAATTTTGAAACAATTGGGCGAATAGAATTCGCTACTAGACAAACTCTCGTCCACCTCCGTGGACTTCATAAAAACAACCTGCAAAGGCAGGTTTAGGCTGTGTAGCCGCGATTTTTAATCGCCAGGGCTGAATAAAATTTTACTTTGATATTTGATGTTTAATCTACGTATTTTCTGACGATTAAATTCGGATTGCTATATATATCTTCAGTTAGCTCGACTTTATCGAATCAAACCTTAGAACTCCACTCTTTTGCTCCTCTGCCCCCTATTCCCCCTCTTCGCTGCCTCTTAAGAGTCCCCATTCACAATTTTCTCTAAACTTGATAAGTCTGCCTTATTACCTCTTCTATTGAACTTAGACGATGGAACATTTCTATTAGTTCATGGGATTTTGTTTTTCGCTTCGCCAGCAGCACTTTTAACGGCGTTAAATAATCAACATCTGGGTCATCTTTCAAGGCAATTTCGGCTGCTTGCAAGACTTTTGTCGCCTTCCCAAAAATATCCTCGTTGTCAAACCCTTCTTTTGCAGAAAGTTGGTGTAATTCTGCATTGGGTACAGTTGCTCTACCCAGCAAGGTTTCATCTAACACCAAACCTTTCAACAATGTCAGCAAAGCCGCATAGATGGAAAAATCATCACAACTATCACAAGCCTTAAATTCAATGCGTCCTACTTCAGCCGGAATGCGGGCGATTTTTGTCAAAGAAGGTATGCTATTAATCAGTTGTTCCTGTTTCTGAACAAAAACCAGAGCTGCTGGTCTTTTTCCGGTTCTGATAAACGTTCGTACCGATAGCCCATCCCATAAACCTCCGTGATAAAAAGGGGAACTATAACTAAAAGGGACGATATAAGGACTGTAATAAGTTAACTTTCTGCCAATATCAATCACACCTTCAGTAGACAAATCTGCCACTGAAATATTTAAGTCTGGGCCGTATGTCACCATGTGAATGTTAGCAGTTTGTTCGTCAGGATCAGCCTCTAGCTGTCTGATTTCATAATCGTTTAATGGGGGTTGAGGCTCAAAAACCGGATTGTAAGGATTAAAACTGACCAAAACTGGTGATAAACCAAAGTTAGCAGCAACCTCACGTAGCAAGTGAAAACTTTCTGATAATTCAGTAATAGCGCCTTGAATATCAGAATGTATAGTTGTTCTAATTTCGATACCTTTAGCATGACAGTCTATTACCTTGTCGGAATCTGCAAATCTTTCAAAACCCTCAATATACCATCTCTTCATCTTAATACCCGCATCCCCGACGCGCAGTTGAGGATAGTCACTGGGGTATGTAGGTAGCTTTTCAATAATTTGATTGAAATCCGCAAACTTGGTGTGGGAAAAATCAGCAAACTTTCCTTCATTGTTCAAGAAAGCGACTTCATGCTCAATGCCAAATGAAAACATTATGTATACCTAATTGCTTATAGTTAACCTAATCTAACTAATGCCAAGCCATACGAATTCCACAGAGGAGGAAGTAACATCAGTAAACGATTCATTAGAGAAAAACGTCGGCATATTTAGCTGGTAGGTTCGCATGCTTACAAACTTCCATCACTTTGTAGCGCGAATTCCAATCTTGAATCTTATGAATATTTGAGATACCCCAATCAAATTCAGTTTAAGTAGAAAATATTATCAAGATTACTCTCAGATGGATTTTACCCTAAGACCGACTGTTGCGATTTGATAAACTTCTCTGGTTTATGGCTGTATGCAGCGATGCCTACGGCTGGCTACGCCTACGCGCTTTCTTAATTTTTCTGTGCTGTCCCTACCATCTTCATAGTCACTGGGTAGGCTAGCTTAGTAGTGACTGACGAAAGCTTGAGACGTGAGTTTATGACAAGTACCGTTCAATCCCCCTACAGCAGCCAACAGATTGCCGCTTGGTTGCGTGGACTGCTCACCATTGCTTGGGCAGATGGTAATTTTGATGCTCAAGAACAGGAATTAATTGCCAGCATCACCAAAGATGAATTAGCTTTTGGGATTAAATGGGACTTACTAGAGGTAATTACGCCAGAGGAATTAGCCGCAGTGTTGGGTAAAAGTACTCCAGCAGCGGAAAATTTCTTAAGGACAGCAGTGATGGTAGCGATCGCAGATGGTACTTATTCTCGCAGCGAAGATCAGCTTCTGCACCAGTTCTGCCAAGCCTTGGAAGAGCCAGAGAATTTCCTGGAAGCCCTTCGCTACACCTTGGAACACCCAGAGCAAATTAACTTAACAATCCCCAGCCCTGGACTTACAAAGCGTCAAATTAAGGCACTACACCCCCTGCGTGACTGGCTCGATAGGCTAGATATCCAAGACCCAAGAGTCGCCCGCTTTTTGTGTAAAATGATTCCCTCCCAGTGTCCCTTTGAACGGGATGTCACCCTATTTGGACGCAAGATTGTCCACATCCCACCGATGTGTAAAATTAACCCGTTGTATGAGCAACTGGTGGGCTTACGTTTCCGCGCCCTCTCCTGTCTGGCAGATAAATGCGGTGAAGATGTTTCACCATATATTTAGTCATTAGTCATTAGTCATTAGTTAAGAAGGATAATGTCAAGTAGGAGGTTTCAAGAATTACGAGTTTATCAATTGGCAGAACGATTAGCTGATGACATCTGGAAAATTGTTAATGGATGGGAGTCATTGCCACAAGATACAGTAGGTAAACAGATTATTCGTTCAGCCGATAGTATTGGTGCCAACATAGCAGAAGGAGTAGGACGAGGGAGTTATCAAGACAATCGACGATTTATCAGAATAGCAAGAGGATCTCTATATGAAACTCAACACTGGCTAAGACGAGCATATAGCCGTAATCTGTTAACAGAGCAACAGGTAGATGCACTCAAGAGCTAATCATTAATGACCTAGCACCTCAATAAACGCCTACCTAAAATCAATTGGCAATATTCCAGATGACTAATGACTAATGACCAATGACCAATGACCAAATAGACATCTCCAGAAAAGAATGTAGAGACGCGAAATTTCGCGTCTCTACAAGGGTTTGAGTGAACGCATAATTAATTATTCACCAGATGTCTAATGACCAATGACCAATGACCAATGACCAATGACCAATGACTAATTATGCAATTTATCGACCAAGCAGAAATTGAAGTTGAAGCCGGTAAGGGCGGCGATGGTATTGTCGCCTTCCGGCGAGAGAAGTACGTGCCGACTGGTGGCCCCTCTGGTGGTAATGGGGGACGAGGCGGTTCGGTATTTTTCGTTGCCGATGAAAACCTGCAAACCTTGCTGGACTTCAGATACAATCATCGCTTTCAGGCAGAAAAAGGTACTCGTGGTGGGCCAAATAACTGCACTGGAGCAGCAGGAAAGGATTTGATCATCGAAGTTCCCTGTGGTACAACCATTTATGATGCTGAAACTGGCGAATTACTGGGGGATTTAATTAAGCCTAAACAGACTTTGCGGATTGCCCAAGGTGGAAAAGGCGGACTAGGAAATCAGCATTTCTTGAGTAACCGTAACCGCGCCCCAGAATATGCCCTCCCAGGATTACCAGGGGAAATAAAGCAGCTACGCCTGGAGTTAAAACTTTTGGCAGAAGTGGGGATTATTGGCTTACCAAATGCTGGTAAATCCACTCTAATTTCATCTTTATCAGCGGCACGTCCAAAAATCGCAGACTACCCCTTCACTACCCTGATCCCAAATTTAGGTGTAGTGCGGAAACCTACTGGTGATGGTACTGTTTTCGCCGACATTCCCGGACTGATTGAGGGAGCAGCTCACGGGGCAGGGCTGGGACATGATTTCTTGCGCCATATCGAGCGCACGCGAGTGCTACTTCACTTGATTGATGCAACTAGCGATGATGTTGTTGCGGACTATAACACAATTAAGCAAGAATTACAAGCTTATGGACGGGGTTTAGCAGAACGCCCGCAAATTTTGGCACTGAACAAAATTGATGCAATTGATCGGGAAACTGTTGATTTGGAGGCGTTAGCTATCCAACTTAATCATCTTTCCTACGCTCCGGTTTTTGTGATTTCAGCGGTTACCCGCACTGGCTTAGATCCGATGTTACAGGAAATTTGGGGAATTCTCGACCAAATGAAGGTTGCCCAAGAAGTTGAGGTATTTAGCTGACGAAATAATTACGAATTATGTTGACGTATGTTGAATCAGGGGAATCTTAATCATAAACTCAGCGCCTTGTCCTGGCTGCGAAATACATTCTAAGGAACCGCCATGTCTTTTTGTAATGATTTGGTAGCTGATGGCAAGCCCCATTCCCGTACCTTTGCCAATGGGCTTGGTGGTAAAGAAGGGGTCAAATAGTTGTTTTTTAACATCTTCTGGTATTCCCAATCCGTTGTCGGCAATCCTAATTGTTACCTGATTTTGCTCTTGTAGTTGAGTGCGAATGCAAATTTGCGGGGAAGTCATTTGCTCTACCCTACGGGCGTTTTCCCAAAGGATAGGACAAATGACGAATGACTCTTCCAAGGCATCGATCGCATTTGTCAAAATATTCATGAATACTTGGTTTAGCTGCCCAGCGTAACATTGAACCAGCGGTAATTTGCCGTATTCTTTGATTATTTCAATTGTCGGACGTTGGTCATTACCCTTGAGACGATTTTGCAAAATCATAAGAGTACTGTCGATTCCCTCATGGATATCAACAGCTTTCATTTCGGCTTCATCTAAGCGCGAAAAAGTTCGCAGGGAAAGCACAATCTCCCGAATGCGGTCTGCCCCAACTTTCATCGAGCTGATTATTTGTGGCAAATCTGATTTCAAAAAGTCCAGTTCGATTAGTTCTGTAAAATCCTCAATTTCTGGCACAGGTTGGGGATAATGACTTTGGTAGAGTTGCAAAAGTGAAAGTAAATCTTGGGTGTATTCCTTGGCTGGGTTGAGGTTGCCATAGATAAAATTGACCGGGTTGTTGATTTCGTGTGCCACTCCTGCGACTAGTTGACCTAAGCTGGACATCTTTTCACTTTGAATTAAGTGAGTCTGGGTGTGTTGAAGTTGGCGGAATGCTTTTTTGAGGTCTTGAGCTTGTTGTCGTAGTTGCGCTTCCGACTTTAGCAGTGCTTCCTTGGCTTGTCTACGTTCTGTGATGTCCCTAACAACAGCTACCCGACAGAAAGGCTCTCCTGTTTCAGGATGTTTAACCATAAACAGGCTGCAATCAGTGGGAATTTCTATACCCGTTTGAAAATGTCTATGGCGAAACTCGCCTTGCCAGAAACCATGTTGAAATATCAAAGGAGTAATTTTTTGCTGAAACTCTGCAAAAGCTTCTGGTGAATAAAAATCAACCAATGATTTGGTTTTGGCTGCTTCCAGGCTACTAAGTCCCACCATCTTCAGTCCGGCAGGATTCAGATAGAGAATTCGCCCTTCGATTGAAGCAATGCCAATAAAGTCGCTGCTGTTTTCAATCAACGCGACAAATTTTTGCTGTTCCTCTTCAGCTCGTTTGCGTTCTGTGATGTCTAACACCATTGAGGCAACGCCAATAACCTGGCCATCAGGAGTCACTAACGGGTTGTTATACCACTCCCCGACTATCGTCCTACCATCTTTAGTGACGTTCTCGTTAACACTAAAACTCCCTCCTCCTTGTGTTAATAGGGCGGTGATAATCTCATTTACGTGCTTTCTGGCGTTTTCAGGTACTATGATCTCAAAAGGATTCCCCAGCATTTCCTCTGTGGTGTATCCAAAGATTCTTTCTGCTGCCCGATTCCATGTCTGAACCTGAAAGTTGGTATTCCATTCAATAATTGCTAAAGGTGTTTGTTCAATCAGCAATGCCAGTCTTTGCTGTGAAGCCCTAAGTTCTGCCTCCGCTTGCTTGTATTCGGTAATGTCGCGAAAATACCAAATCCTACCGTAATAGTCTCCTAAAGGTGATGTCTCATTACAAGCTCCTTGGTGTTTACGCACAGGTGCAGAATAGCGGTCAAAAATCTTTCCAGACTTCAGGAAAATTTCATCACGGCTGCTTTCCTCTGGATGCTGGTAAAGATACTCCACCTTAGCCAGAAATTCGTCTGGATTGATTAGTTGATCTAGTACCCATCCCAGGAGTTGGCGATCGTCGCGTGTTTGGAGCAGTGCCGCAGGAATTTGCCACAACTGGGACAATTTCTGATTGAATGATGCAATTGTACGATTTTCATCAATAATCAGAATTCCGTCGATGGAAGCTTCTTGTTGAGCTTGGAGTATAGCATTAGTGCGCTGTAGCTCTTTCTCTGCTTGTCGGTCTTGATGCAGTCCGGCTTGCTGTTCGCTAATGTCGCAAAGCAACCAACGCCAGCCGACCCACTGACCCTGTGAATCATACATAGCAACCATCCTGATCCGAGTAGGAAAGGCTGTACCTCCTCGTGGCTGTAGGTAGACTTCCCAATCCTGCACCTGCTGCAAATTTGCCAGTTGGGTCATGAAGGTTTGGCGGTCTGGTTCTTGCAGGGTTTCCCGAAGTGCGAGGCACTTTTGCATAAGTTCAGTAAGATCAGTAACTCTGCCAGTCACACCTAAAACTTTCCCGGCTTCATTCTGTAAAATGATGTCTCGAATACTACCTACTAGAAATTTATTACCAGTCTCATCCTCAAAGCAAGACTTTTTTGTAGAGATGAGATGGGTTATACCCTGAGCATCGGTAAAAAGATCCTGGTTCTCATTAGTAATATTTGCAGTAAAAACCAGTTCATCTTTTTGCCAGAACACATCAGCTTCTGCTTGAGGAAAAAAATCATCGTCTGACTTCCCAATTAATTCTTCTCGGCTATGACCTATGAAATCACAGTAGGCGTCGTTAAGTAGTATCCAGCGATGTTGACGGTCTTTGACAAAAATTGGGTCAGATATGCTGTTAATCATCTGATGCAGAAACGCTGGGGAGAAGTTTTGCTGCTGCGTATTTTGTTTTTGCGCGGAGTTATCTAAAAATCTGGGATGGTTCATACCCGAATTTATGTCTAAAATCGAGCTAAACAAAAGCTGTTTAGCTCCGTGTGTGTAAGTATAAGTAGTATTTATTATTCCCAAACTAAATACGGTTGCAACAACCAAACCAATCTCTAACTTTTAGTGTTTCTAGGGGATTGGGGACTATGAAGATTTTCTTCTCTGCGGAAACAAAGACGCACTAGCGAGCGCATTCATCAACTGTGGCGCGGCTTTTTTGATTAGCATGATTGATACAAATACTTAAAAGCCTTGCTTGGTCGTAAAAAAACGGAGTTAGACTAGAATCACAGGGAAAAGGTTTGAAGCAAGGTTGAATAACCTTTTAGAGAATTTTTGGTTAAGCCTGCTACTCATTTGCTACTCAAAAATCTGGGCATTCAAAATCGACTATTTCGGGGTGGCAGTAGTACTTTAATACCGTCTGTACTGTGTCGCCAATGAGATTTGCAACCTTATCAACAGATAGTCCACTGGTAATGGCCCACGTTGCAAAAGTATGGCGTGTTGCATAAGGCTTGAGATAAGGCACTTTGCCCTGAGTAGCCAATTCCATAACTACTCCAAGGTAAAGGTAGCTTTTACCGTGAGATTTCGCACGGTCTTGCTTCCAAAAAAGAATGAAGGTATCGCTATTAATTGGCTTTCCTGTTTTTGATGAAAAAATTAATTCTGTGGGTTTTGCATCCGTCGGTTTAATGTCTATAAGTAGCTGATGCAGCTTAGAATCTTCTTGAACGGAAAACACGCGCTGTTTGCCGTTTTTTGTGCCTTTTTTGATGCCTTTGAAATTTTGTGATTTATTGATACTTATGCGGCGATAGTCCGGGCTGATGTCACCCCAGGTCAAAGCAAATGCTTCACCAGGTCTTGCCCCAGTCCAAAAAAGAAATTTTACTAACGGAGCATGGCGTTGATGAAGTGCATGTTGCTCGAATGGCTCAATAATCAAGTCTCTCTGATCTAAGGTAAAAGCTTTGCAGTCCCTAGATTTGATTTTGGGCTTTTGGACTTGAAGTTTCTCAAAAGGATTGTATGTGATTAGCTCTGAGTCGCAGGCCCATTTGCAGCAGCGGCTATAATCCGTCAGGTTTGCCCACGCTGTAAAGTGCGAAAAGTGAGCCAGCAACCAATCCCGTATTTTAGGAGCTTCATTCAGATTTCGGGTAGGCGATCGCCTAATCATGTTTGCAATCTTCCTGTATCTACCCAAAATCGTAGTCTGTTCCAATTGGGAGGATTGAAACTCAGTAAATTTATCCCAAAGTTGCTCTAAATCCAGTTGCTGTTTAGGTTTTAGTTTTTGAAAATCCACAGATGCAGGGTCAATTTGTTTTGTGGCTTTGAACTGGTAACTGTTAAGGGTGGGGTCAAACCGACCCAACGCGATATCAGTAGTGATCGCGTCTCTCTTGGATCTGACAATTTCCCGATTGCGCTTAGTATCCTTTAGCCCAGTGCTGATAAAAAATTGCTTGGTAAATCCTTTGACCCAGAAACGAATAACTAGCTTTTTTGTCCGAGAGTCGGAGCTAATCCACTGATCTTCAGTCACGATTTTTCCGTGTTAGTAATATCTTCAAAAGTTAAATAGATTCTGCTTTCCAATTGCTTAGGTGGTCGGCATGGGTAAGGTGGGGATTTTTCTATTAGTCTCAGCCCATTGCCTTCGGCACTAAATTTTCCCCGTGCCCCAGCACTCAGGGCAACTAACAGTTTCTTCGTAGGCGTCTAATTCTTCCTGTGTCAGTGGCTTGCTTTGTTCTTCTGGTTTTCTATCAATGTCTTTTACGATTGCTACCAGCAAAGCTTCTTTATTTTCGGTACTGACATTAGCTTTGATTCCTTTGACTGTCTTAACTAATTGATTGCTGCGCTTGCACATATCTTTAAAATCTGGGTGTTCGCACTTGGTTGTTTCTCCTTTCATATCGTTAAGAATGGACATAGCAATATGTCTGATGAAATAAAGCCTTTCACCTTTGTTTAAATTCTCTAGAGTTATGCCGTGATGTTCTGCTATTTGCTTCAATACCGCATCGAAGGAGACAATTTGATTTTCAAATGATTGAGTCATTATAATCCCCGAAAAATTGGAATTTTTGAGTTTTTAAAAAGTTGTCTATAGTTGCCAAAAACCGCTCTGGGGGCAATTTCTAGCGTCTATAGCTAAGTTTTTGGCAAAAAACAATTGTAGATAGTGTAGATAGTGTAGACAGCGTTATCAGTGGCTATCGGCGATGTATTGAGCGATGCCTGCGGCGGGCGTAGCCATCGCACTTCCACTTAAGCACTGCTTATTTAATAGGTAATTGACCCTCGTTAGCATTGCCTACAGCCTGTAGACGGACTGTAGGCAAACTGTAGACATTATTTTGACCACCTCCAGCCAAGGCGATCGCCACTATCTACCACTTCCCCAACTCCCCTGTCAGCCATAGAAACGAAGAAAATCCGTATTTCATCTGGCTGCATATTGTCAAATAACCGCGTAGCCCGACTAAAATGAGCGGCCTTTAAAACCTGACCTGGGTGCTGTTGACCCCAGTCAAGGATAAATTGCTCGAACTCATTCATGGTTGTAGGCTGCGATTGCACCTCATCTCCCCCGGTGGAGTTTTCCACCTGCACCGTCGCTCCGGTTCCCCAGTTGCTCAAATCAAGCTCACAGGGGCAGTCATCGACCATAAACCGCTTCTTGCCACCAGCTTTCAACCACTGCTCTAACTGAGGATCTTTAAGTTTAGTCCTGGCGTAGTCGCGCCCAAACTGCCCTAATCTCACTAAACAGAAGCAGCTGTAAAGGGTGTCTTTGTCACCTTGCAACCCAAAGTTCTCTGCGGTGTCGTTTTGGCCCAGCGCACAAATGAACTGTTTATATCGCCTGCCCCGTTTGGCGTGGCGTTTTATCCAGTGGGGGGAATTTCCGCACTCGTCCACCAAAATGGGGAATTCCTCTGCGATCATGAATCGTTCTCGACCAGCGATCGCGTTATCTCCCCCCTCTTTGCGCAGTTCTACAAGCTCCTCTAAGGTTTTAAGGTCATTACCCATCGCGGTGTCGATGGCTTTGAAATTTCCTTTACGACCTTAGCGGCATCCTTGGCTAAGTCTTGCGGACACCAGGCATCTGTCAAAACGTTAACAATCGCTTGCTCGATATCTTTTTTGCTCATGACCCCAGTAATACCCCCGCAAATACTAGTCCAAGGCGAATCAGCAAGATAGGTTGAATCTCTGGAATCGTTTCTCTGAGATAACAAGCGATAACGCCTGATAACACCACCACACCCATTACTCCCCAGCGAATAAAGTTAGGGAGGGGAAGCGACACCCAACAGCTGGTCAAAAGGGCGGGAATTGCTACAGATGTAGTGATATCAAAAGCCATGTCTGGCAGATTGTCTGGGAGGGCGATCGCACTTATCCATCCCTTTTTGAATTTCTCCAACTGTGATAATTCAACTGTGCTGTTTAGTGGGGAATAACCGCTGCTGCTCGGAACCTCAACGACAATTTTTTGCTCATCTGCCATACTGCACCTCGATTTTCAGGTAGAAAGGGCGATCACTCTGCTGCTTGCACAGTGCGGCGATCGCAATTACTAGAGCGGCTATGGTGCAAATAAGAATGATTGCTTGATTCACTCCTCCTTTTGGCGTATAGCTTTCCAGGTTTCGGGGTAAGTTTTCTTGCTCAGACGCCGAATCTCTACTTGAACTTCTGGCGGTTGTTTCTTTAAGTCCTCAGACATCGTTATAGCCGCTATAAGCCAAGGGGAAGATGTGTTATTCTCAGTCATTGCTTTTCCCCCAATCGCTGTACAAGCCGTAGCCGCTGGTTTCGGTAAGACGGTCATTGATTCAGTTGATAACTTCGTTATCACTAGTGGGCAGTGGTTTCCCTTGGAGGTAGGCGGACGAGATTTCGGCGCACTCTGCGTCTGTTGCACCGTTGCCTAGTAATTGCCCCTCTGGAAAGCCGACGTGATGGATCTCGTTGCTGGGATTTGGTCTGTCCGTCATATAATACAAGGTGATGTTTAGTTTTCTAGCGGAGACGACATCGCATTGGATAGGCGATCGTGAACCTGTGCGGATGGCGATCGCCTTTAAAAATCGGCTTTTGACGCAGAAGTTGAGTTGAAGTTAGTCACAACCCAAACCTGTGTACTATTTCTGATTGCGGGTTTGAATTCAATAGGTCGGCGAGTATCCAAGCACATGGCACGTCCTTCATTGAGCTTGACGTGTAAGTTTTTCCCACTTTTGGAACGGGAAAACAGTTGACCAACTTCGAGTAATGCCCAGGTAATCGGGGCTTTACCTACCACGTAGTCGGCTTGATGGCTGTCATACCCCTCTGAGAGTGGGTCGAGTAGTTAAGTCTTTCCACTCCTTCTTCTTGCCTCTACGGCTGTTAATGGGGCTTGGTCGTTGCCCGTTAAGTGGTTTATCGCTAATCTGTTTCTCAGTCATAGTGCGTTAATAGTCGCTCAATAAAGTTGGTTGATTTTGCGGCTCAATTACTTGTGCAGTAGCACTTTGGGCGTTTTTTGTGGACAGTGCTGCGGCGGCAATTTCGTCTAATGAGTAGTACAGTACCTGTGTTTCGATCTCGAGGAGGTCGTCTAACAAGCTGGCTGTGATCCGGGTTGCCAGTTCGAGCAGGACATCTTCATCTTGCTCATCGCACCAGTTAACGATCCGCAGGGGGATGTCGTCAAAGCCCAATTCTTCATGCTGGAAGGCGACGGTGGTCTGTTCCCTCATGGATAGGAAGATTAGGCAATTTAAGTCGGTGGCTTGGGTGCGGCTAAAGTTCTGCTCAATGTAGGTGATGATGTTAACTCGCTTCATGTCTGTTAAGCTGTTAGACACCCTGGTTCCTCCTTAGTTACAACCTTTTATAGAAAAGCCAATTAAAGGCGATCGCTTTGTAGAGGGCTGTCGCCTTTTCAATACTCATTCGTCTTCCTCCTCCTTCTTTTGGATATCAAAATCCACGGTTCTTTGACTGGCTCCAGCCTCAATACCAAATATTGAAAACTCCTGCTGATCCTCAATATCTGTTATGAATATCTCCGCCTCAGGTGGGAGTTCTTGCAGGATTTCAATCAGTTCGGCGAAAGAGCAGAGCAATAAGGAACAAGTCCCCCGTAAACCGTCCGGCAAGGTTTCTCACTCATATCGCACCGACCCCAAAAACAGAGGTTTGCAAGCCGACTTGCTCATCCTGCTCGACAATGATGTGCCAGCAGCCAAGCGCCTCTTACTACAGCAGCGGCAACGTAACCCTGGCAAATCAGATAACTGGTATCTAGAAAAAGTAATTTACGACTTGGAACGCGACCGGCAATAGCTAACTCCAGCGATGAAGTTTAGCGGCGGCTGACCAGCACCAAGGTCAACCGCCATTTTTATTGATGAAAGGAATAAAACCAATGAGCAGAGTTAAATTCACCTATTCATGGATATGTCGCCTACTGCCATCAGCAGGCGACGCATCTGTGACTATTGGGTATCTAATTGCGATCGGAGATCATGCAGTGGTGACTGTGGCTTTTCCTCTTCTGGAGAAGAGTTTTTAAAAAAGGCCTCTGGGTTGTCAGGAATAAATTCCATACGGAACATAAATCGTCCTTTCTGCCAGCCTCCACCTTGGGAACGCAAAACTTCGCACTTAAACCCCTGCTCTCTAAACCACTGAGGCTCTGGAGTACCCGTACTCTCCATTCTTTTTACCCAAGCAGCTATAGATGCCTTGAGTTCGCTAAATTTCAATATTGCGTGAGTTCCAAAGCCTAGCGTTGACACCGCAGTTATAACATCATCGTCTGAGAGGCTGCACTCTTTATTCATTTCGATTTTCTCTTTCGGTAAACGACTTGGCGGATCAAGCTACCAACTCGATCCGCCTTCCCTAATCTTTCCCCCCGACCACCAAGGAATAAAACCAATGATCAGAGCTAAATTCAGCTGCCAGCAAAATACTCTCGACACGAAACCCAGACAGCAACAGTCATCCTCACCCCTGTAACCACCAACCCACCCAGTGAAGAAAACCTGACTTTCTGGAAAGCGACACCAGCCGGTCAAATTGAACTCCAAATCACCAACCCAGCGGCATCGTCCCAATTTTCTCAGGGGACTAACTATTACGTTGACTTCACCTCTGTACCGCCTAACTCCTAACCAAAGTTAATCAAAGACCTAGCCCAATCAACCAGCCTGCTGGTGAACTATATCAAAACTCAGATACCGTTGATTTGTGACCCGCACGCCGAAAGATTAGCCGCTCAGGTAATCGCGGCGCTACCTCAGTTGTTCACAGAAAATCCAGAGATTTTTAGTAAAGCCTTGCTGATTGCTGGAAACAAGCTCAACGCTGACGTGATAAATCAGATAGATGCCAATAGCGATTGGGCTGGACAGCTGACCAGGGTCGAGAGCATTTGAAGAAATTTTACGGGGTGCGATCGCGATCGCTCCTCTCCTCAGAACAGCTAGACAATTTTCTCTTATATCTCCAACTTACTGACGTTGACGAATCTCCAACGCCCAATGCCCAATGACTACAGAAGAAGAAATAAAAGCTGCGATCGTCGTTTTTCCCGACGCTATTGTCTACGCTTCCCCAGAATTAAACACCGCCACAGACTTTGCCTGCCATCGGCTACACAAATTTGTAGACTACATTCAAACCCTAGATCCAGAACTAGAACGCTACGAGGCGATCATCCTGGGAGCCGCAGTTTTGGATGGGTTGCCGGCATTGTTTGAAGCAAATCCAGAAATTCTTGCTGGTATTAAGTCCGAGGCTAAAGTCATAAGAGGCAAGCGCCAGAAGTGAGCGACGAAATTAGAGTAGGCTTCCACCATCTCAGGCGAATACCGAATATTTATCGCCCATCTCTGGGCTTGCCGCTCAACTGGAGAGACGAAACATCAGGAGAACTGCCCCGTGTAGTTTCTAAATACTTTAGTTCCCAGTACCTCAACACCAACGAAATCGCTCTTTTAGCCGAATACTGTCGGCATTACATCAATGCCCCTTGCTGGGATAGCAACGAGGGATTTACCACCGAGCTAGCAGCGCTGCGGGAAACGTGACGGCTGGGGAGATGGTTTACGCCTCAACCAGATGAAAAATCAGATTGAGCTAGCAGGTACTGCCCTCGACCTCGACCTAATTCGCCTACGCATGGCTTTGGAATTCAAGGAAGCCGTACCAATTGGAGATGCTCAGGCAGCAGTCCAAATGCTTGCTAGCCAGAACACTTATCACCCCGTTGCTGATTACCTAGAAAACGTTACTCAGGCTTACCCAGACGTAGATACAAGTATTTTGGACAACCTGGCTACGCGGTACTTTGGCTCTGACAACGAACTGCACAATATAATCATAACACAGCTAACAGTGCTACCAAGAAAGCGGGTGAAGTGGACGTAGCGGAAAAGCAAGACCGCAAGGATATTGTTGATTTCAAGAAACATATAGGTGAATTAAACGAAAAAGCAGTAACAGCACTAAATACTGCACTCACGGCACTAGCACTTTACCAGACGGTCAGAGCATTAAGAGGTGTACCCGGTATTCCCGGCGCTCCTGGTAGCAATGGTAGAGATGGTATCAATGGCAGGGATGGCATTACAAGCATTGTTCAGGTTCCCGGTAAACCTGGCGATCGCGGTTTCCCTGGTCTGAGTGGCTTACCTGGACGTAACGGCAAAGACGGTACTAACGGATTAAACGGTAAAGATGGCAAGGATGGCAAAGACGTGAACCCAGGAGACTTAGCAGGCTTAAAAACATTTATTTATTGCAGCACAACATGCTCAAACAAGGGCATCGGGTACAGCGCTGCACAACGTTACGAGAACATACATTTTGACGCCCATCATGGCAATACTTGCACCTGTGTTAATACTGTGCCAAAAAATATTTGACATTGTTAGCAAGGCAGCCGATGCAGCGCAATTAGCACTTTTGAATATCATTAATAACAAACTTGGTAAACAAGTAACAGGTGGTTTAAGTGGCTTTATTGAACAGATAGCTAAAAACACCTATATCGAGAAAGTACTGTCAGTTTTAACTTTTGCAGCAACTGTACATAATGCTTTGATGTTGAGCAACAATTTAGGGCAAACATTGGGTGGTGTTATCAATCAAGTGTTGGCATTCATCTTACCCAAGGGAATTGATGGTACTCCTTTGGATATTAATGAAATTATCAAAAAGTCTGTAGAAGAAATACTGGAAACTGCTATTGGAGAAGACAATTACAAGACAATATCACAAGACTGGGCGTTAGCTAATCGCATTTATCAAGCAGGTTCTAATGTATTCAATCAAATCAGCAATGCTATGAGCGTAGCTACCGCCGCGCTAGAACTTATTGGCGGTAATGTTGGTAAAATTGGCAATGCTCTTAAAATCTGGGGTGTTATAGGTGAGAAAGCCTACGGTTTCATGAACCCACAACCTAACCTCAAGGGCAAGTTTTTTCACTTTATGGAAAATGCCAACAATGAACTAAATACTATCGCAATGGTGGTAGCTGTTCCCATTGCCATGACAGAAGCAGCTAATGGAGTCAATAGCGCAATTATTGATTTAACTAAAACACTTGACCAGGAAGACCCCAAAGATAAAAACGGTAATCCTATTGTAGACAGATTAGGCAATGTCATCAAATACCAACCGGGCATTACAGTGCCTACGCCTATTGTTACCGTCAAAGGTTATGCACAAGCAAAAGCTGACAGCATTAATTCACCCAAAATAACATCCGATGACACGTATAGCGCTAACGATTAAATATGCCTGAAGGTATCCCTACTTATATTCCACCGCACGACGATCAAGGTAGACAACTCTCGTACACCTCAGATATTGTTACAGGAAGCACTCTCAAGCCAGCCGCTACGCCAACAATAAAGGTTGATAATCCAGCAGAAGAATCGTTACCCGATAATTTCCAAGCTTTTGAACATCTGCAAAATATCTATATTCCCCAACACAACGCTTTAATCCGGCGATATTTCAGTGACCATCCTGATGATTGGAAGCCCAATATACAAACGGCTCGTAGCAGCTTAAGAGTTGCTTGCACAATGTTGGATGGTGATAATCAATTAATGATGAATTTACATCATCATTTATTATTTGATTTATTGGGATATGGCAGAAAAGGATTAGCAACATTTTATGGTAGTAGAGAAAGTATAGATCCTCCTGTTACAGGACATCCAAAAATAACTTTTTATTTTTCACAAGATTCTGCTTCAACGACAGAAGAGCAAAATTATAAAGCTGACGCTGAATGTAGTGTTAGGCTGATGAAATTAGAAAACACTTCCTTGAATTTACATGAAAAACTAATTGAAATAGCTACCGAAATAAAATCACAATTTCTTCACAACAAACAAGGAATCGTTTTAACTAAAGGTAATCTATGTATCAGTTATAAAGACGTGAAAAACGGCTTTCCAAACGGAACTAAAATACTTGCACAAACAGAAGAAAATGCTATCGATATTTATCAAAAAAATTGTAACGTAATTGATGTAGTTTTTAATGAAAAAAATATAAATCTAGGTAATCCAAAAAAACCAAGTACAATTGGCGAAATTACTGAAACTCAGACAATTATGGGTAAAAAGCGAAAATTGAAAGCTTATCGGCGAGTCACAAATGTACGATTTCGGTATGCTTATTGTCTGATACCTGGTGAATCTAACCCTGTGTTTCTGATTGACACTACGGGCAGATACGATTCTTTGGTAAAACTTAGCTATTAATATAGCGAGAGAATATACTATATTCCCGACGGAAAATAATTTAAAATATAGCGTTAGTCTAAAGAAAATAAGAGGTACAAAAGACTATAATTAGATATCGTGATATGTCCAGAGGCAATGAGTTAGCAGCCGACTGGGAAAAAGTACTGGCGTGGCAAAAAAAGACTCGTGCTAAGAAGCAAACTTTATATGAAGCAAATAAAAAAACCCAGGCCCACCAAAAAGTATTGATGAAAATTGAAAAAGTTAATAACTAATTTAATCAATCAACAAAATGAGTATTGCAATTCCTGCTGGTGGTAGTTTTCAGAATAGTTCACAACCTTGGTTGACTCCTCAAGTATTAGTAGACATTAATTTAGAAAATTTTGAAATACTTGCATCCCCAGGACTTACGCCTGTTTCTCAAGATTTAGCGGTAATTCGCTACGACCGTGTGATTAATGCTGAAATTCAATTGATATATATCGATGAGAATAAAGTATCAGCCCAATTAGAAAAAGTTTTGACCACTATAGCAGCCGCTTTAGTTTCAGATTGGAATCCTTCAGAGCGGCAGGGGATACCTTTTCTATCAATTAATGCAGCAGTCAATCCTACAAATTTTCAATTTGGCTTAAAAATCGATAACACTCAATAAATTCGATATATAAGCGTCTGGATTCAGATCAAGAAACTTAAAATCGAGTATGCGACACAAGCTTTCCAAAAGGTAAAAACTTATGTCTTGGCAGCGTTAGCGGCTTAAAAGGGTATTTTAAAACAGCTTCAGAATTGCAATACATGGGAATTTCCGGATATTAACCACAATGAAGTTTGATCTGAGCTTGGCCGGCTTTACACTTTCCTTTATTGTTGCTGCATCAGGTTGGTTTTTTCGATGGAGCGAATAAACAAAAATTTTCAAGACAGCAAGCTAGTCTTGAAAGACAGCAGGCTATTACTCAAGCAGAAGCCGCTGCTGAAAAAAAGGTAAATGAGGCACGCGATTTCAATCACCTTTTAAACAACCAAAGACAAATTTCAGAAGGCATCGCTACTGGGTTTGATGATGTTGAGGAAAAAATAGATCATCTTAAAGAATTAATGCTTAGAGTCGAATCTTATTTAATTCGCAACCAAGGCACTAATCACCATGAGTAACTCTGGGGATTCACCGAAGTTCAGTTCGGTTCGCCCTTGGGGTTGGCGATGCTCTAGCGCCTCCTGTATTTATTTTGGATCGGAGATTCAAATAAAAATATCTTTGTGTCGATCCCATGCAGTGCCGTGACAAAATTCATCTAACCAAGAAGCTAGACTTCGGGCATTAGTGGTTGGTAAATTCACTTTACTTTTAACGTGTTGTGGTTGGATATTCGCTTGTTTGCCGTTGCTCTTAACCTCGGCAGTAATTGCTAGCGATGCTGCTGAAGGGAGCCGCCCCTTGGGCGATGTCTGACGAGAAGCTACTTCTCTACGAGACGCTCCGCGAATGCAGCTACGCACTGGTTTGCGGTTACTACAAATCTCAATGGTAGTTGCCAGCAATGCGCCTACAGAGATTCCGCCAGATGGCGATGTCTGACGAGAAGCTGTTTTGTCGTTGCTCTTAACCTCGGTAGCTAATGCCACAGATGACATAGTTTTAGCTTTGCTGTTAACCTCAGTGGTCATTGTCAGCGATGCTCCTGAAGGGAGGCGTTCAAGGGGCGATTGTACTGGTTGATATTCGCTTAGGAAACCGGAGGATGGCGTTTTTACTGGAGTATCTGGAGCAATTTTAGTAGCAAATGCACCTACTAACTCCGGTTTGTGTGTCCGAACTACCTCAGTGGTAGCTGTAAATGATGGCACAAGTTCTTCGGTGCATGGCAAGTTGGAGTCTTGAGTCTTGACAACAGAATCAGGCGCAATCTGGCTGGCAGTTACAACCGATGACACATGTTGATCTTCAAAATATTTCTCATCTGGCGACTTGCTTTCAACTTGGCTTGTAGCCATAGAATGTTCTGATTTTATTAAACGTAACTCTTGATCAGGATTGAAGTTAAGACCTAAAGCGGCGACTATTTTATCTGGATCGTTATTCAGATCCAGCATAAAAGAAAGTATTTCATCAAACTGGGGTTCCAAAACAGATACTGTTGCCAAAATAAAACCGGACAAAGGACGCCGCAGACCATCGTAAGTGCCCCAAATTCGGATTTTGACCAGCCAGGTAATATTTTGCTCGTAGTAACTCAGCCACTTTTGTTTTAAGGATTGACGCAGCTGCTGGATATTCATTGGATGCCTCACTTCAGTCAACAAGATTGCACACCTTGATATTGTTAATTAGTTTGATTTCTGGGGATGAAACCGATGATAGAGCATCTGTTTGACTCTTTGACCACCTAGCAAATGATTTTCTACCAGTAGAGGTACTTCATCGGGTTGAACGCCGCTATACCAGACCATATCGGGTAATACCAGCACCATCGGCCCATTGCCACATTGTCCCAAACAGCTGCTAGCCGTTACCGTTACACCGGGGATTGGCAAAGCTGCAAAAGCTGCTAAAACCTTAAGGGCACCTTGCTTTTTGCAAGTACGATTTTGACAAACCCGCACACATCTAGGAGAAGAGGGTTGGTCTATTATCGGGAAGTTTGATGGTTGAGTGATGTTGGTCATTTATCCTTTATGCTTTGTCATTTATCCTTTATGCTTTGTCATTTGTCAAAAGTCGGTAGCTAATGACTAATGACTAATGACTAATAACTAATCTATTGAAAGTCCTTTTGAGGCTAGCCATTCAAGGTTGAATATCCGCGACTGATAACGGGAACCACTATCACACAAGATGGTGACAATGGTATGTCCTGGACCCAACTGCTTCGCTATGGCAACAGCTGCGCCAACATTAATACCTGTTGAACCGCCCATTAACAGCCCATCTTGCCTCAGCAGTTGGTAAACTACCCGCAAAGCTTCTTTGTCATCGATTTGGATAGCATCATCAGCAGGTGCGCCTTCCATATTGGCTGTAACACGACCATTACCGATGCCTTCGGTGATGGAATTTCCTTCCATCTTGATTTCGCCGGTTTTGACATAGCTATAAAGTCCACTACCCAACGGATCGGCAACAACGCATTTAATTGCTGGATTTTTTTCTTTCAAGTACAATGTCACACCAGCAAAAGTACCACCAGTACCAGTTGCAGTTGTCCATGCATCTATTTTACCATCTGTCTGCGCCCAAATTTCCGGGCCTGTGGTTTCGTAGTGGGCGCGGCGGTTGGCTAAGTTATCAAACTGATTCGCCCAAATAGCATTTTCTAACTCAGCAGCGACTCTGCCAGATAGCTTGACGTAGTTGTTCGGGTCTTTGTAGGGTACAGCAGGGACGGGACGGACTTCTGCTCCGAGTGCTGTCAGTGCATCTATCTTTTCTTGTGACTGAGTATCGGGAATAATAATTAGGCACTTGTAGCCTTTGGCGTTGCAAATATGCGCTAATCCAATGCCAGTATTACCAGCGGTTCCTTCTACAACAGTGCCACCGGGTTTGAGTAGACCTTTCTCTTCTGCGTCTTCGATGATGTAAAGTGCGGCGCGGTCTTTGACGGAACCGCCAGGATTGAGGAATTCTGCTTTACCAAGGATTTCACATCCGGTTTCTTCACTGAAGCTGTTTAAGCGAATCAGCGGTGTGTGACCAACAGCGCCGACGAAGCCATTTTTAATATCCATTTTGACTGTACCTATGTTTTCATCTATAAAAATTTTGGCTTATAGCGGTGGCATGATTTACAGCTGATTTGCCTAAAATCCGATGATGCGTACACCTGGGTTGCCATTGGCATTCGCGTAGCGTCTCGTTAGAGAAGCCTCTGGCAGAAAAGGCATCGCCGATCAACCTGACAAAAGTCAAAAAACTGTTCGTCTGTCATTTGCATTGAGGGGGGAATTTGTACAACTAAAGGGGATGAAAGCATGATGATTTCCTCCAGGTTTTGCTGTCTACCCGACTGGCTTGTATTTCTTATTCTCACGCAAGTCATTCTTTTGGTGAGACGCTAATATTCGTTTTTGCCACAATTTTCCGGAAAGTAAGTGTATTTTGTGGTATTTAACTCCAGCTTAAGTTTAGCAGGCAATGATAAATAAACTAGTTAAATTACTGAGAGTGTTAAATAGATAAGTAAGTTAGTATACTCCATGATTAATGAGTTAATGCTGACATCATTTCATTGTCTTAGATGGGATAGACACAGATGACATCTGAAAGCGTAAGCGTAGGCTTAGACCGCCATAGGCATCGCCAAAAAGAACTTGAACACCGGGAACGTATACTACGAGAACGAGAAGTTGAATTGCGACTCCGAGAAATGGAAACTAAAATCCATGCTACCGATGCGGCTTTTCATCAAACTGTGAAGCATCAGCTAGAAAATTCCCACAAACCTTGGATGAAAAAAGTTATCCTCGGTGGAAAGCTGTTTGCTCTTAGTGTGGTAGCGCTGGTTGCAGTGAGGATAGCCTCAGTGCTGGCTAGGTTTATTATTATTGCTGCGCTTGGGTGAATGTCTTACAAATTATTTTTGGAATACCAAAAAACCAATCTTTAATAAAGGTGTAACTATGATGAGTGAGCAAGTAGTAACTGACAGATTTATTCAAGATTTAGAGCGTGTTGCTCAAGTGCGAACCGAGATTTCTGTGTGTTTGAGTAAACTGGCTGAAACAATTAATAAAGCTGAATTAGCTGGGGACTATTCATCAGGAAAACTCAGTTTAGAACGAGATATTGAAGATATTACAGTAGCTAGTAAAAATCTCAGCCAAGGTGTATTCCGCCTTTTAGTATTGGGCGATATGAAACGGGGAAAAAGCACATTTCTAAATGCCTTAATTGGAGAAAACTTATTACCAAGCGATGTTAACCCTTGTACCGCAGTGTTAACAGTTTTACGCTATGGGTCCCAAAAGAAAGTCACAATTCATTTTAATGATGGTAAAAGTCCGCAACAGCTAGATTTTCAGAACTTTAAATATAAATATACTATTGACCCGACTGAAGCTAAAAAACTAGAGCAAGAGAAAAAACAAGCCTTTCCTGATGTTGATTATGCAGTAGTTGAGTATCCTTTAACGCTACTAGAAAAGGGAATTGAAATTGTCGATAGTCCAGGATTAAATGATACAGAAGCGCGAAACGAATTATCTTTAGGTTATGTAAATAATTGCCATGCAATTTTGTTTGTCATGAGAGCTTCTCAACCTTGTACCTTGGTTGAACGTCGCTACTTAGAAAATTATATCAAAGGTCGAGGATTAACGGTTTTCTTCTTAGTTAATGCTTGGGATCAGGTGCGAGAATCATTAATTGATCCTGACGATGTAGAGGAGTTAAAAGGATCTGAGGAGAGATTACGGCAAGTATTTAACGCGAATTTAGCAGAATATTGTTATGTAGAAGGTCAGAATATTTATGACGAACGCGTGTTTGAGCTTTCGTCAATTCAAGCACTCAGACGACGGTTGAAAAATCCCCAAGCTGATTTAGAGGGGACTGGCTTTCCAAAGTTTATGGATTCACTTAATACTTTTCTTACCAGAGAACGGGCGATCGCAGAACTCCGTCAAGTCAGAACCTTAGCAAGACTTGCCTGCAATCATACCCGCGAAGCAGTTGCTAGACGTTTACCATTACTTGACCAAGATGTAAATGAATTAAAAAAACGAATTGATTCAGTGGAACCGGAGTTTAACAAACTCACAAGTATTCGGGATGAATTCCAAAAAGAAATTATCAATACAAGAGACACTCAAGCAAGAACAATTTCCGAATCTTTTCGCAGCTACGTTTTAAACTTAGGTAACACCTTTGAAAACGATTTCTTACGCTATCAGCCAGAATTAAATCTATTTGATTTTCTCAGTAGTGGTAAACGAGAAGCATTTAACACCGCACTGCAAAAAGCCTTTGAGCAATATATTACTGACAAATCTGCTGCTTGGACATTAACTGCTGAAAAAGATATTAATGCAGCTTTTAGAGAACTTTCTCGCAGCGCTGCACAATATGGCGCATCTTACAGTCAAATCACAGACCAAATTACAGAAAAGCTCACCGGACAAGACGTAAAGGTAAATACGACTACTACTGCTGAAGATGATAACTCTCCCGGCTGGGCAAAATGGGCAATGGGATTGTTATCTCTGTCTAATGGAAATCTTGCTGGTTTCGCACTAGCCGGCGCTGGATTTGATTGGAAAAATATTTTGTTAAACTACTTCACTGTAATTGGCGTTGGCGGGATAATTACGGCAGTGACAGGTATTTTTCTTGGGCCAATCGGGTTTGCGCTGCTAGGTTTGGGAGTAGGATTTTTGCAAGCAGATCAAGCACGTAAAGAGTTAGTTAAAACGGCGAAAAAAGAGTTAGTTAAACACCTACCCCAAGTGGCGCATGAGCAATCTCAGGTTGTATACAATGCAGTAAAAGAGTGCTTTGATTCTTACGAAAGAGAAGTAAGTAAGCGAATTAACGATGATATTGTATCTCGTAAATCTGAATTAGATAATCTAGTCAAGCAGAAAGAAACTCGCGAGATAAATCGTGAGAGTGAATTCAAACGTTTAAAAGATTTACAGGAAAATGTCATAGATCAGTTGCAAAAAATTGAGGCTGCGTATAGCAACTTATTAGCTTACTATAGCTAATATATCTCATTACTCTCGTTCCCAGCTAGAAGCTGGGAACGAGGAACTAACGAGGAACTATGCAACAACACTATGAAGGTTATAAGGATTTAGCAGATTCTCTCAAATCTGCATCTGCGTTACTGAATTTAGAGCGCAAATCGCAACTGCATCAAGATATAATTACCATTTGCAATCATCTGGTTAATCCTAGCTTTCGGATTGCGGTATTTGGGCCTTTTAATCATGGCAAGTCTACCCTATTGAATGCCATGCTGGGGAATCGTACTTTACCAATTGATTTAATTCCCACCACAGGCGCAGCGATTACTGTCAAGTATGGTTCTGATGTGCAAACTCGCATCATGTTCGTAGATGGCACAGAAATATATCGCAGTGGCACAGAAGTTTTACAACAATTTGCAATTCTTGATGGCAATAGGCAGATGCGAAAAGATGTAGCATCTGTGGAAGTTTTTTGTCCGCATCCCTTTTTGGAAACAGGTGTAGAATTGCTCGATTTACCGGGAACAAATGATCGAGATGAACAAGATAATTTAATTAGAGAACAACTCTTAAGTGCAGATTTAGTTATCCAATTATTAGATGCACGTAAGTTAATGACTTTGGGAGAGCGGGAAAATTTACGAGATTGGCTATTAGATCGCGGTATTAAAACAGTTATATTTGTTGCCAATTTTATTAACTTACTCGAACCCGATGATCAAAAACAAGTTCAAAATCGCCTAGTGTTTGTTGCGGAAAGCTTTCGAGCCGAATTACCTCCAGGTTTTAGTAATTTATATCGCGTCGATGCTTTACCTGCTTTAAGAGCCAGATTAAAAGGCGATGTTGCTGCTGCTAATAGTAGCGGCTTAGCAGCTTTTGAAACAGCTTTGCAAAATATTGTGGGGATTTTGCAACCAAATCGTGGTAGTGTGCGTTTGCCAAGAGTAGAGGCGATCGCTTCTCAAATCCAACTCTCATTAAAAGCTAAAATTGACCCGATTGCTATTGAAATAAAATCCTTTGATGATAAACAAAATACTAAAATCGAAATTAAACAAAAAGCAGCCAACTTAATTTCTAAAGGTTTTACTACTAGCGTAGGAGAGTTACGCGATTGGCTAGCATTACCCAAGCTACTCACAAAATATCAAGCTGATGCGGCAGCTGCATTGGCAGAAAATAACTTTAAAGCTTGGCAAACAAATACTCTTAAAAAAGACTTGAATCAATTGCAATCGGCTGCGCTGAAATGGCTTTATCAAGCTTACGAATTTTTCCAAGAGGAACGACCGCAAGATTTATTAATTCCCTTTCCTAGCGAACCGCAATTAACACTACCCTCAAAGCCAAGCAATACTGATGATTTGAGTGAACCTGGTTCCATCGCTGTTGGTGGTGGTATTGGTTGGTTGTTAGGCGGGCCGGTGGGTGCTGCTGTAGTTGGCAGTATTTCTTATTTGTTAAACAAGAATATCCAACAACAAGATGAACAATCAGCAAAGGAATCTTATCATCAGGAAGTTGCTAAACTTTGTATAACTGCAATTGAAGATTATTTCTCTCACTTCAGCAGTCAAGGGTTATCAATTTTGACTGAATATGAGCATAAAGCTGAAAAAATAATTTGCTTTGAACTCAGTCAAGAACCACTAGAAATTACTAATAAACGTGAAAGTTTGCAGGAATTACAAAACGGCTTTAATCAGTTGTTACGAGAGTTGGAAAAAGCCAAAATTGTCTCAAATTATCAACCTTATAAAGAAATACCAAAATACACAAACACTAAAAGAAAATATTCGCCACAGCCAGAGAGAGTTCAAACTTCCCCTGAAAAAGATACTGGTGTTAAGCAACAACAGGAAAATACTGCTAAGAATACTGGCACAAGGGTAGAATCTGTTTCTCCACCACCGCCAAAAGCTTCTCCCTCACCACGTCCAGAAGAGGTGGAGGCGAAATTTCGTGATTGGGAACTGAATGAAGAAATAGCGCGAATGAAAGCAGAGATGCGTAGCCCTAAGGCTTGTCGTCAGACATCGCCTGGTTTTAAAACTGGCAAACAGCAAAATACAACTCAAAGCAACAAAGCACCCAGTCAACCAAAAACCCAGACGGAAATAGATAAAATTACTCACGCTTACAGCATTTTAGGATTGCAAGCAAATGCTTCTTTGGCTGAGGTAAAGCAGGCTTATCGAACTTTAGTAAAAAAATGGCATCCAGATTTGTTTGTTAATCAGCCGCAACTGCAAAAACAAGCACAAGAGAAAATGCACTTAATTAATGAAGCTTACACAATTTTGAGTGAAAAATGAACAACAAGATACCCGGCTTATCAAAGAAGTCGGGTATCTTTAGAAACATTTCATCCTAATTTCATTTCTGGTTGCAAAGCTAAGGAGTAAATATAGAATTAGGAAACTGTTAGGTGAGACTTATGCAACTGCTATCTTTGAGGAATGGCTTTTTGGCGTTAACCTTGACTGCGATCGCTTCAGCCGGTGGGTTAATAACAGCTTGTACTAATACTGCTTCCCAGAACGAAAGCCAAGCCCCAAACGCAACTGCTACCAATGCTAGCGACAAGCAGATGGATCACAGCATGGCAATGGATTTAGGCCCAGCCGATGCTAATTTGGATTTACGGTTTATCGACGCTATGATACCGCACCATCAAGGGGCTGTGGAAATGGCTAAAGAAGCGCAGCAGAAATCAAAACGCCCTGAAATCAAAAAACTAGCAGACAATATCATTAAATCGCAGAACCAAGAAATCACTCAGATGAAGCAGTGGCGACAAGCTTGGTATCCCAAGGCGGGAGATAAACCAATGGCTTATGACAGTCAAATGGGTCACATGATGGAGATGTCATCTGACCAAACGAAAGCCATGATGATGAGTCAGGACTTAGGTGCAGCTGATGCTGAGTTTGATCTGCGCTTTATCAATGCGATGATTCCTCATCATGAAGGGGCTGTAACAATGGCAAAAGATGTATTGGGTAAGTCTAAGCTCCCTGAAATTAAGCAATTAGGTCAAGAAATTATCAAGGCACAAAATATAGAGATTAAGCAAATGCAGCAGTGGCGAAAAACTTGGTATAACAAGTGAGCCTAAGTACAGTTTTGCATAAAATCGTAGTGTTTTTAAATGCAGAGGGACGCATTGGCATTGTAGAGGGATGCATTGGCATTATAGAGGTATGCATTGGCATTGTAGAGGGACACATTGGCATTGTAGAGGGACGCATTGGTCATTGTAGAGGTATGCATTGGCATTGCCAAATTTAATTCGCTACGAATTAATGAAATGCTGTACTAATACCCAATACAGTTCAGTTAAGCATTTAATTTCTTCTCTTTGTGTCCTTTGCGTCCTTCTCTACGAGACGCTGCGCGAATGCGGTAGCCTGCGGCAAGCCGCTCCGCGTCTACGTTCAAAAAATTTATTTTTACAAAGAGTCTCAGCCTTAACTGAACTGCATTGTACTAATACCAATTCTGGTTTTGGCTGCGTCATAGTTGTCATAGATACTCATCTCCGGGCTATCCCAGTCATCTGCAAAGGTTGCTAGATGCGATCGCAAAATCTCAGCCTGCGCTTCGTTAATTCCTTGAGAGGCTAGGTCAATGTCATCCGACCTGATAAAAGTCACAATTACTCGCGTTCCTTCATCTACATCGGTAGGTTGTTCAGTAAGTTCCATTCGACCATTACGATATGTCCCTTCAACACTAGTTAACATTTATAACCTTGTTGCTTGTGAATAGTTAAACTGCTTTATAAAATTTTCTCTACCAAACTTTACTCATATTCAAAATAAACCCAGGCAATACGGACTCGCCACTAACGATAGCAGGATTATCCAAACATTCCTCTGGCAATCCAGGACGATAAATATAAACTTTACGCTGCTTACGGTCAATCAACCAGGCTAAGTGTATTCCTGGCTCCTTCATATATTCCTCCATTTTTTCTTTCAAAGTTTGGAGGTTGTCGCTGGGAGATTTGAGTTCGACTACAAAATCTGGACAAATGGGTGCAAATTTTTCTTGTTGTTCTGCTGAAAGAGCATTCCACCGTTCTAGTTTAATCCAGGAAGCATCTGGAGAGCGTTCTGCACCTGTTGATAACTTAAATCCGGTACTAGAGCTAAAAGTTATACCTGTACCATCTTGTTCCGACCAAACCCACAATTGTCCCAATATGTTACCTTGTCGATTTCCTGTCTCTGAACCAGTAGGAGGCATAATTAGCAATTCTCCAAATTTATTCCGCTCAATGCGTAAGTCACGATTCACCTGACAGAATTCAAAAAATTGTTCGTCTGTCATTTGCATTGATGACGGAATTTGCAAAACCAAAGGGGATGAAAACATCGAGATTTCCTCCAGGTTCGGATGCCTAGCCGAGTAACTATATTCTCACGCAAAGAAACAAAGACGCAAAGTTATATCTTGGCGTCTTTGCTTTTTTATCCGAAATCATTTTCAGATTTACTTGTTAGGCTGAGGAGTTACCCGCAAATAGGGTTTGACTTCCTCATAACCTTTGGGGAATTTCTGTTTGAGTACTTCTGGATCTTTGAGTGAGGGGACAATTACGACATCCTCTCCATCTTTCCAGTCAGCTGGTGTCGCCACACTGTAGTTATCAGTCAATTGCAGAGAATCAATTACCCGCAAAAGTTCATCAAAATTACGTCCTGTGCTGGGAGGGTAGGTAAAAGTGAGACGAAGTTTCTTGTTGGGGTCAATCACGAAAACCGATCGCACTGTCACAGCCGCATTAGCATTCGGGTGGATCATGTCGTAAAGGTCAGAAACCTTGCGATCCGCATCCGCCAAAATTGGGTAGTTAAGGGTGGTGCTTTGAGTTTCTTCAATGTCTCCCACCCAGCCTTTGTGGGATTCAACGTTATCAACGCTAAGTGCGATCGCTTTGACATTGCGCTTGTCAAATTCTGGTTTTAGCTTGGCAACTGTGCCAAGTTCTGTTGTGCAAACAGGTGTAAAATCAGCAGGGTGAGAGAACAGCACAACCCAGCTGTCACCTGCCCATTCGTAAAAATCGATGTCGCCGTGTGTTGAGGCTTGCGTAAAGTTGGGTACTGTGTCACCTAGACGGAGAGCCATGTGAGATTCCCTGTAGTTAAAAAAGCATATGTGTTCTACTTTGCCATCATGACATAAAACCCCTATTTCCCAATCGGGCTTTAGCGGTTTGAAACAAAATTTTAGGTTGTCACCACTCTTGGATAATAGATCGGGGAGGTAAAGATTAGTCAATCAATTTTGGATTTTGCGAAAAGTTGTAAGGAGGGTTTCCCTCCGTGGCAAACTTTTCAAGACGGATTTTGGATTTTGGATTTATTCCGCCCACAATGCACGGGGCATGAACCAAATAATTCTTTCTTCTTTAATCTAAAATTGGCAGTCAAAAGGACTGGGGACTTGTACTGAGCTACTTGTGCCGAGCGGAGCCGAGGTAAGCCGAAGTATTAGGAACTAGGGATTAGCTGACAAGCTCTAAAATTATCACCAGGGCTTTTCAAAGAACATATTTTTGAATACTCTCTCAGTGCCCAGTACCCAGTCTCTTTTATTTTTGAATAACTGATGATGATAGTAATATTTTTGGTTATTGGTGTTATCCTCAGCACAACTGCGAGTTTTGTTTTTGGAATTCCCTGGTTGATGCCGATTTTCGGTGCTGCTGTCCCCTATCCCATTTTCTTTTTACATGTGCGTCGTCAACAATATAAAAGTGCTTTTTGGTGGATGTTATTCTGGGGAGTGTTGCAGAGTATTGCCGTAATTGTAGCAACAATGATTGTACCACAAACAGCAGCAAAAAATATTCTTCGGGGACAGTCATACACTACGGAAATGTTGCACTGGATTCGCACGGGAGAAGGTTCAGAAGGTTCACTCAGTTTATTTTTACCAGCGCATTTATTGTACTACGGGATTTTTTGTATTCTCTGCGTTGTTACCTTAAGTAGTGTGGCATTGATATTTGGCACTTGGATGCTGAACTACATGAATTTTTATGTTGCAGAATTTGTGAAAGTTAGTGCTAAACGTTGGTTAGCAGCTATTTTAGGGTGGTATCCCTGGTCTATTTTGCGGATAATGGGGTTTATCGCAACTGGGGTGGCTTTAGCTGCATTAGGATTAAATCTAGTAACTCGTATCAGAGGCGAAGTTCCTAAGTCTCCCTTTCCTAAAACTTATATGTTAATTGGGATTGGTTTTGTGATTGCGGATATCGTTGTCAAAGCACTTCTAGCGCCTATTTGGCAAAAACTGCTATTGTCTGCGTTGGGTTAAATTGATTTGTTTGCCAGAATTTTCTGGTAGGCTTGGATTGTTTGCCTAGCGATCGCATCCCAGCTAAAATTTTCCAATGCATATTTTTGGGCGTTTAATCCGCGTCGTTGGCGTTCTGCGGGATTTTGCAAAGCTTCTTGCAGTAACTCTACTAGTGCTTGGACATCTGTTGCACCCACCCAACCCGACTCGCTATCACGTATCTGTTGACAAATATGCACTTGGTCAGAAATTACCACGGGTACACCTGCAACCATCGCTTCAGCTACAGCAATCCCAAAATTTTCGTAGTAGGAAGGCAAGACAAATAAATCAGCAGCTTGTAGTAAACTAACTTTTAGTTTACCAGTAACAAAGCCAGTAATTGTAGTGTGCGATCGCAGTGGTGAATTTTGAATTTGGGATATTATCTTTTGTTCGTAATCTGGATCTTGGGGATTTGTTCCAGCTAAAACAAAATGAAATTTATAACCAACCGCTAACAGCTTCTCTAGCGCTGGAATCAACAAATTTAACCCCTTTTTCGGGTCAATTCGTGACATAAACAGCACTAAAGGCACATCCTTTGGTATTTGCAACTGATCAGATACAACACTTCCCTCCTTTTTAAGGGGGGATTGAGGGGGGATCACACCCAAAGGAATCACCAAATCTGGCGTAGATACTCCAAATCTTTCTGATATTTTAGCTTCTTGATCGCTGGTAAAATGAATAGCCGCCGCACCAGCTAAATTTTGACGTTCTATAATTGCGACATAAAGCTGTTTTAATTGCTTTTTTTTGCGTAAATCAGCCGGATCGAGAGTACCCAAAGGACGGAAAATATAAGGTAGCTTTTGCTGACGACACACAATAGCAGCAGCACTAATTATTGGGGAGAATAAAGCATGAATATGTGCGATGTCAAACTCGTGAGCATGACATTTTAGCCAGTTTAATAAATCTAGGGAAAATTTGTAGCGACGAAACGGGGCACAACGAAAGTAAATTATTTCATAGCCATCTTGTTCAATTGGGCGATTTAAAGGAACATCCAGAGGTGTTTGACCATTATCACCATTACTATCAGTTGTGAGAATTGTAACTTCTACTCCCTCTTTTACCAACGCTGGAGCTAATCCTAGTACCATTTGACTAGGCCCGCCGTAAATCAGAGAAATTGAGGGAACAATTTGTAATATTTTCATTTTCTTGTAATTTGTGATTTGTCCCTTGTCCCTTGTCCCTTGTCAGTTGTCTTTTGTCCCTTGTCTTTTGTCCCTTGTCAGTTGTCTTTTGTCCCTTGTCCCTTGTCAGTTGTCAGTTGTCAGTTGTCAGTTGTCAGTTGTCAGTTGTCAGTTGTCAGTTGTCAGTTGTCTTTTGTTATTCACTAATGACCAATAACCAATGACCAATACTTCGACTACGCTCAGTACAAGTGACTAATGACTATTAACCAATTCTTGATAAAACTCTAATTGCTGTTTAGCCAAAGCTTTATTTGTGTATTTAATCATTGCCTTTTTATAACCCATTTCCCCCAGAGTGTTAGCATAATAGGGTTTATCTATTAATTGAACTAAGCAATTAGCAAGGGCTTGAGCATCACCTTCGGGAAATATTAAACCAGCATCGCCAATTACATAAGGAATTTCACCAGAATCAGAACCAATTACAGGTACTTGGCAAGCCATTGCCTCAATTAGCACATGACCAAATTGTTCTTTCCAACCAATAGAAGTTAAGGTTTTAAACTTAAAAGTTGTTTCTGAAGGCAGTACCAAAGTACTCATTAAATTGATATAGTTTGTCACCTTGTCATGAGGGACACTTTCTACCAAAATTAACCTTTCTTTAATATTGTTATCTACCGCTATTTTGATTAATTCAGTTTGTAACTCTCCGCGTCCCAGTAGTAGTAATTTCCAAGGTTTCTTTTTCAAACTGATTAAGGCTTGTAAAAGTGTTAATAAACCCTTTTCTTGCACAAATCGCCCAACAAAGCCTACCACAAAATCTCTTTTTCTAATGCCCAAATTAACTGCTAATTCTGGTTGGACTTTGGGAGTAAATAGATTTTCATCTACGCCCAGTTGTGGCATAATTTTAATTGCTCCTTGATATCCTCGTTGCCGTAAAACTTCTGCTCCATCCTGATTGCCAGAAATTATGCCGTGGCTGTGGTTGAGGTTATATTTTTCTAACAAAGAAACTGGAGGTTTCAGTTCATAGGGAAGATTCCACCAAGTAAAAAATACATTTTTGGCCTTGAGTTTTAATAGCTTATTTAAAGCAATCATTTGAGTATAAGCCAATGCTCTAGACCCTTGTTCTACCTGGATGACTTGGGGACGAAATTGTTTTAACAAAGATATCAAATCAGCACCAAAGGTAAGGAGTCCCTGATGATTTTGACTAAAATTAGAAACTGGAACTATTCTAAATGTGCCTTCATCACGGTATTCCGTTTCAATGATTCTGTTTTGCACGCCACCTGGTTTCCAGCGTTTTGGGACTACAACTGTCACTTCAACTCCCGGTTCTAGTTGAGATAAAGCGCGTAATTTTTCACAGTTGAGGTCTACGATATAAGTGTGACTAGCAACTAAGATTTTCATTGATATTTATTAATTGTTATTTATTCTTTGTCAGTTGTCCTTTGTTATTTACTAACTCCTAACTCCTAACTCCTCACTCCTAACTCCTAACTAAACTTGTTCATCCAATCGACTGTAAATTTGACCATCGTTCCATATTGATTGGATGAAAGTACTCAAGGCTTTGAAAAAACCCAAAATGTAGAAAAAAGCCCGAGTGGCAATTTTGATGGGGGAACCGCTTTTGTTGCAAGGTGGGTGTCCCAAGACGTGACAGTCAAATAAACGGCCGTATAAGCGTAAAGCTTGAGTAGGAGTAAGGTTTTTCAGCCCCAGTAAAAAATGGTTGTGGTAAAAGGTGAGTTGATATTTTAGCGATCGCATACTAATATCATGACAACCCCCTGTTTCTTCGCCTAAATGCACCAAATGGGCCTCTGGGTCGTACCAAATCTTATATCCCGTCTGTCGCACCCGCAAACAAAAATCTGACTCTTCGCGCACTGCACTACCACCAAACCTCTCATCAAACCTCAGCCCGTACTTAGTAAAAATTTCGCGGCGAAAAGACATATTACAACCCCTCGCTGTTAGTACTTGCTGGGGTTTGATGGTATGTACTAAATCAATATGATACCAAGCAATTCCTGGGTCCATAGCTTGGGGAGGCAGATATTCAATCTCTAAATCTCCTCCAGAATCACCCAATTTCATTCTGTCAAATACCCGTCCGGCCACAGCCCCCACCTCTGGGTTTTGCAAATAATTTTTTGCATGGGCTGCTAACAATCCAGCGGTTAACTGAACATCATCATCAATAAACAATATTATTTCACCAGATGACCGCCGGACAGCATAATTCCGCGCCCCTGGCAAACTTGCCCAATCTAAGCGCAACCATTTAATTTTACCTGCCCCCGCCATCTCTTCTAGGTAGGCTTGAATCTCTGCTTGGTGTTTTGGGGTTTGGTCTACCACCAAAACTTCAAAATTTGGATAGTCCTGTTTTAAGACATCCACAATGCTATCGCGTAGCGCTTCCTCTCGACCATAGGTCGGGATTACTACAGTAATTAATGGATAATTATGCATGATCTTTATTAAGTAATTTTACTATTTCTATAATAGCCTTGTAAAAATTAATTTTCATTAGCTTCAGTAAGCTGCCATTGTTTTAATTTACATTCTGACTTTTTACGGGTTCTGGAAAAGCTGTCTCCCAACCTCTCCCTTTTTAGGGGAGAGACTTTGAATTTTTCCCCTTCCCTAGTAGGGAAGCTTGCCCGGTGGTTAGGTTGGGTGTGGGTTTTTCCGCATCACCTAAAAAGTCAGAATTCACATTCAGTCAATTGTTTACACTGCTGCTGCATAGAGATTATCAAATAACTCATTTTGCTTTTCTGAGTTATGCACAATTTGCGCTTGAGTTAATGCTCCTGCACTTAAAAATTCATAATGTTCTCGTTTATCGGTTCTTTCAAGAAATTGAATGATTTGTTGCAATGCTTGCTCTGCCAAATAGTCATAGGTGCTATTAACAATTTCCCAATATTCATTACTTTTGGTTTTATCTCCTTGCTGCCAATTACTCCAGTGCCTGATTTCATTAATTGGTAATTCTAAAATATAGCCATTTTCCCCATGACGAATAAATTCTGGTAAGGCGCATACATTTGTCGTAATTGCCGGAGTGCCAACAGAAAATCCTTCAATGATACTATAGCCATAAGTATCATGTAATGTCGCCATTAATTGAAAATGACTTTGCGATAATAACTGAATTACTTTTTCATTAGGAATGTTTTTATGAAAGACAACGTTGTTTAAATCCAGCAATTTTAAATCCTCTACATATTTGGTGCGATCGGGGAAATCTGTCGGCACTCCTGAACCATGTGCTAGTTCCGAAATTATATGTACAGTAATAGGTAAACCTAATTTTTCAGCTTTCTTGGCAAGTCTTAAAGCAACAACCCCGCCTTTGCGGGCAATGTGATTTCCGATAAATATAAGCTGGAGATTTTGCGGCTCTTGATAAAGTTTCGATTGGTTAACCCTGACTGGAAAGTTAGGATGGATTACATCCACTTTCTTACTTACTTTTTCTTCTATCTTCCAACCTTCTATCCGTTTAATTAATCTCAACTTGGCATAATCAGAGATAGCGATAATCTTTTGGCAATTTTCTAATGCTAATCGATTATTTAATAATTCATAAATTGCAGCTTCACATTGATTCTGAGGATTTCTATATAAAACACGATGATCCTCAAAGGTGAGAAACCAAGGTTTATTTGTATATAAAATTCTGTTGAAAGAATGAATTGCTTGGTATCTTTCCCATACAGGTTGCCAAGCCATAAAGCTGCCTAAAGGATACCAAATTTTTTCTATAGGATATCTGCCTGCAGGAAAAGGCTTAGGACGGATGAGTGTATGCCGAGAATTTCGAGGTAGGTTTGGAATGCTGAGGTGTTTTTGACCTCCTATGATAACTTTTACCATTTTTATTTCATTTAAATTGTTTTTAGACGTTTTTTCTGGTTTTTTTGCTGAGGGTCGGCATCTTCCTTATCTTGTTTCTCCAATTCTGGTAATTTAAAAAGAACTCCCGCAAAAAACCAATAATAGACAGCAACCGGATCAACATCCAGAGGATAGTAGTAGGTGTTGTAGCTAATAAACAATATAAACACCCACAAAGCTGCTCCGTAACTGCGGAAATTACGGTTCTTTATGGAGCGATAGGTTTTAAAGCCAATAATTGTTAAACTAGTGACCAAACTCAGAAAACCTAGTAATCCAAAAATTCCAACTTCAAAAAGGACTTTGGGGTAGTAGGTTTCCACAAGCTTAGTTTTACCCATTACACGGGCAGAGTTAGTTGCTCGACCTAAGCCACTTCCCAATGGCCCGTCTACGTTTTTCCAATTCTCTTCAAATTGCTGGACGATAAAATCTTGAGGTGGTGAAGCCTCCCATCGACCTGTAAAACTCTCGGTTCTCTCTTGCACGACAACAGGGTTAGTCACAATCGCAATTCCCAAAACTAGGGCAAGTCCTATCCCTATGGGGATAAATCGTTTAAGGTTGCCAATTTGACCAGTAAGCAATAGTAAAATCCCGAAGCAGATTGGTACTAAGGCTAAGGCGATTCTCTGTCCAGAGATTACAGCATTGATAAAGACTGTCACTAAAGAACCTAAACCGACCAGCCGCCATATTAGGGAAGGGTCGGTGAAGCCGGTGGCAAAGGTAAAAAAGGTGCTAGCAATTAAGAACCATGCCCACTGCCAAGGAGCTACAAATGTACCTGGTAGGCGAATAACCCCTTCTTCGGGACTATATAAGAGCGCTCCACCAAAATAACACCGGGCTTCTAGTGATGTGACAAATAGGGCATTTCCTTCAAGACCTCTAGTGCCATGACATACACCAGTTAGTAGTAACAGGTATTGAATAAATCCCAGCACACAGCAAATCAGTGTCAGGACAATCTGGAGGCGCGATAAAAATAGTAAATCCCGCTTATCGCGAATTAGATAGTAGGCACAACCAATCAGGGGGACATAGCCTAAAAATACTTTCAGTCCTAAAATTCCCATGCCTAAGGGTATTTCTTTGGATGCTTTTTCCAATAGCCCCACACTAGGCGGGTTAAGCTGCTGACCACCATTAACGAACAACAGCGTTAACAGACTGCTACCCAAAACAATATAAAGTGGGATTTTAATGCCTTGGGGAATAATTAGGGGTAGCCCCTGTTTACGGCAAGTCTGCCAAAGTCCAATTAGCGCTGGAACGTAAAAAGCATCTTTAGCTAATTGGAGTATGGGACTATTGCCCAAGTAGTAGGTGATAGTACCCCCAATAGGTACGTAAATGATGAAGGCATATAGCGCTTGGCGCGGGTATTTATAGGAAAAAGATATGACGAGTATCCCCAAAACACCAGGAACTGCCGCTTTAATTCCACCTACGAAAAAAAGCAGAATGCCAAAGAAGACACCGCCAAAGGTGGCAGTGGTGAGTAAGCTAGTGAATTCTTTACGTGCTTGGGCTGCTTTGCGCTTTTGGGCTAACTGTTCTTTGAGGCTAAGAGTAGGAGTTTCTTTTTTAGCCTGTTTTTTTGATTTTTTATTTTTTGACTTGGATTTCGGCATAGTGGCGCTGTAGCCTATCAGCCTTAAAAAATATCTATAGCTTACATACAAATGAATTGGAATGGCTATAGCGTGTACAAGCTGAATTCATCCTTAACTGATTGAGTTAAGGATTTTCGATCAAAAATATTGAAGTTTAACTTCATTGAACCATAAAAAAGATTTTCTCCTGTTTCTACAATGTAAACTGCTCCAGGAAATGGTAATGGTTCAATAAGTTTAGCTTTGTTTTCTAATACGCCTCTGACTTTACCGTGGTCTATATAATATTTGTAGTATCCATAACCCCGATTATATTCTGCGGTTTCTGGTAAGAAATTTAAGTCATATCGGATAATATTGGATGTGCCGCACATTGAATAGAAATTTTTTCTTTTAATATATATATATTTACTACCTTCTTTATATTTATAACCTTTATTGATAAACCATCCATTAGAGTTAGGATGTTGCTTAATAAAGGCGGCTAAGTTTTGACTGATGCAATCATCTGCATCAACTGCCATAGTGTGAGTTGGAGAAAATTGACGAGCAGACATTAATCCCTTCAAGATTTTTCGCCCTTTATCTGTGTCTCCTCTAGCTATAGCGTTTGTCTCGTTGGGAGGAGGAAAGTCAACTGTAATATACGTAATCTGGGAATGATTAAATTCTATTTTTGGCTGTTCATGGCAAACGACAATAGCATGAAAATCAGGAGAGGTTTGATTGCAAATTGATTTGATGCATCTTTCAAATGATTGGGTGACACGCTCCCAGGAATTGGAAACTTGCGGACTTTTAAGTGGGATAACAAAAACAAGCATTTTATTACCTTATATAAGATAACGAAAGAACACATACAGACCTCTGTCCTTGTTATAAAAGAGGTTTACAATGTACGTAAAAATGCAAATGCAAATACTACATCTTCCGCAGATGATCAAGGCTGGTTAATTTGCAGAAGTTGTGACGACGAAAAAGCTGCACTTTTGAAATGTGAGATAGTAGCTACTCCCTTCCCCACAAAGAATACCTAATTTAACGAACCGTGAAAACGCGTCCCTTGCGCCTCTCGTAGAGAAGAGAAGGAAAAAGAAAAAGTAGATAGGTAATCTTACACGGTGAAGGGAGTAACTTAGACTGCTATGTGTTGCTGGACTTGCGAAACTAATTCATTTGTCCAGTGGCTAGCAAGGTCGGCATTGGCAGCTTCCACCATAACCCTGATCACTGGTTCTGTGCCAGAGGCGCGAACCAAAATTCTGCCGGAATCACCCATTGCAGCTTCAGCATGAGCGATCGCTTGTTGGAGAGGTTGGCAATCTTGCCATCCCAAACGGCGATCGCGATCTATGACTCGCACGTTCCGCAACAATTGCGGATAGGTCTGGAAGCTTTGATTTACTAATTCGCTAAAGGGAACACCCGCCTGTTTCACCAAAGCTGCTATATGTAACGCTGTTAATAAGCCATCTCCAGTAACAGCATAATGACGGCAAAGAATATGACCTGATTGTTCGCCGCCTAGCATTCCCCCAGTCCGCAACATTTCGGCTTGCACATATTGGTCGCCGACTGCGGTGCGAATCAAGTTACCACCAATTTGCTGCCAAGCTTTCTCAAACCCTAAGTTGGCCATGACAGTAGATACAATCAGGTTATTCGGCAGTTGCTGGTTTTGTTGTAACTGGCGTCCCCATAGGTAGAGAATGTAATCGCCGTTAACTTGCCTTCCTGTATTGTCTACTGCTAAGACGCGATCGGCGTCGCCATCGAAGGCAAAGCCAATGTCGGCGTTGTGTTCTTGTACTGTTGCACAAAGAATATCTAGGTGCGTGGAACCGCAGTTTACATTAATGCGATCGCCATCTGCTTCGTTATGCAAGCAGATTACCTCTGCTCCCATTTGTGTAAATACTGATGGTGCTAACCCGACTGCTGCTCCCCACGCCAAGTCTAAAACAATCTTCATTCCTTGAAGATTTCGGGCACTGTTCAAGGGTTTTTTCAACGCCTCGCTATAATGCCCCACTAACTCGAAACGTGAGTAATGCCGTCCGCAATTACTGATCGCAATAGGTGATATCTTGCCACGCAGTCCGGCTTCAATTTCTGCCTGCAATATTTGCGCTAACTTCCCACCATCGGCATCAAAAACCTTAATACCATTGTCTTCTGGAGGATTATGGCTGGCAGAAATCATCACTCCGCCGATGGCATTACTAATGCTGGTGAGATAGGCAACGCCAGGAGTGGGACATAATCCCAAATACCAGACCTCTAATCCTGCTGCTGTTAACCCTGCACTCAAAGCCATTGCCAGCATATCGCTGGAGTTTCTAGAGTCCTGTCCGAGAATGACTGGCCCTACTTGAGTAGCATGGTTACGTAAAACAATCCCTGTCCAAAAACCAACTTGTAATGCTAG
Source organism: Nostoc sp. (assembly GCF_036917615.1). GTDB lineage: Bacteria > Cyanobacteriota > Cyanobacteriia > Cyanobacteriales > Nostocaceae > Nostoc. The sequence goes on from NZ_JBALCZ010000077.1 coordinate 134,123, forward strand.
GGGCGCACTCAGGAATTCTCCGACTCGTCCGCGAATCCCATCTGTACCAAATAAAGGATTTGCTGGTAGTGGGATTAAATTCAGTGCAAAACTGCTCTCAATCCCTTTGCCCAATCCATCAGCTTCAAAAGCAGAACCCCCAGAAATGCCCAATGTCCGAGTTATAGATGAAACCATATTTTTAAACACTCCACACAATCACACTGAAAATAGCACTTAAGACTTTATTCACCAATTTCGACATGCTTTGTCTCTTTAGAAATTCATTCTAGATTAAGCTTACTTACGTAATAATACTTAAGATTTGCCTGTTTGATTGTAAATCTTTCATGAAAGTCAGTATTGGTTTTTACATTCTCAGTAAAGTCTTCACATTGTAGCTAATTATTGCTTTTAGACCCTCAACTTTCGTCTTGATTTTGATATATATTAGTTCACACTTTGCAATGCTACTAACGAAAAAAAGCTGTAATAAATATTACCCTGTTCCCTGATAAGTGTTTTTCAGGAAAGCTGAGAATGAAAGCAAAATTTAGCTAATATAAAAAATCAAAACACCGAAATGTAAAGTTCTATTGCCTTAGCCTTGTTGCTGTGCAAAAAACTACAAAATCTTTACAGCTTAAAAAATTTTAATATAAATTCTCATCAAATAGTTTTAAGGTAACGTTTTAATGGCTTCTTTAGCCGTTAGTGAATTAAAACTCCGGCAGTTAACTTTTTAAAGTTGAGAAATTTAGCATGAGCAGCAATTTAGCAACCAAATTACGTGTAGGCACTAAGAAAGCCCACACGATGGCAGAAAATGTAGGTTTTGTCAAGTGCTTTTTAAGAGGAGTAGTCGAGAAAAACTCTTACCGGAAACTAGTTGCTAATTTTTACTTCGTCTACTCAGCGATGGAAGAGGAAATGGAAAAGCATCGCCAGCACCCAATTCTTTCTAAAATTAACTTTCCTCAGCTAAACCGCAAGTCTAGCCTAGAGCAAGACCTGAGTTATTACTTTGGTGCCAACTGGAAAGAGCAAATCAAACTATCTCCCGCAGGTGAAGCTTATGTACAGCGCATTAGGGAAATATCTCAAACAGAACCAGAACTGTTAATCGCCCATTCATATACTCGTTACCTGGGTGACTTATCTGGGGGACAAATTCTCAAAAATATTGCTGTAACAGCGATGAATTTGTCTGATGGGCAAGGAACAGCTTTTTATGAGTTTCCAGAGATTCCTGATGAGAAGGCATTCAAAGCCAAATATCGTCAAACTTTGGATGAATTACCCCTTGACGATGCTACAACCGATCGCATCGTTGATGAAGCTAACGCCGCCTTTGGCACGAACATGAAGATGTTCCAAGAATTGGAAGGCAATTTGATCAAGGCGATCGGTGTAATGTTGTACAACAGCCTCACACGGCGACGGACACGCGGCAGTACTGAACTCGTCACTGCTGAGTAAACTTTATTAAGTAAAATTTTGTAAGTCTAGGGGCAACCTCTCTGGGTTTACCTGAATAAAATCAGGCGATCGCGGGGATGTTGCCCCTACTGCTGTTTGTTAGCGATCATGGCTAAAGCTTGTGCTGCGTATTGATGACCAGGATTCAGTTTAAGTGCTTCTTGAAAAGCAGCGATCGCTTCATCTTTTCTATCGCTGTAATAAAATAATATATAACTACCTAGTCTGTAGTAAAGGCCAGATATCGGCTTCGGTTGAACTTTTGCAGCGAATTGGCGAAAAGCAGCCATAACAGACGATAATTCCTGCTTGTCATATATTGCTTCACCAGTAATTAAACAGGTTTGAAGGTGATAATTAAGTTCAATTACTTGATGGCAAATAGCTAAAGCTTCATCAAGTTTCCCCTGCTGTATGAGTGCTGTAGCTAACATTCTGTATATATGTTCATTATACCCATTGGGTTCAAGAGCAATTACTTGACGAAATGTAGCGATCGCTTCTTCTGGTTTTTGTATATTTAACAACCACATTCCTAAATCAGTGTATATCTGAACGCTAGGCTCGATTTTGAGGGCTTGTTGATAAACTCTCAACGCCGCTTCTGTTTTATTCTGATCAGATAACAGCTTTGCCAATCACACATAAGCTAAAACATCATCCGGTTTTTGTTTGATTACCGATAGCCAAAGGACTTCCGCCTCCTGGTAGTTTCTTATGTTTTCAGCGTATTTTGCTTGTTTTATCAATAGCTTAATAGTCTTAGCAGAATTCATTTACGGTAATCTCACTAATTTCTATCTACAGAATATATAAACGTCTGATTCCTAATCTAGTCAGCGATCAGGGAAAATATAAACAGGCATAATTGATTAAATAATGGCAACAAAATTAGGTAGTTTCTGCGTGATTTTCATCCTACACTGAATATTGCTGTGTGACTACTGTCTTCATCTTGTAGCGGTAGATTATCTTTATCATAGAGAACTTTCATGTGTCTGCTAAATTGTTCCTCGACAAAATAGCTGCTAGAAAATTCACTTGCAAAAGAAACCTGATGAAAGTGATAATCTAAATTCAGCAAATTGTAGACAAGTCTTAAAAAATAATCATCTATCCAAAAATCTACATCAAATAGTGAAATGCCATATTTTCCTTCCAACCTGCGATTTAAAGTTTTGAGTAACCAAGACCATTGAGGCTTGAGAGTCGGATCGATGCGGTTACCAAATACAGGATTAAAAAACTGATTTACTTGAGTTGTTCTTACATCAATAGAACATTTTCCTCTTTGGGAGAACAGCTACCTAAAAATAGATTTACCTTAGGCAAACTTTCTAAGTTATCCTGATTGAGTCTAAAACTTCTCACCAAACCCTCTGCGGATATTAACAACTCACTAAAGCGAGGAACATGCAGATAAATTCTATATTCATTAACATCTTGAATAGGGAGAGTTATGACTTGGTATTGAGATATTATGTCAGCTTGGCAAAAATCAGGTAAAATCGTTATTTTTTGATTTTCTGAAACGTAGTTGAGTACATTTTGATAACTGTGTAGCACCTGTACACCACTTAATTTGTTCATCAAAAATCCCTTTTTAGATAGTTCCTGATGAACCTCATCTAAAAGTACAATATCAGCTAGATCAATATCATTTATTTTAACTAAGCTCTGCTCATTGAGATATTTATTTGCCCCAAAGGAGACAAGCAGCATTTTATGAGTTGTTAATCTAGTACAGTGGTGTTCTTCCTTATATCCAGAGCAACTATTGAGCAAGAGATTCATCTCTAAAAGTTGATAATTTGAGAAAAATATGCTATTCTGAACTGCAATCTCTTTAATATTTCTCCCTGGAAAACAAAGCTGAAATCGCTGTAAATATTGTTTGAGCCAAACTTCTAAGATTAAATTAGTAGCCCCCAATATCAAATCTTCGCCCTCAGCGCTAAATGTTGCTTGAAATTCTTCTTGCAGATTTTCTACAGTTTCTACTAGATTAAGTGTCTGAGAAATCAATTTCTTGCCTTTATTAGTCAAGCCGATAGAGCCAGGAGAGCGATTTAGCAGAATTACTCCGAAATAATCCTCTATTTGCTTGACTTTTTTACTAATTAATGATTGACTATACCCTAGTTTTTGTGCTGCTTTAGAGAAGCTACCACAGTCATCTACTGCTTTTAAAATTTTGATGTGATTTAGGGTAATATCTTCGAGTTTAATCTTATTCATGCTGGGTAGGGCAAGATTTTTAATTACAACGGAATTAAGCTGTTCTGCTGTGTATATTCGGAGATAACTAGTTTGTGGAAGCGAATAGTGTCTTCCAACATAGATTCAAATTTGAGTACTATTAAGTCAACGCCAACAGCTTCGTATTCTTTCAGGCGTTGAATGATAGTATAGCGATCGCCAACGAGTTGAGCAGATAAACCGAGATTGGCTTCAATGGTTTAACTGATATCTAGTTTGTTGTGGGCAACTACGTTAGGATCGATTTGCTCTTGAAAGTATTTGATCTGCTGCTGATCCGCAGAACGATAAATCGCTTCTAATCTGGCTTAGGCTTCGGCGGTATGCTCACGAACAATCGCAAACGCACTCATTGCCACTTTAATCTGACGCTGGTAGCGATCGCTAGCCAATCTTTTCACTTTCTGCACCAATACTGCTGTTTTTTCAGGATCATCAGCGTTGATAAATAGATAATCTCCCTGACGAGCCGCTAAGTTAATCGCCCGGTCTGATTCACCAGCAATGAAAATGGGTGGTGTTGGTGTAGGCTTATCTGAGAGAATACCACCCGCGATCGTGTAGTATTTGCCGACGTAATTAAAAGCTTCAACTGTCCATAGCCCCTTGATTACATTAATGTATTCTTCTAATCGCGCGTAGCGATCGCTGTGGGGTAGCCAGATATCTCCATAGCTTTCTACTTCTAATTTCCACCAACCTGCAATACCACTCAGAGCGAATCTGCCATTACTGAGTTGATTTTGAATGTTTGCACTCAGCTTGGCAACGACCGCAGGCAATTTAAAACCAGGTTGTACAGCTGCAACAATCTTGATATTCTTGGTGTTCAAACTTGCTAAAGCTGCTGTAATCCAGGCGTCAGCGACATTATAGTTAGGCCCATGAACTGCATTCAAGTAATGTTCAGGAATGTAATAGAAGTGATAACCTAACTCGTCTGCCTGAACTGCCAGCTTTACCAAATCTTGAGTAGATAAATTAGCCTCATGGTTAACAACCCGCAACCATCCACCACAGACCGGCGACCAAATTCCAAACTGAAGTGGCATAAAATTTTTCCCTGTGCCTTTTTTTACCAGACATCAACTAAAATACGGTATTTATATCTCTTTACCGTGGTTTAGTAGTTCAGACTACCACATTTATTTCTACTGTGTATAGTTGCAGATGACACACGAAAATCTGTTGTCTATCATGATAGAACCCATTTAATATCTTTTTTCTAGCTAGCAGCTAGTCGTTTGAGCATTAATCGGATAAAACAAAGCTTCAGCTTGGCATTGGCACGAGCTACTTGAAGAGATAAATTTCTTTGGAGTTCATACCAATTTTCAATTAACCCTTCTGTGCGCATTAATTCTAATTGTGTAAAAGCTCGAATTGCACTAAAAAAATGAGTAAGGACTGCCTCAGTCGTCCTTACCATAAATTTACCAATACCACAGACTTGTTTAATAGCTCTGTGGTAACACTCAATTACCCAATGTATTGAATGTAATTCTTGAAATTCGGCTTTAGAGATTGAAGAGAGTGCATCGTTTTCAGAGATGTACATAATGTAATATCTGGAAGTTTCGTTTTTGAAACTCCTGCGAAATACCTTCACCCAACCAAATTTTTTCAGATGCACTATTAAACCAGTTTCTGGAATTTCTAGATTTTGGACTTGGGTAAAATTTTACCATCAACTGAACATGAGCGATTTTTAGCTATTCCAGTTAAAAACCCTAACTCCAAGTCTATAAAGAACTTTAGGTTTTTTTGGCTCGAATACCAAGTGTCAGTAGTTACTGTTTTTGGACTTAACCCCCAAGTCAAAACCTCAACAATCATCTCTGGCAAATAATCATTTTTGGTTTTCCCCTCTTGTTTGTTATAAATCCGATAATTCACAGGTGCAGACTTACCTATAGCTCTAATAGTCTGAACCCTAAATCTACCTAACATTAAGTATTATCTGTCATTTCATTGTCCCTACTAATTGGCGATCGCATCTTAAATTTCGCCCATCACCCTGGATACACATCTTGCTGTATTTATCAATGCGTAACTTCTATTATCGATTCTTTCATCAAGCCAAAGGCGCTCATGTTGCCCTTAGCACATCGCCCAGTTCTACATATCTTGAAGCCTCAATTTTTCACTTCCTCGGCGATGTCGCTTTTTCTTCCACCTCCTCTACCGTTTGTGCCACAATGATTTGAGGAATCAAAACCAAACCTAAACTCAACAGTAACGGTAATATTTTCAGGCTAACCATAGACTTTCAGCTTAAAATAACTAAGTCAATCTTCAAACCAAGCTTAATCTCAGTATTTAAGTTTGTAACCTGTAAAACTTAACACACTGAGTCAATCAGGCAAAAATATGGCTGCAAAAATTCCTGTCACAGTGATTACAGGCTTCTTAGGTAGTGGAAAAACCAGCCTAATTCGCCACCTACTACAAAACAACCAAGGACGCCGCATTGCCGTTTTAGTCAATGAATTTGGCGAACTCGGTATTGATGGCGAATTGTTAAAATCCTGTCAAGTTTGCCCGGAAGATGGTGAGGGCGACACCAATATTTTTGAATTAACTAACGGCTGCTTATGTTGCACTGTGCAGGAAGAGTTTTACCCGACGATGCAAGAGTTAATTAAGCGGCGAGATAGCATCGACTGCATTTTGATTGAAACCTCTGGTTTAGCCTTGCCAAAACCGCTGGTGAAGGCTTTTCGCTGGCAAGAAATTCGCAATGCGGCTACTGTAGATGCGGTGATTACCGTAGTAGATTGTGCGGCGGTAGCAGCGGGGACATTTGCTAGTGATCCGGAGGCGATCGCAGCCCAGCGGCAAGCAGATGATAATCTAGAACATGAAACACCTTTGCAAGAACTGTTTGAAGACCAACTTGCTTGTGCAGACTTGGTGGTATTGAATAAAATTGACTTGGTAGATGCCGAAACAAAAGCCAGAGTTGAGGAATTGATTAAACAAGAATTGCCTAGAGTAGTGAAGATTGTCGAGAGCGATGCCTACGGCGGGCTACACCTACATTCTCAACTTGACGCATTTATATTATTAGGATTTCAAGCCGCAGTCGAAGACAACTTAGATTCTCGTCCCAGTCATCACGATACCGAAGAAGACCACAACCACGACGAAGAGATTATCTCAGCTAATTTAATTTTGGATCGTACCTTTGACCCAGAAAAGCTGCAACAGCAGTTGCAAACATTGGCACAACAACAAGAAATTTACCGGATTAAAGGCTTTGTGGCAGTGCCAAACAAATCCATGCGCCTAGTAATGCAGGGCGTGGGAACCCGATTTGATAAATTTTACGATCGCCCCTGGAAACCAGAAGAGGCTAGGCAAACGCGCTTAGTTTTCATCGGTCGTGATTTGAAATCCTCAGAAATCGAATCGCAGTTAGTAGCTTTATAAGTTATGAGTTATGAGTTATGAATTATAAAAGGCTATTTAATTCAAAACCTCAAAACCAAGCTAATAACTTAAAATTCCTAATTACTAACTGATCATTTTTAACTCCTTACTTTACAAAAATATGACTATCTCTCAACTATTTAACGTTGCCAATCTTTTCGTATTGCCATTTTGGACGTTGATGATTTTATTGCCAAATTGGAAAGTTACACGGCAGATAATGTCATCTTATCTACCTTTTGTGCTGCTAGCTGGGGCATATTTATATTTGTTTATCAACAGCATTACGCCAGAAAATGCCCAAGCTTTATCGAATCCCCAATTAGCTGATATTGCGCGATTTTTTGCAGATGAAACAGCTGCTGCAACGGGTTGGATTCATTTTTTAGTGATGGATTTATTCGTCGGTCGCTGGATTTATTGGGAAGGGCAAAAAACAGCTATTTGGACAATTCACTCCCTAGCTTTGTGTTTGTTTGCTGGCCCTTTAGGATTATTGTCTCACATTTTGACTTACTGGATTGCTAAGACATTTTTCCCGAAGTTTCAGGAGAATGAAGCGGTGACGATAGAAGAAAAAGCTGCATCATCATCTGGAACATAATAGTAAGGGCGCACAGATGTGCGCCCCTACCGTTTGTTGCTCTTATTAGGTAAATTGATAATGGATAATCAGTTTACTTCCGATTACCAATTACCTGATTTAAAATCATTAAGCGTTGTCATGTCTATAGTTGGCATCTAACCAACAACGTGGTAGAACTTCACCTGAAGGAAAAACGAGATTTTCTTTTTTAAAGGGATTAGGTGGCTGTTCTTCTTCACCTTCTTGTTGTCGTCCTTGAACGACATCATTATTCGGATCAAGCAATTCCTGAATCTCAAGAATTTTTACTAATTCGCCAGTATCTTTGAGTTGTAAAAGCATAGAAATTGCCTCCATAAGTTTGCATGAGGTGTACTGGGAGTTTTAACATAAACTCGCTCACATCTCAACCGATTTAGAACGTCGATATTCCTTAAGTGATAAAGGAAATTTTTACCAGATATACAGACATAAATTACACGAGATTTATCTATGTGTATCTGTTATTTTTATTTTTATAAAATGGAGACAGCAAATAAATTCCAAATGCAGCATATCAAATCTAAAATTGAATAAGGAATGCTGACCGAGAAAATTGTCTAATTCAAATAATCTTAGTTTTAGCGATTAGATTTCGCGTTGATATTTTTCTAAAATATCTACTAAGGTCACTTGGCATTGCAGTGGAAGTAAATCGATTAAAGGAAGTTCTCTTCTGCCGCCACCAATTTTTACTGGAATTGATTGCAAGACTTTTATAACTTGGTCTTCATTTACATTTTTGGAAGTAATTAAGGGATACAACTGTTCAGCAACAAGGGTATGCAGTTTGGCATTAGATAAATAAAGATGCCATTTGGCAATGTCTATGTAGACATTTTCGCCAATTTCAGCTGCTAGGGCTTCCAGTAGTTCTGTGGTGTTAGTCTTAGCCATAAAAATAACCCTACATTGAGAAAGAGCGCGAAATCTCAGACTTTTTTAGATTATCACTCAATTAACAGGTTAATCCTACTACCACAGGTTACAATCGCCCCAGCATCAGCAGTCCGTCTTCAGGTGGATTTGGATGGAGTTTCGGTGTAGTTGGCGATCGCCGCAATATAAATTAGATGCACCAACAATATTCCTGTCCAACTTACAGTCAACCACGGCAGCCACTCCCAGGTAGTACCTTTCAAGTTGTGGAAAAACCACAAGCCAGAATTAATACTAGCAGCGATCGCCACATGGATGGCAAAATTCATCCGGTCATCTATTTTGCGGTAATCAGGGTCTTTGCGATCGGGTTCGCGAGGCCAACGAGGAGGCATAAATATTTGTTACAGATTTAAATACACCCTACTCATTCTAAGGTTTTTGGGGCATTTATGTCGCGCATATAGGCTCAATGCCTATTCTTCCTGTGTTTAGCGGGTGTAGCACTAGTGACTTCCAACTCATCATACTTATTGACTTTATAGATGATCGTCGAAAGTAACCAACTGAATACAAAGATGGCAATAATTAAGTAACCAATTGTGCCAAAGTTATCACCTAGTTGACTAATGAAATCCCAAAACGGACTTTTCAGTTGTAACTGATCACCAATAATGTTCAACGCCTCAATTCCACCAATGACCACAGCAACTAGTACAGAAACAAGGGTGATGGTCATGTTGTAGTAGAGCTTGCGGATTGGTTTGACGTAAGCCCAGCCATAAGCACCAAGCATTAAAATGCCGTCAGTGGTGTCAATCAGAGACATACCTGCCGTGAACAAAGCTGGAAACAATAGAATCGACCAGATAGGCAAACCTTTAGCTGCTTGATTGGCAGAAATCCCCAGCAGTGCTACCTCTGTCGCCGTGTCGAAGCCTAAACCAAAGAGGAAACCTAAAGGAAACATTTTCCAGCTACTATCTATTAACCGAAACAAAGGACGGAAGATGCGACCGAGTAGCCCACGTTGGTTTAAAAATTCATCTAAAGATTGCTCGTCGTAGATTCCTCCGCGCTTGACACTTTGGAAAGTCTTATAAACATCCCACAGCACCACCATATTGATCGCTGCAATTGCTAGTAGGAAAAGTGCAGAAACGGTACTGCTAATTAGCCCCCCAACCTTTTCAAAATTGGGAAAGTTGTTATGGATGGTTGTAGTGGTTAAGGCGATCGCAATAGAGGCGGCAATTACAACGGTGGAATGACCTAAAGAGAAGAAAAACCCAACAGCAACAGGTCGTTTGTTCTCCTGCATCAATTTACGGGTAACATTGTCAATCGCGGCGATGTGATCGGCATCTACAGCATGACGTAGACCAAAGCTATAAGCTAATACGGCAGTGCCAAGTAGAAGGGGGTAGCGATGGAATGCAATCAGGGCAACTACCCAGACCAAAATATTCACGCTAATCAAGAACGCATAAATGTTGATAACTTTACGTCTAACGTTTCTGGAACTATCGTTGAAAACACGCGAAAATCTGGATAGCATTTATCACTCCTAATAAAGAGATATTTCGTACAAGGTGAAAAATTAATGAGACTCAGTATGAGCTTTACCAGCATCCTGAGCCAGCTATTTCGGTTTCATTCATGAAAATTACTTATATTGACATTCATGTAAGGTTTAGTAAAACCTATCTAAATGACAAAGGTATTGCAAGCCTATGTCAAAAGTGTGGCTAGTCGGTCATACTTGATAACGGTGAGCAGCATTGGCAGGCTGAAATTTTTATAAATAGAATTTGTCAGCCCAGTAAGAAAATCCCATTCTTACTTCTTTAGGACTGACGCGCAGAAAAACTGCGTAGGCGTAGCCCGCCGTAGGCATCGCTATAAATCTGACCTAACTTGTGTAATGTTTGAGGAGTTTAATGAAACTAGATAAATTACTTGACATCCTGTTGCTCACAGGATCTGTATTACTATTCTTCACAATTCCAGCCCAAAGCCAGGAGGTAAAAGGGAGAACTTGCAACAAGTTAGTAGTTCAACTAGTACAAATGGGAATAAGAATCAATTATTACCCCGACTCAGTTCTAGACAACTAGTTCAGCCAAGCAAAAAGATTCGACCACTCAGTGAAATCAAGCATCCACTGACTAGTGCTCAAATGCTAGTGCAGTCGTCAGAACCAAATACAGAAGTTGTGCAAGTTACGGGAGTCAAACTGAATTCCACTAATAAGGGAATTGAGGTGATTTTAGAGACTACCCAAGGGGATAAATTACAACTCACAAATCGCAGTCTGGGTAATAGCTTTATTGCAGATATTCCTAATGTTCAACTGCGGTTAGCTAGTGGTAATAGTTTTCGGCAAGAAAAACCAACTGCGTAAATTACTGAAATTATAGTTTCAAATCAGGCTAATAATACTATCAGGGTAATGGTGACAAGTGAGACGAGTTTGCCTGTTGTGGAACTATATGACAGTAATGAAGGTTTGATTTTCGATATTGCCAGTGTTGCACCGACAACACCACAGCAGCAAAACCCCACTCTACTAAGGGGAGGGGAAGGAGAGAGATCACAACAAACTCAACCAGAGCAATCATCAGCACAGAGTGATGAACCGATTGAATTGGTGGTGACGGGTGAGCAAGATAGTTATCGCATACCGAATGCCTCTACTGGCACACGAACGGATACCCCTCTGCGGGATATCCCCCAATCTATTCAAGTTGTTCCTCAACAAGTGATTAAAGATCAGGGGATCATCAGGGTTGAAGATGTTCTTCAGAATGCAGCTGGAGTCACATCAGAAGGAGACTCTAGGTCGCAAACACGCACTTTTAACATTCGTGGATTTGCAGCCAGGGGACTGCGAAATGGATTCGCTCAAGTCGGGGGTTTTGGAGCGCCGCCAGACTTGGCTAACAATATTGAACAGGTGGAAGTGTTGAGAGGGCCAGATGCCCTGTGGTCTGCCTCTGGCAAACCAGGCGGTACGATCAACTATATTACTAAGCAGCCCCTGAACTACCCTTATTTTGCAGCAAGCCTCACGGCTGGACAGTTTGGCTTTTATCAACCCTCGATTGATTTATCTGGCCCGCTAACGACAGACAAACGCTTGTTGTACCGTCTCAATGTTGCCTACCAGAATTATGGTGGCTTTGCTGATTTTGTTAATGGACAAACGATTTCGATCGCACCTGTGATCAGCTATAAATTCAGTGATGCCACGAGCTTGAAGTTTGAGTATGAATACAACTACAACGAGCGGAATGAGTACAGTGGTTTACCCTTAGACCCGCATCGTTGAAGTTGCCCATCACTCGCAACTTCAACTACCCTGACCCTCGATCCAATGGCATGAGCCATGAACTCACCCTCAGCTTGGATCATAAGTTTAGCGATCGCCTTAGCCTGCACACCGCTCTGGCAGGAACCTTTTTTGATGGCAGAGATCGGTACGTGACTGCTTTTGATTTCGATCCACAGACAAATCAGGTGTTTCGGACATATCAGGATCGTAGTCCTCTTGATAACAGTACGTATTCTTGGCAAACCAATTTGAATGCCCGGTTTAACACGGGTTCAATACAGTATCAACTTTTGGCAGGGGTCGATCTGGTTCATTCGATTTCTAAGGACGGTTTTACCAACCCCAATGAGGGTTTTTTCAATGATTTGTTCAACCCCACGTACAATAACTCCACATACAAAGATCCGTCATCTAAGTATTTTAATTTTAAGCGAGAAAGTACTAGTGACTCATTAGGGGTCTATTTGCAAGATCAGGTGACGCTGTTGCCCAACCTCAAGCTGCTGCTTGGGGGCAGATACGATGTTTCCAGTGGTTCCGATAAAACCGTTGAAATCTTTCAAGGAGAGCGAACCGAATCTTACTCTGACTCTAACGCAGGTGATTTCTCTCCCCGCGTCGGCATTGTCTATCAACCGATCGCACCAATTTCACTTTATGCTGTCTTTAGCCAGTCTTTTAATCCCCAAAGTGGGCTAACTCGTCAGGGAGAGCCTTTCGGTCCTGAACGCGGGACTCAGTAGGAAGCAGGAATTAAAACTGAGTTTGGCAACCTGGCAGCAACCCTAGCGCTGTATGAGATTACTAAAACCAATGTCCTGACCCCCGATCCTGAAGACCCTGAGAATTTCTCGATTCCCATTGGAGAAGTCAGAAGTCGCGGGATTGAGTTGGGCATGAATGGAGAAATTCTGCCAGGTTGGAATATCTATGCCTCTGCATTTCTGAGTGACCCAATTATCTCTAAATCGAATGACTTGCCGGTTGGGGATACGCTGCGAAATTCTCCTAGACAGGGAGTCAGTTTGTGGACGACCTATGAAATACAACGGGGTGATTATAAAGGCTTAGGCTTTGGCTTCGGGTTGTTTTATGTGGATGAGCGCGAAACTCAAGTCCCGAATAATTTTGTGTTGCCTTCTTATGTACGTGCAGATGCTAGTCTCTTTTATCGGCATGAAAACTGGGATGTGCAATTGAATTTTAAAAATCTGTTTGAGACCCGGTATTACGAATTGGGGAGTTACACTGCCTTCGCGGGTGAACCGTTTAGTGTGCGGGGAACATTTTCAATCCGGTTTTAGTAAGTTTTTAGGTTTAACAGCGATCGCTTTCATCCATGCGCTCGCCAAAATAACAAATGCGTTCGCCGAAATAACAAATGCGTGCGCCGAAATAACAAATGCGTGCGCCGAAATAACAAATGCGTTCGCCAAAATAACAAATGAGTCCGCCGAAATAACAAATGCGTTCGCCGAAATAACAAATGAGTCCGCCATGATTGCAACAATTTAGCTTTGTTACGCCAGCGTAACGCACCCTTTTCCTATGGTCGACGCTACGCTGCTTTACCGCAAATCTTTGGTAGAGGAAATTTTTCCGACTTGTGTGTACACCGTAGCTTTAAATCGGAGAGCGACAGATTTGAACTTTAGTTCAAGGCAGGGAGAGGTTTATCGAACTCACGTCCAACCAACCATCTTAGGAGGAAAACATGACAGCGATAACCACAAAACAGAAATTAAAATTTATCCGGGGTGGCTGGACGACCCGCATTTTAGAATTTTTAATCAGTATCGCAGCGCTTTACCTTCCTTGGACTGGTATCCGGCAATGGTGGATTAAGCATAAGGTACGAAAGACCAGGAAAAAAGATTTTGTTGTATAAAAACTCATAAGCTTGTAAACAACAACTTTTAGTAAAGTGTGATAAATTTGGTCAAGCAATTTTGGATTTTGGACTAGATAAAGAGATTAAGTAAGTCGGCACAATAAAACCCAACTGTGTAAAGAAAAGTAAACAAGGCTCAAACCCTTTTTTGCCCGGCTTATTGCCTCCAGCAAGAACTGCCTTATTCCAACGATAATTATTTACGCCAACCTACTTATCTCTGTGTTAGATAAACTGCCAGAAGATGAGGAGTTTGAAAGCCCAACCGATCTCAATAAAGCTATAGGTAAGATAATCTAGGTTATTGCTCTGGCAAGGAGTAATCTCCTGATTTCCCGCCACTCTTACTTATTAAACGAATCGATTCAATTTGAATCGACTTTTCTAAGGCTTTTGCCATATCGTATAAAGTCAGGGCAGCCACAGAAACGGCAGTTAAGGCTTCCATCTCTACACCAGTTTCAGCTTTGGTTTTGACTGTAGCTTGAATTTGATAACCAGGTAGTTGCGGATCGGGTATAATTTCAACTGCGATTTTTTGCAGAGGCAACGGATGACACAGAGGAATTAAAGTGGCTGTTTGCTTGGCTGCCATAATCCCAGCCAATCTTGCAGTTGCTAACACATCTCCTTTTGGCACATTTCCGGCTTGAATGGCAGCGAAGGTTGTAGGTAGCATCCGCACATTGGCAGCAGCTACTGCTTGGCGGACGGTGGGTGCTTTGTCAGACACATCCACCATCTGTGCCTGTCCTTGGCGATCTAGATGGGTTAAGTTGGCAAAATTAGATGGAATATCTTGCATTATTTAGTTAGAACGTGTTAATATAGATTATCGGTGAGGGCGTGTAGCTCAGTGGACTAGAGCACGTGGCTACGGACCACGGTGTCGGGGGTTCGAATCCCTCCTCGCCCGTTTTTGAAAGTTAAGAGTTGAAAGTTAGGAGTGAGGAATTAAAGTTCCTCACTCCTAACTTTTAAGTTGTTCAAGGCATAGGCATCTGGAGCGCGACCTAGTGCAAAGCGCAGGGAGTTGGATAGGTTTTTGCTCGACTGGGTAAGGAAGATTACAAGTGCAACAGAAGTGATTACAGCACCGTAGCCAAACATATTGCGGTAGCCTACAAGTTCTGCTACGGTACCCAGAAGAGGAGCGGCGATCGCAATCCCCAAGTCAAGTCCAGCTATGCATATAGCAAAAATTTGCCCCCGTTCTTGCGGCAGGGAGCGGTCTGCCATCATCGTGATCATCATCGAGATTAATGTACCAACACCACCACCTTCAGCAATCGCAGCCAGTAAAAAAACGATCGCGCTGTCAGCTTGCCACAGCAGTATTAACGCTAAAAGGTAGCAAAAGATACCAAGGGTGATAAACAAACCACGACCAAAGCGATCGCTTGCCTTACCAGCAAACAACCTGATACTAAAACTAGAAATTGCCGCAGCTGTAAAAAACAGTCCGCCATTCAAGTTCACCTGAGTGGATTTGAGGAACAACGACACAAAGGTATCTACAGCACCGAGGGACAAACCAACCAGCAACATAACTATAGTTGGAACTCTCACCCGTGGACTAGCCAAAATTTGCCAAAAGTTGGGATCATTTGCCTCAGTTTGCTCCTGTGTCTGCACTGGGGGATTAGTAACTTGTATAATCCCCAAGAGGGCGAAAAAACCCAATTCAGCAGATAACAGAAATAATATCCCGTAACCACTTGTAGCTTCTAAATACCCTCCCAAGGCAGGGCCAATTGCCAAACCCAAAGGAGTTGTCAGGCTCATGTAACCAATAATTTCACCACGAGTTTCAAGGGGAGCGAAATCTGCGATTAAGGCACTGTAGCCAGTAGCAAAAGCGGCTATGCTAATACCGTGAAAAATCCGCACCAGGATCAACAGTGGAATTGATTGGGTTGCCAAGTAACCAAAGGGTGCGATCGCAGCTACTATCGTACCAATCACCAAGACAATTTTTCGACCACGTTCATCGGCTAACCGTCCCAGCATCGGGCGAAATAGCAATAACCCAATGGCGAAACTGCCCATCACAATCCCAATTTCTTGCTTGCTTGCGCCCACATCATTGATGTAAAGCGGTAGAGTTGGTAAGAGCGAAAATATACTCGACCAGAATAATAAACCTGCTGTAAATAAAATCAGCAGGTTGCGCCGCAGATCGACGTCAAAGGTATTAAATGCTTTCAAGGTAGATGCAATTTAATGAGTTTTTATCAATAGTTAGGAGTTAGGAGTTAGGAGTTAGGAGTAAACCAATATTTACTCTTGACTGTTTACTCATGCCCAATGCCCAATAGTTCTCTACGATAGGCTGCACCAACGGTAACGGCTCCATCGAGCGTACCCCTACGGGGAAGCAAGCTACGCGTAGCGTCTGGTAGAGAAGTCGAGATGCTCAGTACAAGTGCCCAATGCCCCATGCCCCATGACTATTGTTACCTTAGTCAACATTTCTTGCTACCACCTCTCGCACGCGATAGATAGGCCGTCCTTGGGATTCATGGTATGTACGCATAAGCAATTCTGCCAAAAGACCAAAGCAAAACAACTGGACTCCAGTTACCAGTAGGAGAACTGCCAAAATCAATAAAGGGCGATTACCTATGTCCTCATGTAAAGCAAATTTGACAAAAGTCAAGTAAATTCCGATCGCTGTCCCCGAAACCATTGAAATCAAGCCCAACAGTCCAAAAACGTGCATTGGGCTAGTGAGGAATCTTTTCATAAATAGAATGGTTAACAAATCCATCAACACGCGGAATGTCCGCCAAATGCCGTACTTACTGCGACCAAAGCGACGGGCGTGATGACGCACTGGCATTTCGGTAATTCTAGCTCCTTCAATGTACGCCAGGGCAGGTAAAAATCGGTGTAATTCCCCGTAGAGGTTCATATCTGCCAACAGTTCTGCACGATAGGCTTTTAGCGAACAGCCATAGTCATGAATATTCACGCTAGTGGTACGGCGAATTAGCCAATTGGCAATTTTGGAAGGAAGTAACCGATTCACAGCACCATCTTGGCGTTTTTGCCGCCAACCACTCACTAAATCGTAACCCTCGCCCAGCTTTGCTAATAACATCGGGATATCAGCCGGGTCATTCTGGAGATCAGCATCTAAAGTGACGATCGCTTTACCTACTGCATAATCAAACCCAGCAGCCATAGCCGCAGTTTGTCCGTAGTTGCGACGCAAAATCACCGCCTTTAAATCAGTGCGGATTTGCGCCTGTTCTTTGAGAAATTCCCCGGAACCATCTGTAGAACCATCATCCACACAAATGATTTCATAATTTATCTGACTAGAGGATAAAGTAGATGCGATCGCTTCTAGTAAAAGCGGCAAACTTTCCACTTCGTCATGTATCGGCACCACCACTGAAACATCTGGGACAATTACGGAAATCGCCCCATTTTCCTCACTAGTCCTTTCGGAAACCAACCCACTCCTCATATTCCTCAGCGCCCTCAGCGTCTCTGTGGTTCGTAACTCTTGATAACTCTACCAGCACCCCGCAGCTGCTGATAGTACGACTGACTAACCGTATCTCCCTGTTCCGAGAGAATATCAATACCAATCCCATCCCGTCCCTGCTTTTTACCAGAACTATGGATGTAATAACCATCCGCCAAATAAAGTCCGACATGGGTTGCTTTTTGGGGAGTTCCAAAAAATACCAGATCCCCGGCTGCTAATTCTGCAATAGTAATCGGTTGAGTAAATTCTTCCTGCTGATAGGCATCTCTAGGTAACCAAATACCCACCGAAGCAAACGCCGCCTGCATCAACCCAGAACAGTCGTAATTTGGACTAACCGTACCACCCCAAAGGTAATAATTTGATTGTTGCATCGCTTTTTGGGTAAAGGCGATAACCTCTGCTAGGAGTTTTTTAATCTCCGATTCTGAAAATGTTGCAGCCTGATAATGTACAGTAGCAGATTGTAATGAATCAAAATCTGAAAGAAATACCCATCCGGGATAGTCATCTTCACACAAATAGACCTCAACCGCTGAATTTTGATGATTTGATGTTACCCATAAATGTCGCCCAGATGCGGCTTGAGTTGCCAAGCGTGTACATTCAGGAGAATCATATAAATTCAGGTCAGCTAAACACTGATACTCCCCTGATTTTGGATTTTGGATTTGGGATTTTAGATTAAAGGACATTATTCGAGAATGATTTTTTTTAATAAAGACGAACAACTCGAAAATCTTGGGTTAGGCATTTTAGATGCAACTTGGGAAGCATTTGGGACTTTAGCCCGTAACCAAATTGCCCTGACTTGGGTTGTTTACGATCCACCAGTGCTAGTAAATACTGGTGGTGCGCTGACTCCCAAAGCTTTTTGGGATCACCCAGTTCGTGGTTTCACTTATCGCGGTGTCGAGCGGATTTATCCCGCCAGTGTTGTCAAGCTATTTTATCTGGTGGCGGTAAACGAATGGTTAGAAAAAGGCATGAGTCAAACCTCCAAGGAGTTGGAGCGAGCCTTGCGGGATATGATTGTAGATTCTGGTAATGATGCTACCAGCTTGATTGTGGATATTCTCAGTGGTACCACTTCAGGGCCAGAATTACCAACCGGGCCCTTTGAAACCTGGAAATATCAGCGTAATATTGTTAACCGCTATTACCAATCCTTGGGTTGGGAAGAAATGGAGACGATTAACGTCTGTCAAAAAACTTGGAGTGATGGCCCTTATGGACGAGAACGGGCATTTGTGGGAGAGTTACTGGAAAATCGCAATATGTTGACAACAAATGCGATCGCCAGGTTACTGCATAGTATTGTAGGTGGAGTGGCGGTTTCAAGCGGGCGATCGCAAGCAATGATGGCTTTGCTCAAACGGACTCTCAACGATTTGCCCACTGACAGAGAGGAAGATCAGGTGGCAGGTTTTTTAGGTGGTGGACTCCCTGAAAATGCTCAAATTTGGTCAAAAGCAGGCTGGACAAGTCAAGTTCACCATGATGCCGGGTATATTGAGTTACCAGAACAGCGCCCTTATCTTTTAGTGGTATTTACTGAAGGGAAAGCGCAGGCTAAAAGTCGGGATATTTTGCCCTTTGTTTCTAAATTAGTTGCCGAAGCGATCGCTAGTCTATAGCAATCCTAAATCATTCACGAACAACAAGATCCCCGACTTCTTGAAGAAGTCGGGGATCTAAGGCTGACGATTTTCACAAATCAGATAGGATTGCTATATTTCAACTTAAATTCGTCAAACTTCAATACTTCCGAATCAGGCTTGCGAGTATCAAAACGATAACTACTGATCGTACCCGTTGCTGTATCAAAAATACTGAAAACCGTAATATCATTACTCGCAATATAAGGTATTGGTTTCCCATCTTCACCTAACAAGGGGGAAATTGTTGGCACTATCGGTTCTAAACCATTGGGATCACCAAGCTTAATATAATCCTCTTGATACCCAGTTGGCACTTCTCGCTTTCTGTCACCCCAAGCAGCACCGTAAGTATTACCCACATTAGATGTTTCCAGAAAGTGCATTCCATTGGGACTAACAAAGCGGTTCCACAAATGAGAATGCCCATAGAATACCAATTGCACATTAGCTGCTTCTAATAAAGGAACAACATCGCGGATAATATAATCTGCATCTTTGGAGTACTCGTAACGCACTGCTTTGATATTGCTGTTATCCCGTTCAATTATCTGTACTGGTTCTGTATAAGCAGGAACTATATTATCACCCAAAGTGTGGGGCGGATGATGAAACATCACAACTTTGTATTTTGCTTGTTTAAACTCAGGGCTGTTGAGTTCTGCCTCTAGCCAATTGTACTGCTTGCTACCTTTAGCAATTGGCTCATAAATCAACTGTCCATAACCCCAATTTTCAGAATTATTTAAATCCTTTTCTGCTTCTTGATATCTACCCTTATGCTTTCCATCTAATTTGGGAGTGCGCCACATATTCGTAGCGTACAGTACCACCAAACGTATATCACCAAAACTGACTGCATAATACCTTTTTCCACCTTCTTTACTTTTTGGTAAAGAGAAAATCTCCTCGTAGGTATTAGTATTAAAAGAATTATCTATTAAAGATTTGTCTGGGTAGATTTTTTGAGCAATGGCACGGGGAATTGTATCATTAAATTCATCATCTAAACTTTCCGTTCTAGCAAATCGCCCCATCACCTCATGATTGCCAATGCAAGTAAACATGGGTGCATTTTGAATTATTTGTCCACCAGTATAGGTTGTCTTAACACCGTCGTGCGTCATTTCGTATTTAGCACGACCTTGTAAACCAGGAAACAACGCACCACCACTATTATGATCAAACCATTCTGAGGCGCGATCGCTGACATTGACCAAATCACCAGCAAACCACACCCCATCGACTCGTCCAACCGTTTCTACCACCTTTTGCAGATTTGCAGATGTCATCGGCTTTAACTGATGGTCAGAGGTCAGCAGAATTTTTAATGCTGTATCCGGTTCTGGAGTCGCTGCGAGGCTAAAAATATCACTGCTAACACTCTCACCGTCTTCTCGCCCACTCGTAACACGATAGTTTACCCGTAAACCAGAAGTTAACCCAGTCACCTCAGCTTCATGTCGCCAAATGTTCCGCCAGACTGGTTTTTGATAAACTTGGCCGTCTTTGGTTTGGTTTGCAACTCTTGACTCTTGGTCTTCACGCGTGCGACTGAGTTTGGTAATATTTGCCTTAGCAGTTTGTTTGAGATTTTCGCCGTAGGTTACTGTGTGATTAACACCAGCAAACTCAGTAAACCAAACTACTCGCACTGAGGTTTCAGTTGGCAGTTGCAAAAATGGGTCGGTGAGCAGTTGGGGTGCTGATGTCATAATTGTTTGCCCAAATGAACGCACATTTACCAGAGTAAAGCATATAACAAGCACAAGCATAGCCACTGAGGAGATTTTACGGCTACTTAAGCGTCTGAGCATGAGTAACATACCAAATTTTTAGGGTATTCACCGACTGAACGCAATCTTATTATTAGCCTTTTTTGCGGACAGGGTTAAAAATTTATCCTCCATAGCGCTTTTCGTTTGCAATACACTTTGACCTCTCTTCTAAAAGGAGAGAGGCTTTAAATCTTACTCCCCTTTCCTTGTAGGGAAGGGGCTGGGGGTTAGGTCTCAATTGGACTCAACACAGAAGCGCTATAGTTTCAGCATTAGCTTCATCTGTAGGCTTATCCAACTTTTATAAAGTTTTATACTAATTTTTACCTAATTCAGTGGAATTACTGCATGACATATCACGTGGGGTAAATTAAATTTATATAATTTGTAGCTTTGTTGAAACATACTACTTCTATAAATATCTGATTACAGATTAATTGTTTTTAATTTATAGGTATACAACAATTGAAAGGCAGCAGATTCTTATCTGACTAGCGGCAATTTTTCATATTTTCAAAACTTTGGAAATACTGCGAGGTATAAGCTTCGTGGTCAGAGTTTACTGCGCGGTTTTTGGTAAAAATACACAACTTATAAAATCCTGATATTTATGTCTGTATTAGAACTGCAACAGTCTGTCTTGAATTCACTCCAAAATCTGAAAAGTCTTGATGCACTCAAAAAACTGTTTTGGAGTCAGTTAAACTATGAACGAGTGAATAAAGAACTTTCTCATAGACAATTGACTGATGCAGTTGCTAACGAACTGACAGAAGATCCCTTATTATTAGCATCTGGTGGTGCTAATAATGCTTTTCACATTATTTATGCACGTTTGAGTTCAGAAGAGTTGTCAAGACAAAGTGAAAGAAAAGTCGTTGACTATCTTTTAAAAGAACATCCTTACACAGAAGGTTTGTTTCCTAATAACAAAACATTTATAATCCCGTTAAATGATATTTATTTGCTAGGTGTATTAAACTCTATTGCTGTATGGGAATATCTTAAAACAGCTTGTTCTCAAATTCAAGGCAAAACTTTAGAGTTACGCAGTATATATATGAATAAAATTCCAATTCCAAACGCTTCGACTATAGAACGAGAAACCATATCTCAACTAGTCCAAAAATGCCTAGACGCAAAAGGCGTTAACTGTGAAATATGGGAGAAAGAAATAGATGAACGAGTCGCCGCCCTGTATGGCTTGTAGAACAATAGACTAGAATTAAACTCAGTAGGGTTAACCCTAACGATGGCAGATATTTACGAAGATGTCCTAACCGTATAAGGTTGAAAAAATCATGCAAGCAGCTTTACGCATCACAACTAAAGTTTTACCAGGAAACAAAATAGAAATAGAACTTCCAGAAGTCGAGATTGGTGACACCGTTGATGTATTTGTTATTTTGCCAGAAAAGCCTAAAGTAAAACGGCGTTCTGCAATAGAAATTATAGAAGAAGTTCACGCTAAACGCACACCAAAAAGTGCTGAAGAAATAGATAGGCAGCTGCAAGAGGAACGGGATTCATGGGACAGTTAATACTCCCCTCTTCTGGGATCATCTATATAGATACATCAGTCGAACAAATCGCCCAAGGATATCGACGACTAGAATTAATTGCAGATAAAGTTGAAGCTCAAAAATATCCGAAACGCAGTGAATAAAAACGGATGGCTAACGAGACAGCAGCCAATATCCGTTCTAGTATAGAGTTAATGGATCAGACAGATGAAGCTGAAACACTGGTAAAAAATCTAGTGCAGATGATTGAAGAAAAACGGCTTCATGTCAAAGTTTACACCAAGGGAACTTTACACGCCAAAGCCTATATTTTTGACTATGGTATTATCTATGATGGCAAAGGTAGAGCCTTAGAACGGACAGAAAAAGGTATTGCTATTGTTGGCTCATCTAATCTTACTCTTTCCGGCATCACTCACAATACTGAACTCAATGTCATAATTCACGGAAACGATAATCATACAGAATTAACCAACTGGTTTGAGGAACTGTGGAACGAGGCGGAAGATTTTAATGAAGCCTTGATGCGCGAAATGAAACAATCTTGGGCGGGTTCCTTAGTCCGTCCCTATGATGTTTACATGAAAACTCTTTATTGTTTAGTAAAAGATAGATTAGAAGATACCACCCCAAAAGACTTGATTTTGGAAGACGAAATTACTAAACAATTAGCAGATTTTCAAAAAGTTGCTGTTAATCATGCTGTGCAAAATATCCGAGATTATGGTGGCGCTTTTGTCAGTGATGTAGTCGGACTAGGTAAAAGCTTTATTGGTGCTGCAATTGTCAAACGTTTTGAACAAACAGAACGCGCCCGTCCCTTAATTATTTGTCCTGCGCCACTGATAGAAATGTGGGAACGTTACAACGAAGTTTATCAGCTAAATGCTCGTGTTCTGTCAATGGGAATGCTGAAAGAAGACGATGAAAGCGGTTTCAAACTTTTATTAGATGATTTCAAATATAAAGATAGAGATTTTGTATTAATTGACGAAAGCCATAATCTCCGAAATCACACTACTCAAAGATATAAAGTAGTAGAAACATTTTTAGCCACTGGGAAACGTTGTTGCTTATTGACAGCAACTCCCCGCAACAAAAGCGCTTTGGATATCTACTACCAGCTAAAACTGTTTCATCAAGATGACAAAACAGATTTACCGATAGACCCTCCCGACTTAAAGCAATACTTCCAGTTAGTGGAAAAGGGCGAAAAGAAATTACCAGAGTTACTATCTCATATCCTGATTCGTCGCACCCGCAACCATATCTTACGTTTTTACGGCTTTGACGCGCAAACCCATCAAACAATAGACCCGGCTAACTTCCGAGAATACCTTGACGGAACCCGACGCGCTTACGTAATTGTCGGTGGTAAACATCGATTTTTCCCTAAGCGAGAACTAGAAACCATTGAATACAGCATCGAAGATACATACCAAGGGCTTTACCAGGAATTACGTCAATATTTAGGCATATCTCGCAAGCGTCAACTAGCTAAACCACTAGTCAACGAACTTAGCTATGCTCGTTATAGGTTATGGAATTATGTATTAAAAGACAAACAAAAACAAGAGCCTTATAACACTTTACAACGCGCTGGCGCTAACCTGCGAGGGCTAATGCGAGTGCTATTATTTAAGCGCTTTGAGTCGAGTGTTTATGCTTTTAAAGAAACTATTCAAAAATTATTGATAGTCCATGAAAGGTTTGTTAATGGACTATCTCAAGGATTTATTCCCGCAGGAGAGGAAGCGCAAATCTTGCTATCAGCAGATTATAACCAAGCTGAAGAACAAGATTTGATGGATGTATTACGTCAGGTGTCTGGTAAATATGACTTGGCGGATTTTAATGGACAGAAATTACAACAGCATATTGAGCATGATATTAACCTACTCCAAAAAATTCAAGCGTTAGTTGAACCAATTACACCTAATAAAGATGCCAAATTACAGACTTTGATAAATTGGTTAGATAAACCTATACTCAAAGATAAAAAACGGCTGATTTTTACTCAATACGCTGATACCGCTAAATATCTGCACGAGAATTTAAACCCACAAGGTAAGCAAGATGATATTGATGTTATTTATAGCGGAAGTAATAAGAATAAAACTCGTGTAATTGGTCGATTTGCACCTAAAGCCAATAAAGAATATAAATTTAAGGCAGGTGAATGTGAAATAAATACGCTCATTGCTACCGATGTATTAGCAGAAGGTTTAAACCTTCAAGATGGCGACCTCATAATCAATTATGATTTGCATTGGAACCCAGTAAAACTAATTCAACGTTTTGGTCGCATTGACAGAATTGGTAGCGATAAAGATGTAATTTATGGATATAACTTTTTACCTGAATTAGGCATTGAACGTAATTTAGGCTTAAAGCAAAATCTAAAAAATAGAATTCAAGAAATTCATGACTCTATTGGTGAAGATGCTGCAATTCTTGACCTAACTGAACAATTAAATGAAGAAGCTATGTATGCTATTTATGAGCAACAGAGTAAACAATTGAGCTTCTTTGACATGGAAGAAGAAGAGGATTTATTGGATTTAAATGAAGCTGAATAAATTCTCAGAAAACTACAGAAAGAAGACTTAGGTGAATTTGAGCGGATTGCCAGTTTACCACATGGTATTCGTACAGCTAAATTCTCTATGCAACAGAAGGGGACATACGTTTTTTGTGAAGCTTCAGACCCCAATCGACCTGAGATCCAAGGCTATCAGCAGTTGTTTTTATTAGACGATGAGGGAAATATAGTTTCTAGGGATATCCCCCGCATTCTGGGTGCAATTAAAGCTGATTATACTACTCCCACCTTAACAGTTCGCAAACAGCATAACTCTGCTGTGATGCGTATCAAATGTCAATTTGCAGAAGAAGTGAAACATCGCCAAGCAGAACGGGAATTTAACCAACGTTTGACTCAGGGACAACGGTATATTCTCCGTGAACTGAGAATATTTTTTAAATTAATTACAGACGAAGAAGTAAAAGGTCAAGTTAATATTCTAGAAAAAGCGTTTCGCAGTTCTATGATTCAAGTAATCAACCGAGAGTTAAATATACTGCGACGTAATGGTTTCATCGGTCAGGAATTGTTTAATCAATTGGTGCAAATTTACCGACAACATAATATGCGCGAATGGTTAAATAATAATAGTTTGCCTACGCTGTCTGTACCAGTTCCAATTATTATTTATAGTGAAGCTTTGGAATAATTTTACGCTAAGGATTTGATCTCGTTTCGCAGACATGATTGAAAAAACCTGCCAATCTTTTAAAAAGACTAGCAGGCATGGCTTATCATCAATCGGAGCGGCGGGATTCGAACCCACGACCTCCACTACCCCAAAGTGGCGCGCTACCAAGCTGCGCTACGCCCCGGTCAGAATTACCATTCTATAGCAAAACTCTAGGATAATCAATAGGCAAATTTAAAAAACCTTAAGTATCCCAGTAGCTTGCAGTAAATCTGGAACAGCAGAAGCATCCCATTTACCTTCTACACATCGCCCTGTATTCAAGATTAAGCGCAGAGTGTAAGCATCAGGATAGCCTTCTACCTCCATCCATAATAAATCGCTTTCGGCTTCACAAGCAATTTTTTCCTCCTCCATTAATTCAGTTGCAAGTTGTTTGATGGTGTCTGCTAGCTGTGCTAATAGACGGCAAAAATCATTCAACTCAGCTTCGGTTAACTCAATTGCCCAATCATCTGTACCGACTAAACCTTTAAAATCAGGTACATCAGGGTTCCAGCCAATACGCCAACCACATCCGCTTTTTACAACGCGTTCCATAAAAAGTTAGGAGTTAAGAGTTAGGAGTTAGGAGTTAGGAGTTATTGATTTACAAATCATAATGCCATTACTTGAGTAATTCGGCACCTCCCCGTTGGGGTGGCTGTGGGGTAGTTGATTTAGTCGGACTGGGTGTGGTGTTAGGGCTAGGGGATTGGGTATTTTGGGAAGTGGGATTAAATATATTGACTAAGACTTGCACGAGGGCATCTCGCTGGCTGCGGGTGAGACGGGTGATGGCTTTGCGATCGCCTTCTATCGGATTTTCCCGTAGTGAATCATTTCCAGGATACGTAGTATCATACATGATTTCATTCGCACCCAGGTAATCAGCTAAAGTTAGCTTCCAATCCAAGCGATAAATTGGGGCACGCCCTTTGGTATAAATGTGATATCTAATCAGGCGAGTTACCAAGGTGTTGTTTTCGGCAACTTTCCCATTTTCTTTGCTGATATACTTATTTTCCCGTGGTAAATCTGGCAATTGCTGATATACTTTTTGCCAAACATCGCTAGGAGTGATTCTCTGAGCGTATGCAGGTTGGATACTAAATAAATTTCTATGTATTGATTTGCTTGCCCCTGAACCCAAAACAATTACACCCACTACCATTAAGGCAGTGAGTGTCTGCCAGGACTTGAGTAGGGGTTGAATGAACGATAAATTTTTGCTCATCCTACCTTCTCTAAAGCCTTTTTTTATAGTTCGCCAATAATTTCTGGCTGAGTCAATTCATCGGACATTTCGATAATTGCCCTTAACACTGGCTTCATCATCACATCTTCGTTACTTTCAAAGTCTTCATAACGCCGACGTTTAGCACGATTTGCCACCTGAACCGTAATGCGGTAACGATTTGAGGCTGCACTAATCAGATCCTCAGCACGGTGCATAATTTGAGACTGAGTTGTCTCGAACTTAGAACGCTTTAGCATAATCAGTGGTTCTTGGGGTCATTCCCCAGTGTAGCAGTACTGAAAAATATGCTGCTGTGTGTTTAATCGCTAGCAACCTCTCTCTTGATAGAGGTTGAGAATATTTTAATCACTTTATAAGTTAAGTTACTTATAAATATTACCTGACTAAAGTCACACACCCTTATGGCTGACCTTGTGGAAACTGCTGTCAATGCAGGAAACTTCAATACCCTGATAAAGGCTGCTGAAGCTGCAAATTTCATAGAAATTCTGAAAAGCCCTGGTTCTTTTACACTATTTGCACCGACTGATGAAGCCTTTGCCAATCTGCCAGAGGGAACTTTAGATTCGCTACTACAAGATATCCCCAAGCTAATGAAAATTGTGGCATATCATATCGCTAGTGGAGATGTTCGGTCTGATGACTTGGTACAAATTAATGAGGCAGAGACGCTTGAGGGGTCAATTGTAGCCATTGAATCTGCCGACGGCAAATTTAAGGTAAATAACGCCAATGTCCTCAAAACAGATATTCTGGCAGACAATGGCGTGATCCATATTATTGATCAGGTGTTAATGCCTGCAATGGTGGCAGGGAAGTAAGGGCATCGGGCATCGGGCATTGGGGAGCCACTGCGTTGGTGAGGCAGTCCGATCTTGGGGGTTTCCCCCATGAGGAACTGCCGAAAGGGTTAAGAGGCTTGAAGCAAGTGGCGTCATTGGGCATGGAGAAGAGTGCAGAAAAGAGGAATTTTCCCCCTGCTCCCTGCTCCCCTGCTCCCCTGCTTCTTCCCCAATCCCCAGTCTCTAGTCCCCAGTCCCCAGGATGCACCCACTGCGTGCAGGAAGAGTTAATGACAACTGCTGAGTTTCTCCTTCACCATTCCACTCAACTTCAGCAGTACCATATAACTGCTTGTTGGGTTGAGTACGCAAACTGGCGATATCTACATTCGCTGTTGCCGAACTTGTGCCAGCGTTGAGGGCAATTATCAATTCCTCTGTCCCCAAAGTTCGCGCAAAGATATAAAGTTGTCCTTGAGCATAAAGAACTTGGTAATCACCTGTACGCAAAGCTGGGTAAGTGTGACGCAGGGCAATTAATTGGCGATGAGTATTGAAAATTTCTTTGTCCCACTTAGCTTCTAAAGGAAAACCACGGCGTGAATCTGGATCTATCGCACCAGGTAAACCAACTTCATCACCATAGTAGATACTGGGGGCACCAGGAAAGGTAAGTACCAGTAAAGTTGACAATTCCACGCTAGCTTTATCGCCGCCTGCAATAGTCATCAATCGGGCTGTATCGTGACTTGCTAGCAAATTGAGTTGAGTCAGCTGAATTTCCCAAGGGTAAAGTTGTAATACTTCCTGGATTTTGGTGGCGTAGTCGGCAGCAAATAAGGGTGGGTAAGGTTGATAGTCGCGGCTTTGAACTTGTTCTAAGACTACGCGATCGCCAGCTGCAAAGGCAATTGTTGGCCCAGCAAATAGATAATTCATTACCCCGTCAAATTGTGTCCCATCCAGCCACTCGCGAGAATCTCCCCACACTTCGCCGACAATGTAAGCTTCGTGATTGACTGCCTTAACGCGATCGCGAAATTCCTGCCAAAAACCAGGAGTTTTTATTTCAAATGGTACATCCAATCGCCAACCGTCGATGCCGAATTTTATCCAATATTCGGCAATTTCCATAATGTATTCCCGTACTTCTGGGTTGTCGTGGTTAAATTCTGGCAAGGCCCGATTTCCCACCCAACCCCCGTAGTTTGCAGGAAATTCCCCATTGTATGGTGCAAGAGGCCAGCCTTCAATTTTGAACCAATTTACCCAAGGCGAATGGGGGCCATTCTCTAAAACGTCATGGAAAAAGAAAAACCCACGGCTGGAATGGTTAAACACCCCATCCAGAACAACTTTGATATTCCGTTGATGGGCTGCATCGAGCAATTCCTTAAAAGCCTCGTTACCCCCTAACATCGGGTCAACTTGATAATAATCGTGGGTATGATAGCGATGATTGCTAGCGGATTGAAAAATGGGTGTAAAGTAAATTGCGTTGATTCCCAGATCCTGGATGTAGTCTAAACCCTCCATGATGCCCCATAAATCGCCGCCTTTATAACCCTGGAGTGTTGGCATAGCGTCCCAATCTTCCCAACGGGCTTCACGCAGCAGCCGTTTGCGCGGCTGTTTGCTTCTGGCAAAGCGATCTGGAAATATTTGGTAGAAAACAGCGTGTTTTACCCAGTCTGGTGTTTGAATTTGCATGAATAACTTTTTGTACCTTCAGAAGCGATCGTTGCAAATATTAGCTTCTTTATGGCTCTTACTTATGATAGAAAATCTGTCATTTCTCAGTAGTCATTAGCAATTTAGGCTTTATAGTACTTTTTTATACGTAAATTTTATCAGGTTTCCTATTTTGACTACAATTTGTTTTAGTTTTTAACAGATCAACAAGACAGACCCGCCACTGATTGCATTCTGACACCAAGCCGCAGAGAGTCTCCGGCTCCGTTCCGGAATTCTTCTTCAAGATTTATTAAATTTATCTTTTTTATTTATTACTTAATTATTCTTAATTTGCTTTTCTTCACTTTGTCCGTAATGATTTAGGCAGACACTGGATTAGTTTAATAGCTTCATAAAAATTACCATTGATCCTTGCGTTGGGCAATTCTTAGATGCGGCTGCTCAAAGATGCCTCATGGCCAGAGAAAATCACTATGAGGGAGACATAATTTAGGAATATGAGTTATGAAGTAGCAATTGTCTTAGGAAAAACTTCCCGTCTCCTAAGCTTATTTGATGTTATCTCTAAAAAAAATGGATAACTATAGTCGCATCAAATAATCAAGGCTAAAAAACTACATTGTCTGCATGAATCCTAGAGCGACTTATCCTGCTAAAATCACCATTTTGCTGACAGTAAATAAATTTAATTTGAGGTATAAATGAGACACGAAAAACTTTCCCCCGGACTACTTTTAGCATTTAAAGACTATCAAAATGAAGGAGAGCAAGCTTTAGTTACACACAAGCGATCGCTTGGTATTATTGCCCACAAAAGCCCGGTCAAGCCTACTAAGAGCGTCGTTTTTATCTACTGCGAACCTGATGCAGACTTGAGTTATCTCTCACAATATAATATTGAAGTCAATCAGAACTCTGGGAGTGTGCGGACGGCTTTTTTACCGTTAGATAGTTTAGATGTCTTATCTGAAGAAGATGTTATTCAGCGGATTAAGCCATCACGCAAACTTCATTTGAGGATGGACACTGCACTGGTAAAAGTCAAACTGCCGGAGTTCAAGAACCAAACCGGACTGACTGGTAAAGAAGTAATCATTGGCATTATAGACAGTGGCATTGATCCAAAACACCCCGCCTTTGCTGGACGAATTTTACACATTTGGGATCAAACACTGCCAGGCCCAGGAGTTACGGAGGGTGGCTATGGGGCTGAATTAACCGGAGCGCAACTGACAATTTCTCAAGATACTGGCGGTCATGGTACTCACGTTGCTGGAATTGCCGCCGGTGCCGATGCTAACTATGGCGGTGTAGCACCAGAAGCGGAATTAATTGTCGTCAGGTCAGATTTACAGGATGCCCATATTGCTGATGGTGTGCGTTACATTTTCCGAGTTGCAAAAGAGTTGGGACGCCCAGCAGTGGTGAATCTTAGCTTGGGTGGACACGCTGATGCCCATGATGGTAGCGATTCTTTATCAAAGGTTATTGACGCCGAAACTGGCCCTGGAAGAATTGTTTGCTGTGCTGCGGGTAACGAAGGAAACAATAACATTCATGGACAAGCGACGATACACAGTGGACGGACTCGTGGTATGCGTTTTAATGTTCCTTTGAATCAAATAGGCATAGTTTGGTTAAATGCTTGGTATTCCAAAGACAGTGAGTTGGAAGTGTCGGTGCGGAGTCCTAACGGTTTTGTCACCCCCTTCCAAAAAATAATTACTGACGGTAATGCCGCGCAAGATTACCAGTTACCAGATGCACGGGTGCAATTAGCGACACCAGGGCCAGATAAAGCTAACAGCGACCATAATTTCTTTGTGCAAATCCGGGGTATTGGCCCCTCGCCAGTAATGGGAGGTGTTTGGCAGTTGCGAGTCCGCAATGCTTCCTCAACTGACACACGTTTAGATGTCTGGACGCTAGATGACAGTTCATCAGTGTTTTTTACCGGGAAAAGTGTGAAGGATGCGGTAAAAATTGGTTCGCCGGGAACTGCCAGCAGTGCAATTACAGTTGCCGCCTATACTACTAAAACCAAGTACACAGATATTGATGACCAAGTGCGAGAAATGGGCTTAGAATTGCATACTATTTCGGAATTTAGTAGTGAAGGGCCTTTACGCAATGATGGACAGAAACCGGATATAGCAGCACCAGGAGCAATGATTGTTTCCACACTTTCCGCCGATGCAAATTTTGACCGCTCATCGATGATTAATTCCAAGTTTGTGGTTCAGGCTGGTACGAGTATGGCGACACCGTTGGTTAGTGGATTAGTGGCACTGCTGTTGCAGCGAGATCCTAAACTTGATCCGGCTGCTGTGAAAGACTTACTACGCAAAAATAGTGCCATTCCCGGAAAACCCGCAGGCACATTTGATCACAAATGGGGTTATGGAGTGATTAATGCTTTAAATCTGTAATTAGACTGAAAAAGGTGGATATTATTTCTGTACAAGGGTAGGCGATAAAAACCTATAACTTTGATAAGTTAAGGTAGGGAATTATTGCCTACCCTTTTTACCAAGGAATTGCTGATGAATTATCAGAAATTAGATGCCGCTCTTGCTACAGGGCTGAATGATGTTCAAGACCCAGAAGAAACTAGTTTGGAGGTTTTCATCCATACTGAACCAATTTTAGACTCTGCTGCAACTGCTGTTTTAGAAAGTTTAGGCGTCAGTGGTATTACCAGTGGCAAAGATATTTTTACGGCAACACTGTCACAAAATGCCATTTCCCAATTGTCAGAGCAACCTTGGGTGAGGTATTTGAAGCGATCGCAGCAATTACGTTTGGTTAATAGGAGAATAAATATAGGGAAGTTGGGTGCTTAATGGGCATTGCCTAACCCTAGACTGCGCGGATAATTTTTTACAGTTACTATGAATCAGGTTTTTGTTTTTCTGGAAACTTACACTTCACCTCAATTTGCAGATTACTTTCAGCTGAACCTTCGGTAATGTAAGGAATGCCTGCTTTACCACCCAACTTAATACCAAATGTAAGTTTTACCTCTTCAATCTCAGCAGTATTAAAGTCTTTAAAAGCACTCAGAGCATAGATAGTATAAGAGCGAATCATTTGGCGAGCTTGTTGCATCCGAGCGATCGCATCTGTTCGCACATCCTTGTATTCTATGCCATCATCGTCCTCCTCAATTTCCTGAGTTATTTCGGTGGCTGTGACGTTAATCTCAATCTGCTCAATCTCCCCGTCTGCTTGGAAAAATAGTTGCTGCACTTCTGACATGGGCTACCTCAATTAAGTTTTGTAACGTATCTGAATAAATTTCAGCTTGCTTGCAGAAAACTAACAGATGGTATTGTTTCTAGTAACACAGCCATTGATTGTGTCTGTCAAGATTATTCCGCATTTACCAACCCAAGGTGTGTTAAATGGCACGATACGCGCTTGTTATTGGCATCGCCGAATATGTCAGCCCATCATTATCGCGTTTGTCGAAGACTACAAATGATGCTGAGGCTGTAGCGCAACTCCTAGAGCAATATGGTGATTTCCAGTCTGTGCAAAGACTACCACAGCGCTGGAATAAAGATAAAAACGGCTATGAAATGGGAGCGCAAAAAGTTACTGGCGCTCAACTTGGGCAAGATTTGAGAACATTCCTGCTAGAGCAAGCAGCTAATAATGAAGCGCTGATTTATTTTAGCGGACACGGTTTTACTATTTCCGACAATTTAGGACAACAAAAGGGATATTTAGCAAGTTCCGATTGTCAGATTGAATTTAAAGAAAACGAAAATGCTGAACAAAAATATGGCATTCCCCTGGATAGTCTTAACGACTTAATTCGAGATTCGCAATTGAGTAGTTTAGTGATGCTCCTCGATTGCTGTCATAGCGGCTATTTCTTAGAAAGACAATTAATAGAAAGAACTCTTAACGCTTTCAGTACACAAAAAGATTATTACTTAATTACAGCTTGTCGCGGCTTTGAACGCGCCGGAGTGATTAAAAGTGAAGAATATAGCATTTTCACAGGTGCAGTTGTTAAGGGATTGGCGGCAGAAAATGCAAGTAGTAGTAGGCGAATAAGTGGCGATCGCTTATTTGATTTTATCAGCAACGAACTTAAAGGTTCTGTACAGGAGCCGATTCGCATGGGTTGGGGACGTTCAATTACTTTAGTGACTTATCCCCAATTAGATATTCCTACAGGCGAAAAAATTATTTTCAATCAGGAAAATCCTTATCGGGGACTTTATGCTTTTGAATCAGAACAAGCGCAATATTTTTGTGGACGAGATGAAGCAGTTCGTACCCTAATTTCGCGTCTAGTAGAGAGTCGATTTTTGGCTGTAATTGGCTATTCAGGTAGTGGTAAATCTTCGTTAGTAAAAGCCGGTTTGTTACCGCAACTGAAAGGCGATCGCCTCCCTGGAAGCAGTGAATGGGAAATTGCATCTTTTACACCAGGAGAGCATCCTTTAGGTAAATTGGTTGATATTTTAGCTCGACAACAGCAGCAAAATCAGCCGCATCTATTATTTATCGATCAATTTGAAGAAATATTTACCCTTTGTCAAGACGATGAGGAACGCAAAACTTTTATCCGCTTAATAGCACAGGAAGTAAATAAGGCTGAGGTAGAAACGCGGATAATTTTGACGATTCGCGGTGATTTCTTAAATCGTTGTGCTGACTATCGAGAAATTATTACTCTTATTAATAATATTCCTCCTACATCATTCATCATCACACCGATGTCTTTTGCTGAGTTAGAAGAAGCAATTGAAAAACCAGCCAAATTACATGGGGTAACATTTGAGCGTGGTTTAGTTTCGCAAATTTCCGCCGATGTAGTCAACCGTCCTGGTGTATTACCTATACTACAATATGCGCTTAAAGAGTTGTGGCGAGTTTGCATTGAAGAACCGGAATCGCCAGAACCACTTTTAACTCGTAAAGGTTATGAGGAAATTGGCGGAGTTAAAGGAGCTTTAGACAAACGAGCGACAATTTTGTATGAAAGTTTAACAACTATAGATCAAGCCTTTGCGCGTTGCTTGTTTATGGAATTAGTGCAATTAGGTGAAGCTGGAGAAGTGACGCGGCGGCGTGCTACCTGGGATAGATTAGAAGTAGTTGCAGATTCTCCACAACAATTGCAAAGGGTTGTAGGATTGCTAGCGGGTTCTCAACAGCGCTTAATTATCACCGACGAAAAGACGGTTGAAGTTGCTCATGAAGCGCTTTTATCTGAGTGGAAATTATTAAATACTTGGATTGCTGAAAATCTGGAGAATATTCGTCTGAGTCGTTCTTTAGAGGAAGATTGTCAGGAATGGCTACAAAGATTTAAGAAATCGGATGATGCACTGTTAGCGGGTGCAAACTTGGCTGTAATTTATGAGTGGATGAATAAGACTCAGCCAAGACTTACGCCATTAGATTCAGAATTTTTGCATAAGAGTTTGGAGAGACGCGATCGCCAAAATCAGGCAGAATTAGAACAAGCCAAAAAACTCCAACGAGAAGCAGAAGCCAAAGCCAAAGCGGAATCACAAAGAACTAGATTTGCGATCGCTTCTGCAACACTTGTAGTCTTATCTCTAGGATTGGGATTTTTTTTTGTATGGCGATTAAGAACAGACAATACAGTCAAAAATACGATAGCTTCTACTGCTTTAACTTCAACACCTAAGCTACTTTTAGATGCAGGTTATCAACTTGAAGCAGTTATAGAAAGTGTTAAAGCACTCAAGCAATTACAAAATATAGGTCTTGAAGATCCTAACACACTCAATAAATTTAAATTAGTAATTGATAAAGTGCAAGAACATAACCGTTTAGAGGGACATACGGATTCTGTTACCAGTGTAAGTGTCAGTCCTACAGAAAACCTTATTGTTTCTGGAAGCAGAGATAAAACTGTGAAAATTTGGAAGTTTAATGGCACTTTAGTTAAAACTATGACACATGATGCTGCTGTCTATAGTGTCAATTTTAGTCCTGACGGTCAGTATATAGTCTCTGTTGGTGCTGATAAAAAAGTGAAACTCTGGAAGAAAGATGGTACTTTCCTGGATTCGGTTACAGAAGAGAAAAATATCTATTTTGTCAATTTTAGTCCTGATAAAGAAATAATTTCTACTGGGGAAGATGGTACTGTAAAGTTATGGAAATATGACTCATCAAAAATTATAAAAAAACCTTATAAAACCATACTAGGAAATGGCAAAGACAAAGTTTGGAGTGCAGAATTTAGTCATAATAATAGTGGTGAAAATATTGTCATTGCCTCCGATGATGGAAACATTAGAATATTCACCAAAAATGGCACTCCTGTTGCTACTTTATCAGGACATATCGCAGCAGTCAATTATGCAAGTTTTGGTCTTAATAACAATGCTATCATTTCCTCTAGCTACGATAATACAGTTAGAATGTGGCGAAGGGAAAATGACAAAAAAACGTGGTCAAATGTGACAATAGTAGAAGCTAATACTGCCTACAAAGTTAAATTTAGCCCAGACTATAAAACGATTGCTGCTACTAATATTGACGGAAATATCCAACTATGGAGAGATGGTCAACTCACTCAACAATATTTTATAGGAAGACACAGAGATAAAATCACAGACTTGAGCTTTAGCAATGATAGTAAATTGATTGTTACTGCTAGTCGTGACAAAACTTTAAGGATATGGAGTTTAGATTCTCAGTCTGAAAATACATCCCAGACAAATACTACTAGTTTATTAAAAAAAGGCTGTAGTTGGCTATGGGAATATTTAAATAATAATGACAAGGCACACCAAAAATATGTTGATGTTCGTCATATTTGTGGAAATGCCAAAAAATAAAAAGATTTAATATGATTAAAATACATAATTTAAGTGTATAATTCTGATGACAAGTATAAGGATTTAAGGCATGAAAAACTTAGAAGCTAATTCCGATAATTCCGAATCCACCCAGTCTCAAAGTCAGGATGCTGGAGGAAAAGGAACCAACTCCCAACAATCTCCATCAGAACCTGGACCTTCTCACACACAACCTGCACCTTCTGACACACCAGAACCTGGACCTTCTCACTCTGGAACAACACATAACAGCCCAAAAAAAGCCGATAAATAGCCGCCTAAGAATCTAAGCAATTCTCAGTGCAGGACTTTGACGCTCGCATAAATGGCAATTATTTCATTAATTAGATTCTTTTCGTACAATTCTTTTTGGAGGGGATTTTATTGCTCAACTGATTTCAAGCGATCGCCTGAATCCATAACCATAACTAGCAAATGGGTTATTAGCAAATAGACCTCTTGCAAAAGTAAAAAAATTAAAAATGTCATTCTGAGCGGAACGCAGTGGACAGAAGAATCTCACTACTCTGTTTAGCTCCGCTCAATATGACAATTTAAGCATTTATGCAAGAGGTCTAATCTCTTTAAACTTATGTTTTTGACCATAACCGGAAATTTAGTTATATCTCTCAACATGAGTGTAGTCTAGCGATCGCACCTCATTTCTTATCCAAATTAATACAAATGTTCTATTTTTTCTCCTTATCAGCCGCACTATCCATCAGCAACAGCATTCTGTAAAATTCATCCCTGAGAATATTTGCTCCCCCCTTACCTGTGGTGGCAGACAGTCCTAAACTGAAGATGAGAGTTGAAAGGCAGTCAGGAGAAATTTGGTGAAGAAAGTATTATCAATCATTCTTGGTGGTGGCGCGGGTACTCGGCTTTACCCCCTAACGAAACTACGCGCTAAACCAGCAGTGCCAGTGGCGGGGAAATACCGCTTAATCGATATCCCTGTAAGTAACTGCATAAATTCCGAAATATTCAAAATCTACGTCCTGACACAATTCAACTCAGCTTCCCTGAATCGTCACATTGCCCGTACCTATAACTTTACTGGCTTCAACGAAGGGTTTGTAGAAGTGTTAGCCGCACAACAAACACCAGAAAACCCAAACTGGTTCCAAGGTACAGCCGATGCTGTACGTCAGTATCTGTGGTTAATGGAAGAATGGGATGTAGAAGAATATCTAATTCTCTCAGGCGATCACCTCTACCGCATGGATTATCGCCAGTTTATCGAGCGTCATAGAGAAACGGGGGCTGATATCACTCTCTCAGTCATCCCCATCGATGAGCGTCGTGCCTCAGATTTTGGCTTGATGAAAATTGACGATTCTGGTAGGGTAATCGATTTTAGCGAAAAACCCAAAGGTGAAGCGTTACTCCAAATGCAAGTTGATACAAGTGTACTAGGATTATCAAAAGAACAAGCCCAGCAACAGCCTTACATCGCCTCAATGGGGATTTATGTCTTTAAAAAAGAGGTTTTGTTCAAGTTGTTAAGAGAAGGTATAGAAAGGACTGATTTCGGCAAAGAAATTATTCCTGATGCCTCTAAAGATTACAACGTTCAAGCTTACCTTTTTGATGACTACTGGGAAGATATTGGAACAATCGAAGCATTTTATCATGCCAATTTAGCCCTGACTCAGCAGCCCCAGCCACCCTTTAGTTTCTATGATGAAAAAGCGCCAATTTATACCCGCGCTCGCTACTTACCTCCAAGTAAACTTTTAGATTGCCAGGTAACAGAATCAATTATCGGCGAAGGTTGCATTTTGAAAAATTGCCGCATTCAACATTCAGTGTTGGGAGTGCGATCGCGGATTGAATCTGGTTGTGTGATCGAAGAGTCCCTACTCATGGGTGCAGATTTTTACCAAGCTTCTGTGGAGCGCCAATCTAACGTAGAAAAAGGTGACATTCCCGTAGGTATTGGTACTGACTCAATTATTCGCGGTGCGATCATCGATAAAAACGCCAGTATCGGTCATGATGTCAAAATTATCAATAAAGATAACGTGCAAGAAGCTGACCGCGAAAGTCAAGGTTTCTACATCCGCAGTGGTATTGTCGTCGTGCTGAAAAATGCTGTAATTCCCGATGGAACGATCATTTAATAGTTAGGAGTCATTCAACTTTGGATTTTAGATTTTTTCTTCAATCCCTTCGGCTTGGTGCAGTCACTCATGGGGGAAACCCCCTTCTCTACGAGACGCCAAGGGCGAACGCGTAGCGTATCGTAGAGAAGACCGCGCTGCTTCACCAAAATCCCAAATTCAAAATCTAAAATTGACAGAGTTAGGAGTTAGGAGTTTGGAGTTAATGACTAAAAATTCTGATTACTTCTCATTCCTCACTTTTAATTCCTCACTCCTAACTTCTCATTCCTCACTTTTATTACTGATTGGTCTTCCAGGTAGCGGTAAGTCAACTTTGGTAAAAAAATTACTGGTAGAATGCTCCCAGATGTCGCTAATTTCTACGGATGCCATCCGGGGGCAACTGTTCGGTTCCCAAGCCGTTCAGGGGCCGTGGCTGCCGATTTGGCACGAAATTGAGCGGCAATTTCAGCAAGCAGTAGCCACAGCTAATACAGCTATTTTCGACGCTACCAATGCCCAGCGCCGCCATCGTCGTGAGGTCATTACTTTAGCCCGTAACTTGGGCTTTACCCACATAAGTGGAATTTGGGTGGATACGCCAGTTTGGCTGTGTTTGGCACGCAATAAAAGGCGATCGCGCCAGGTTCCGGAAGAAATTATTTTGCGGATGCACCGTCAACTCCGGGATGCTCCCCCAAGCTTGGAAGAAGGACTAGACAGCCTGATCCGCTTATCAGAAAAATCGGAGTACGGAAATTGCGATCACTCGGTGAGCGAGAACCACACTTGATTTTCTATATTGTTTGTTAATTTAAAATCAGATTCTTTTGCTTGGCACTATACCTGGCAAACCACAAATCTGTGATCTAAAAAAAACATAACGGGAATTTATATAGGAGGCTGGTAGATGGCTGCAACCGACTTCAAAGACTATTACGCAATTTTGGGAGTAAGTAAGACTGCCAGTCCAGAGGAAATTAAACAAGCCTTTCGTAAACTAGCCCGCAAATATCACCCTGATGTTAATCCAGGCAACAAACAGGCAGAAGCACGCTTCAAAGAAGTTAGCGAAGCCTACGAAGTTGTGTCAGATGCAGATAAGCGCAAAAAGTACGACCAATTCGGTCAATATTGGAAACAAGCTGGTGAAGGTTTCCCATCCGGCGGCGTTGGTGCTGATATGGGTGGCTTTGACTTCAGTCAATACGGCAATTTTGATGAGTTCATCAATGAGTTGCTAGGACGCTTTGGTGGTGCTACGCCTCGTGGTGGACGACAAAGTTACTCTTACCAGCGCACTTCCACAGGTGCGTCAAGTGGTTTTAGCAGCAGCTTTAACGATTTTGGGTTTCAAGATGCAGGTGCGGGTACTACCCAGGATAGTGAAGCTGCAATTACCCTAACTTTTGCTGAAGCATTTAATGGTGTGCAAAAGCGGTTCAGTTTAGGTAACGAAACAATTGATGTTCGTATTCCATCTGGGGCTAAACCTGGTACTCGCCTGCGGGTGCGGGGTAAAGGTCAAATCAACCCGATGACTCAACAAAGAGGGGATTTGTACTTAAAAGTCGAACTTCAGCCGCACTCGTTCTTCCAAATGGAAGGCGATAACTTGGTGTGCGAAGTGGCAATCACACCAGATGAAGCTACCTTAGGAGCGTCTATTGATGTACCCACTCCCGATGGTTCAGTTAATGTCAAGCTACCAGCGGGAGTGCGTTCTGGTCAATCGCTGCGTTTACGTGGCAAAGGTTGGCCCCTTGCCAAGGGGGGACGCGGTGATCAGTTGGTGAAGGTGGCGATCGCACCACCAAAAGACCTCAGCCAACAAGAGCGGGAATATTATGAAAAAATTAGGGCTATACGTACTTATAATCCCCGCAGTCATTTGCAGCAAGTCAGGCTGTGAAAATTTCGGATTTTAGAGACGGTAAATTTACCGTCTCTACATTTAAGTATGAATTTGCTGCGTGTTTCTCGCTACCACGATGGACTTAAGCGCTTCCATTGCCTCTGGTGTAGCCTCGGTAGCTTGCCACGTTTTCCGTGCAGCTAACCGATCGTGCCAAGCATTCAGCTTTGGATAATCACTTAAAGAAATGCCTATTTCCGGCAGCCATATTACTACAGTTCCAGCCACAACCTCAGCTAAAGTTAGGTTTTCACTACCAAAGTAAGGGCGATCGTCAAGTAAATTTTCAAAAAGCTTCACCACTGTTGAAATTTTTTGCTTTGCCTGCTCAATTTTTTCTGGATCTTCTCCAGGTAAGCCTAATATCTGAGGTAAAAATGTGGTGGTTGCTGGCAAAAGCTCATTCATAGTTACCAGTTGTACCATGCGGGCGATCGCTAAATCCTTGGCATCTTTAGGCAACATCGCAGGTGTGGGATATTTTGCCTCTAAATAATCCAGAATTGCCAAAGATTCTATTACATTAAAGCCATCATCCACCAAAGCCGGAATGTGGTGGAAGGGACTAATTGCCAAAAACTCTGGTTTAAATTGCTCTCCATCCAGTTTTATCTCTACCAATTCAAACTCAAGTCCTTTTTCCAGCAGAGTAATCCAGACGCGGCGAGAGTTGGGAGAAATCGACGAATGATAAAGGGTCAGCACCATAAAACCTCACAATTTTA
The DNA here is from genome assembly GCF_036917615.1 of Nostoc sp. Taxonomy (GTDB): domain Bacteria; phylum Cyanobacteriota; class Cyanobacteriia; order Cyanobacteriales; family Nostocaceae; genus Nostoc. The sequence continues at coordinate 175,035 of NZ_JBALCZ010000077.1, forward strand.
TGAGTAGGGTGGGCATTGCCAATTTTACACCTTATACTCAATTGAATTGTTCTAACAAAGTTTCAATGCTAGCATTGTGATCCAAAAAAGAAAATAAATGCCAGTAACGGAGTTTCCCTTCTTTATCTAATACAAACTGGGCTGGCAAAGGTGCTCCTAGTGCTTGTCCTACTTGATAGTTACGAAACACTCGACAACCGGGATCACTTAGCAAGGGCATTTGTAAGCCTAAATCCCTCACAACTATTTGACTCTGCCGTTCATCGGTACTAGTAATCATCAAAACTTCTATACCACGCTTTTTAAATTGCTCGTAGTTCTCCTTTAAAGCTTTGATGTGAGGAAAACAAAAAGGGCAATATTGTTTTTCAGTAAAGATGCGAGTAAAGGCGAGTAACACTGGTTGTTTGCCTTTATAATCAGACAATTTTACTAAAGTACCGTTGGTAATATCTGGCAGTTGAAAATCTGGCGTTCCTACTCCCAATCTGAGTTGATGTGTTGCTGGAACTGGTAAAAAATTGCGGAAGAATCGCTCATTTAATAAGCCACTAAAATCAGTTGAAGTCAGCATAATTTTAACCCTAATTATTTCAATACTATTTTATGAGAAAACCACAGATAGATATGCAGGTTGACACTGTTTAATGTGTATCTCTGTTAATCTGTGGTTATCATTGATTCTGCTCTCAACTCTAATATGGATGGATTAAAGTTTGCTAGGTAGCGAAATCTAGACAGCAGAGAAGTAGACTTTAGACTTCACTGGGTCAGGAACCATTGTCTGATCACCAGGTTGCCAGCCAGCTGGGCAAACTTCGTCGGGGTGAGACTGAACATACTGAATTGCTTGTAATGTCCGCAGGGTTTCATCAACGCTGCGACCAAAAGCTAGGTTGTTGATTGTGGCGTGCTGTATGATACCATCTTTATCGATGATGAACAGACCACGCAAGGCAATGCCTGCTGCTGGGTCAAGCACGTTGTAAGCGCCGCTAATCTCTTTCTTGATGTCAGAGACTAGAGGATAATTCAGGTCGCCGACGCCACCAGACTTACGATCTGTTTGAATCCAAGCGAGGTGGGAGAATTCACTGTCAACGGAAGCCCCAAGGACTTCTGTATTAATTTTATTGAATTCTCCGTAGCGATCGCTAAATGCTGTGATTTCAGTGGGACAAACAAAGGTAAAGTCTAGTGGGTAGAAAAACAGCACGACATACTTACCGCGATAATCGGAAAGTTTGATTGTCTTAAATTCCTGATCTACCACAGCCGTTGCTGCGAAATCGGGAGCTTGTTGACCAACGCGGAGGCATCCTTCGGTTCCGTAAGTGAGGGACATTAACCTAATTCTCCTTTATTTGTTTAGTAGCGTTGGAATTCGGGTCAAGTAAAACTCACCCATCCACGCTCTGACCCTTTCGGGTGACGCTCGAGTACTCGCTAACGCTACGCTAGTGTCAGTCCCCTACAGAGGGAAACCCTCCTTCAGGGCTGACTCACAGTTTAATTACAATCTGTTACGACTATATCATACTCATAACGATTTTGAGTAGCAAATGCTTGATTTAGATACAAGAGAATGGTTGCTTACTAATGGCTTGGGAAGTTTTGCCAGTGGTACGGTTTCTGATGTCCGCACGCGCACTTATCATGGTTGGCTGTTTGCCGCTACAAACCCGCCTTCTGGGCGGACTCTGCTGTTTTCGCACCTAGAAGCTAGCTTGGAAGTATTAGGGAGCGTTGTGGCACTGGGGACAAATTTTTGGGGTAACGGTCAGATTGAGCCGACAGGCTATCAACTGCTACGCGGTTTTGATATTAACCCAGTTCCAAAATGGATTTGGGGTGAAGATAACTGGCAGTTAACTAGACAATTGGTGATGCCCTATGGGTTCGTGGGGACTGGGGAACACGTGGCGCTCTCTATGGATAAGGGGCAATGGGGACTGGGGGGACAAGGGGGACAAGGAGGACAAGGGGGGATAAGCAATGCCCCATGCCCCATGCCCAATGCCCACCCCCAATTTTGCGATCGGATTTTGATCCAGTATCGTTATGAAGGAACTGATACAGCGATTTTACGGCTGCGACTGCTGATAGCAGAACGTGACTTTCACCATCAGCAGACTGCTGGCCCAGAATTATACTTCTCACAATTGCTAGGACAACAGCAAGTCTGTCTGCAAGCAATCAATTCTGGGCATTTCGGCATACCTTGGCACTTGCGCTGGACACAAGGAAATTATCAACCAGACGCAGTTTGGTATTGGCATTATGGATTGCCTGAGGAGACAAAACGGGGATTAGGCGACAAGGAAGACCTCTACAGTCCTGGTTACTTGATAGTCACACTCCAACCAGGAGATGTAGTTACTCTAGAAGCACAAGTAGGTTTTCCCAACCCGTTGCTAGGTGTTCTCACCTCCGAAACCTTTGCAGAAGCCGTAGAGGCAGAGCAAAAACGGCTCTCACAGATTTTTGGATGGGCACAGAGGGGTAGAGGAGCAGAGGAGCAGGAGAATAATTACCAATGCCCAATACCTAATACCCAATATCTGCCCAATGACGCCAGTTGCTACCCTGCGGGTTCTCCAAAGGATTACAACGGAGGCAACTTTCGCAACGCACTGGCTCCCCAATGCCCAATCACCCCACTTGCTTCTCCAGTCGAAGACGCTGCGCGTAGCTTGCTTCCACCTAGTAGTACAAGTTTCTTAACCCCTCTAACGCAGTGGCTCCCCCATGCCCACTCCCCAATTTTGCAACAACTACTCAAAGCAAGCGATCAGTTTATCGTCTATCGAGCCTCAATTGCTGGTTCCACGGTCATTGCTGGTTATCACTGGTTTAATGACTGGGGACGCGACACATTAATCGCCTTACCGGGGTTGGCACTAGTTCCACAACGCTTTGACCTGGCAAAAGGAGTATTGCGAACTTTTGGGCATTATTGTCGCCACGGTTTGATTCCGAATGTATTTCCTGATGTTAATGGTGAACCAATTTATAACAGTATAGATGCGGCATTGTGGTGGATTGAAACTTTAGGACTTTATTTAGAAGCCACCCAAGACTGGGAATTTTTGGCAGAGCAATTCCCCGTAGTACAGCAAATTTACAAAGCATTTGTCGGTGGTACACATTTCAATATTCAGGTTGATGCTACTGATGGGCTTGTTAGTTGGGATGCTCGTGGTGTAGCCCTCACCTGGATGGATGTGGTAATTGGGTCATATCCCGTCACTCCCCGTCACGGTAAGCCAGTGGAAATCAATGCGCTGTGGTATTCTGCTTTATGTTGGCTGAGTCAGTGGGCAGAACGATTGAGCCAGCTTGAGTATGGTTCGCCAGTGCGTCTGACTAAGCAAGCACAGCGTTATGCTCAACAAGCACAACACGTTAAAACCTCGCTGCAAAAGTTCTGGAATCCTCAGCTAGGTTATCTGTACGATACTATTGAGCCGGACGATCGCCGGAATTTTCAAATTCGTCCCAATGCCGTTTTGGCGCTGTCGCTGCACCATTGTGGGTTTTCTGAGCAGCAAGGGTGTCAGATATTAGATTTGGCAACTACGAGCTTGCTTACCCCCTATGGTCTTCGCAGTCTCGATCCAGGAGATCCTGAATACAAAGGGAAATACCAGGGCAACCAAGAGCAACGCGATCACGCTTATCACCAAGGCACTGTTTGGGCTTGGCTAATTGGCCCATATATTCGTGCTTGGCAACGTTTTTATCCACAACAATCGCTGCCTTTTGATTGGCAACCCCTGCTAGATCATTTCCTATTTGACGCTTGTCTTGGTTCTATTTCTGAGATTTTTGATGGCGATCTACCTCACACACCCAGAGGAGCGATCGCTCAAGCTTGGTCAATTGCCGAAGTAATCCGCCACATTAAATAGTGCTGAGTATTTATTAATAGATGACTTCTAAATTTAGACTAAAAACTCTCTCTTACAAAGCAATGAAAGTTATTTAAAACTTACTCTATAGCTCACAATTCACTACTTATAACTTTTAAAGTGGCTCAGGTCGGAGTTGAACCAACGACCCCAGGCTTATGAGTCCCGTGCTCTAACCAACTGAGCTACTGAGCCAGATTTATCAAATCATTAACTAATATAGCATACAAATTTGCTGAAGACTAGCCCCTTTAGCAATTTTGTTAGAACTTCTATCCCTGTTGAGGTCATAGAAAGCAAAAGAGGGAGGTAAACTCCCTCAACTAACAAGGCAATGATTTAGTTACAGACTACTCAAGAATTACAGGCGATTTGGTAGGAAGGCTATTGGGTTAACAGCACCCTTACCTGGTGGATGGATTTCAAAGTGGCTGTGTGGGCCAGTGCTGTGACCAGTGCTACCCATTAAAGCAATTGTTTCTCCTTGATGCACCAACTGACCAGGTTGCACCAGAATCTTGCTGTTATGACCATAGCGAGTCATGCTGCCATCGGGATGACGAATATCGACGAGGTTGCCATAACCACCATTATTCCAGCCAGCTTTTTCTATCGTACCCTCAGCTGAGGCAACAACTGGCGTGCCAGTAGAGTTAGCAACGTCAATTCCTTTGTGCAATCTACCCCAGCGCCAGCCAAAGCCAGAGGTGAGAGTACCCTTTGCCGGCCATGTGTAAGCTATGGATGAGCTACTAGATGGAGGGGGTATAGTTTCATCAATTGCTCTGGGCAGATATTGATCGACTGCTGCCAAAGGTGGTATCCGCATCTGTGGAGAAACTGTAGTTCCCCGCATCTTTCCTAAGGAGTCAGAGGCATTTATTCTCCCAGCAGGCGTTGCAACCTTTCGGCCAGATGGATTGCCAGAGGGAGTCCACTGACTAGCAGAGCCTAGATTGGGCAAGAAATCTGGATTTACTGGCTCGTTAGCCGGTATAATAGCACTGAATTGGGGCTTAATTGGCTGAACGCTATAGCTAGCTCTAATAGGTGTAGGAACTGGAATTTGTATCGCTACACTATTCGATCGAGACGCGGGGTTGGGTACAGTGAAATTATTGGGGGTAGAAATAGGTGTGAGCATCGCAGCATTATTAGTTTCGGTAGCTGCTGGCACAACTAAGTTACCAGACTGTTGAGCGCGATATTTATGCTGTAACCTCTGGATTTCCGCTTGTAAGCCCCGCAAACGGTCGTTATTGTTATTGTTTACCCTTGCGACCCTATTTGTTGGTGTTTTAGGCTGTTGGATTTCGATAAAAGCTGTTGGCACTGGACTTTCACCACCGACGCCATAAGAACTAGCCGTGGGGGGGGCTGTATCTAAGTTAGTCGCACTATTTGCCTGAACTTGAACAGTTATCGGTGTAGGGACGGCAACGCTACTGTTGTCGGCAATAGTTGGTGATTGTGAAGTAGGTAGATATGAGTTGGCACTACCAATGTTCACACGGGAGGTGGCAACATGAGGAGTTTTGCTGGACTCTACAAAAGTGGGCTTAGTCGCTACAGTTGCCTCAACTTGAACAGCAGGAATAATCAGTTTTTGACTAATTTGCAGCTGATTTGGATTATTGAGGTTATTTGCCTTAACTAATTCTGATACTGAAGTATTGTATCTGCTGGCGATCGCTGCTAGTGTATCTCCAGGCTTAACTTCGTAGGCTGTATGAGTCGAGGACGCAATAATTGTTGGTCTAGCTGGTACTGGTAGAAATGCAGTCGTCTGTGTCTTGTGTTTTAACCTTGATATCAGCTTTGCTCTGCTTGCATCACTAGAAGTGTCCGACTGGGCTAATACGGTCTTCTCAATTACAGCTGTCGGCTGCGCCAACTCTATATCAGCTTGTAATAAATTTTTGGTCTCCCCAGACCGCAACTCCGCCAGACTCTTTCTTAAACGGTTCGATTTTTCTTGTAAGCGATTCAGTGCGAACTCTTGTTGCGCTTTAAGTTGTGCATTTATTTCACTGTTGGCTGCGCCAGATGTTGCCACTGTTTGTGGCTGGGCACTTAGTGATGCATTTGTACTACCAACACCATCAGCACTATAGTCAGACAGATTATTGACTGTTGGGAAACTAGTTTCGGCTAAGGTTTTGTTCAATCCCTGTGCCACTTGGGGCTTCAGGTAGGTGGAATTTTTATAACCTGCTGCTGCTTGAGAAAATGTATTTGATGCCGGAACTGGCAAAGACATTCCATTTGCCGCAACTTGCCATTTAGCTTCAAGCCCAGGCACTTGTGAGACTGCCGTTGGTTCCACGATCACAGGATTTTCCGGCACGCTCGCTGATGAGACTGCTTGGGACTCCAGCTTTGTGGAGGTGAATTTCACCTCAGTGTCACGAATAGCAGGAATCGTTGACGTTGCCTTTTGGCTGCCGACAGGCACCGCTGCTTGGGCTTGATCGCTTTGCCGAGTCACCAAAAGGCTGGTTGCTCCCATAGAGATTGCCAAGCCAATCATGGCAGCTTTTGTCCGCACCCGGTGGTTAACTTTTGGATTGATCACATTTAGCAGTTCTACCGGGGCATCATCGCTGCTGGGGTTATTGTTCAACACAGCTTTTACTCTCTTTTTCAATGCTCGTTTCAAAGACGACCTCCTATGATCACTAGCGCTTAACTGACCTCGATTTTTCAGTTGGATACTAGTCAATGATTTAGATCACAACGAACGATAGATCAAGATCACATTCACCAGAGATGCTTACGCAAGATTAACCCGCTTCTCTGATTTAGACAAGTTCACACGTGTGAGCAAAACTTAAAATTTGCTGTGTTTACTTGTCCGAACCACTCCTAACACCACTTAGGACGTTTTACTCTTTACCATTGTCCGCGCTTGTCTTGCGTCAATCGCGGGGACTGGACAAACTATTTGCCAAGTCCATAGTCGCTGCTGAGAATTAAATTGCTGCGACTTCTGGAAAAGTGATGCCCCTACTGTAGATATCTTCAAGATATTTCTACCCAATCCGTCTTCTCAACACGAGACTTTACGTTGATTATTCCTTAAAAAACAACCGTATGAATTATCCGTTACTTTTGGGCTGCTTTCTGGCGTTCATCGAGCTAAAATAGCTCAAATGTAAAACATGACTAGGTTGTAGCACTTTTGTTCCCTAGTTTAGGATGTTTCAAATTCATCAAAATCTATCATTCAAATTTGGCAATATCCGAAGTTTCATATACAAATTTCTTATAATAACCTCCCCTCGCTTGTAAGTATCTTCCACTACAATTTACAAATAAACCCAATTTTAAGTATATTGTTTTACATATTATTGCGGTAACCAAGAAAATTTTTGCAGCCATAAATAACTTGTCTCAGTAGATTCATGAACATATATTTAAGTATATTTACTTAAATATATAAAGGTAAACAACTATTGTAAATAGCCTAACTGACGACGGGTTTCAAATAAGCTAATTGCCACACTCACTGACAGATTCAAGCTGCGAACCCCCGGTTGGCTCATGGGAATATACAGGGTAGCATCGCAATCTGACAGAATTACTGGTGGTAAACCAGTGGTTTCACTACCAAACAGTAGCCAATCATCAGCTTGAAACTGAAAGTTTATATAATTACAATTTCCACGAACCGTATAACCCAACCATCTGCCTCCACGCTCCTGATGTACGGTTTTAAAAGCTTCTAACGATTCGTGATAGTGTAGCTTGACATAAGGCCAGTAATCTAACCCAGCTCTTTTAAGGTAGCGATCGCTAATTTCAAACCCTAAAGGTCCCACCAAATGCAACTCCGTACCCGTAGCTGCACAAGTACGAGCAATATTACCTGTATTAGGAGGGATTTGTGGGTTAATTAAAACTACCTGAGGCATTGTCCGTATAATCTACGTATTGTATAAAAAAATCTCTTGTAAACGTTGAATCTACCAAAAGGCAGAGGCTATTCATAGGTTTTGTTAATAATAATCAAGTATCCTCGATTGATTAGATTTTTAAAATGAAGGACAAACCCTCCCAGAACACTACCTGAGAGGATGTTTGGTTAAAATCAAAGAATATTAAGTTTTATCTAGAATAAAGTAAGTACTTGTGTCTTTTAGCATTAGTAGTGTCTCCAAGAAAATCTACATTTGTGTGAAGACAGGAGATGCGGACAGGGATTAGAGACTGGGGACTAGGGGAGAAGAGTTTTCCCTGAACACCTTGCACCCCTGCCTGTTTTCCCATACCCGATGCTCAATGACGCCACTTGCTTTAAGTCAGGCACGCAAGGGCGCAGTGGCTCCCCAATGCCCTCTGCCTCTTATGTTAAGCCAGCAGGGACGAACACAATTTGTTTTCGAGTTCGATTTCGCGCTCTTGGATGGCGACAATAGCCTGAGTGATGACGCACTGGCTGTCAAAACCGACTGAGTGTAATTGCAACCACTGTTGAGCTTCATTGCCTTCGCGGAGGATTTTGTGCAAAGGGGAAAGGAAACAGCCAAAGCCTCGTTGTTTAGCGATCGCCCAAACATCTTGGTAAATTTCAGAAATCCAATCTCTGGCGAGGATGCTTCTGCCATCTTGCCAATGCCTTAGTTGAGCATCGAGACTACCAGCAGCAGCAGCAGCTTCGTTGTCAGCAGTCAGGGTGACGAGTTCTTCAGCAGAGAAGGTGCTTTGGGTTAACGGATCGATGCTGGGATTTTCGATTACTTGCAACAAACGCGCTTCTAATAAGGCTGTGATTGCCAGCAAGGCAATGGGATCTGTGACTAAATCACAAATTCGCAATTCTAAGCGATTCAAGTCATAGGGACGGCGATCGCCATTTGGTCGCACCGATACCCATAAATGCCGCACGTTTTGCATAGTTCCTGCAACGAGTTGATCTTCCACCCACTGGATATGATCGGCGTGGCTGGCAAATAATGGCACATGGCTAGGCGTTTGCGGGAAGACGCCCCAACGGGTGGAGTGATAGCCAGTAGTTTTGCCATCCAAGAAGGGAGATGAGGCACTGAGGGCGAGAAATAGAGGTGCTTCCATACGGATTACCCGACACGCCCGCATTAACAGTTCCGGGTCGCTGATGCCTACATTGATATGTACGCTGGCGGTGACTACTTTCGTCCCGTAGGTGTTCTCAATGTAGTCATGATAGGGGTTTGCTGGATCGGAACGCAGAAAGCGATCGCCCCCACCCAAAGATAAAGTACTCCCCGGTATCAGGGTGTAATCGCCCAAGCGATTGAGGTAGTTTCGCAACTCTCGCCGGGGACGCAGCAAGGCACACAATAAATTCTCGTAATTAGGGGATGGTTCGGTTATGTATTCGACATTGCGGCTATCTGGCTCTCGCATAAATCCATCCAAAGCTGCAACAATTTTGTCGGAGAGACCGACGATTTCACCTTGAGGCGTGCCAGTGTAAATCTCAATCTCAAAGCCTTTTAATAAGACCACCTTGTTCTCCTCGGCTCTGTCTGCCTATAAATTGTATCGAAGAAGACGAATCTTTGGATCTATACTTTAAGTCAATCAAAGGTTAAGAATCATTGAATTGCCAACTCATACCAAATCAGAACGACAGATTTCTTGGTTGTCCTTCGGAAAATTATTAATACTTAAGTATGAAAAATATCCTAATTATGATTTACGCTCTGTACAAATAGACATTATGTATGTTAGGAAAATTCGGTCGTTTTAGACAGTTGACGTAGACCAAAGACACTCCGTTCTATGGGTTTTTTATTAGACATCGCGTACTACTTTCAAAGAGTAATATATAACTTTAGATAGATATTTGCTTTGCGTGTATACGACTAAAGTATTAATATTCGAGTAGTGCAGCAAATATGCTGTTACCAGCATTATTTACAATCTATGCATTTTCTCTAAGCGTTTGACAATGTGTGCAAAACTCAGGTTCAAAGATTAAGGACAAGGAGGTTCCTATCTTTTAGGGAGGTAGCTGAAGAAATAACTATAGATAACTCCAATAGTAAAATCTTTTAGTGTAATGCTGGATATCTCTGCTATTAAGTTATGTATGTTGGAATATAAAATCATTAGGTAAATCACTCTCTTGAACAATATTGAGACGTAGAAACTGCGCCCAGACTTCATCACTAAGTAAGTTTAAAGCAGTTTGAGGACTGTTAGTAGCGATCGCGCCGATAACTTTACGCCATCCCTGTTGCAATAAATCAATAAAAGCCTCTTCAAGAGAAACTTGACTCAGCAACAAAAGTGCCGTTTTAAAAATTGCTGAATCAGCTTGTATATTTTTCGACCTTAACCCTTGAAGTGCTACATTCAACCAAACAGGCAGAAGTTCCAGCCAATTGTTTTGCTGTATCTGTTTGAGTGCAATATCTTCCATACCTAGCGCACCCCAAATGCACAAAGACTCTATAGCAAGTTGAAAATCACGGTTTTTTAGAGCATTTCCCCATAATTTTTGAGCGTGATTTTGGAAGCGATTAGCGATAAATTCATAGGCTTCCTTTACTTGATGGGTAATTGTAACTTTATAAACTGACTCACCGCTTGGTAGGTAGTCACCGCGATAAGATAGCCAGTTATGAGACCCACAAAGATGAATTTTTTGATCAACTATTACTTCTTTAACATGGGAATCTCCTAACCAAAAAACCTGTATAGATGGTAAACCATCAGGTGTTTTTACCGCTCGAAGTTTTTTCTCTACTTCTGGTGCAATTGGTTTTTCTTCATCTTCTTGTCGCCGCGAAATTCCATGTCCAATTAAAATCCAAACACCAGCATTAGCTAATTTCTGTAACAGAGTTAGAAAATTTTCATTTACAACTGCCTGATTCACCCAAGCAGAATATATTACAACCTGACATTTAGCCGAATTTAAAACTTCTAGAAAAGCTTGAGCAATTTGTCCATCGCGTAACTGCAATACTTCACCTTTCACTGTAGAATTATTTAATTTCACCCTGGTTTTTGTAGTAGTTTCTAGCGCCTTTTGCCGAATACTTTCGACCCGAGCTTCTATTTCAGTGTTTTTTTGCTTGAGAATGGCTTCACGTTCAAAATTGATGGTTTCGGTTGACAATTTACATAATGCTTGCAAAGATATTTTGCCTTCAGCGTGTAGCACTTCTAACCAATTTGATGCTGACTCTAATATTTGCTTTCCATTTCTTATTTGGATGCTCAATTTATCTTCAAGGGCATCATAGATAACAAAAAGCGATATCTTCCTCCAAATTTTTTGAGTCGAAGCTATTACCTTACACGAAGTGACGATTTTTCCCTCTTCTGGCACATGAAGTGCTAAACCTGAAGCCTGAATACTTTTTTGTATTTCCTCAAGGGGTAAGGAAGAAATATCAGCAATTGTATTATCAATAGTTATAAAGTCTGCTAAGTCAGGCAAATTTATCACTGTCTCATTTAAGGATTCAGATTGAAAGGTAATTTTGTCGCTTAAAGGGTCTGTAATAGTATTAAGCTGTACAGGATATGGCGGCTGTGGTACAGACCCTTTTTCATAGAATGAACGCCCTTCAGGAGTGACTATAATTGGCGATGTTGCTGATAGAGTTTGTAATGAACGAAGAGTTGCAGTAGTAGTTTGGATAAATACAGAATCAAGCCCAAGTACAGAGGCTAATTCATCTTCAGTTGGCGGAGGTTGAAATTCAATGGCAGCGCGGATAATAAATTCTTCGAGTACGTTAAATTGGCGGGCTTCTTTGATGTTGAGTTCTACCGGAGTTTGACGCAAGCTATAACGAAATTGACGCGCTGCTAAAACTGATAAACTAGAACTTTGCGTTTCAATTTCGTCTACCAAATTCTTAAGATTGTCATCAATAGGTTTAGCTGAAGAAGCGAGAAACATCAATAAAACCTCCATGTAGACGCACGATGTTTGAAATATTGGAGTACATACTCCCGACTTGTCCACGCTGCTGGGTGAATAGCGAATGACAACCCACAATTACTAATAGTTCTTGAGCGCGAGAAAATGCAACATTTACCCGTTCTGGCTTTTTGGCAAATTCTACATCTTTTCTACTATTATTGCGTACCATACTAACAATTACAACAGGTCGTTCCATCCCTTGAAATCGGTCTACTGTGCCAGTAGTGATTTGCAACGATGGGAAAAGTTCAGATTGCAGGCGTTCATCAATTTTTCTGAGTTGAGCGCCATAAAACGTAATCACGGCGATTTCTTTTTTTGGTTCACCCTTAGCAACTCTAGAAGCCCAAGTAGTCTCAAACTACTTACACAAAATTTCAATGGCATTAATTTCTGGAATATTATAGAATGAAGTTCCTGTACGTTTCTCTTGAAATTCATTACCTCCAGGCGTTTTTACCCAGATAAGATGCTTAGATTCTTCGATGATTTCGCCTGCTAAATTATGTGCGCGTTTTGTATCCGGCTGTAAAATACCACATTCTAGTTTACCATTATAAAACTGATTGATTGCCCCCATAATTATCGGGTGCATTCGATATTGAATATTTAACATTTTTTTGATGCTATCATTAGCAGTTTCAAACTGAATTTTGAACAGTGACTCTTGCAATAATTCTAGTTCTGTATTTGTGCTGCCAATCTCTTGAGAAACTTCTTCTAAAGTATTGGTATTAAGCATGGGTGGTAATTGTTGATGGTCGCCTACCATGACTAACTTTTTGCCTTTCAAAGCTGGGATTAATAACTCTGGAGGAGTACATTTACTTACTTCATCAATAATGACAACATCAAAGTATTTGAATTCTTGTGAAAAATCGTAATTTGCGGCTTGAACACAAGTGATACCAATGACGTTGGCATTATCTAGATAAATCCGCCTTAAATCAGTACGACCGCCTTGTGTTGGCTGTCTTAATTTTCCTATCCAATCTTGGACAAAGTGCTGATATCGATTGAGATAAATTTCTTCATTTTGGAGTTGCTGTTGCGAAGATTCAAACTGAGTCTTGATATTGCGTAACGATTTCAGATTAAACAAGTCTGTAGAATCGACTTCAGGCTTGAATTTACTAGGAATAGCTTCCCAAATTGACTGCCACCAAATTCGCTCATTTGAGATATATTCTAATTGCTGCTGTAAATGCTCAACAATTTTCTGGATTTTGCTTTGAATCTCTAGAAATTTGCTTTTGTAAGTTTCAGTTGTTGTCTGCAAGCTATAAATGCGAATTACCAGCAGGTCTTTGATAGTCGAAAGTGTAGCAAAAGGATCGATTAAGGAAATCAAACTATCAAGTTGTTTTAGCTGATTTTCCCAAATCCGTATTTTTGCTGTAAATTGTGGGGATTCAGTCAGAATATTTGAGGAATTATTAAGGCATCGTTGCACTAAAAGTCTTAATTCATTCGGTAAGTGGGGAAAGGATGAAAGTTCTTGCAAGAGTGCGATCGCTCTTTTAAACTTGAAGTCCGATTTACTGCAAAAAATTTCTAGCTGTTCTTGATTAGCAAATATTTTTTGCTGTTCAGAAACCGCCAACATCATCTGTTTATTTAATTGATCCTCAAGCTGCGTTCGGTCTTCTTCTGTTTCAGTCTGTAATTGGTTCAGCCATGTACGCATACTTGTAACTATGCCATTGACTACCTCCTCTGTAATTTGGGAGATAGCCGATTCACTCTCAACAGGTTGAACTCTTTGACGTATAATCTGGGCTTGTCTCCTAATAGCCTCAAGAGTTACCGCCGCGCTATAACGGCGGCTATATGGACGTAACTTTTGAGCTATGGAATCCAAACTTGGCTGGTTGACAGCAACCGCAAGTATCCATTCGATAATCCGACCCCAGCTCCCTAGTGGTTTCTCAATGTCATCAATGCTATTTTGTGCTAGTTGCTTCAGCTTTATAAGAGATTCCACAGGGTCTAACGCTTGATTAACGCTAACCTGGGAAATAGCAGCTTCATTAATTGAGTGATTACCTAGTATATTTCGTCCCTGCACAAGTAAATCTCTGATTTCAGTGACTCGACTACATACTCTATCCCATTGGCGGTATTTTTGAATTAATTCATTGACTTTCAACTGACACTGATCAATACTCTGTTGCCAGGGTACATATTGATCTGCGATCGTCATGCTTCCTAATCCCGAAGGTAATGAGATTAAGTCAACTGTAAAGTCTTGACGATTTTGCAAGCAGTGTTTCAATAGATTGAAGATATTTAAATTAGCTGTAGACAGCCATATATCAAGGTCATTTTTTGTGAAACCGATCTTAGATTCACGGTTGTGTAGATCCCTAATTCTTGATTTTAAGCTTTGCTGGTTAGCAAGCAATTGTTGGTAATTTGAATTTAGGGAAGCAAGAAATTCTGAATTTTGTGTGTAAGTCTGTGCAGCTAACTCCGCTTCGGTCATTGCCATAGCTATATTACTAGCGTAGGCTAATGCTGTGCGAATTTCAGTAATCCAAGAAGCTACAGTATTTTGCAACCAGGCGGCTAAAGCAAATAAGCTGTAATTTGGGCGAACCATACCAAGTTCAGAAGCCAAATCAATTGCTAATTTAATATTTGCAGCAAAGTCTCGCAAGGAAGCGTCTGTAGATGTGTATTTATTCAGACCCGTCCATAAATTAAGAAGTGTTGGATCTTGCCAGTCTACTGAAGGTGCTTGATTCAACAACTCCTCCAAAGCAGTTTTCAGAGATTCGACCTCGGCTAGTTGGGATGCGGCTTGATTGTATTCATTTTTTTGGGTCGTACAAGCTGACTCTAAATTTGCTTTACGCATCTGTAATAAATTCTGCTCTCCCTTAAATACTTCTTCTACTTTCAGATATGCTGTGAATCGTTGTGATGCTGCCAGCAATTGACGTAAAACTTTTACATTATCGAGGCGTTGAGCAAGATTTTTTTCGCAGTCAATAGCAGTATTTTCTAACCATGTGTCAATCACTTGATCTTCTAGAAATGGCTGTCCTTGTACCCCAACTCTTCCGGCGTTTCCCTTTCGCACAGCCCGGATTACAGGGTTATGAACTAATCGACTCAGGACATTATCTACTGCTAAATTGGCTTGAGAAGTTATTAGAGTACGTCCACCCCGTAGAGCAACTTGATAGCAAATTTCGGCAATTACGGTAGTTTTACCAGTGCCTGGTGGCCCTTGAATTAGAACTAAATCTTCAGCTGCAAGTACCTTTTCTACTGCTGCTTTCTGGCTAGGATTAGCAGAGGATAATAACAAATCTTCTGATCGCAATTCGACGGTTTTTTGTATAGGTCTTGCTTGGGAAGCGTCGAATAAAAACTTTCCCAAATAGGGATTTTGGGTATGTCCCTGTTTTAATTGTCTCAAGGCTGCTTTTTTGCGTTGAATCTGTTGGATGTCACCAACTGCCTCGAAAAACAAAAATCCGGTAGCTGGTAGCTGATAATGCCCTGCTGCCATGTAGTCAGCTAAATCGCGTTCTAGCCTCACGCGGATAATGCAACTGTTTGGGAGAACTTCTTCAATAATTCCTAATTGGCTGTTGCGCCAGTTTTGTCCTTTGGGAGTAGTCTCGAATAGCTTAACCTCTTCATTTTTTGCTCGTTTTACCCGTTCCCAGAAGTTTTCCACAGCCAAGGAATTTTCATCAGAACCGTCAAGAGTAGCTGAGGTTACGTCAATCTCAAAAGTGATCCGTCTTCCGAAGGCATTATGACTGAAAAAAGGTACACAAAATTGGCGTGCTTTAGCGATTTTTTCCTCAATCTGTAAAAATACTTCCCAAATTCGCAGATGATCTTCTGTAGGCAAATGGTCGCCGCATATAGGCATAGCTGCCATCCGTGCCAATGCCGTTGACGGAATATCGATACGATACTGATGATTAGGCAGCAACCGTAAATGATAAGGTACAGTATAGCCATCAGCATTTCCCTGTGAAAGTTCTAGCAACTTAGCAGATAGTACCTTTAAACCGCCCCTTCCATCTTGTTCTACAACTGCTATGAATCCTAGTGTTTTTCCTAGCTTGTCAAGTCTTGCAGGTAATTGAAAATTATTCTGATCTGTTGCTATGGTTAAATCCCAAATTTCTTCTCCAGGATTTTGCCCCGTACCCTTGCGGCGTACATAGACTAGGCGAGGCTCTTGACCTAGTAAATCAAATATTAACTCGTTAGCACGCTCTTGTCGCTGCCAAGGTTCACGATATGATTCAAGGGCTACTTGACTTTCAAAATTGCTGATTAAACTATTAATTGCCGAAGAACCTAAGAAGACATAGCCCCATTTTTCCGAACCTGTTTTAATATTTAAGCAACTTGCTTGGAAAGATGTAGTAACGGATGGTTCTGGCGTTTGAGAGAGACGATTTGTTAAGATTTCGGGTTGATGAATTTCAAAAGTTTGTTGTTTGTGAAGGGGAGCAAGCCGATTTGGAGATATAGTCTTTGGTGAATTTGGTTGATGACTGGTTATAGCTAATTCCTGTTGTATCCCATTTGTAGATGCAAATTTTTTAGCAGCCAAACGGATTCGTCCTGCATCAAATTCTGAAATATTGCTACTATCACTTTTGACTACAATCTTGAGTTTGTCGCAAATTGCTAGTAACTCTGGTTGAGTCGATGGGGGATATTATTCCCCGCACCTCTCAGTTAGATCCGTGCGTACCCGTTTCCGTGTACACGGCTCCCGATGTTCTTAGCT
>NZ_JBALCZ010000078.1:0-108608 GCF_036917615.1 Nostoc sp.
ATTAATATTGCCTGTTTCGTTCCAAATTAAGTCGGTTAATCCATCGCCATTCACATCGCCTGTTAGAGTTTTATAACCATTCCATCCACCTTCTGGGCGGTCTTGTGCTGGTAAAAAAGTAAAAGTAGACATAGCTTTCAATAGTGTTGATTTTTGTATGCAAGTGTGACTGACGTAAAGTATCCCAACCGGCTAGGCTCTCAGTTGGGGTTTGCAATCTCCTTGAAATTTAATATACAGCAGAGTGTTTCCAAAGATAAAGCGCAAGACTCAAGCAGCACCCAATATCAGCCAGACTGATTCTCAGCTACTTGCTGTACTTGCTACATTGTCAAATCTAGAGCTACCGCCACTTGTTCTACACTCAACGCCAAGGCTAACAGTCGGGGTACAGTTTCTAAAGATGTTTTAAAAATCTAAATTTATACTTGCCTTGGCGATTGGAAATCGCGGCTACACAGACAAAACCCATCTCCGTAGGTTTAAAACCGTTGATTTTTCATTAGTCCGCGCAGGCGGACTTCGCTTTTGTAGCCGCGACTAAAGTCGTTAGGTATTTTTGCAAGAAGTCTAATAAGGAGATTAAAAAAAGCAGATGGTTGCTTCCATCTGCTTTAATAATAGATTCGTTATTTCCTTTACTTGGATACCAACTGATTAACTGGAGCAACCCCAGCTAAATCTAAAATTGACGCGATCGCATCTTCACGCTTCACCGCCATCATATGGACTCCCTGACATAATTGCCGCGCTATTTGCACTTGCTCGGCGGCAATTTTTATCCCTTCCTCAAAAGGGTCTTTGGCTTTCGCCAATCTATCAATAATATGTTGGGGAATATTTACACCCGGAACACACCTATTAATAAACTGAGCATTTTTCGCCGATTTCAACAGAAAAATTCCTGCCAAAATCGGTTTTTTATAGCCAGCGGCAATGGTGTCCATAAACTTTTCTAGCATGTCAAAATCGGTAATCAATTGACTTTGGAAAAACTGCGCTCCTGCTTCGATTTTGCGTTCAAATCGACTTTGCAAACCAGACCAACTCTTACATTGCGGGTCTACCGCTGCACCAACAAATAAATCTAGCGCTCCATCAGTCAAAGGTTTCTCGTTGCAATCAACGCCTTGATTCATCTTCCGAATTAGTTGCAGCAGTCGCACAGCTTCCAAATCAAATACTGCTTTGGCATCTACATGATCGCCTGCTTTTACTGGGTCACCAGTCAAAGCTAAAATGTTACGTATGCCCAAAGCATCAGCGCCCATTAAATCAGCTTGTAAACCAATGCGATTGCGATCGCGGCAAGCAACTTGACAAATTGGCTCTACGCCGTTTTGTAATAAAATCACCGACGCCATTAACGAAGACATCCGTAACATTGCACGGCTACCATCAGTAACATTGACAGCATGAACCCTCCCCTTAAGAGTCGCCGCCATTTGAATCATGTGCGCTGGATCTCCCCCTTTCGGAGGTGCTACCTCGGCGGTAACTAGAAATTCACCTGCTTGTACAGCTCTCTTGAAGGCTGTGGAGCGATGGGTGTGATGCATAAAATTAAGACTTTCCATTTCTTCAATGGTATAGCAAATCACACCTGAAGGGAAAACTTATAGAGGAAGAGAGTAGCCTAAAGCAGCCTTTACTTGTGATAAAGTTTGATTTGCGATCGCTCTAGCTTTTTCCCCTCCATCGCGTAACACAGACTCCAAATAGGCTTTGTCTGCCGTTATCGCCTGATATTTTTCTTGAATTGGTTTCAGGGACTCAATTATCGTGTCCGTCAACAATGGCTTAAATTGCCCCCACCCCATATCTTGACACTCAACTGCTACATCTTCCTTTCTCTTGCCAGAAAGCAATGTATAGAGCGTTAACAAGTTATTACACTCTGGACGCGCTGGATCATCAAAAGTCAAACCACGAATCGGATCGGTTTTACAACGCTTAATCTTGTATTGAATCTGTTCTGGTGAATCTAGCAAACTGATCCGGCTTAACTCTGAAGGATCAGACTTCGACATTTTGCGTGTACCGTCCGCTAAACTCATCACCCTTGCCCCTTCCTTGCGAATCAAAGGGTCTGGTAACTTTAGAACTGGTTGATCTGGTTTACCAAATTGGTGATTTAACCGAGCTGCAATATCCCGTGTCAATTCCAAGTGTTGCTTTTGGTCTTCACCCACTGGCACTTTATCGGCTTGGTAAAGCAAAATATCAGCTGCCATTAGCACAGGGTAATCTAATAAACCTGCACTCACATTTTCTCCCTGCTTGACAGCTTTTTCCTTGAACTGGATCATATCTTGCAGCCAGTTTAGAGGTGTAATGCAGTTGAGCAACCAGGTGAGTTCACTGTGGGCCGAAACGTGGGATTGGACAAAGATGGTAGAGTGATTTAAATCAAGACCACAAGCTAGATAGAGAGCAGCGAGGGTGTAGGTATCAGCGGCCAACTGTTTTGGGTCGTGTGGCACTGTAATCGCGTGCAAATCAGCTACAAAAAGGTAATTTTCGTATTCGCTCTGACCTTCTACCCAGTTGCGAATGGCTCCCAAGTAGTTGCCTAGATGGTAATTGCCCGTTGGTTGAACTCCAGAAAGAACACGTTGCTTGCCCATAAATTTCAACTTAGTTATCTCAAATCCGCGCTATGTAAAGTGGCGATATCTGGCGACAAGTCGCTTCTCTACGAGACGCTACGGGTAGCTTGCTTCTCGGTAGGAGTATGCGCCTACGCAAAACTCATTTAATTTTGACATTTTCCAAGTCAACTCGCCGTTGTGGATTAGAGATTTTAACTCAACTCCGATTCCTATAGAAACTCTTCACGAAAAAAAACGACAACTTAGTGTAGTAATGGCACAACTTTGTGTAGTAACAATAGATTGTGGGGTGGGCATTGTAATGTCTTACTGTAGTCTGCTGTAAATAAAAAGTCGATACAATCGCATTGTAAGTCGATACAATCGCATTGTAAATCGATGCATTAAGAATGCAGAAGGTTGCGTTTAGATGGCACGGCAATAGAAATACTAAACCGCAAGACCCTGTAAATAACAATACTTTTTCTCTTCATCTGAGCGCTTTATGTATCTTTAATTTATAGAAATAGACAAAATTTAAGTTTTTGTCAGAGGAAGTAAGATTAACTTAGAAATTGTAAGTTAATTTTTCCACTCCGGGAAATCTGTTAATGAAAGCTTTACTACTCTAGTCCATAATGGAATGGCACTGAGAGAAGGTGAAACCTTTGTCTGGACTGGCTGTAGGGTGTAGGGAATAATAAAGAAAAATATAAATAAGTGCAAACATCAATAAATCTTTGACTCACTACACCTCAAACCCTCTCATCCCTCTAGATAATGGATTCGCTCAAATTTTAGTGCTATTTGCTCATCAGCTTGTTTCCAGCTTGTTATCGAATCCAATCACATATCTAAAATTGTTTGAATTTGCTGGTATAAATAGCCTTGATAAACCAACTTTACCGCTAGGTCTTTTCTCAGTTTACGCATATTTTGACGCAGAGTGATAAATTCTTGCACTTGATGCGATCGCATCAAGTGTGTCTTTGACTATTGTTCGCTGAACAACTTCAGAAGTAGCTGTTGCGGTTTGTAGATGCTGATTCATTATTGTTTGCTGTTTGACTTGTATACCCCACAGTATTTTGGCTAGTCAAACCTGGGATGGGATTCAAAATCAATTCCTTTTTCAAGGAGTTTTCTGACCTCAACAAGTTTTTGCAACACAACCCCCGATAACCCATAGAGCGCAAACAGTCTAAGCTTAAAGGATTGTAAGTGTAACCAATGGCTAGACAAAAATTTCAAGCGAATTGTGCCAAGATATGCCTGTAGTGTTAACGCTGGCAACGGTGGGCGTTATGCTGTCCGCGAGCTTGACTGCGGTGAAAATGTGGTGCATTTCTATTTTGAAGCTTAAGGACATTAAAAGACTAATGAAGCAGTACTCTCAGCTGACGATTATTTCTTACATATTAGGGCCTACTTTGATCGTCGTGAGTCATTTAGGATCACTACTCATTATTGTTACTGGCTTATCGTGGGGTGCTGCCTTGTGGGCCCTATTGTTATATGTAATACGAATGCTTGCAACTACTGGCATCTACCATAGGTTACTCACCCACAAGAGCTACCAGGCTCCAACCTCAGTTCTATGCGTTGGAAGCATCGTGGCTGCTTCAGCTGGGCAGATGGGGCCAAGTTGGTGGAAAGCTCACCATATGGTCCATCATCAATGCTCAGACCAAGAAAAAGATCCTCATTCCCCCTATATGCCTTTCAAAGGGATAAAAGGATTCTGGTGGTCTCAAGCTGGATGGCTATTCTCGCCACAGTTTTTTCCCTCGAAGCTTCCCACCGATGTTGAGAGTAATGTGGTTTTGAAGATTGTTGACCGTTTGCACTTCATTCCCACCGTTGCTCTCGGTGCGCTCTCGTACTACATCGGTGGAACTGAATATCTCGGCGCTTTTTTCCTCAGCACGACTGTCCTCTTCCACTGTGTCGCCACGGTCAACTCACTCAGCCACATACTCGGTGAGCAACCGTTCATAACCAACGACTATAGTAAGAACCATTGGCTCGTCGCGTTTCTGACTTTGGGTGAAGGCTGGCATAATCTTCATCATGCATTCCAGTCGTCAGCCCGGCATGGCATAACCGTGCGAGAGGGTCAGGTTGCCTATCTTCCAGACCCAACATTTTGGTTTATCAGAATGCTTCAGTTCCTAAAGCTAGCGTCAAAGATTAGAGTGCCTTCTGAAACAGAACTTCTCGCTCGCGCCAGAAACCGAAACTGTCATAACTCAGTGTTCAAGGCGGAAGCAAAGATATCCGTCTGATATTCTGGTTGACAGATTGGTCAAAAGAAAAGTCTCTTCCTTGGCGTCTCAGTCAAGAATCCAAGGGCTTAACACAATGAAGATGTTTTTCTGAAGAAGGCATCTTCAGCCAATTAAATAAGGACGGACAAGATGTCCATCCCTCAACATACCATCTTTGAAGCGTGGGCATTACGTCGGAGCGCTTCCCAGCATTCGAGTTATCAGCTCAGTACCCCACACTCACCTTGATGCCGCAATAAATGATCGCAAAGCACCAGCGCCACCATCGCTTCCACCATCGGCACCGCTCTGGGCAAGACACAGGGGTGATGCCGTCCTTTCGCTGCCAGCTAGAGGTGTCAAACTAAGCGAGGAGGAATGTAATTGACACTATGCCCTTCAACCCCTAGCAGGAGAAACTCTAGCTTTGTCCGGCTAGGCATGAACCATTAAAAATTGACCATTACCATTATATTCTCCATCACAACTAGCAAAATTGCGAATAAACCATATCAAATAAAACCTCCATATCCGGCGAAACCTGGCATAGTCCATGCCATAGTTTAATGTTTTTATTGTTGTCTGGTTGTCGTCAAAATTTTGTAACCAGTTAGTTAGTGTTTTAGAGTAATTAAAGCCATTGAGATACCATTTTTGAATTGTTTTGAGGTCTTGGTTATGGCTGGGAACTGCATTGTAATTCCAGTAACGACCGTGTGGAAAAATATATTTGTGGGTGTAAACGCTGGACATATTGTTAGGGATGCGGACTGTGATGATGTGAATCAAAACTTTGCCATCATCTTTCAGAAACGAAGCTAATTTTTTAAAGGCTTCTGTTAAGTTACCAACATGACAAAAAACACCAATCGAGAGGATTTTATCAAACTTTATCTCGAAATTTGCATTATTCAAATCACCTTCATATAGGGTAAACCGATCTGAACTGAGATAACTCTCAGGATCTTGCATTTTGTGGCGGATATATTCACATTGCTCGTGGCTCAAATTCAGACCCGTAAACTTGACATTGGGGAACTTAGAAAGAATGTAATTAGGAACACATCCCCACCCGCACCCAAAGTCTAAGATATTGTCTCCGTCTTTGATGTCTAGCTTTTCAATTACATCATCAATCATCTGCATCTGGGATTGCTCAAGGTTTAATGCTCCTTTTTCCCACAATCCCATGCTGTACTTAGGATAAATGAGTTTCCCGTCCCCCAACATAGTATTCAGCATGGCTTGAGGCAAGTCGTACTGAATTTTCATTAGTTCTCGTGCTCCTACGGCGACATGATCAGTTTCTTTTAATACCCATTCATACGGTGCCAGGAGGGATGGAAAATACTGAAATAAAATTGGCATACAGGTATCAAAAAGCGATTCTAGGACGGAATCAGGAACTTCTAATCCGTTGATATAAGCCTCTGCCACTGCCATCTGGACTGTGTTGACTACCTCAACCGCCCCACGAGTTGCTTGGTATGCTAATGGACTCTTGATATTTATATCTCCCACAATAGGGATATACTTTTCTATTTCTTGCAGCAGGGTACTAGTAGTCATAGTCACACTCCGTAACAATCATTAAAATAACGCTAGATTAGCTACATTAGTATTAGTCTAAGAATTGGATTGTTTTAGTTTTTTAATCCTAAAGTGTTATAAGTTTTAACATACATTTATGAATATTTATCTTCAAGACACCTTCCGGCACTTTAACTTGATGGAAGTAACGTCCTATAACTTGGCATGAACTGCGTTTATTTCCGATAATTTTTTGGCGTCAGGGTGTTGTTCGCTCAACTCCTTTCCGTTTCTGGTGGCAGTTGGTTGCGATCGCCCTCCAAAAACCGCATTTATTGTATGATTACTTTGTAGCATTGAGTTTAGGTGAACACTTCTTCAGCTTCCGTCATCAGGTGAAGGTGCAACTGGAAACACAACTGGAAGCGTTAAAGCAACACCAGCAAACACAGGAGACAGAAAAAGCAAGTTATCAGTTGTCACCTGTTAATCGGTTTTACGAAAGTGACTCTAGCAGTTTGCAATTGAGTTAACGATAATTATTCAGCTAAACTCTTAAATTCGATTTACCTTTCTGCTAAACCCACCTGTCCTCCAATTAGCCCCAGAAATCCGGTTCCAAAGTGCTGAATCTCCAAAAAACTTGCTTGCTCCGGTGAGGTTTTGTAAATTCGGAATGTCTTCATAATTCCCAAAGTAGCAGCACTTTCTAGAGGCCCAACAAAGCTAATATCGCGGTCAAGAAAATAAGTTTGACTAGCCCATTGAGCCATCTGATTTGCATTCAAAAAGTAGCAGCCTGCATGAGGATTGAGGGCACGACGAAAGGTAATTGGTGCATTCATAATTGTACCGCTGAGTTCTTGTTGCTCCTGTACCTTTTGAAAGGGAGCAGTTACTCGTAAAGCCAAATCCCCATCAATGTAAGCTTTGTCAACCAAACCGTGGGGCGAGACTTCATAACGATTTGGCTGGAGCAAGTTTAAGTCACCAGCTTGTTGGGTAAACCAGTTTAATTTTATAAAAAACCAAGGGTCATAGATAATTAGATCATCTTCCAGAAAGCAGTAGTAATCATACTGACCGAGACAACTTTGCAGAACAGCTTGGCACTCAAACCCCAAAAGTAGAGGTTCTGCATTGCTAGAATGATGCCTATATAAATGGGATGGTAGGGGAAGCTGATTTAGAAGATGATTATCTTTGGTTGTACAAATAACAATATCTAGTTCGTGCGACTGCGGCTGATTAGCAGGAAAAGCTAGTCGTTGAGCAATGTTGATGATACTTTGAGATTTACCAAATGATTGGTGTAAAGCGGTAAGGCTTTTAGTTAACGCCTGCAAGCGGGGTTGCGGGTCTTTGCGTTGGGAAGCATGACGACCCTCACTGCTAGGTTGGAAAAAATGGGCAATGGTAAAAATAATTCGCATTTTAAATATCGCTTTTATATTTTTCTGTTATTTGTCCTTTTGTTGGTTGTAACTAATGACTAATGACTAATATCATCTAATTTCTGCCAAATCCTTTAGAATTTGGCCGCTTTTTCAAGCTATTAGAACTTTTTCCAGCAAACATCCATTGCAAATGCTGTGGTAACAGTTTCGCTAAATCATAACGCTTCAGAATTGTCTCTCGCGCATTCGCACGAATTGCTTTCATCTCCTGAGGATAATTCAGCGCCTCTTCAACCCGATTAGCAATATTCTGGGGAGAAAAGAAATCTACCAGCAGTCCATTCACCCCATCCTGTACGACCTCCAATACTGGCGGAGTCTTAGAAGCTACTAGTAAACATCCTGCTGCCATTACTTCTAACATCGACCAGGATAAAACAAAAGGACGGGTTAAATAAATATGAGCAGAAGAAGCTTGCAAAACCTGAAGGTACTCATTGTAAGGAAGCCTATCTGTAAAGTGCAGTCTCGATAAATCCAAAGATAATTTTTCTAGCATTAATTGTTTATAAGTTTGACCATCGGGGAGATTCTTCCCATAAGCCACCCTATCTTCTCCCACAACTACCACATGACACTTAGGTCGTCGCTGCTGAATTAGCGCCACCGCTTCCATAAACTGCGGAAAACCTCTATAAGGTTCCATCCCCCGTCCCACATAAGTTACCAACTCTTCAACATGGGAAAGGTCAAGATTTATTCTTGGTAAAACTAATTTTGCGCCTGGTTTGGGAGCAAAAAATTTGGTATCAACACCATCATGAATTACAGTCAGTTTGCTATGATACTCTTTAGGAAACTGCTGCCGCTGCCAATTCGTCGGAGAAAGACCGCGATCGCAACTATATAAATCAGTCAAAATCGGCGTATTTTTCACACGGATGCGGCATTCATCATCAGCAGTCATTGGTTCATTGGGATCAAAGTCTGCATCCGAACCGTGAGCATGGTAAAACCACTCGAAATAACACAATAATTCTGCTTTCGGGAAAACATCTTTCATAAATAAAGTTGGCCCCCAACCAGAATGACCATAAACTATATCTGGAACGAAACCCTCGGCTTTTAATTTTTCTGCCACGCGATAGACAGCCTGCGCGGTGAGAACAGCATTTTCCAGATTGCGAACATAATGGTGGGTTTGGGGAGCAGCTTCACGAGAAGGAGTGTAAATAGCTTTATAAACGCCAGGTATTTCCCCTTCACGACGATTTGTCCCAAAGACAACTTGGTAATTAGCATCTTTACCTAAAACTATCGCTAGGTTGCGAAATTGCGAGGGAAAATTGGGATGTAAAAATAAAATTTTCATTGGAATAATCTTGATTAATTTATTGCCAGATAAAATAAATTAAGACAAGCTACTTAAGATTATAAGATTATTTATCACAATTTTTAGCAAGTAAATTTAGGTAAATAGTTGCCCGAAAATGCGAAAATAATCGCAAATTTGTGTTATGAAAATCAAATTTCTTGGTATTGATTTAGGCTGAAAATCGCAACCAAGTGGACTGTGCTGCTTAGAATGGATAGATGGACAACTGCAACTACTTAATTTAGATCGCAAATAAGCCATTGCAGACATCCTCACCTGGATCGCTCAGAGCGTACAATAGACATCTGGGAAAATTAATTATGCGTTCACTCAAACCCTTGTAGAGACGCGAAATTTCGCGTCTCTACTTTTCACAGGATGTAGAAAGTCAGAAAGTATCACAGATGACAAAACTTTTCTCAATCACCGCACCCAAGAAAACTTTTCGAGTTACTCAAGACTGATAAGATTGATTCAAAGATTTGTGGAATCTGCTTTTCCTAAACAGACTGGACTTGTATAAATTACTATCAACAACTTTCGACTCACATCATGAACCGCTTTACCTCTATTTTTCTCGCAGGCTTGATAGCATCTGCTTCTGCTTTGGCGATTTCTCCAAAAGCTGATGCTAAGACACCAGTGTCTTATATTGCTGAGTTAGATAACTACAGCTATGATCGCAACGATGATGGTAACTACGAACTTCAGAGTCGTCATCACAGAGATGATGATTATGACCGCGAGAACAACCTTCGCAACATTCGTGACAATAACTATCGCAACATTCGTGACCATAACTATCGCTATGAGCGCGATCATAACCGCCGCTATGAGCGTGATCATAACTATCGCTATGAACGCGATAATAACCGTCGCTATGAGCGTGAAAATAATCGCCACTATGACCGCGATAATAACCTTCGCAACATTCGTGACAATAATTATCGCTATGAGCGTGACAATAACCGCCGCTATGAGCGTGAAAATAATCGCCGCTATGACCGCGACAATAACCGTCGCTATGAGCGCGAGCGCGATTGGGGTCGTGGTTAATCCTCCGCCTTCATTTATTAAGCTTGGTTCCAGGTGAACTGAGCATTGATTCTACTTGGCGGTAGGATAGACACAATCTCTTTTTCCACTCATTCCAAAACCTGACTTTTCACTCGTATCTGGAAAACCTGGCTTCCATTCCCTAGTAAGAAACCTTGCTCAGGGATTAGGTTTAGCGTTAACTTTTCTACATGACGTGAAAAGTCAGAATATTGTACTTATATTTTAGAACAGCTACTAAATATTAATTATCTACCTGAAAACTTATAACATAAAAGGCGTTGCTAAACTTAAATCAGCAACGCCTGCTCTTGAGTATTCAATAACTACTCAGCACTCTTATTCTGCCCAAGCAATTAATCTTGGTTCATAGGGATTAGCCAGGTATTGATTTTTCGGCAATACACGCAACGACAAGCCTTGCAAACCAGAGGCGGTATAGGTGATATTACCCGTGTAAATACCCAATTGCTGTGCATCCTCCCCTTGGTAATCCATCACCACTGGCACAGCATTGACAATCTCACCATTAGGATCGATCGCACCTTGATATAGCTCCACCTGCACATCATCATTCGTCAAAGTTGCCAAGTCAACCTTGACTTTGACAGCAACGGTTTGATTAACCTCAATCTCTGAAACTGCAGATACGTCAATATCTTTGATTTTGATGTTGAACCAGTGTTCGCCTAGTTTTGCTTTCCAAGCAGCTAGTTCTTTAGCTGGGGCATAGTTATCAACAGTCAGGGTATGATAGCGATCGCTGGCCGGGAAATAAGCCCGCCCGGAATATTCTCCTACCATCCGCGCTGTATTAAAGAATGGACAATTCAACCGAATTGCATCCTTCATTTTGGCAACCCACGGACGAGGCAAGCCATCACTATCCCGATGGTCATAAAATAGCGGTACAACTTCCTTCTCTAACAACTCGTAGAGAGCGTTTGCTTCTACTTCATCCTGGTAGTTAGGATCGTCGTAATTCTCTCCGTGTCCAATTGCCCAGCCCGTGCGGACGTAATCAGCTTCATCCCACCAGCCATCTAGTACACTTAAATTTGGCAATCCATTCATTGCTGCTTTCATCCCACTGGTACCAGAGGCTTCCCGTGGACGACGCGGTGTATTTAACCAGATATCGCAACCTGCAACCATCAGCCGGGATATGTGAATGTCGTAATTGGGAACAAACACTACCTGTTTTTCTAAATGTTGTTCGCGGATAAAGTGATTGATCTCGCGGATCAGTTCTTTACCGGGAATATCCTTGGGATGTGCTTTACCAGCAATCACGAATTGCACTTTCCGGTCTTTGTTAGCCAGTAAAAGCCGCTTAATGCGTTCCAAATCACGCATCCAGAGGGTAGCGCGTTTATAGGTGGCAAAGCGACGGGCAAAGCCAATGGTGAAAGCGTAAGGATCTAAAACTTCTTGGGCTTGGGTAATTTCGGAGGCGGAAGCGCCGCGATCGCGCAAATGCTTGACCAAATGCTCCCGGACAAACAAAATCATATCTAAGCGGCAGCGTTCATGATTGCGCCACAACTCCTCATCGGGTATGGCGTCCATCCGCTCCCACAATGGGCTATCTGGTGGTGCTGATGACCAGTTTGGCCCCAGGTAGCGATCGTACAATTCTTGAGTCGATTTCGCAACACAACTCCGAGCATGGACACCGTTAGTAATTGCTGCGATCGGCACTTCCTCTACGGGCACATTCTTCCACAAGCCCTGGAACATTTGCCGTGATACCACACCATGCAGTTGTGCTACACCGTTAGAAAATGTTGCCATCTTCAGCGCCAGCACCGCCATACTGAAAGGCCCAGATAAATCGCCTGTATTTTCGCGTCCCAGTCCTAAAAATTGCTCTTTAGGCAACCCAAATATCTCTGCATAGTACCCCAGGTAGTACAACATTTTGTCGGGAGCGAACAAGTCAATTCCCGCTGGTACTGGTGTGTGAGTTGTAAAGATATTACTGGAAGCCACCACCTGTTTAGCTTGGGCATAATTCAATCCCTCTTCCTGAATCAGCAAGCGGATGCGTTCTAGGGCGGAGAAGGCGGCGTGACCTTCATTCATGTGGTAAGCGGTGACTTTCAGCCCCAAAGCTTTGAGCATTTGCACACCACCGATCCCCAGCATGATTTCCTGGTGGATACGCATATCGATGTCGCCACCGTACAGTTGATCTGTGATGTCGTGGTCGTAAACATTGTTGGGTTCAATGTTGGTGTCCATCAAATATAGGGGCACCGTTCCTACCTGTACACGCCAAACTCTGGCATACACCTTGCGTCCTGGATAATCTACCGCAATCCGCAGTTCTGAACCATCGGGATTGCGCTCTAGATGCAAGGGCATATTGTAGAAATCGTTGCTCAGGTAGCGTTCCTGCTGCCAGCCATCGGCATTGAGATACTGGGCAAAGTAGCCTTGCTGATACAGTAAACCTACACCTACAAGCGGTAGACCCAAGTCACTGGCAGATTTGAGGTGATCCCCCGCCAGAACGCCCAAGCCCCCAGAATAGACGGGCAAACAATCTACAAGTCCAAATTCTGCGGAAAAATAGGCGTAGGTTTCTTTTGGTTTCTGCTCCCGTTGTTTCTGATACCAGGTGCGCTCTTGCAAATAATCTTCTAACTGACGGTCAGCTCGATCCATTTGCGCTAGAAAGCCTTCATCTTCCACAACTTCCAGAAGCCGCGATTGAGAGATAGTACCCAACATTAACACCGGGTTATGATGGCTAGACTCCCAGAGGTCAGAGTCTAAGCGACGAAATAAATCTTTAGTATCAACGTTCCAATCCCAGTGCAAGTTATATGCCAGCCGCCGTAGTGGTTCGAGTCGCGGCGGTAGTGAAGGGGATACGTTAAATGTGCGAATTGGCTGCATAGGTTGGCAAAACTCCAAGTTTAGCTATGGTTATTGTTTACTCTCTTTACCAATGTTGCCAATTCTTTATACTGTATTTTGTGAAAAAGCGATGACTTTGTTAAGCATTGAGAATTATTTTTAACCTCGTTGCTAAAGTTTACACCAAGGTGTTTCTAATTCTATGCTTACCTTCAGCCATGTACTTGGTATATTAAGATTTAATCATTTACTGGCATCTATCACTTAAAAAAATCCAGTTCTGAATAAATAATTTATATTTTTTTTAGTATTGCTTCCGGGGATCAATTCTACGATCTTGGCTGAGGGTGAAAATTCCTCATAGCTGTTTGCAGTCAAGTTAAATTTTTAATTATTTTTTAATAAAATGGCGCTGGTAAAGAAGCAGTGTAAGAAGGCAGGGGGCAGAAGGCAGAAAGTAAATCCCATAAATAATCGGATGAAAATCGTACCAAGCAGTTAACCAGGAAAAGCGATGCCTGCTGTTCTTGCTAGCCGACGCTAACTACTTGGTATTAAACATTGATACTAAATCAGGTAAATAACATGTCACGGTGTAATTTTAAGCACCTAATGAAGGCTGATCTTTAGTATTTTTTGTCATCGTCAGAGCTACAGCTGCTGCATAAGCAATCTCCGCTGCCATTTGATAAGCAAGTTTGATACTCGATGAAGCGTCTTTAGCTTTAGGAGAGAGGGAAGCTTTTTTTCGGCGCGACTCTTGTTTGACATCACCTGCCACAATGGCTCGTTGTAAAATGATCCAGGCATCTAGGTCTTCTGAGTCATAATTACTTTGAAGTTGCGATCGCAGTTTATCTTCGGCTACAACACTCAAATAGCCGGTAGTTAGAGCTTCTTCGACAATTTCTTTAATTAAAGCCATAATTTGAACCAAGTATGTGAGTTAAAACCGATACCTCAATTTGGGCAGTTGATGTTGTTTTGTGGACTTCTCCTGGAAAATAAGCTACGTTTTAGCTTTCTTTCAATAAAATTTATAATAAGTAGTGCCAAGCACGCATCACCCGCTTGGCTCACCCGAATGGGTGATTTACAAACTTTTAGATATAAGTAATGGGGAAGAGGAATATTTTTAGCTTTTTTTATAAAGAGGTGTCATAAGTATAGTAGATATTATTCTGAATTTAACGCAAAATCATAAAATTATTTGGACAAGCAACAGTAGAAATATGAACATAAATGCCAATTAACTGTTTACAGCATTTTTTCTCGGCTCGTCCTAAATAGATTTTATCTAAGTGTATAAAATTAATAGATAGTAGTGTAGGCTTTGCCCGCCGTAGGCATCGCACCAGTAAAAAACTTAACTGATTTCCAGCATTCTAATCAACAAGCAACCTGGAAATAAACTTATTTCATCAGAGTGTTCCACTAAAAATAAAATGTGTTATCGTTAGAAACAATTGTTATTAAAAGCAATTCATGTAATTACAAGCGTGAATTGGTTCGTCTGTAAATCATCCGTGTGCAACATGATTGGAGCAGCATACTCTAGAAATTCGTTGCAAGAAAGCCGTCATAGCAGTCGGGGAAGCGCTTACTTGTTTGCACCGATGGTTAACTTCAATGTGATGGCTGATGTGGGAGATAATCCACCCTAATTGGGTTTTGTTTGGGCAAAAATACCCAGAAAAATCCAACAATAATTACATTGTCATGCTAGGCATAAATTTTATCTAAATCTTTGAAATAGTCTAGTTAAATGTATTTTTTGTTGCAAAATAGCTTGTGGAACTGAGTTGTTTCAAAAGACTAAAATCGCTTGAGAAAAAGTAGCCTCAAGCTAAATAACTCTATCCCTAGTTGCGTAACAAGCTTTGCAAATTTGCCGGATAACCAAAACAGTAGCCTATCTAAACCAGCAAATTTTCCCATCAGACAATTTAATAGTCTGAGTTTTGAACCTGCAATGCACTGAAATTGTTTTGTTAATTTAGCTAGTGAAAAAGAAGCAAAATTTTTTCGTACCCTGACTGGTACAAAAGCTTTTAGCGACTTAACGCAATTGTGCATATCAATTGAGTGATTCTACCAAACTTCAGTTAAAGAATTGCTCACATAGTCAAAGCCAGATTTTTAGATGGTTTTTCAAATGTTGAAAAACCATCTAAAAATCTGGGGAGATTTCGGTGATACTGCCAATTAGCTATGTACGTATTAATACATGCATAAATAATTGGGATTGGTAGAAGATTAGGATACAGCCAAAAAAAGTTTCAATACTGTCAACAACAATTGATTGAAGAGATATGTAGCTATGCATAACGAGCAATATTTTTCAAAATTGCAGCGCGTGCAAGAACTTTTAGTAACTACTGTGTTAGGAGATATTCCGACACTGATTCTGGGACCGAAGTTGCGTAATTTGGGATATCGTAGTATTTTTGCCCAGATAGGCAGCCTAGTGTATATTCAAAATGGTGTTGAATTTAACGGTACTTCTTGTATTGAGATAGGCAGTGGAGTCTATATTTTCAAGGGTGTACGGATGGATGCAAGAGGACATAAAAATAATAGAATTCATCTAGGAAATAGAGTCGCTATTGAGCGTAACGTTGATATAGGGTCTTTGGAAGATACATGTATATATATTGATGAAGACACCTTCATTGGCCCTAACGTGTCTATTGAGGGGCCAGGAGACATTAAAATTGGTAAACACTGCATGATTGCCGCCCACTCAGGGATATATGCCAATAATCATAATTTTGCCGATCCGATGGAGCCGATTAAATACCAAGGTGTTACTCGTAAGGGAATCGTGATTGAGGATGATTGTTGGCTAGGGCATGGAGTAACAGTATTAGATGGCGTTACTATCGGCAAAGGCAGTGTTATTGGTGCTGGAGCAGTTGTCAATAGAGATATTTCTCCTTTCTCTGTTGCTGTAGGCATACCTGCACGAGTAATCAAAAACCGAATTGGCAAAGACTTAAGCATTACTTCAAACTGAGAAATAGGACATTGGGCATAGTAACTATCTTCTATAACCTGTAACCTGTTCCCTTTTTTGGGAAACTTTTGCCGTCAGTCAACGTCACAGGAGTAAACGAGTCTGTGAGTTATTTCTTAAGGGCATCTAAAAGTCAGACAACTGACATTTTGCACCATTCTCAATAACTCTAGGGTAGGCACTGCTAGTCCCTAATCTCCAAGTCCCCATGTCCCTAATCCCCACTCCCTGGGGGCCCCGAGTTCCCCAGTCCCCAGAGTCCTCTAAAAAAGGGACGAGATTTGGGTAATATAAAGGAGCTATCTTTTCTGCATGGCAGATCCTGAAAGAAAAGATATCTTTGTCTTACCCGTTGGAGATATTTCTATGCTGACTTTAAAAATCGCTGTTTATATTGTTGTTGCCTTCTTCGTAAGTATCTTCATCTTCGGATTTTTGTCGAACGATCCAGCTCGTAACCCCGGCCGTCGCGACTTAGAGTAAAAGGGCGATAAATCATCCGCAACTCCGGAAGGCGGAAGATACTAAACGCCACGGAAACTTACTAAACTTTCACCTAGTAAGTTTCCTCCTCCAAGTGGCTTGCTGCAAGTAGCAGAAGGCGACAGTCGGAAGGCAAAATGTGTGATTTATCCTTCCGTCCGTCATTTGGCTGTTTGTTAGCCCGATTTTGCTCAAATATGCTTCATCCAGTTCTGCCGCCCGCGCCGCCTCCTATCGTCGAATCTTCACAACCAGTAAATCCCCCCTCATCTGCTAGTCATACAAAGTTTCTTTCAGGTGTAGAGACTGGAATACAGCAAAAGACAGACAAATCCAAGCAGCCTAAGGATTTGGCTCAATTGGCAATTGCGACTGACACCAAGAGTGATCGATTATTGCCAACTTTGATCAACTCAAGTCAGGATGACTTGGTAGTTGCCGAAACTTCCTCTGTACCTGATTTACCAGAAACCTTTCCACCAGCAATTTCCCCGATCATCGGCTCTGGAAGTGCTGCACTTTTGGGACAACCGCTGGTGATTGGTTATCCCACGCAAGAGGTTAAAACCTCTAATCGCCAAGAGAAAGAGGACACAAAGACAAGTCCGAGCGTAGGCATCCGCCGCTCGGAACTTCTCCTCAGATCGGCGCTGCACAAAGGGGAGACGCAAAGAGAAACCACTGCGTTGCCAAGAAAAGTTGGAGCGGAGCGCAAAGTCGAGCCAGCACGAATAAAGCCTTTCCCGTCGCTCTGGTCTGGCGTCAGAGGGGAGGCTTCCGACGCTCACGGACTCGTTGGCGCAGCCCAAGGTAGAGAAGAGGCTGCGCCAACGGATAGCGCAGCCCGCCGCAGGCATCTGAACTTTGTAACAGAGGCTTCCGACCTAGAGGCAAAGCGTGAACCTGCTGAAAAACTCGGTGAGCGCTCGCAAGATCCAAACTCTAGTGGTGAAGAAAAACAAACCTTTTTGGACTCTGGTAGCTTTAGCTATAGAGTTTCCCCAAGTCCCCTTGTCGCCCAATCTCCGCGTCTTCTTCAAGTTGCCCCAAATGTCACAAATAGCCACAAGTTAGTCGAGTCCAAAGCTGAAATTTTAGCTGAGAAGTTAACCCAACGAAAACAGCAAAGTCATATTACTGCACAACAGTCTCTAGGAGGAGACAATATATCTGTATCTGCTGCTGATCTGGCACCGAGTTCTCAATCAGTACAAAATTTTATCACATTCAAGTCTCGCAGCCCGACAAACCAACTCTCAACGCCGATCACTGTAGAATTCAATTCCCAAGTCCAACAACAAACTCAAGCACCAACACCAACACCAGAGGTAAATACCACTAATAATCCACAAGGTCAACCATCTAGTACAACTGCGCCAGCTAGCACGCCCCCAGCCAGACCGAAAATTGTGGAAGTCACTTCAGATCGGCAAGAATATGACGAGCAAAGGCGAATTATTACAGCTGTTGGTAATGTAGTTGTGCGATTTGATGGGGCGGTGGTGGATGCCGATCGCCTGCAAGTCAATTTGGACAACTTGATCGCTGCGGGGGAAGGCAACGTAACTTTAACACGGGGTGATCAGGTACTGCGTGGACAACGCTTTACCTATAACTTTGTTCAAGATAGTGGGGAACTGGAAAATGGTAGAGGAGAAATTTACGTACCCTCAGCCCAAACAGATTTTGCTTTCTTACCCACGGATGTAAGTGCTGGTGGAGTCCCAAAACGTCCGCCCAGCGATCGCATTCGAGCCAATCAGCCCGTTTCCGGTGTGAGCAGCCCTGGAGGACTTGATGTGACAATTGGTGGTCAGACAGGCGCTACCAACATCCCGCCGCCGAAAACAGGGGGTATAGTCAAGCGGCTCAGGTTTGAAGCTGAACACATTGACTTTTATCCCCAAGGCTGGCAAGCAAGCGATGTTCGGATCACCAATGATCCTTTTTCGCCCCCAGAACTAGAATTACGCGCAGATAAAGTAACTCTGACACGAGAATCACCCTTAGTAGACCGGATTAGGACACAGCGACAGCGTTTGGTATTTGATCAAAAGCTCTCCTTACCAATTCCTATGAATGAGCAGACTATTGACCGCCGGGAGCGGGACGTTACACCTGCAATAGTCTCCCCCGGCTATGATGGAGACAAGCGGGGTGGTTTGTATATTGAGCGTGGCTTTCCAGTGATCACTACAGATCAGACTCGCTGGACGATCACACCCCAGTTATTAATACAGAGAGCTGTACAAGAAGGCACAGGTGACTTAGGCGGATTGTTTGCTGTGAAGACAAAGATAAATTCTATTTTGAGTCCACGGGCAGTAGTTGAGGGGACTGGGGAGTTAACCAGTTTTGACTTAAACAAGGTGGAAGACAATTTGCGAGTGAATTTGGGATTGCGCCAAATATTAGGGACTTCCCTTCCCCATATCTTGAATCTGCAATATAACTACCGCGATCGCCTCTACAACGGTACTCTCGGCTTTCAAACCGTCCAGAGCAGTCTTGGCGGCATTATTACCTCTCCTGTGATTCCTTTAGGAAAAAGTGGTATCAACCTTACCTATCAGGCAAGCGCTCGATATATCGATGCCAACACCGATCGCCAAGACTTACTAGAACCACAGCGGGAAAACGATCGCATCTCACTAGGTCGTTTACAAGCCAGTGCTTCTCTGAGTAAAGGGCTGTTGCTATGGCGAGGAAAACCATTACCACCCACTGCCACTGAGGGATTACGATACACAGCTAACCCTGTAGTTCCTTACTTGCAAGCGATCGCTGTTCTTACAGGCACTACCAGTTATTACACCAATAGTGATAACCAAAGCACCCTAACTGCTACAATTGGACTACAAGGGCAAATTGGTCATTTTTCTCGACCTTTTTTAGACTATACTGCTTTTAATATTAGTTATTCTCAAGGCTTAAATAACGGATTATCACCCTTTTTGTTTGATCGCTTCGTTGATAGCAAAGTGTTGAGCGCTGGGATATCACAGCAAATCTACGGGCCTTTTCGCTTAGGCTTTCAAACATCTGTTAACTTGGATACTGGTAGAGAAGCTAGCACCGACTACATTTTGGAATATAGCCGTCGCACCTATGGCATCACCTTACGTTACAATCCAGTGCTGGAGTTAGGTGGCTTCAGCATCCGAATTAGTGATTTTAACTGGGGTGGTGGCACTGATCCATTTTCGGAAGTTAAGCCAGTAGTAGGCGGCGTGCAACAGGATTATTAGTCAATCGATTTTGGATTTTAAATTTTGGATTTTAGATTTATTCCGCCCACTCTTTTACGGGGCATGGGAATGCGATGATTTTGGATTTTGGATTTATTCCGCCCACTCTTTTACGGGGCATGAACCAAATAATTCTTTCTTCTTTAATTTAAAATCTAAAATCTAAAATCTAAAATTGGCAGTCAAACAGTTATCAGTTAGTTGCCCTACTTGATACTTGATTCTCTAACCCCAATGGATACTTTCTATTTACAGATTTTCTATCTTTTGCCCAGGCTTAAGGACTTGGGACGACTCGACAGCCGATTGCAGAATTGGTTGATGCACGACCAGGTATTCTCAGGTTGGCATAGTCGCCGCTTAGTTGAACACCTGACGGTGGTTGGTGTAGGGTTGCACAGCATCTTTGCACTGCGGCTTGGTACTCTCGCCATTGCTTACGGATTGCTATACTGGCGGCATCGTTACCTAAGTCTGAAAATCTTAGCCCAGCTCGAATCAGCCAAGATTCCACGTCAGTTGTTTCACCAAATATTTCTGGAATGGGATTAATCTTTTCCATAAGGAATATTTTTTATGCATATTCAAAATTAGTTATTTAACTTTAAGAAAAACTACTGATAATAGCCAATATAATTGGTTATCAAAATCATAAATAAAAATGATTAAAAAAAATATAGCGCTTCTGGGTTGAGTCCAATACAGACCTAACAAGAACAGCCCCTTCCCTACAAGGGAAGGGGGGTAAGATTCAAAGCCTCTGACGCCACGTGCTTCAAGTCGGCAGAGCCGCCCAACGCAGTGGCTCCTCCTTTTAGGAGAGAGGTCAAAGTGTATTGCATACAAACGAGAAGCGCTATAGTTCATATCTGAGTATCCATACTCAGATATGACAGAAGGAATTACTATTACGGCTGGCAAACATCATTGCTTTAGCTTGCAAATAAGCTGTTTTTTAGCTCGTAATTACTAGAAGCGATAGCCTAATCCAGCTTGGAAGCTGACGGCATCAGCATCACTATTTCTGTAAGCGTCAATGCCCCATTTAGTATCGCCATAGGCAATGACATTGTTGCTAACTTCTGATTCAACACCAAGGGTAACTACAGGTGCATTCTGATTGCCCAATGGGGTTTTTTGACCTTCATCAGTTACAAAAGAATAACCACCACCGATGTAGACGTTAGTATTTTTGGCGATCGGCGCATCGTAAGTCACTATGGGCATAATTGCGGCAGCATCACCACCATACAGCACAGAACCCCGCAGAGAAAGAGGTGTTTTGGGAACGGCGTATCGTCCTTGGATATTGCCACCAACTTGTGCCTCATCGTTTCCTTGTCCGCCACTGGTTGCACCAACTGCAATACCAGCACCGATGTAGTTACCGTTTGTACCCGCAGTTTGAGCAGAAGCAATTCCGGCTGAAAGGACAATGGAAGCAACAGCAAGGAAAGAGGCAGCTAATTTTGTAAGTTTCATAGAATTATTCTCACCAGAGTTAAGTAAAATCAATGTTCTCTAGTACTAGAATCTCTTTTTTTACAAAATGTAACCTCGCACACCTGGCTCACCCAAGTGGCTGAATTATTTATCACCCACTTGGGTGTACCAACTGAAAAATTCAAATAACAGTTATTTCTTCAAAAAGCGCTGACGTAGACGAGATATAAAAATATTCATCTCTGGTATTTTCATCAATGAAGCGATCGCAGCAAACACCGCAATCCCCACGAAGCCAGATACACACAACTGCAACACCAGAATCAGTAAACCTTCTTTACCTAAGAATTGCTGAGAAGCAACCAAAGTCCCATAGCTTGCTATCCCAGATACCACACTACCAGCAATCAAACCCAGAATCGGCAAACTCCACTCACGCCAAGGTAAACCATTGAGTTTGCGATCGAGCAACCATAACAGCATTAACATTGAGCTGCAATTTACACCCACTGTTGCCAACACCAAACCGGGAGCGCCAAAAGGTTTAACGAAAAACCAATCTAATAAGATGTTGAGCAAGATGTTAAAAATACTAATGCGAAAAGGTGTCTGTCCATCGCCTAAAGCATAAAATACCCGCACCAAAACATCACGTCCCAAATAGACAAACATCCCAATCCCATAAGCGATTAGCAAGGATGAAACTAGCTGTGTAGCTTCTGGCTTGAAAGCACCGCGTTCATATACCACCTGCACAATGGGTACAGATAACGACACCATCAGCGCCCCTAGCGGTAGCATGGTGAAAGCAGTAAGTAGCAGTCCTTGGCCAATGCGTAATTTTAGCTCCTGCCAATTTTCTGGGCCGGCTAGTTTGGCAAATATAGGTAATAGGGGCAGCAAAATGATATTAGAAATAATCCCTAAAGGAGTTTGTACTAATAGATTCGCATAGTTAAATCCTGCCGCAGCACCAGGGATAGGACTGGCAAAATAAAGGTCAGTGGCGACATTAATTGGCATCATTCCAGAGGAAATTGTTGCCGGAGTCATGATTTTAATGACTTCTTGAACACCAGGAGATTTAAACTCAAACCGCAGGCGTAATGTGCCTAATCCTAACCGCCACTGGACAATTAGCTGCACTAACCACTGGAGAATTGCTCCTGCCAAGGTTCCCCAAGCTAACACCATTCCACCGATTAAAGCGTACTCTGGCTTAATAATGTCCTTGCCCAGTTCCATAGCCAAGATAGCAAGGCCGGCAACAACGGTAATACTAGATAATAGGGGACTAATGGATAATAACCAATATTGATTGGCTGTATTGAGAGTACCAAAGCCAATGCCAATTAATCCTGAAAATAAAGCCATCGGCGCCATAATGCGGAGCTGTTGAATTGCGATCGCTCTGGTTGTCTCTTCCAAGCCATGACCGACTAAATCAACGATCGCATCCGCAAATAAAATCTGAGCAAATGTCACCAACAACAGCAATCCAGCCACCAGCGTTGTCACGGTTTCTACTAAAGGAGCCGCTTCTTCTCGCCGACGCTTGGCTAAAACGCTGACAATTGCACTGTGTAATGGCCCATTTACACCACCGAGTAAGATCAATAGAAAACCAGGGATAATATAGGCATAACTATAGGCAGTGGCAGCAGCACCAACACCAAAAGCGGCAGCGATCGCTTGCTGCCGCACTAAACCAAAGACTTTACTAATTAATGTGGCTACGGCAACAATGCCAGCAATTCCAGCGAAAGAACGAGAGGGTTTTTGGTCTTGTTGTGTCACGAATAATACCCGACAACTCTTGCAGAGTGCATATCTTAAAACATTTAACCTGAAATCCCGCAGTTTGTCAGGCAAATTTTGACAAATTAGTTATTAGTTTTTAATCTCATATAGCAATCCTAAATCATTTGTGAAATTCTCTGTTTCTTTTCTTCTCTTCTCTACGAGAGGCTGCGCCAACGAGACGCTTCGCGAAGGCGCTCTTGGCGGCTTCTCTGCGAGACGCTGCGCGAAGGCCGTTCAGGCGGTTCGATAGTTTTCACAACTCAAATAGGATTGCTATAGCAATCATTTTAGGTGCGATGCCTGCGGTGGGCAAAGCGATCGCCGCTCAAAATGAAATTTCTGAGATTGCGATAATAGTATGCATTTTAGCTCTCATTCCCTCTTATTTTCAGGTAAAGAGAGGAACTCTTGCACAAAGATACACGAGAATCATCACTCTGAATCACGGGTTTATTGATTCCCAGCCAATCAGAACGACTCAAAAGGGAAGGGGTTAGATTGCTTTTCTGATTAGTCTCGGCAACACTAATTTAATCATGTCTTCTGTTCTGTACAACCCAAGATTATTTTTTAACCCATTACGAGGATAGATCCAGAAAGGGGAACTATAACAATAACCATCTTCTGGGAAATAGTTGAACGCTGCAAAAATTTGCAGTTTGTCATATTTTTGACACTCTTTAACCCCATGAAGTTTGGGATGAGGAACCCTTGTATAAAAACGACATAATCCAGAGCAATGGAACCCAATTCAAATTTCACGGAAAATCAACTTCTTTTGTCAAGCGCTCAACTTGAAGAGCAACTAGAGCAACAAAAGGCTCTGGCAAGTGTAATTGTCCGAATTCGCGAGTCTCTGGACTTAGAAACAATTTTTCAAACGACCGTTACCCAAGTGCGTCAGTTGCTAAATGCTGACCGTGTAGCAGTCTTCCAGTTTGACCTGGAAAAAGATTGGCAAGGGGAATTTGTTTGTGAGGATGTTGCACTTGGCTGGAACTCAGCAATGGCAATAAAAGTTTACGACCACTGCTTTGGAGAACAATTTGCTTCCAGTTATCAACAAGGTCGAGTGCAAGCAGTAGCAGATATTTACAAGGCAGGACTGAGTGATTGTCATGCCGCAATTTTGAGTAAATTTCAGGTACAAGCCAACCTCGTTGTCCCTCTATTGCGGGAGAAGGAACTGTGGGGATTGCTTTGCATTCATCAGTGCAGTCAGGCTCGTGACTGGAAAGAATCGGAAATTGAGTTTATTCGTCAAATTTCTGACCATCTTGTCGTTGCGATTCAACAAGCGAAGCATCTCCATGAAGTTCAGTTGCAAGCGGCAAAATTGGCTCAAGCAGTTCAACGCGACCAAGTAATTGCTCAGATTGTTGATAAAATTCGCTCACCTCTTGATATTGAAACCATCTTTAAAACCACAACTCAAGAAATCCGCAAGCTGCTGCAAGCTGATCGAGTTGCCATCTTTCGCTTCAATTCAGATTGGAGTGGTAACTTTGTTGCTGAATCATTTGCAGAAGGTTGGACTCCTTTAGTTGGCGTTCAGCTTGCGATCGCTGATACTTATTTGCAACATACGCAAGGAGGACGTTACATTGACAACCAGACATTTACAGTCAATGACATTTATCAAGCCGGATTAACAAACTGCCATGTAACCCTGTTGGAGCAATTCCAGGCAAAAGCCTTTGCAACTGCCCCCATTCTCCAAGGAGATCAACTTTGGGGAGTCATTGCTGCCTACCAAAATGCCTCACCCAGACAGTGGCAATCCTATGAAGTCGAATCACTGACAAAAATCGGCACACAAATTGGTGTGGCACTACGACACTATAAGTTGCTGGCACACGCTCACTACCAAGCAGAGCAACAAAAGACATTAACTAGCGTGATTACTCGAATTCGGGAGTCCCTAGATTTAGATACAATCTTCCAGACTACCGTCACCGAGGCTCGACAAATGCTGCAAGCAGATAGAGTGGCAGTCTTTCGTTTCGACCCTCAAAAAGATTGGGAAGGAGAATTTATTTCTGAGGATTTTGTACCTGAGTGTAATTCGGTAATGGCAGAAAAAGTTTATGATTATTGCTTCGGTGAAAACTTTGCACCCCTTTACGCACAAGGTCGAGTAAATGCGATCGCTGACATTTATCAAGGAAAGTTTCCAGGTTGCTACGTCCAAATTCTAGAAAAATTTCAAGTGCGTGCAAATATGATCGCACCTCTATTGAAAAAAGGTGAGCTTTGGGGATTGCTGTGTATTCACCAATGCAAAGCTCCTCGTGACTGGCAACCCTCAGAAATTGAATTTACCAGTCAAATAGCCGAGCAATTGGGAGTCGCATTAAAACAAGATTCTTATTTAAAGCAAGTTCAAATGCAGGTTGTCCAATTAGCAAAAGCTACCGAACGCGAGAAAGCAATGGAACGGCAAGAATTGCTGGCTGCAACCATTGATAAAATCCGCCAGTCACTCGATATTAAAACTATTTTTAGAACTACTACTCAAGCTGTGCGAGAGTTGCTCGAAGTCGAGCGAGTTGCAATCTACCGCTTCAACCAGGATTGGAGCGGTAAATTTGTGGCAGATTCCTTTAAAGATGGTTGGAAACCTATTGCACAAGCTCAACCAATGATTATAGAAACTTTTGAGGATACAGACGACGATAATGAACTTCCACGTAACGAAACTTTTGTTCCGATTCG
Source organism: Nostoc sp. (assembly GCF_036917615.1). Lineage (GTDB taxonomy): Bacteria > Cyanobacteriota > Cyanobacteriia > Cyanobacteriales > Nostocaceae > Nostoc. The sequence continues at coordinate 25,790 of NZ_JBALCZ010000078.1, forward strand.
GGAAGGTGAAAAATTATGGGGATTATTAGTTGCTTATCAAAATTCGCAACCGCGTTATTGGAAAGAGGAAGAAATCAATTTACTAGCTCAAGTAGGGGTGCAATTTGGAATTGCAATTCAGCAAGCGGAATTACTCGAACAAACTAAACGTCAAACCTTAGAAATTACTCAAGCTCTGCAAGAATTAAAACAAACTCAGACCCGGTTAATTCAGGGTGAAAAAATGGCAGGTTTAGGACAACTACTTGCTGGAGTCGCGCATGAAATCAACAATCCTATCACTTTTATTTTTGGTAATCTCATCCATTTAAATGAATATACTCAAGAACTGCTAAATGTAGTGAAACTTTACCGTCAAAACTCCTCACTATTGCCAACTGTCCAAGAGCAAATTGACAAGACTGATTTGGACTTTCTCATCGAAGATTTACCCAAAACCCTTGAGTCAATGAAAGTAGGGACAGACCGGATTGGCGAGATTGTGCTATCACTGCGAAACTTTTCTCGTACAGATGAGGCTGAGTTGAAGCCAATAGACATTCAGGAAGGATTGGATAGTACTTTGCTGATCTTAGGGCATCGGCTCAAAAATAATAGTGAACGCCCAGCTATTGAGATTATTAAAAAATATGGTGTTTTACCTTTATTTGAATGCTATCCCGCGCAATTAAATCAAGTGTTTATGAATCTTTTGAGTAACAGTATCGATGCATTAGAGGAAAAGTTTAAAACTATACAGCAAAGGTATTTGAAATTATCTCAAACGTGTCCGAGAATACCCTTAACTATCTGGATTAGTACGCAAGCCGTTAAGAACCAGATTGTAATTAGAATAGCTGATAATGGTCTGGGGATTCCAGAAGAGGTGCGAGCGCACATTTTTGACCCCTTCTTCACCACTAAAGCACCAGGAAAAGGTACGGGGTTAGGATTGTCTATCAGCTATCAAATAGTAGTTGAAAAACATCATGGACAAATTAAATGTTCTTCTAAATCAGGAGAAGGAACAGAGTTTTTGATTGAAATCCCTAGCAGTAATTAGAGGCGACTGATACCGCAAGGCGGAAGTCAAAAGTCAAAAGTCAAAAGTTAAGAATATTTGTAGGTTGGGTTGAACGAAGTGAAACCCAACAAGCCCTGCAAAATCAATAAAGTTTTATGTTTTCTTGCTAGTCTCAATTTTAAAGTTGAATGGCATGATAGAATGAACGATGTATAAAATTACATCAATTACATTGCTAAATCTAAAAATACTAATATTGACTCTAGAAACACGGATTTTCTAAAAGAGAAAATAAAGTATTTTATTAATTCCCCCTATAAATGGTAGTGTTTGTTATCGCAAGCCTAGCATACCGATTTTAAGGTAGTTGGTGCGTTACGTTATCGCTAACACACCCTACTATCGACAACCCAAACTATCTCGCGTTGGCACATCTGTAATCGGATTTACCCCATTTGCCCTTTCACACAATAGCGACACTTGATAACGGTCAACCAAAGCATCTGTAAAATCAGCACCAGTAATATCAGCATCGTAAAAGCGACTGCTCGTCAAAATTGCTTCTGTAAAAATGGCATTTTTTAGGTTAGCACTATCCATAGTCACGCGATCAACTAAAGCGCCGCTCAAGTTCGCACCTTCTAGATTTGCTTTTAATAAAACTCCTTTAGTGAGAATTGCGTTGGTTAAATTTGCTCCTTGGAAATTCGCCCCTCGCATTTCTGCTGCTACAAAAGTCACACCTGCCAAATCAGCATTAGAGAAGTCACGATTTTCTAAATTTATATTGTTGTAGTTGATTGTGTTGAGTTGAGCAAAAGCAGGCTTGGGATTAAGTATTATCCAGCAAAATGCTAGTATCAAAATCACAATCAAACCAAAAAAGCGCAGTAAAATCTTTTTCATAACTTTATTATTTATCAGTAGTCTTTTGTCATTAGTCCTCTCTTACAAAGTTCTGATGCCTTGGGCGGGCTACGCCAACGGAGGAGACCTCCGCTCAACGCCAGTTCGCCCAAGTCGGGAAACCCGCCCAAGCGACTGGCTCGACTTTGCGCTTTGTCCTTTGTTAGTTAACAATGACTAATGACTAATGACTATTTCCAATCTTTACCAATCCGAATTGTGAGGTCAGATTCTAAATCACCAATCGCCGACACCTCGATTTGACCTAAGCCTAAGACTTTTTGCAAATCAACTCCAACTTGCCGATTGCCTTTTTGGACAACAATCTGAGTTTGACGTTGGGTATCTGGCCAATCAGGCACTTTGTAAATATTAGTAAAGCCTTTCTGTTTGAGATAAGCAATAACTTTTTCAGTTAGCTGAGGTTGATTGGAAGCATTTTGAATAGCAATTTTGAGGTTAGGAACCCGGCGCATATCTGGCTTCAAACCAGGCACATTTACCCCAACATAATCATTCAACAGGCTCTGTTGTCCAGTCATATTTAGCCAATAGCTATCAGGGTCTTTGCTAAAACGGCTAAACGTACCAGGCAACACGGTCATTTGGAAATTATCCCGATCTAGGTTGAGGCCGAAGTTCACCAACGCCATCATTTCTTCCATCTTCAGGTTGGTATCAAAGTATTTTCGCATCAAGCGAGTTAATTGAGGCAACCTGGGTATGACGGTAGGACTATTGAGGCGTTGCAGCAGGGCTGCTATTAGTGCTTGCTGACGCTGCACTCTCGGCAAATCTCCCAAACCTGGTTCGCGGAATCGGACAAACTGTTCTGCTTGTTCGCCGTTGAGGGTTTGCCAGCCACTGACTAAATTAATCGACAGCCGACTGCTAGAGTCTTTATACTCCATTGATTGGGGAACAAAGAGCTCTACTCCGCCTAACTGATCGACTAACTGCCGTAAGCCGCTAGTAGAAATGCGGATATAGCGATCAATTGGGGCATTGTTTAAGGTACGGCTAACTACCCGTGCTGCCAAGACTGGGCCGCCTTTGGCATTGGCATCCGATACCTTAGTTAATCCCTTTTCTCCCTTTTCTGGGATGGCAATCATCGTATCTCTGGGAATCGAAAGCACCCGTACAGATTTTTCACTAGGGTTGAGCCGTACCAGCAGCATGGTGTCGCTTTTGCCAGCAAAGCTTTCTGGTGAACCATCAACGGTATCGCTGACTGGTTCAATCCCCATAATTAAAATATTCATCGGTCGTGAAAGCTGGTACTGGGAGAGTTTGCTCCATAACTCTCCTGGTAGTGGTATTTTTACCTCGTCTTTAGCAGCAGTTCCTGAATCTTCATCTGTTCGATCTAGATTGCTCCACAAAGGAGTCCACAGTGCTAACGTTGACACCAGCAACCCAGATAAGATAATGCCGATGACAATCGTCATGATCCACAACAGCCATCGAGGCATGGTCAAGCCCAGTCTCTCGTAAAGCTGATTGGGAATTGCACCCACTGATTCCACGACGCTACGGTTGGGATTCGTTGGCGGGTTTAGTTCTACCTCCTCCTCCTCTGAGTCTGCTACTGGTGCAGGCGTTACCTGATTTTCCGTGCGTTGAATTTGCTGCGATCGCACCTCAGTTTCAAATGCTACTTGCTGAGATGTAACCGGATTTTCCGACCATTCGACTTGTTTTATCACAATTATCTCCCCACTCAACCACTCCCTAAAAGTATGTTAATGCAAGCTACAAATATTGCCAGTGGAAAAGCTCACTGTAAACTTGTAATGTTCTTCGGTAGGCGTGTATGACAACATGAATACTTTATTGTTCCCCGTAATCCTTGCTGGTGGTAAAGGTGAACGTTTTTGGCCCCTGAGTCGCAAAGACCGACCCAAGCAATTTTTAAGTCTTGATGGTAGCTCTAGAAGCTTATTACAAGCAACCGCCGATCGATTGATAGAACTCGGTGGCGGGTGGGATTTATTGTGGGTAATAACTTCTAATCAGATAGCTGAAGGGGTACGACAACAATTACCTGATCTACCATCTCAAAACTTACTGATTGAGTCGGAAGGAAGAGACACTGCCGCAGCCGTTGCTTGGACAAGTTTAGAAATTAAACGGCGCTATGGAGAAGACGCTGTTATTGGCTTTTTCCCTGCTGACCACTGGATTGCTGACCAAGAAGCGTTTGCACACACATTAAGCGCGGCTACGCAACTGGCAGCAAGCACAGCAGCGATTGTTACACTGGGGATCAAGCCTACTTTTCCATCAACTGGTTACGGCTACATTGAACAAGGTGAAAAAATAGGTAGCTTTAATGAGTTGCCAGCTTATCACGTCAACCGTTTTACTGAAAAGCCCAACCGTGAAACAGCAGAAACTTTTTTATCTACGGGACGCTTTAGCTGGAATAGTGGCATGTTCGTTTTTCGGGCAGGGGTTGTTCTCAAGGAACTACATACCCATGCTCCAGAAATTATCGAACCTTTAGAACAACATGGCCCTGATATCTATCCCCAGTTGCCTAAGAAGAGTATAGACTATGCGCTAATGGAAAAGACAACTCTAGCATACGTTTTGCCAGTTGATTTTGGTTGGGATGATTTAGGAGATTGGAATGCGATCGAACGCTTACTGAAAAAAGAAGAAACACCCAATGTAGAACTTGCTACCCACATAGGGTTGGATACGCAGGGGGCGATTATTTATGCCTCAAATCCAGAAGATGTTGTTGTTACTATTGGTTTAGAGGACGTGGTGATTGTGCGCGATCGCAATGTCACCCTCGTTGTCAAAAAAGAACGTACCCAGGAAATCAAGCAGATCCTCAAAATTCTCCAAAGTGACTCCCGATTTACCGACCTGCTATAAAAGTTAAAACCCTTGGCAGAGGCGAAAAAGTTGATTTTTCCATTATAACTTGACTGTCTGTTATTCTATCTGACAGTTATGGACATTATTAGCTTTGAACCTCTCGCCAAGACAATGTTAATCGAGTCTATTACTGCCGATCAAAAATATATTTCTCCGTCCAAGGGATTTTGTTGCTTCCATCGCTTATTACACGGCGGGGATTTTTGCTCTAATTACCTCAAACGGATGCTAAGTCAACAAAAGCTCCACCAAGCCGTACAATCATCCATAAAAAGATTCCCAGACTGTGCCACAGCTAGCAAAACTTGTGACTTGCACCAAAGCTAGAGCCAACTTCCATTGTATTTTCATCCCCTGCTGCTTACCTCTTTAACTCCTCTGCATCTTTGCAGTTCTTTACAAAAATGTTCCTCACCCAAACTGTTCCCCGTCAACGAGAAATCCTTGAAGTATTCCTTCGCAATGGCTGGGACTATATGCGAAGGCTACTTACTGGTGGCAAAGCTGATGAACCCCAGCTACCTACACCTGCGGTTTTAAAAAATATCCTGGTGGACTTGGGGCCAGTTTACGTTAAACTTGGCCAGCTAATGTCTACGCGTCCAGATTTACTGAACGCCGCCTACATTGAGGAACTATCAACCCTGCAAGACGAAGTACCGCCAGTTCCTTGGTCAGAGATAGAAATAATCCTCCGTAAAGAATTAAAACGTCCACTAGCAGAAACCTTCAGCACAGTTAACCCGATCCCCGTAGCGGCGGGATCAATTGCCCAGACACATCGCGCCACATTAGCAGACGGTCGAGAAGTCGCTTTAAAAGTGCAACGTCCGGGAATTGATCTGACTATTGCCCAAGATATTGCCTTAATTCAAGGTATTGCCGATTTAGTGGCGCGTACCGATTTCGGGCAAACCTATGAAATCAAATCCATCGCTGAAGAATTTACCAAAGCGCTAGAAGCCGAGTTAGATTTTACACGGGAAGCGGGTTTTACAGACCAACTGCGACGCAATTTATCTAAAAGTCGCTGGTACGATCCTACACAAATAGTGGTTGCGGAAATTAACTGGGAATTGACCACAGAGAAATTACTGGTGATGGAATGGCTGGATGGAGTACCGTTTTTGTTGGCAGATTTGGACAACAACAATAATGGTAAAGACCCTGCTGTAAAGCGTAAAGAAATAACTACTTTGTTGTTTCGGGTATTTTTTCAGCAACTATATATTGATGGCTTTTTTCATGCTGATCCCCATCCAGGAAACTTGTTTTATCTCAAAGATGGTCGTGTTGCCCTCTTAGACTGTGGCATGGTGGGAAGACTTGATCCGCGTACACAGCAGATATTAACAGAAATGTTGTTAGCGATCGTTGATTTAGATGCTCAAAGGTGCGCTCAGTTAACTTTGCAGCTATCAGATTCTGCTCAACCAGTGATTTTGTCGCGGTTAGAAAATGATTACGATCGCATGTTACGAAAATATCACAACGTCAGCCTCACGCAAATAAACTTCAGTCAGATAATTTATGAAGTTTTACAAGTTGCCCGCAACAATAAAATTAGGTTACCTAGCAATATGGGTTTGTATGCCAAAACCCTAGCGAATTTAGAGGGTGTAGCGCGGACATTCAACCCGGAGCTTAATTTTTTTGATGAAGTTAAACCATTAATTACAGACTTATTTCGTCGGCAATTACTGGGCGATAATCCTGTGCGATCGCTCCTCAGAACAGCCTTAGATATTAAAAGTCTATCTCTCCAATCTCCTCGCCAAATCGAACTGTTATTAGACCGAGTTACCTCAGAAACCTTACAGTGGAATCTATCGCTGCGGGGGTTAGATGGCGTGCGGCGCACTATGGACGATGCGGCTAACCGACTATCTTTTAGTATTTTAGTGGGTTCGCTGATTATGGGTGCAGCAATTATTTCCACCAGAGCGCAGACAACTCAGCTATCTTTTTTAAGCACCACCCTGTTTGCAGTCGCCAGTTTATTGGGTTTATGGTTAATTATTAGTACATTGCGATCAGGACGTTTACGGTAAAGTCTATGTGTTGTGCTTGAGTAATGCCCACCACAGGAAATCATCATATATCACTGGTAAAAATTCCGGCTTTAGTATTTAGAACCACAGATAAATAGCGCTAAACAGCAATGATTTATCTGTGTTTACCTGTGTACATCTGTGGTTCTAATACAACGTTTTTCAGGTAAATGAGGTACACAGGTAGGGGCACAACATTGTTGTGCCCTTACAATAATCTGTACCTTACTAAGTTGCAATCTGCTGTATAAAAAATATGTCAATCATCATTGCTGAAAATCTAAGTAAATCTTATCCAGTGGCAGTTAAAAGTCCGGGTATTAAAGGTACAATCACCCACTTTTTTCGCCGTACCTACCGCTCAATTAAAGCAGTTCAGGATGTTTCCTTTGAAATTGCTCCTGGTGAAGTAGTGGGGTTTTTGGGCCCAAATGGAGCTGGTAAAACTACTACACTCAAAATGCTCACGGGGCTGATTCATCCCTCTAGCGGTACAGTCACAGTAGCTGGACAAATTCCCTTTCGTCGTCAAGAAGCATTTTTGCAAAAAATTACCTTAGTAATGGGGCAAAAGCAGCAGCTAATTTGGGACTTACCAGCGCTGGATTCTTTAAAAATTAATGCCGCTGTATACAACATCTCTGATAAAGAGTTCCAACGGCGGGTGGGAGAATTAACAGAAATGCTTTCTCTAGAAGGCAAACTTACCCAACCAGTGCGGAAACTATCTTTGGGTGAGCGAATGAAGGCAGAATTGCTGGCGGCACTTTTGCACCGTCCCCACGTATTGTTCCTAGATGAACCAACGCTGGGATTGGATGTAAATGCTCAAGCAGCAGTGCGCGAGTTCTTGCGCGAGTACAATCAGCTTTATCAGGCTACAGTGCTATTGACGAGTCATTACATGGCTGACATCACAGCTTTGTGTCAACGGGTGCTGTTGATTCATGAGGGGAAGCTGATGTATGACGGTAGCTTAAATGGACTGCTGGAACGTTTTGCCCCGTACCGGGAAGTCCATATAGAGTTAGCCCAACCTCTACCAATAGAAAAACTTATGACCTATGGGGATGTGCAACTCTTAGAAGGGCGAGCAGTGCGTTTTATGGTGTCGAGAGAGGCGCTTACCCGCACTGTATCTCAGATTTTAGCGGATTTGGAGGTAATTGATTTAACAGTTACCGAACCGCCTGTAGAAGAAGTGATTGGACGAGTTTTTCAGGCAGGTGTTGTCTAGTTAGTGCTAAGGGGAGAATGCACCATAGATGAAGAAAATTATTAGAAAAGCCCTGACTTTGCTGTCAGTATACTACGCCTATATGGTTGAGTATCGAGCAGAACTAATCTTATGGGTTTTGGCTGGGTCTTTGCCGATTATCCTCATGGGTGTCTGGATACAGGCGGCAAAAGGAGGACAGTTTGGGCTATCACCTGTGGATTTTGCGCGTTACTTCATCACGGTTTTCATTATCAGACAACTCACTGTTGTTTGGGTAATTTGGGACTTTGAAGCAGAGGTAGTGGAAGGCAAGCTTTCACCCAGGTTGCTACAACCACTCGACCCAGTATGGCATCATGTTGCAAGACATATTTCTGAAAGATTTGCTAGACTAACGTTTGCTTTTCTATTAGTGGGATTATTTTTTATTCTTTATCCCCAAGCTTTTTGGTTACCAAGTTGGAGTAGATTTTTGCTGTTTACATTGGCGGTGGTGCTAGCTTTTACTTTGCGGTTTACGATTCAGTACACTTTTGCTATGTTCGCCTTTTGGACAGAACGGGCTAGCGCTTTAGAAAATTTCTGGTTGTTGTTTTATCTATTTTTATCTGGTTTGATAGCACCTTTAGAGGTGTTTCCAGAACCTGTGCAGAAAATAGTGATGTTTACGCCTTTTCCCTATTTGATTGATTTTCCTGCAAGTCTTTTGGTAGGGTTACCCGTGGATATAGGACGGGGATTTGGGTCAATGGTGGGATGGATATTAGTGTTTTTGGGTGTGAATCGTTTGCTTTGGCGTATGGGTTTGAAACGGTATTCTGGGATGGGAGCATGAACAATTAATAATTCTATAATTGGAAGTTTACAACCATAGAGTTTGGCTAAGTTGAGGTAATTTAAAACTTTCTTGATCAAAGAAAGATTTCTCGAACACTGACATATCCCACCTCAGGATTTGCCAAACTCAAGGAAGTTCCATTACTTCAAATGAATTGCCCTAATTCATCTAGAGTATTCACGCTCTTAATTCCCTGTTGAATTGCTTTTAATCTATCTAAATCGGAAATTTGAGAGATTTCTGGCATCAGCTGCAATCCCTCAGTGCCAAATTTTATCTCCAAAGCGAGTTCAATACCTGACAGTATCTCTTCTCGCCGTCCTTCTCGCCGTCCTCGTTCTTCCCCACGTTGTTCGCCCTCTCTCAAAATTTGCTGATACCAGGGAGATTCGCGTAACACTGCCATATCCCACCTCATGATTTGCTGAACTAAAGCGTTGTCTAATACGAAGGTAGCAAAAAAAGCCATGACGGTTTCTAACTGGCTCACTGCCAGTGCTGCGTATGCTCGCATCCGTTTGGGCATTTCAGGTTTGTAGCGTAATTGTAACTCGTTGAGTACAATAAATTCGCCATATTGGGGACTGGTGGCGCGGACTAATACATCACTTTCACGGCTAATCCACTGGAATTCGGAATTGAGAATTTCTCCGCATACAATATCAGGAATTTTCGTTACCCATTTTACTCAATTTTCGGGTGCGAGGCTGATTAATCTCTTGGTGCTAATATCTGCTGCTTTAGCCATAGGGGATGTAGATGACCATAGTTGTAGTTTATGGCTAAAGTGGCGATAGTCTACTATGGGCTACGCCTATGCACTGATGTACTTTGCTATAGATTTTATAAATTACTTGGTATCGTCTTAAACTTTTCCGCTGACCCCAAAGAATAATCTTCTAACTTAAAATCAGCAAAAGGCTTCTTTTCTAACCTATCCCGTAATGCCTCATCCAGAATTAAACCTGGTGATTGTTTTTTAACGCCAATGATTATAATACTTCTCTGATATTTAGTTAAATCCTGATTTGCCTGACAATCACTTCGTTGAAATTGCCCTAAATTTAATATGCGATAACCTTTGACACTTGGTGTATTAATAAATAATTTTTGCACTAAAAATTGTATTTGTTTGGAACGTTCTAAAGCTACACGTTCTTGAACTGCCGTATCACCCTTACAAGAAGCTGTGCCTACAGAGATAATCTCAGTGGGAGCTTCCATTATATTCTCTATACCTTCTTGTTCTAAGTTCAATTTTAAAAGGTCAAGACTAATAATTTCATCATTATATTTAATTTGAAAATTGCTACCTAAAAGCCATTTATATTCTAGTGATAAAACAGCTATATTAAATTTTGCTACTTTCCCCTGACTATCCCTACCTTCTTGATAAGGAAAATAATCAATTTTACCTTTTTTTTCGGGAGATTGTCCGTAATTTGACCTGAATGAGAATTTTGATGTGCGCGTTGCTAAAGCCACTATACTAAGTAATCCTAATATCACTAGCAGCGCTGCAAAAAATTTTAGTAGTGATACTTCTTCGGTCTGTTCTTGTGGAGAAAATGAAGTTTTAATAATTGGTGGTGGCAATTGCTCAATGTTATAATCACCTACTAAATTAATATTTTGAGGAGGAGTTTCTATTAGTTGGGTTTCAATTTCTTCTAGGCGTTGCAAAATATCCTGGGCATTAGCGGGACGCTTTTCTATATCCGGTGCTGTTAGCCAATCAATTAAATTTAATAGTAAGGGTGAAATATGGATGGCATGATTTTGCCAGTGCAACAAATTGTGCTGTATATCATACATATCTAAGGGATGGTATCCCGTAAGTAAAAATACAAATGTGCGTCCCAAGGCAAAGAAATCTGATTGCGGTACTGCTTGAGCATTCATTTGTTCAGGAGCGCTGTAGCCAGATGACATAAGTGCTGTCATCCCCTCACCATTGCTGAGTTTATCTGGGTAAGTTCTGTCAATTTCAGTGGCGGTGCCAAAATCAATCAGTACCAAATCCCCCCAACCCTTCCCAAGGGGAGAGCGAATCATGATATTAGACGGCTTAATATCTCGATGCAGGTACTGTTTACCATGCACTAAATCCAAAATTTCTACCAATTGTTTTAACCAGGCTACAGCTTGTTCCTGCGAAATAGAGTAATTCTGTTGCTGCTGCTTTAACCACTGTTCTAAGTTGTTACCATCGATTTTTTCCATTGCTATGCAATGCAACACTAAACCATTTCGGGTTTGATACTGAAAGTAACTATCTTCGTTGGGAATACCGGGATGCTTGAGTTGTCCCAATACTGTTATTTCTTGCTGAAATAGTTCTACAGCTTTGGCGTCGCCTGATAGTTTTTCTTTGAGTATCTTGAGGATTTTGGGGGTATCTTGTTCGTATGCCTCATAAACTTTACTAAACCCTGTTTTGTCACTCAACAGGCACGTCACCCGATAACGCCCTAGCAATTCCAAATGGGAACCACAACTTTGACAAAAGCGGTTTTGATGATTATTCGGGTGATTTGGTTTAGGGCAAACGGGGTTGATACAAAGGCTCATGACTGGCTTATCCGTACTTGAAGAGGAGCATAGACGCAAAAGCGTTTGTCGCTAGACATCACTCCTATTAATTCTTCTGTTGCCGGATGATAATCCCGTCTAATAATAATCAGATTTTCTATCTGTGTTCTGCCAAGAAAGCTGCTACAGTTTGGTTAAATGCCTCTGGTTGTGTCAAAAACGGCCAATGATTGCCAGGAACTTGGCAGATGCGTAGGTTTTTGAGATAGGTTTTGTAGGGTTGGATTTGCCAATCTTGGGGATTTAGACCTTGTTCTGGTTGGATAAAGAGGGCATGGGTATCAAGGGGGATTGTAAAACCACGCACTTGCATAACTTCCTCAAAAATCCCGTCGCGGGCGGCTATAGTAAATTTGCTGCCCCAACTACCATCGAGTTTTTGTTCTATTCCTGCTTGGAAGACTTGCTGCTGTAAGGAACTCCATCCTTGATATTGCTTTAACTGCCGTGCTTGTTGTTCGGCTTGTTCATGACTAGCAAAGGGGCCCATGCTTTTGAGAAAAGGCAAGAAGCGATACAACATCGGAAAAGTTACCTTGAAAAGGCTGGGCATTTTCCAGATGAAAATCGGATCGACCAAAATTATACTCCGCAAACGCTTTGGGTTTTGCCTTGCCCAGATGGCGGTTAATTTGCCAGTCCACGAGTGACTGACAATATGGGCAGATGTCCATCTGAGATTATCCATGAGTGCTTCGAGGTCTGCGATCGCATTTTCAAAACTATAATCTCTCTCAGGCTTACTACTTTGGCCATGTCCACGCATATCTGGTGCAACTATGTGGTAGTCTGCCGCTAAGTAATCTCCTAAACTAGACCACACTAGAGCATGGTCGCCTAAACCGTGTAGCAGCAGTAAAGGTTCTTTACCTTGGTTCCACTCTAAGTAAGAAAGTTGGATATCAGGCTTTGATAAAGTTTGACGTACAGGCATCATTGCACATCCACCAGTGAAGAGATAGTTTCGCGTTTATATATTACTGCGAAAGAAGATGGGGGAGCGATGGGAGATGGGACTTGACAGCTATAACCAATCTTAACTTTTCTCATAAGTAAAATTATTTAGATGCGATCGCGCATTTGGAGTTAGAGTAATTAAATCGTCAATATTGCGTTTCATTGTCTCGCAAATCGTATCTAGAGGTAAGTCGTTAGGATCATAACCAAAGGGGTTTTCTATCTCCAAGCCGATGGCTTCAATGCCAAATACTGTAAAACCAACCAAAGCCGCAATTAAACCTGTCCACCAACCCAGACTCTCCACTATTTGAAAAGGTAACAGGAAACAATATAGTAACAATAATTGCTTCAGATGAATGGAATAAGCTAATGGCATAGGTGTTTTTAAAATCCGTTCGCAAGCACCTAAATTATCCACAAGATTATTCAATAATTCTTGCATAGATGTTAACTGGTAGCTATTAAGGCAATTGCGATGATATTGCTCCTGTAAATAATCTCCTATCCAAAAGGCAACCTCTATGGGGGGATTATTCATAATCTTCAGTTTTATATACTTACTAGATGGCATTAAATCTTCTAACTCCCTATTGACTGCTTCTCCCCGCAAATGTAATTTAGTTGTCACAGCAAAAGCTACCAATAAATTTAAGGCTGTAATTTTATTGTCTTTATCTTCTGGTGATATTTCATCAATTGATACCCAAATTTGACGGGCCAGATTTCGGATGTTATTTACTAAAGATCCCCAGCATTTTCTCCCTTCCCAAAATCGATCATAAGCAGTGTTTGTGCGAAATACAAGTAACAAACCTAAAACAATACTAGGAATAACACTTCCTAAAATAGGTTGGGATACAGGCATCTCAAAATGGTAAAGTATAGAAATCAAAAATCCGAAAGCTCCGCACCATAAAATATGTTTGTAAATTGCTTTCATCACCGAACCTTTAAGTTGTAATTTGGTGCGTAGCCATGTGAGTTTTTCGGCTGTCATGCAGTCACCCTAAGAGAATATTTAGTGAACCGATAGATTAAACATCGGTACTTTAAAAATAATAACTATAGAAATAGCACAATTGGCAAAAAGGATACTGTAATAAGTAGTGTTGGGAAGATAACAGGATATGCTGGCGGTAATTACTGTATCCTACCTTCTGTTACAATCCGCTGGAAGGTAAGGGGATGCTGGGAGAGAGAAGGCTTATCCCAAGCGTATTACCTTGGGTTATATAAAAGTTAATAGCGATACCTACGGTGGTGACTGAGCTTGTCGTACCCTTACTCTTAAGCAAGCTACGCGCAGCGTCTCGTAGAGAAGTGCTGGCTACGCTTACACGGCAATTGTAAAGAAATGTAAATATTTCTCAGTGGCTGCATAAATCCCGCGCCTTACCCCGATAAATCTATAGAAGAAAAGGTACATGCCTGTCGATGATGTCCATACACCATTAATCGGTATCATCTACCCCAGTAAATCAAAAAGTTCTAACCTGTACAAATCCTACCCTGTAAATTAAACCTTTAGACATAACTAAATAAGTTATGTCTTTTTTTTGTGGTTAGTCTCAAAACGTTGAATTTCAATCAAATAACCACTGGGATCACGTAAAAAACAGTGGTAAATATTGTACTTTTCATTTAGTGTAGGTGGCTTTTCAAATTCGACGCCACGTTTTTTGAGATATTCAAACCATTCATCCACCTGCTGTGTTACCAAGGTAAAAATGACACTTGATTGCTTGTCGGCTGGAGGAGTTGATATTTCGCTTGCTTGACACAATCCCAAGTATCCAGAGCCACTAACAGTATAAATACGACAGGTTCCTTGGTCAAGCCACAATTCCAAGCCCAGCTTTTGTTGGTAAAATTCTGTGGACACATCGAGATTATGAGTATAAAAAAAGGTAACCTGCTGTTCAATTGGTGGATGATCAGACATAAAATACATTTGAGTATATACCCCAACGACATCTGGCGATCGCATAGGTAAGAATTGATTGATGTTAGAAACCTGTTACTACTCCAAATGCCTTAAGCGCATCTGGAGTTTCTTTTTGGAAAAAGCGATGTCTACGACGGGCTGCGCCTACAAAATTTTCCAAATCATCCGGATATGCCAAAACACGGCTGAATACGGATGCATACTGAATTATCTATATCTAAGACGGGGCATCACTGTTGATGTACCCCTCCTACCAAACAACTCTCACAAAACAGCCTCAGATGAACTGAGGCTATTTTGCGTACTTCCGTACTTCCAACAGAGAAGGTGTGTAAACAAGAAGCAAAGTGGCTTATTCTCAGACATCCTTAACTGTATTTGAGTGTATACCCTGATGACGTAGGATTCTCTCAGGGTGAAAATTTGGATATAGGTAAATGCGTATCTTTCCTGACTCCAGATTTGCCACAAACATTTCTGGAGTTTTTTAATTATTGCAGTTTAAAATTACCCATCTAGTCTAAACTCCAGTGAATATTTTACCTTTATTATGAACACGCACACTATAGCTGTGCGGTAAAATTAATATAAATTAGGAATTGTTATAAAAATTACTGAGAAAGTATGGAAATCTCCAATTCTACTCCTCAGAAAGAAAACTTACAGCTACAAGCTTCTGAAACATTACGAGCAAGATAGAGTATGGCAGGAATTACAGACAGGAGACTTGATTGATTATTAGATATCCTGCTCCTAATCGAGGTAAGATTTATTGTTTCTCGTGTATTAACTGATAATATCCCATAATTAAAGGAAAGTTAAATTTAATTTATACAACTCACGAAAAGGCAAAATAGTTAAGCGATCGCACTCCTAATTTTGACTAAATAAAAGTGCGATGTCTGACGACAAGTCGCTGTGCCTCTACACACTGAATATAAGTGTTTATTTTGTTGTATATGTCACAAAAATATCCTTTTTCATCTCTACTTCCGCCGGAGCGTCTGGATTATAAGTAGGTGATAATAAAAAACTCGCAAAAGACGGTAAAGGAATTCCAGTTTTGGAACTACATGAGGGATAGAATAATGTGTAAAATGGCTCGGCTACAGAAGGAGTACCCAGTTTAACACCCATAGCAGTTGCTAAAGCCTGAGCGCGACTTTGAGCGTCTTTCATAGCTGATTGATAAACTGAACTCTGCAAACCTTGACAGTCATTGACTGCGTACTCAACGCCCACACTCTTAACGGAAATATTTTCAAGTTGGCTCGTGGACTTGTTCGCTGTAGCAACAATTTCTTGAACGCGATCGCGTGTTGGTTTTTCTAATCTCACTAATATTTTGGCGTTATTTTCACTAGAATTAGTGTTAATTTGCACTTGAATTTTATCAACACTAATCCCTTTGGCAACTAGGCTATTAACTACAGGCTGGAGAGTTGCTTTAGTTAGTGATTTTTTGCTTGGTAGAGATTCTGCTGCTGTTTTGTAATTTAACAGTAGAGTCGGTGAGGATATACGGCGGGTTTCCGGTAGAGATGATGGTTTCGTTTCCAACTGATCATTGCTACCTCCGCTACTGAATACCAATTCAATATCTGCTGTATCTGCTGCCACTCTCACCACCCCTTGACCGATTACCATTAATGAATGGCGATCGCTTGCTGGTGGATAAAATAATTGGGCATTAGTGACTTTGGGCGTTAATGCTCCCACCCCGACAGTCACGGTAATACTTACCAGCATTAGAACTGTTATTTTTCTCATGTCCTGGGAATGTCCTTTGAACTTAGTAATTGTCAAAGTTTACACCTCAAGAGCAATATACTGAATCCTTCATCCAAATAATTCAGGACTTACGCACTCAAAACCTGAAACCTCGTTCGCGTAGCCTACGCGAAGCGCAATCCTCCCTAACCCCAGTAAAAAAAGCGGGATCTCAAGAGCCAACTTTTTAACGGGGTTGGGGGATCTCTTATCTGACTTTTCAGGTATCTGGAAAACCTCTCTCTAAATCTCTCTCCTACAAGGAGAGAGACTTTGAATTTTCCCCCTTAGAGCATCGGGAAGGGCAGGGTGGTTTCATACAAGCAGAGAAGAAACTAAAACTGGGTTTAAAAGCCTCTCGACCTTTCGGGGAGAGGAATGGAAGCGGGGTAAAAAGCCATGTCACAAAACGAGAATCAAGACTTATATATTTTTCTTTCTTCGTATGAAACCACCCTGCTTAGAGCATCGGGAAGGGGGTTAGGGGGTTAGGTTTTTCGTGGCCCTTTCCATACAACGTGAAAAGTCAGATCAGCAGAGAGCCAAATCTTGTTAGAGGTATTTAGGACTTACGCAAGAACCCTTTAAAACTCCATTCCTTTGTGTCCTTCTCTACGAGACGCTACGCGAATGCGTCCTTTGCGGTAGCCTGCGGCAAGCCGCTCCGCGTCTACGTTTTTTCATAATTTTGCGTAAGTCCTGGTATTAACCAAACCAGTGGGAAGGTTCAGAAGCTGGTTCAACTGTTTCACAAAGATGATGGCTAATCCAATCTGACTTTTCTTGAACGATTAAACAAATGCCTTGGTGAATCAAATTTTGTAAATGTAGTTGCTGCTCCAAGGGTTTACGAGGCAACTTGTAATAAGCCAAGCTTCCTTGTTCAGCCTCTGCTAGCGGAATTTGTCCGTCAGACATCACGCTATAAAAGGAGGGAATGCGGTTGAGGACGAAAGCAATTAGCTCTTGGCGTAAGTCAGGAATCGCAAAGGCTTGTTGATATGGATCGGATGGATATGTATCCAAAACGCTTTCAATCTCTCCTACTACTGATTGCTGTGTTACATTTACTACCGATTTCATGATTTTTGAACTCCTTTTTTAATCCAGTCAATGGTTGGTGGAGAAAACAACTTTTTTAGATGCCAACGTCGTCATGGCAATCAGTTAGAAGTAATTCAACTGATAGATGTAAGACACCCCGAAACTAGCTTTTTATTTTGGTAGAATATCAGACATTTAGCTTTGCTTATTTTAGTTAAAGTTTATACTGTTTCACAGTATGACTTATTAAAACAGTATCCAATAAGCTGGTAAGTTGCCGACATTTTATATTTATAATCCTAATTATTTCAAATTTATGCCTATTTGGCAGAAATGTACATAAAACGCAGCATGAAAGCTAGGGGATCAAGATTAACGACAATAAAACAACTTGAATCAGGAGCCAGTTTTTGAGGAAGTTAAGCTTTGTTGGTAATTTACATCACTTTTTAGGTTTGCTGCAAAATTTGCTGTTTAATCTAAAAAACTTATTTGTTGCACGTTCGTTTAGTAAGTCATAAAAATAGCAACTCACTTTATGTAAAAATCAGTCTAGCGACAGATGAAATCAACTAGTAAAAAATTTTAAAAAGTTCACATTATCTAAAGGTAGATGAACCAACTGATTATTAATTTCATCAGCCGCAGCTAATCCAGAAAGCATTGCACCTTCCACAAGATTGCCGGTACACGAATCACCACAGCAAACTATCTGACTCCCAAACCACGGGATTTTTCCACCACTAGCACCGAATATTCAGCTTGACTTAACTGCTGGGCACAGACTAAATCGGCTATTCCGGCACCAATCACTGCAATATCAGTCATGAGTCAATAGTCCCTAGTCATTGGTTATTATCAAAGGACAAAATTACTACTAATGACTGCTGAAAGCTAATAGTAGAATAAGGTACAGAAAGCTGCACGGAAGGGAGGAAGGGAAATTGGATGAAATGAGGGCGGCGCTAGAGTTAGCGACCGAAGAAGAATTGCAAGACTTAACGGCAATTCTATTTAGTCGTAAGTTCAATCCCCTAGACTATGTACACACACCCGAACCCATCGAAGTACAAAGCCAAGACCGTAAAGCTTGGTTAGATGCACTAGAGGGTCGCTTTCGTTTTTTAGCGGCAGATGGGATCACGGTATTGCGGGGACGCACAGGCCAGGTAACTTACCGGCAAGCTTTAGTTCAAGTATGTAAGTATCTAAAAATTCCTTATTCTAATCAGCTAGCAACCGTTGATTTAGAAGCAGAAGTATTTTTGCATCTGCTAGGACAGGTGTGGAAAAAATTGCCTGAACAGGAAAAGCAAAAGTTGACTGTAGGGGTGCAGCGTCAACTTCTCAAATCAGAACTAAAACAACCGCTACCACTTTTATTACAACGTGACCCCTTGGGGTTACTTTTCAAAGGCGGTAGTGCGATCGCTGTTACTTCCATGCTCCAGCCACTTGTACTTAAGCAAATTGCCCGTCAATTTGCCATCCACTTTGCTAGCTATGAAGTAGCCAAACAAGCTGCGATTAAAGGCTCAGAAGCAGCTACAACGCAATTCCAAAGCTATGTAGCGATGCAAATGGCTCGACGGGGTATGACTGTGAGTGCAGCTCGTTATGGGGCAACGCGCAGTATGTTTGCTGTGATTGGGCCGATAATGTGGGGTTGGTTTTTTGCGGATTTAGGGTGGAGAGCGATCGCCACTAACTATGGTCGGATCATCCCTACCATCTTTGCCTTAGCTCAAATTCGCCTCACTCGTGAGGAATGTTGGGAGCCAGCTTGAACAAAGCTTTTTACTATTTCAAATCTCGTTGGCAATCTTCTTGGAACTACTCTCTATGGGCACTGTTAATTTTCCCATTGAGTCCTTTTTTGGGAGCGGTGACTATCGGTTTTGTCTCATTAATAACTTTGGGGCGACAATACCGCAAAATTAGCCGCCGCCCCCTGAACTGGGGATTTGCCCTTTTGAGTGTATTGCTGATCATGACTGCTGGGGTTGCCGATCACAAGACAGAAGCTTTTCTCGGCTTATTTAATTTATTACCGTTCTTTTTAGTTTTCGCTGCCCATAGCACTCTGATTCAAACATTTGCTCAATTGCGGCAAATGGCTTGGATTTTGGTGATCGGTTCTATGCCAGTAGTAATTATCGGCTTGGGACAGTTATTTTTAGGCTGGAGTTTGAAGTTCGAGATTTTGTGGATTGTCTTAGCTGGGACAATCAGACCAGGAGGAAATCCACCAGGTCGCATAGCCTCACTCTTCTTGCACGCTAACACCTTCGCTGCTTATCTAGCAATAGTTTTCATCCTGGGCTTAGGGTTGTGGCTCGAACAATGGCGATCGGGGAAGGTGGGGCCCCCTCTGGGGATAAGGGGTAATGGGTATCGAGGATTCAGTATTGGAAAGAATTCAGTCCCCTTTCTGTTTCTAACCGTGGCGGTGATCACAAATTTCATCGCCTTAATTTTCACCAGTTCGCGCAATGGGTGGGGGATCGCTATTTTTGCCTGTTTAGCTTATGCACTCTACCAAGGTTGGCGCATTCTTGTGGGTGGCGTCGCTGTGATCGTCTCTAGTGTGCTTTTGGCAGCTTTTGCTCCCTCGCCAGTCGCTCAATTTTTTCGTCAGTACGTTCCTGGCTTCTTTTGGGCAAGGTTAAATGACGATATGTATCCAGGTAGACCAGTCGCTTTAATGCGAAAAACTCAGTGGGAGTTTGCCTGGTCTTTAGCTCAGGAACATCCTTGGACTGGCTGGGGCTTACACAGTTTTAGTACACTTTATAAAGCCAAGATGCAGATTCACTTGGGTCATCCCCATAACTTGTTTTTGATGTTATCTGCTGAAACTGGTTTTCCTAGTACTTTTTTATTTTGTGGCTTACTCGCTTGGATTTTGATTACAGGCGTGCAATTACTGCGAAAGTCAAAATATATAAATACAGAAGACAGACTGATATTTTTCAGTTATCTTCTGGCTTTTGTGGGGTGGGTTCTATTGAATACAGTCGATGTAACCCTATTCGATTTTCGGTTGAATACGTTTTCATGGTTAATTTTGGCTGCCATTTGTGGAGTAGTACATCGTTATAACCAACATGACAGGCTTGCATCTCATCCAAATTAGTTAGCAAATGACAAACAGCAACTTAAAATAGCCATCAGTTTCTTTTCCGTGTATGCACTGGGTACATTTATAGTTTTAAGTTAATAAGATTACTATATTCACGTCTGTGAGTGTGACTAATACCTAATTAGTTACTGTTGCTGATTGTTGGGAAGGTGTAGGGACAACCTTTTGGGGTTTTCCTGCATGACGGGCATCTCTTGTAGATGCCCTTTTGTATATTTATTATTTTTGGACGATTTTAAAGAATATTGAATTTGACGGAATATCTGAAAAATTTTTATCATTCATAAAGGAATATCAAACATGGTTACTGAAATTAAATTAGGTCTTTGCAACCCGCCAGAACCTATCTATTTGTATGTAAAAAGAGGAGAATTAAGCGGATAATCCTACCTATGGTATAACTACGATATCAATAATAAAATAACTATTCCTGTGCAAAAAACAGGGCTGACTGGATATATATCCGAGCTTAAATTAACGACGAAAGAATTTAGAGAAAAGGACAACATTAAGTTAGATATCGTTGTTAGAGCCGATGAAATTTATATTGTTACGACTGGAATAGAAACGAACTTTGCTAAAAGTTTCCTTTTAGCTGTATCCCTAGTCCAGGACTTTTCCAAGCCCCTGATTATCGCTGCAACTGCTGGAGAAGAAAATGTGGTTTTTTGTAACCTCTACGACGCAGCAACTAAAACCCGGATTGACTCAAAATGGAACAAAGATGCTGATTTGCTGGCAATCATTGATAATGTTCAAACTAAGTTGCAGACATCTAAAAATTCCCATATCGTCTCTGGTGAGGCAATACATTTCTGAAAAATTCTAGTACTTACGCATTCACAGGAAAAACCAAATATAGATAATTTGGAAAACCACATCTGTCGTCGGGGCAATATCCCTGCCCATTGGTGTCAATTTAAGGTGAAAGCCAGTCTATAAGCAGCTTTTAGAGATTGCCTCGTCAAGAGTCTCTGATTCTTAATGCCTAATGGGAGGCTTCGCCTCTGGACTTGCGGCTCTGCCGCAATGAGGAGCATTTCCAGCCAGAGGCTGGAAACGAGGTTTTAAAGGGGTTTGGGCTTAAGTTGACACGCATGTACCCTGCCTTAAGCCGCGAATGCGTCTAGATGAATTGCCCTAAGGGACTTCCAAATAAAAAATACTCAATTACTTCTTGTGGGGTGGGCGACACGAAAGCCCATAGCCAAGGGCGGACATGATGTCCACCCCACAAGATTGGATAATCTATTTCTTGGAAGTCCCTAAGAAGAAAATCACAGTTTTGGGTATTGTTTGCGTAAGTCAAGACTTATTTAGCGCTGACTGTGATGACTGCAATAACCCTTATGGTGTAAGCTCTCGGTAAAATGGGTGTGTCGGTAACGAAAAAAAGACGCCTCCATAACCAACCTTATGCTCACAACAGCTAACTTTCTTCAGTACACCCAATGGTCAGGCATAGCTAGCTTGGTATTTGCTGCCTTAACAGTTTTGGCTTTTATCCTCAAATGGGGCATCCGCTTTCGGTTGGTAGGTACGACTGGCTTTATGCTGGTGCTGACGGGTGGTTTATTTGCACTCTCGATAGTCCCCTTGAGTCGGACTGTGATTCCAGGAGCAGTCCGCTACACTCTAGTTTATGACAATGGGTCAACACAAGCGGTGATTGCCACATCACCCCAAATTACACCCACACAATTAGAAGCAACTTTACGTCAAGCAGCTAGTAATCTCTTTTCTTATGGTCGTTCAGGTACACAAGAAGACGACAAGTTGACAGTTCGTGCCCGTACCATTATCCACCCGGAACCAGGGATTTCTGTACCAGTTTACTTGGGTGAGGTCAAGCGATCGCTCGTTTCTCATCAAAATTCCCCAATCACAATCGAAATTTACACAGACAATTTCGCCCAATTGCCAAAACCTACTGCTTAAGAGGAGCAGGGGGCAGAGGAGCAGGGGGAATAGATTGTACAATTTTTCTTCAGCCCTCACCCTCTTCCCTTTATCCTCCTAGAGGACAAAATAATTTACCTGTTATCAGAATAACAAAATTTATTTTGTATTTACTGATACATTAATAGTTGTTTTTAGATTAAGATATTCACACTTTCGTGATTCCACTGTGGAAAAATGTCAATCAGCGTACAAATAATGGGTACTGACAATGGTGATTTGTCAGTTGTTATCCTGATTACTACTGTTGCCATTTCCACAATCTTTGCGGCAAATGAATCGGCTGTGGGGGCGTACAGATAGATGTATGGCTCTACGCACCTATCCATAGCTGGAATGACCATCGACGCATTATTTCAGTTCTCAATCACTTTTCCTGAGAATCTGAGAGTGGTAATGTTAATTAATAATACGGTTATTCAAAACTTTGATAGTTCGGAATTTCAGACTAATGGACATCACAGATTCAAGCAATGTCGTCAAATTGCTTAACCAGTTGGCGATGGGCTTTGTCTTTTTGATTACATCGGTTAAAACTTAGTTGAGTCAGATGCTTTGTTTGTAGCCATCCTGAAAGCTGCGTGGCAACAACTATTCCTGACTGCAAGTCTATTAGATTAAGAAATATCAAGGTTTTGGCAAACTAGATTATATGACCAATAAATTTTCTACTCAACCTTCTTTGTCTACTCAAACCTCTAGTTCGTTATTTACGCTCACAGTTGCCCCAGCAAAAGTAATCCGTGGTTCTGGGGTGTTGCAAGCAGCCGCAGCAGAGATCGCCTGTTTGGGAAGTCGTCCCTTAATTGTGGCAGGTGAGTCTACTCTCGCCATCAGCCGAAAAAATTTGCAACCAGTTTTAGAAACGCAACAGTTACATACTGCCCAAGTTTCCTATGGTGCAGATTGCTGCGAAGCTAGCCTGAAATCTTTACAGAAAACGGCAAAAGAACATAAAGCTGATCTAATTATCGGTGTTGGTGGCGGCAAAGCCCTAGATACAGCGAAATTAGTTGCACAGCAGTTAGAGTTGCCAGTGGTGACAGTTCCTACTTCAGCGGCTACCTGTGCAGCTTGGAGTGCCTTGTCGAATGTTTATTCAAAAGACGGGGCGTTTCTCTACGATGTGGGGCTGTCTCGTTGTCCCGATTTATTGATACTCGATTATGACTTGATTAAAACTGCACCACAACGGACTTTAGTAGCTGGAATTGGTGATGCGATCGCTAAGTGGTATGAAGCCTCAGTTAGCAGTGGGCACTTACAAGACACTTTAATTATTGCTGCGGTGCAACAAGCACGAGTTTTGCGAGATATCCTCTTGCAAAAGTCAGCCTCCGCACTGAAACAACCAGGTAGTGAGGTTTGGCGAGAAGTGGTAGACGCCACTGTTTTACTCGCTGGGGTAGTTGGGGGACTTGGAGGGGCGCAGTGTCGCACAGTTGCTGCCCATGCCGTGCATAATGGTTTAACTCATATTT
The DNA here is from genome assembly GCF_036917615.1 of Nostoc sp. Classification (GTDB taxonomy): domain Bacteria; phylum Cyanobacteriota; class Cyanobacteriia; order Cyanobacteriales; family Nostocaceae; genus Nostoc. The sequence continues at coordinate 49,592 of NZ_JBALCZ010000078.1, forward strand.
CCGGACATGGCAGTATTCATGGCGAAAAGGTTGCTTTTGGGATTTTGGTGCAACTGCGTTTAGAAGAAATGCTACAAGGCAATCAACTAGCAGCATCAGCACGACAACAGTTGTTAAAGTTCTATGCAGAAATTGGACTACCCCAAAAATTAAGTGATTTGGGATTGGGCAATATTACATTAGGCGAGTTGCAAACAGCCGCTGAAATTGCTCTAATTCCTAATTCTGACATCCATCGACTACCGTTTAAAGTCGTGCCAGAACAGTTAATGGCGGCAATGGTTTCCACCACTGCACCTATAGATAGTAGAGAGACTACGGCAGTCGCCTCAACGGATAGCGGAGCGTTAGCGAGTCATCGAGCGTCGGGAACCTCCGCACGGCACAGCCTTACAAATCGAGTTTCGCCCAAGGGAATGAGTGACGAGGTTTTATGAGTTTAAATTGGATTGTCCCAGCAGAACGTATACAAAAACTGCCACCTTATGTATTTGCCCGTTTAGATGAACTGAAAGCTAAAGCACGCGAACAAGGGTTAGATTTAATTGATTTGGGTATGGGAAACCCCGATGGTGCCACACCAGCACCAGTTGTAGAAGCAGCGATCGCTGCTTTAAAAGATCCCGCTAATCACGGTTATCCTCCTTTTGAGGGGACTGCTAGTTTTCGCCGGGCGATTACCAACTGGTATCATCGCCGTTATGGTGTGGTTCTCGATCCCGATAGCGAAGCCTTACCACTGCTGGGTTCTAAAGAAGGATTAACCCATTTAGCGATCGCCTACATTAACCCAGGTGATGTTGTTTTGGTTCCTTCCCCAGCTTATCCCGCCCATTTTCGGGGCCCAGCGATCGCCGGCGGCAAAATCCACAGTTTGATTCTTAAACCAGAGAATGACTGGTTAATCGATTTAGCTGCGATTCCTGACGAGGTTGCTAAACAAGCCAAAATTCTCTATTTCAACTATCCCAGTAATCCTACTGCTGCCACCGCACCCCGGGAATTTTTTGAAGAAATCGTCGCTTTCGCCCGTAAATATGAAATTTTGCTGGTGCATGATTTGTGTTATGCCGAGTTAGCTTTTGATGGTTATCAACCCACTAGCTTGCTAGAAATTCCTGGCGCCAAAGATATTGGTGTGGAATTTCACACCTTATCTAAAACCTACAATATGGCTGGTTGGCGCGTTGGGTTTGTCGTGGGTAATCGCCATGTAATTCAAGGTTTACGGACGCTGAAAACTAACTTAGATTATGGCATTTTTGCCGCTTTACAAACAGCAGCCGAAACAGCTTTACAACTGCCAGATGTGTATTTGTACGAGGTACAACAACGCTACCGTACCCGCCGCGATTTCCTGATTCAAGGGTTAGGAGAGTTGGGTTGGGATATCCCCAAAACTAAGGCGACGATGTATCTTTGGGTTAAGTGTCCCGTTGGCGTTGGTTCCACAGATTTTGCCCTGAACCTGTTGCAGCAAACTGGTGTTGTTCTTACTCCAGGTAATGCCTTTGGGGTTGCAGGTGAGGGTTATGTAAGGATCAGTTTGATTGCAGACTGCGATCGCTTGGGTGAAGCTTTACATCGCTTCAAGCAAGCTGGCATCCGCTATCAACCTGAAGCTGTAGTCTCTGCTTCACAATAGAGATAGCATCCCCAGTCTAGTCAAGGTTATCTGAATAAAAGCTGAAAGCCAATCTCAGTAGTGATTGACTGGTAAGAAAGTAGATTTTCTTCTCCAGTCATTCAAAATTTTCCTGTAATCCTAAATAAGTCATATTTCTATCATATTAATGAACCAGTATGCCTCCTGAAAATGCAGTGTGATCGCCCAATCATATAGGGACTTGATATTATTTCTTCGCCTGAAGTACGATAACACGACTATCTGCTTTAATGACTTGGATACCATTTTCTAAAGCGATCATTGGAATTTTCCAATAAGAATGACCACAGATAACTAATAAATTATCAGTTAGATTAATTTTTTCTAACTCTTTGCGGATAGATTCTTTCCCAACCAAATTACCTTGTGGGTAATCGGGCCCTTCATGTAAAATTAAAATATCTGGTGACTGCTTTAGAAGTTCCCGAATTACTTTAATAAATTCTTTCTCAGGGCGTCTGAAGGGTTTAATTTTTTTGCCAATAATACCAGAAATCCCGGCAAGATTAAGCTCACCATTTCTTCTGATCTCACCATCAAGATAGTAAATCCTGCGATTTTGTTTAAAAATCTGAATTTCTTCGGGTGTATTTCCCAAACTATCGTGATTTCCAGCAACACCAGCTACCCAACGAAATCGTCGATTAAAAGCTTGCCAAATTTCTCGGATATCCCCTACTACTCCACTACGCCTATTGACCTCTGCATATAAATCACCTGCTAATATAATGCCTGTATTTTTTAGGGAGGGAATTTTTCCGATCTCTGCCAAATTCTCTAATTCTTCTATAACAAGATGACCGAGAAGTTGTTGGTTTTTAGGGTCAATTCCTTGTAAATCACTAGTAATAGTAATTGCCTCTAAATTGTTAGGTAAATAATCAACTTCTCCTAATAAAACTGGTAAATATCTCTCAACAACACCAATACCACCAGAAGCGGCTGTAAGATACTGTATTTGATGAATGGGGAAATTAGAGATTGATATAATGTGCATCTGAGTAAAAAATAGTCCTGTTCAAGCGCGATCGCACCTAAAGGGCAATCAATTGAAACTTTTTGCTGCGTTCGAGATGAAGTTAAGGAACGAGTTGTAAAGTTAATTGAGAGACTCAATTAACTATTGGTATCATCAATCCAATCCAGATGCCCAATTTCTCAAATAAGTCGGGGATCTAACGCAGATTGCTACAATTACAAATCAGGTTTGCGATCGCTCGAATTAATTTAGCTGGCTCCACAGGCTTGGTGATATGCTGTCCAAATCCGGCAGCAATTGCCTGTTGATAATCAACCTCAGCTGCATAAGCTGTGAGGGCGATCGCTGGAATTTGCCCTCCAAGTTCTGGTGACATGGCTCTAATTTGACGTATCAGCATATAGCCGTCTACTTCCGGCATTCCAATGTCGCTTAACAGCAGATTTGGCTGGAACTGAGGCATAACTTGTACTGCTTCCAAAGCAGATGCAGCCTGAGTTACTACCGCGCCAGATTGCTCCAGAATGAAAGCAATTAACTCTCGCGTATCACGCTCATCATCCACAAGCAGAACCCTCACCCCATTTAGATCAGGCGAATCATCAGGTTGTCGATCAATTTGATGGCTATTTAGATGAATCTTGATCAGCGGTAGGATGACTGTAAAGGTTGCTCCCTGTTCTTCACCCAAACTTTCTGCCTGAACTGTGCCGCCATGTAGCTCTACAATGTGACGAACAATAGCTAATCCTAATCCCAGTCCCCCAAATTTCCTGGTAGTTGCACCATCAGCTTGTCGGAAGTAGTCAAAGACATAGGGTAAAAAATCTGGGCTAATTCCCTTACCTGTATCACGGACTCGAAGTTGAGCCTGAGAACCAAGTGACTGTAAACTGATTTCTACCTGTTCACCTTGGGGTGTAAACTTAATAGCATTGGAAAGTAGATTCCAGATAACTTGCTGCAAGCGACCGGAATCACCAGTTACTTGGAATTTTGGATTTTGGATTTTGGATTTTAGATTGTCAGGTTGCTTGTTAAAATCGATAGATTCTAAATTTCTGTTAGAATTTTCTAATCCAAAATCTAAAATCGTAAATCGCAAATTGATAGATTTGGCTTCAGCCGCTAGACGTACAGTTTCTATTGCTGCTGCGATCGCAGTTTCCAGATTCACAGGAGCAATATTCAGGCTGAGTTTACCTTGCAAAATCCGAGAGACATCCAGCAAATCTTCAATTAGTTGCGTCTGAAGCTTGGCATTGCGCTCAATTGTTTCCAGGGCGCGAGTGGTGGTTGCTTGATCATACTTTTTAGTTTGCAGTAACTTCGACCATCCCAAGATCGGGTTTAGCGGCGTGCGAAGTTCGTGGGAAAGAACCGCCAAAAATTCATCTTTGATCTGGTTAGCTTGGATTAATTGCTCTTTTTGCTGCTGTAACGAAGCCATCAACTGAGCGCGTTCCAGAGCAACCGCCACCTGATCGGAGGTTGCTTGCAGTAGAGCAATTTCCCCAGAAGTGAAGTGGGTACGGGTGCGACTGGCAAAGGAGAGGACACCAAGCAGCTTTCCCTGAGCAATTAACGGTTGACCGGCATAGGCTGTTATTCCAAAAGGATGAAGGATTTGGGCATTTGGATGACGAGAGTGCAGTACATCATTGACGATAATTTGATGGCGTTCTTGCGCCACTAGTCCGCACATCCCTTGATTAAATTCCAGGTATTCAATTGTTTTAAATACTTCATCAGTAATGCCGTTCCAAGCTACTAACCGAAATTTCTGCTTATTTTCGTGTGTATCAATTAGATAGTGAAAGTAAAAATGCAAATCCATCTGCGCCGAAAGTTTGCTGAACAAGCTGTTCATTAAATCCAAGGGGCGCTCAGTTGAAAGCAAATCGCTGGTTGTTTCAGAAAGCAGTTTGAGTCGTTCACTGCGCTCTTGCAAGGCAAGTTCAGCAAGCTGGCGTTCACGAAGGGCGCGTTCGCGTTCGGTGATGTCAACTGCAACCCCTCCTACCAGGCGTTGTCCAGATGCATCCGCAATCGGAAACTTATATACCAAAAATTCCCCCAAGGTGCCATCTGTGCGTGGCGCAGACTCGATCGTTTCAACAACCTGATTCGTCTCGGCAACCATTCTAATGTTATCGAGCAGGGGTTGAGCGATTTGGGCTGGGTATAGGTCAAAAATATTTTTATTAATCGCCTTATTTGTTGCTAAATCGAATGTGCTCAGATAAGTTGGACTGAGGTAAAGTACACGTCCGTCTGCATTCGTAATCCATGCTGCGGCTGGAATATTATCCATAAAAGCTTGAAATTGCTCTTGACTCTGACTCAGCGCTTTTTTAGCTTGTTTGAGATCGCTAATATCCAGAATGAATGCGACTGATTTCTGCCGAGATTCTCCTAACAGAGAGTAGCCAACTACAACTGGGACAATGGAACCATCCTTGCGAATACATTCCTTTTCATAGGGAGTACAAGTTCCCTTCGCTCTTGCCTCCGCAATAGCCAGTTCATCTAAATATTGGTACTCAAGGGGCGTGATCTCAGTCCAGCGTAGTCTGCCTGCCTGGATATCTTCCTGGGTATAGCCGACAATTCGCAAGAACTCGTCATTGGCTTCAGTGATACCACCATTCACATCACCAAAGAGAATGCCAACTATATTCGCTTTCACAAAACTCCTGAGGCGTTCCTCAGTTGCTTGAACTGCCTTCTGAGCCTGCTTGCGATCGCTGATATCTGTAGTGCTGCCAACTAAGCGGACTGGTTTTCCATCAGCATCTCGCTGCACCACTATCCCCTGATCCAGTACGTAGATATACTGATTATTCTGGTTGCGAATCCGATACTCAGCAGAAAAGCGATCGCCATTTGCCAAAGCGATCGCCGCCGCCTCTTGTACACGCTGCAAATCCTCTGGATGCACAAGTTGACGCCACCAATTACCAGTTGGTTGGGCAATGTCGAGGGAATAGCCTAAAATTCGGGTTAACCCCTCGGTTCTTTCAACGGTATCTTGCTCTAAATTCCAGTCATAAATCAAACAGTTGACCGCAGCAGATGCTAACTCAAAACGCTCGTTAGCTAACCTCAGGCGTTCCTCTTTCTCCCGCAAAGTTTGTTCTACTTGCTTGCGTTCACTGATGTCACGGAAGAAAATGTCAAGACCATCCTCACTAGGGTAGGCGTGAATCTCCAGCCACAGGTCATACTTGGACGGGAAGTAGTAGTGATGCTCGAAGTTGACGGGAATTTGTTCTGCCATCGCCCGTCGGTACTGGCGTTCTACATCAGTGCCTACTAATGCAGACCACTCCTCCCACTGCGACTTACCGATAACCTCTGTTCTGAGTTTGCCGTTAATTCGCTCTGCTTCGGCATTTTGGTAGATGATTCGCCAGTCCCGGTCTAAAGTAATAAATGCATCACTCATGTTTTCCAGAGTGCGTGTATTCCGGTCATTGGCTTGCTGTAATGCCGCTTTTGCTTGTTTGCGTTCGCTCAAATCAACAACGAAGCCAATAACTGTTTCTTGAGTGTCTCCCACAAGCACAGAACCGAGCAGAACGGGAATGCGATCGCCATTTTTACAAATGTATTCCTTCTCAAAGGGCTTACATACTCCGGTCGTTCTAAGTTCTTCCACTGAACCCTCACTCAAAAGAAGATACTCAGGTGGGGTGAGATCGCGCCATTTCATTTGGTTAGCGGACAAATCTTCTCGCGTATAGCCGACCATCTTCAGAAAAGCATCATTGGCTTCCATGATCGAGCCGTTGTTGATATCAGTTACAATCACCCCAATGATGTTGGATTCTGCCAGTCGGCTAAATCGCATTTCGCTATTTTGCAACAACTTTAGACTTGTCTCTGCCTTGCGTCTAGCAGTTCGCAACTCTGAGGAGAGGGCAGTAATTAACAAGGATACTAATGAGAACGTGGTTAATCTTACCAAGACATTCGAGTTGAGGAAACCGAATGAGTAGACTGGCTCGATCAAAAAATAAAGCGCAGTTGTAATAGACAGGGCGATCGCTAATACTCCAAGTCCCATGCCACCATACCAGGCACTAATTGCTACGGCAGCATAAAATAATGTAAATACGCTCGGATCGAAGACTGGCAACAACAGTCGCGTCAGCAGCAGCGCCGCTATGACCGCCAGAGTCATCACACCATAGTTTAGTAAGCAAGAGCGGATCATCAAAATTTTTCCGGGTACTTTCACGATCATCTTAGGAGTCCTGCCGTTGCTCCGCTTTTGGGAGATACTCGTTCAGTAGTCTTTTGCCTGGTTTGCCCATTTTCTGTAACATTTCTTCAATTAGCTTTAGTGCCATCTGTGAAGGCACTGTAGATCCGTTCTCCCAACGATTGACTGTTCGTAAGGAAACTCCCAACTTAGCTGCAAACTTTTCCTGAGAGAGATCGAGTTGCTGCCGAAGTTCACGGATTAAATCTGAAATTTTTAGTAGCTTTTCTAGTTCCATAATAGGAAGAGTAGGACAGGTGTCTCGCCATTTGTCTCCAGCTTCAGAAAGAATTTGAACAGTCATCAGTTGTTATCAATTTCATCTTTTGGCGCATACCGATATCAGTTATCAGCCGTCATTGGTTACTCTTCACTGATTTAAGCCCCTCACCATACTTCAGATAATTGTTCACTGTTTTCAGGTGATGCCACAAAAACTTGCTGATAGAAAAGAACTGGAGAAAGGATCTATAAAATAAATATTAAATTTTGTTGGTATGTGATGCATAAATAGTATTATATTAAGCGCTTTGATGATTTTAAAGGCTCACACACCGCCAAAAATTTATGGATGGTGCATTACATTGTCATGCTTGGCAACTTCACTCCTTAATATTTTATAAGATATCCTAAATACATAAGTTTTATCTAATACTTTGTATTTATAACTTTTTCTAAATTCTCGCTAATTTTGGCAAAACTATCTGAAATAATTCTCAAAATATGTAGTTAATTTTACTTTTAAGCTAAGAGTCCAATGGCAAAGCTGTAAAGCTATGATAAGATTTAAATCAAATTTTTGCCTAAACCAGATCACTGTTTTGATTAATCAACACTCCGAAAACCTTTTAAACACTCAACTGGAAAATCTACCAGGTGAAGGCTATATATTTAGCTGGTTTGATTGGTTTTGTCTTTGGTATCCTCCAGGCTGGCTAATTTTATTTAACCGCCATTGGCAGCACTATCACGTCGATCCAGATGGTTGGAATTGGCCAGAATATGGATTATTTTTAATTCCTGGCGGATTTTATCTGGCGCTGCTGAGTCGTTGGTTGCGTCTTGGTTTTCGTTCACCCCGAAAAGAAGTTGGTGAATTTGATCCCAAATATCAACAAGCTTTTCGTGAAGAACTTCTTGGCCCGATCGTTAAATACTATTTTCGGGGAGAATTGCAACAAGTCGAAAACTTGCCGCCAACAGGACCATTGATTGTAGCAATGAATCACGCAGGGATGTGTTTTCCTTGGGATTTTTTGACTTTGGGTTATTTATTAAGTGAAGCTAGAGGATGGGTGATACAACCCGTAGCAAGTCCGGCACTATTTGACCATCCTTGGGTGATTTGGTGGCTACCATCTAAATGGTCGCAGGTTTTAGGTGGTGTGCGAGCCGAATTAGATGACTTTGAGACAGCTATCGCCCAAGGTAAAATTCTCTTATATGCACCCGAAGGTATCCGTGGTCCTCTGAAAGGTTGGAAAAGACGCTATCAACTAGAAAAGTTTGATGTGAGTTTTATTAAATTGAGCGATCGCTATCAAATTCCCATTCTCCCAGTAGTTTGCATCGGTAGTGAATTTTTACATCCTTGGAGTGTTAATTTGCAGAAATTGCAACGACTAGTCAAATTACCATTCTTGCCTTTATCGCCTTTAATGCTTGTCTTAATTCTGTTTCCTTCAATGGGAATTTGGGCAAGTAGAACTCGCTTGCGTTACTTTATTGAACCTTTGGAAACAGCAGAAATGCACAAATATTCAAACAAAGGGCGTACAGTAGCTTACCAGCAGGCACAACAATTACGAGAGAAACTGCAAATTAAAATTAATCAGTACCCTTGGCACCCTTGCCACCCTTGCCACTCTTCTCGCCTTTAATGTCGTCGTAGCCGTTGCCACCGTCGCCGCCAGTACCGATGCCAGAAATAGTGTCTTCTTGGTTCCCTGCATTCAGTTTGCCACTGTTAGCAATGCCAGTGCCAGTACTGCCGTTACCGCCAGTACCGGTGCTGCCGATATTGCCAACACCCGTGCCCTCAATAGTGTCCTTTCCTGAGCCTGTATTAATCAAACCTGGAGTTAAAATATCAATTCCAATTGCTACAGATGCATTTAACTCTTCCCCTACTATTTTGTCCGCATTGGCGGTGCCAGTGAAATTGGGTGGAATGGTTAGTCTAGCCATGATCAAAATCCTCTCAATGTATGTTAGTTAGTACGGTTAGTTTGCTGATTCAAAGTTCACAGAAATAAAATGCACATCAAGTTGTAAAATGCATTATTGCTGTATGTTTACCTGGGTAAAAGAATGTAGTTTTCTCAATCACTCAGTATGTGTTTTTGATCGCAGATTTAAAAAAACTGAGGTATTTTATGATGTCCAGAGAATATCTGCGAACACATTTTTTTTGTCCGAAGTCCAAATCTGGTATCTGCTTAGTAACATCTTAATAAGCGGATAGAAAATAACTCAAAAAGATTATATGTATAAAAAAGTACTTATATATAAAAATTATATTATATTGAGCAAAAAGTCTGCATTTCAGTAAACGTATGTAAAGTCAATACTTTTTTTTCGATGATTTTTGGGGGATTTTTTGAAAACGCCGATTTTGGTGAATTTGTATTTATCATTTTTTGCCATCAAAAAAGATTAGAAATTTGAATATAAAATCAAAGGTTTTAGAAGACCGATTCAGTAAGGGACTTCCAAGGAATAAATTACTCAACAAAAATCAAGAGTCCACATTTAAGAGGTTTTACTATGCAAAACCGTCCCTCTCCGACGGGGAAGAGGGACAGACTTGAACTGAAGTTCAAGGCAGGGAGAGGTTCGTCGAACTCATGTTAAACAATCAATTCTTTCTTAAGAACTGCTCCTCCTCCCCTGCTTCAAGAGCTCACCTCAACAGATAACTTTGTTAACCAAACCGTATTGTCTTATACCCCTACTGGCTGTCTGACTTGCGATTTCACGGCTTCAACAATGGCATCTGCGTCAATTTTGGCAGCATGGAGCAATTCTTCTGGAGTGCCGGAACCTGGCATATCAAGCACTGCCAACTTAATTAACCGCAGTTGAGGCCCATTGTAAGTAGGAATACTACTAGTACCAGCAAAGGCATCAAGCACAGCCGCACCTAGTCCGCCTTCCATCCAGTGGTCTTCAACCACGACTAAATTACCCTTGGTATCGCGTGCAGCTTGATGAAGTGTCTCTACATCAATGGGTTTGACCGAGTAGGCATCTATGATCCGCACAGTGATGCCTTCGTTTTTTAGACGATCGCCAGCCTTAAGTGCTTCATATAAAGTAATACCAGCGGCAATCACAGTGACTTGATCTTGCTCGGAGCTACGGATTACTTTGCTACCCCCAATGGGAAATTCCTCATCAGAGCCATAGATTACAGGTGTGCTTTCCCTGGTGGTGCGCAGGTAAACAACGCCATTGTGATCGCTCATCTGCGCCACTAGTTTAGCCGTCTGATTGCCATCACTGGGATATAATACAGTACTATTCCCCACCGCTCGGAAGGCTGCTAAGTCCTCCAGTGCCATCTGTGAAGGCCCATCCTGACCAATGGATACCCCAGCATGAGAACCCACTAATTTAATATTGGCACGAGAGACAGCCGCCATCCGTATAAAGTCGTAACCTCTACTCAAGAAAGCCGCGAAGCTGGAAGCAAAGGGTTTATATTTTCGTACCTGCAAACCCACCGCTGCTGCAATCAGTTGTTGTTCAGCAATGTACATCTCAAAGTAGCGCTCAGGATAGACTTTGGCAAAATCTTCGGCATAAGTGGAATTACTCACCTCGCCATCAAGGACAACTACATCGGGTTGAGCGGCTCCCAATGCCACTAAAGCGTCACCATATGCTTTACGTGTTGAAACCTTTGCACCTTTTTCATAAGTGGGAAGTTGCAGTGGTTGAGCATTCCCTGTTGTAGCAGGTTGGCTTTGCTCTTCAGGTTTGTTGACTTTAATTATCATCTGGCGCTCACCACCTAACTCCGCGATCGCCTCTTTCTCTTGGTCGGGTTTGAATGCTTTACCATGCCAACCACCTATATCTTCCACAGAAGCTACACCTTTGCCTTTCTTCGTGCGGGCAATAATTACCGTGGGGCGATCGTTGATGCTCAAAGCAGCGTTAAAGGCTTGGTCAATCTCTGTCAAGTCGTGACCATCAATTTCAATTGCCTGCCAGCCAAAGCCTCTAGCACGCGCAGCATAGGCTTGTGTGTTCCAACCCAGTTCAGTCTCACCGCGTTGCCCTAGTCGATTGACATCGATAATGGCGATCAGATTGTCTAGTTTGGAGTGTGAGGCATGATCAAAAGCCTCCCACACAGACCCCTCAGCTGTTTCGCTATCACCCAGTAATACCCAGACATGGTATGGAAGTTGATCTAGATATTTACCTGCTAAAGCTACCCCTACACCAATTGGTAATCCTTGTCCCAATGAGCCGGTCGCCACATCAACCCAAGGTAAAACTGGTGTGGGATGTCCTTGTAGACGGCTGCCAAATTGCCGTAGTGATAATAACTCCTCATCAGTAATTGCCCCTGCTGCTTTATACATGGCATAGAGTAGAGGTGCAGCGTGTCCTTTAGAGAGAAGGAAGCGATCGTTATTAGGGTTATGTGGATCATCAAAGTCGTAGCGGAGATATTTGGAAAGTAAAACCGCCATCAGATCAGCAGCTGACATGGACGAGGTAGGATGACCTGAACCAGCAACAGTTGTAGCGCGAATACTATCGATACGCAACTGTTGTGCTAGTTCATGCCATTGGTGTAGTTGCTCTTGTGTGTTCATAGTGATATTCCTAAATGAAAATCAAGGGTGTTGCGGCGAATCCTTTGTTTCATCACTCGTGTTTTGGCTAGACTTGGCCATCTTCCCTAAAAAAAATGCTAATACGCTCTAGGTAAAAGCAAAGGTAAAAGGAAAGATTATGTTTTTGGAATTTGACTTTGTTATGAATAGTGTCTTTTTTAACCACAAGCAGACACAAATCCAACTAAACACTTGTTCAGAGATTTATTTCAATATCCCTAAGTTTACTTTAGATAGTAAGAGCGACAGTGGCTTCTTTCTAATGGAATAACTAAGTTTTATTTCTTAGGGTATACAAGACTAATTACACTAGGTTCAGTATTTTGTTTATTGAGCAACAAAAAAATCGAGATTACAGCGACAGAAAAAACCTCGTCCTTGTTTGAAATACTTAAGTTTTCTTAACAACTAATGGCTGAATAAGCTAGAGGTCAGCCCCAACTCTTGGAGACGCTACGCGAACGGGGAAGTCAAAAGTCACCCATTCAAAAGTCACTCATTAGAACCCCATAAATAAATTTAGTTGCTCTGAGTCAACTGACGTAGTATTTCTTGTACTACGTGTCTCGAAATACATTTTTTTATTTTCCATAAATAAATTTAGGCGATGCACGCTCGCCGAAGTGGGCTTGTATCCTTCTCTACGAGAGGCTGCGCCTTAAGCGAAGCTATGCCGCAGGCTTTACGGTTACGCTCAGGGTAAACCTTTTTCTTTCTGGGTCATTCATTTTTCTAAAATGATTTGCTTGTAGTAAACGGCTCCAGCCCTTATTATATGAAACTTAAATGCTCTTTAGCGGATTACACCCGTCGAAACTACTGTTTTGAATTAAACCCATTTAGTAATTACTAAATCGATTTTTCCATGACAAAGTTTATCAATTTTTGCCCTCTACGTTCTACCTTTTGCTGTTTTATAACAATAAAATTCTGGCTTTCAAAAAAAGGTTTAGCTGTGATACTGGCTTCTGTAAATAACTTTTCAATCCCTAAAGTCTTTGTTTTTGATTCAAGCTGTTCTAAGATTTTATTACCAATCCCTTTTCTTTGAAAATCTTTATGACAGTAAAAACGGTCAATATGACCATTAACCTCTAATTCCCCAAAACCAATAATTTTGCCCTGTTCCTCTGCTACATAAGTAAACTTACTTTCTAAACCTTTAATCCAAACGTCAATATCCATATTTGCTGGTGCCCAAGCATCTATTTCTTCTTGTGTGTAATCGTGAATATTTACCTCATGAACAGTATCGTAGAACAATTTGATAATTTCTTTGGTATCAGCTATTTCGTATGTTCGTAATTTCATAATGAAGGTAATTAATGACAAATAACTCTCCTAAAAATCTGATCAGCCGTGGTGAGTCTGAGTATTCCCACAGTCAAGCCCAGACCAATCGGCGGCGCTATTTTAGCTTGATCATAATTTATCAGATAGTGAATTTAACTTAATAATATATATTTCGGAAAATTTAAATAATAATGTTAAATATTGTCACGCTGCAAGCTTGGCAGTAAATATGCAGATGCGATCGCTTAGTTCTCACTCAGATATGAATACTTCTCAATTACAGCGATTTTCAGGTAATTGAACTACAGTTTCAGGTAAACTGAAGAGATAGTATTGTACGAATAGATGCCAATATCTTACTCAAAGGATTTGCGTGAGCGTGTGATTATGGCGTGGGAAGGGAAAGAAGGCTCTCAACGCCAGTTGGCGCAAAGATTCAAGGTCAGCTTGTCATTTGTGAGAAACCTACTGCGTCAGTATCGGACAAATGGACAAATCGAGGCGAAACGACGTGGAGGATACCAAAAGCCGACAATAAGAAACGAGCATCTGAGCATTATTCAGTCTTTGGTTGAGGGAAAAAATGATTTATTACTGAGAGAATTATGCGATCGCTATGCAGAACGCACAGGGATTAGTGTAAGTATTACAACAATGCATCGTGCGGTAGAAAAATTAGGCTTACGGTGTAAAAAAAAAGTCTTTACGCCAGCGAGCAAGATACCCCAAGAGTACAAGAGTTAAGACATGACTATCGCCGAACTTTAGATAAAATTGATGTCAGAAACCTCATATTTGTCGATGAAGCGGGATTGAATTTATCAATCGCTGCGCGGCTTGTTTGCTAGAGCAGTGGATGGCGAAAGAGCAGTTGGTAGTATACCTGGAAGCAAGGGTGGAAACGTTTCTTTGATCGGTGCTTTAAGCTTTGATGGACTGCTTGCAGCGATGACTGTACCAGGAAGTACAAATACTGATATATTCCTCACTTATGTAACCGAGATATTAATACCTCAGTTATGGAAAGGGGCGATCGTGGTCATGGATAATCTCCGGGTTCATCACGCCGAACGTGTCAGAGTTGCCATTGAGTCGGTCGGTGCAAAAGTCAAGTTTTTGCCCCCCTATTCTCCAGATTTATCTCCCATAGAACTGTGTTGGTCGAAACTGAAGCAATTTCTCCGTTCCTGTGAGGCACGTACACTGGAATCGCTCGACCAAGCAATGGCTCTTGCTGTCAATTACATTACTGAAGATGATGCCTTCGGTTGGTTCAATCACTGTGGTCTATTTACCTGAAAATCGCTGTAAGCTCTAAGCAGTGCTGATCATAGAAAATTTGAGTTGTTGAGAATAATTTTTAGTTCCTCTATGAACTGGTTTTTTGGATGGAGACTTTGAGTGAATTTTTTTGACAATGGGATTAGTTCTGCCCTGACGCTCTGCAAGCAAGTTCATCCCAAATTTCTAATATCAGCCATTTCCAAAAAATTGCGATCGGCTGTCCAGCCGCATGGGCAAAGCGGACTGGCGTCAATTGGCGTGGGTTAGGGGGATCTTCAAAGACTAGGGTACTTAAGGAGAGGTTTGAAAACACGCCTTAGCCCTTTGAAGCTATCTCTTTTTTTGTATCTGTTTAACAGACAAGACCTAGCCTTTTTTCTAGGTTTTCTTGCCTACGACTTCGTGAGAGGATTGACCCAGTATTTAAACAAAGCTTAAGCATACTGTTTTTAAATACATCCTAGATCCCCAATTCCATAGGAGTGGCTAACAGTGGTAAATAGCGAACTGAAGAATAAAGTAGCCTTGATTACTGGCGCAAATAAGGGTCTATGACTGGAGATGAGTCGTCAACTGGGACAACATGGATTGACGATTCTGATCGCAGCCCGGAATTTAGAAGCAGCAAAAACCGCAGCCACTAACTTGCATAATGAAGGAGTCTCAGCTCAGGCGATCGCTTTTGACGTAACTGACAGTACTCAAATTCAGTCTGCTTTTCAAGAGATTAATGACACTTTTGGTAAACTGGATATCTTGATTAATAATGCAGGTGTGTTTCTAGATGGCGACTGGTTAATCAGTAATGCCACTTCTGTTTCAATAAACATTATTCGACAGACATTCGACACCAACTTTTTTGGCTTGGTAGAACTGACTCAAGTACTGCTACCATTAATTTTAAATAGTCCTAGTGGTCGAATTGTCAATATGTCTAGTATTGAAGGCTCATTGACGCTTCATGCTACTCCCAATTCACTAACTTATGACTCTAAACCATTTGCTTATAATGCTTCTAAAGCAGCAGTCAACGCATTCACCATCCATTTAGCCCATGAGTTACGCAATACTCCTGTGAAAATTAATAGCGCTCATCCAGGTTGGGTGAAAACTGAATTGGGCGGTGAAGGCGCAATGATGGATATCACAGGAGGGGCAAAAACGGGCGTTGAGTTAGCGATGCTTCCTGACGATGGGCCCAGTGGTGGCTTTTTTCATCTTGGTGAACCAGTACCTTGGTAAAAAGTTTAGTCAATAAGCTGAGTGTCTCTGTGGAAGTGGCATCCGCTTCCTAATATTAAGTCTACTTCAAGAGATAGGATCTACTAGAACAGTAGGATTTTAGGAGTAGACCTCTGTCTTTACAATTTATTAACGTTTCCACAGCAAGTTCTCAACCCCCCGCAGGCTTAATTGTCACTTTGCATGGTTGGGGAGCTAATGCTGAGGATGTAGCATCTTTGTTACCTTTGATCAACTTACCTGATTACCAGTTTGTATTACCTGATGCACCTTTTCCTTATCCCTATTCCCCTGTAGGGAGGGCATGGTATGACCTACGGGTGGAGAATATGTATCAAGGGTTGGCAGAAAGTCGGCAACTGCTAACAGATTTCTTGGAATCTTTAGAAAGTAGCACTGGCATACCTTTGTCACGCACCATTTTGAGTGGGTTTTCTCAAGGCGGAGCAATGACTTTAGATGTCGGATCAAAATTACCCCTAGCAGGTTTAGTTGTGATGAGCGGGTATTTACATCCGGATGCAGTAATGGCAGCTAAAAGTGGGATTCCCCCGACTTTAATTACCCACGGGAAATATGATGAAGTTGTTCCACTGCAAGCCGCCTGGAAGGCACGAGAAACTTTAAAGTCTCTGGGAGTGGCGATAGAATACCACGAATTTAATATGGGGCATGAAATACATCCACAAACGTTAGAGGTGCTACGGAATTTTGTTGTAAATGTAATTGGCTAGTCAGCATTACGAATTTTTTATAAATTCTGGTATAAATGCGGAAAATTTTCACGAAATCAATGACTTCTAATGAGTAATATATATAGGGTGGCTGCGTTCAGCGCAACTTAACCCATGCTGAAGGCGAGTGCTGCATAAGGAGGGGCGAACATTATGACAACTCTAAGCATTTCCAAGAAAGAAATTGCTGCCATGACGGTGGCAGAAGTAGAAGAATTGGCTAAACGTCTGGAGCTAGATAATTATAGTAATGCTTTTGAGGGTTTAAATGATTGGCATCTATTGCGAGCGATCGCATTTCAGCGTCCAGAGTTAGTTGAACCCTATATCTACCTCTTAGACTTGGAACCCTACGATGAAGCGTAACAATTTTAGATTTTAGATTTTAGATTTTAGATTGGGGTCAACTGGCTAAAATCGGAGATTATCAGGGTTAATGTATCACTTGCTTAATCCGAAAGTACCAATGGAATCTCCTTTAAATCCAAAATCCAAAATCCGTATTGAAAAGTTTGCCACGGAGGGAAACCCTCCTTACAACTTTTCGCAAAATCCAAAATTGAACAGGGTTCTAATTGCTGTAGGTGGCGGTATCGCCGCCTACAAAATCTGTGAATTGGTTTCGACGCTGTTTAAAACTGGGGTGAAAGTGCGAGTCATCCTCACCCGTTCGGCGCAAGAATTTATCACGCCTCTGACTTTATCAACCCTTTCTCGTCATCCTGCCTACACAGATGATGATTTCTGGCAAGCAACTCACTCTCGTCCGTTGCATATTGAGTTGGGTGAATGGGCAGATGTTATGGTAATTGCCCCTTTGACGGCTAATACATTGGCAAAGTTAGCCTACGGGATGGCAGATAATTTACTCACAAATACCGTGCTGGCTTCTACTTGTCCGGTGCTGTTGGCACCCGCAATGAATACGGATATGTGGGAACAGCTATCAGTGCAGCGAAATTGGCAACAGCTATTGATAGATAGCCGATATCATGGGATGGGTACAGCATCAGGTTTATTAGCGTGCGATCGCATCGGTGCTGGTAGATTAGCAGAACCTCCAGAAATTTTGACTCACATCCAATCGTTGTTACACACTCAAGGCAAACGAGATTTAGTCGGTAAACGAGTGTTAATTAGTGCTGGGGGAACGCGAGAGTTTCTTGACCCAGTGAGGTTTATTGGTAATCCTTCCACAGGTAAAATGGGATTGGCGCTATCGCAAGCCGCACTTCACCGAGGTGCAAGTGTTACCCTGGTGCATGGCCCAGCTAATTGGGATGTACCATTGGGAGTGCAAGCAATTCCCGTCGTTAGTGCCGAGCAAATGCAGCACGTCATGGTGGAATGTTTAGCCAACGCTGATCTAATTGTGATGTCAGCAGCCGTGGCAGATGTGAAGCCAAAAGATTATAGTATAGAGAAATTGCCCAAGCGATCGCTCCCTCAAGCTTTACCCTTAGAACCTGTACCAGATATAGTTGCCCAATTAGCAAAACTTAAACAGCCACATCAGATATTAATTGGCTTCGCTGCACAAACTGGAGATATTGTCAACCCTGCCTTAGAAAAGTTACAGAGTAAAAAATTAGATGCTATTGTTGCCAATCCCATCGATCAACCTGATAGTGGTTTTGGAAGTGATAATAATCAAGCGATATTTTTAGATAGCCAAGGAAATCAGGTAGCGATCGCACCTTGTTCTAAATTAGAAATGGCGCATCAATTATTTGATTTTGTCCTATTTTGACCAAGTTCCCTAATCTCTAGTTCCCAATACCCAGTAACGTGCTAAGACACAAAAATTTATCTTTGCGTCTTTTGAATGTATTGACATTTTAAATTACATCATTTAGTGTAAACAAGAATTGATGTAAAAAATATCCGATTACAGTTATGTACTTTGAGGACGTGCGTCAGTGGCAGGGAACTGCGGAGGCTCTGACAAAGGAGTTAAAACGTCAGATTGAACAGCTTGAACTGTCTATAGAATCACCTGCCCTACGTACCGTTCGGTCGTGGAGAACGAAACAACTTTTATCACAACCCAAAGGACAAGAATTTGGCTTTCGTCAGGTTTTGGAAGGATTGGTAACTGCTCTCCTATTGAAGAAAGGTTGGACACTTGCAGCAATTACTCAAGTTTTGCCTTCTTTCTCTGAAGATGCTTTAGAGAAGCAAATTATTGCAGAGGCTCAAGGTCAAGACCCCACATGGCTACCCGCAATCACTGCAACCTCTTTGCCGTTACCTACTGGACACAGACCAGCAATGGATCTGGCTGAGGATGCTGTAGTTTTGTTAGCCCAAGGAATTATTCGCCAATATGAACGAGTGCTACCAGGTAAACAAATAGTTCGTCAAGACGATAGTATGTTGCCACCAGAACTCTATCAAGCAATGTGCAAATTGGGTCGTCTATATATTGAAGAAGGATTAAGCGATCGCGCGGCTTGTGTGCATACTGTTTTGGACAACGCTCGATACTCTCTTGGTTGCGCTCGTTGGAAGCTAGGGGTTTTTAGCCAATCAGACTTTCGTTTTTCTAGCGTTACCTTAATTGATCCAGATTTACGAGTACCCACCTCAGACTGTGCAGAGATTGCCAACCTAAGCGGAGCTTTTGGCGAAGACAATGTGATTGAGCATCGCTTATATACTGACTTATGCCAAGCAACTGAACGACTAGGCGGCCGTCGCCAACACAAAGCTTACACCGCTCTGCGGGAGTTATTTGGCAGGTACTCTCTGATAGGAGAACGGCAACTATTAGATTACTTGGTTGACAATGACTTAACTCCTTTGCAGGGAATGATTATTGAGAAATTCTTCGACTCAGTACCAGATATCTGGCTAGTTGATGGACTAGCACATCGCTGCGCCCACTGTGGCACACTGATGCGATCGCATCCCAACAAAAAACTTTTTTCACAAGGGCGGTGTCCGATTCGCCAGTGCATTGGCCACGAATTGCCAAAAGTATCTGAAAAACTAGATCCCACCAAAGATATTTTACGAATTGCCGAGCCGCGAATTCTCACCTACTGGACAGGCCCAGCAATTGACGAATTAGCCATTTTTGATACAGCCCGACAAAATAAGCTCAACGCTGAACTTTACCCAGAGTCTGATTTATGCGATGTGGCAATTAATGAACGGGCAATTGGAATTGATGCCAAATCTTACACAAGTCCGGTTACTCTGGCTTTGCGTCTCAATCGTAGTATTGGCGGGCTGATTCACTATCGCCGCCGGATTCTTGCTGTGAGCGATCGCTTAATCGAGGACAATCCAAGCTACATTTCTACCCTCATCTCAACACTAGATAAAAAGGGTGATCCTGCCAGTTTAGAAATTATGTCGGTTTCCTCTGTAATTGATTTTTTAAAGAAGATGCCTTATGCGAACCAAACCTAATTTTTGGAAAGGTGCAGACCGAATTTGCTGGTTTTGCGTCTTGATGAAGGAGTTTATTAATACTGATTCACTGGAATACGCGCCACTAGTGATGTCAGGCATGGCAAGCATTTTGAATGCACCTGCATTAGAGCCTGCCCGTCAAGCCATTTTCAATATGCGTCAGATGTCGCTGACTTTTGTTACACAGCCGTCAGTTAAACACGCAATTGCTCTCTATAACAATCATCATTACTGCAACCACACTAAAGGGACGTATGAGATTGATATTGAAACACTTCACTTTAAAAGAACAGACCCTTTAGAAGATTCTTTAATTACACAAGCGCGTCAAATTCTTAGTACCCCTCTGCCATACGACTCCTATGGTTTTACATTTGCCGATCCTCGTCAGCAGATGGCGGTTGCATTAGGTGAAGAGTCAACAGCAGTAAGGATGCCGATCGCTCCGATTACCGCCCCGATTGCTGCACGTCGTACACATTCCCTTAACCGCCAACCAAGAGGAAAAATTCGCATTCCCCTAAGTGAACTGCGTGATCTGGCTATTGAGATGGACGAGCGTGAAAGGCAAGATCCTGAGCGACGATCTGGTAGTTGGGCAGATCGTTTTGAACGCTTTGACCTCATGGTATCGGAGGCGGGAAAGGGGCTGCGGAAAGAAGAAGATGTGTTGGAATTAGAAGACATCAAGCACTTAATTGGTTTGCCAGGGTCAGGTAAAACAACTATTCTCGTGTTGATCGCTATCTGGCTGGGACTACATGACTATAAAGCAATGTTTGTGTTTCCCTCCATTGAAGTTGCTAGACAGTACATGGCTGAGTTGGCATTTCATCAGGTAAAAGTCGGAATGCTGGTAGGTCAAGGCGATGAAACTCGTCGTCGTCATGCAGACAATATTGCTGAAGCGATCGCAACAAAAGGTAATGGTGGCTTTGCTCACACCTTAGAACAGGCAGAAGTTTTTGGGATGAACTGTGTCCTACCAACCTTTTCAACTGCTGATATGTCCCTGTGGGGCTTTGGTTACGCACCTTGCAACGAGATATTGCAAGGCGGAGGGAAACAGGGAAAGATGAAGAAATGCCTGTGTCCTTTATGGACAATGTGCGGTCGAAACAAAGCACCGCGAGATTTGTTGGATGCTAATATTTGGGTTGGTCATGTGCGATCGCTCGATACTGAAATATCACCTCACGCGATTCAGGAACAAGTACGATATTTTGAATTAATTGCCCGTACCTTCGACGTAGTTGTTTTTGACGAAGGCGACATGGTGCAATCAGTGTTAGATGGTTATGGGGCAGCAACCTTAAGTATTTCAGGCTCAGAGCGATCCATTCATCGGGTAATTCTAGAACAAATCCATAACCGCTTTGCTCGTGGCGAGAACTATCGATTATTTGATCGGGATGTAGAACTTTACAGTCGTGACTTGTCAGAATTTGGCAACCATAATACTTCCTTAATTACCACCCTTCAGAATATGTCTAAGTCGCGGGTGGGAGAACGCTACGAAAATCAATTATTGACTGTATTACGGATTGTTAGCGAACTGTTGAATACTTTAAAGAAATCCTCTCAGCAGAATGACCTTGATGAACAAGAGGTCGAGTTAGGCTTTAGTAAAAGTCGGGCGCTGACTGAATTTTGGGAAGCGGCAGCATATAACGCCTTTTACGATCGCACAGGTGTTGAGAACCCTCAAGACTTTAAAGCCGATTTGTGGCCTCGGATTTTAGGCTACAACCGTGAAACCCTTGAAAAGCAATGGAAAACTCTCATTAGTCATTTCCGCCGTTATCTGGCTGAAAATCTAATTAAGCGACGTGATGCGATCGTAGAAGAAATTGCCAAATTATTTCTCAAGCTCTGTTTTCCAGATCATTCACCAACAATAGAAGCAGAAGATTTAGCTAAATTACTTATAACTGTTACTTTCGTAATTGTGGGCTACCAGCGAATTGTACCAGGAACTAGAACGATGGTTGCAGAGGGATTCATTCGTGAAACCATTGGAGGGTCAACTGCATCATCAGAACTCCGAAAATTTATTCCAGAAAGCATTTTAGGTTCATTTTCTGGAGTGGAATACAGTTTTTTCAAAGCACAAACAACACGTACCGCCGCCAAAAATGTGCAATTGTCCTACATTACATTTGTTGGTGCGCCTCGAATGTTAATGCATCGCTTTCATCGGTTGTTAGACGCAGATGATGGACATCCCAGCCCAGCCGTTTTAATTACTTCAGCAACTTCATTTTTAGAAGCTAGTCCCGCCTACCACATTAACGCTGGCCCGCATTATTTACTAAAACCGCGTCAGTCAGAACATAAACCAGAACAGAGCGTTTATCGTTTCAAATGGTTTCCAGATAGTGAACGTGGTGATGAACCCCTCAAATATAGCGGTGCTGGCGACCTTCAAAACCATAATCTTAAGCGGATGGTGAATGCTCTTGTACGCGGAGGAATTACTAAATCTGAAATTTACAAGTCCATGCGTAATTTTGATGTCAAGTTTGGTATTCGTCGTAAAGCTGCTTTAGTTGTCAATAGTTACGATCAGGCTCGCACAATCAAAAAGTATATCAATGACTATCATCCTGAAGTTGGGCGGCATACAAAAGCAATTGTTAAATCCCTCAGAGATGGAGAACAACCGACGGATTTTATCACCTCTGCTCAGTGTGAGGCATTAGGAGACGATGAAAACTGTGATATTTTAATTTTTCCTATGTTGGCAATTAATCGAGGTGTGAACATCGTTTTCACCAAAGGAGACAGGATACTAGATGCGGCAATTGGCTCGATTTACTTTCTGACTCGTCCTCATCCGACAAAGAATGATATGCAGCTTTTGTACAGCTTGGCAGGACGGGCAACACAAGAATTTGATAGTCGAGTTTTTAGTGAAACAGAAGATTTAAATGCGATCGCAACTTCTTGGCAGCAATCCAGAAAAGACCTTTGGAGAACAGGCAATAGATTGTTACGTGAACCCTTAATGGCTAGCCGTTTAGGCCCTGAACTATTCAAATCCTTTACAGCTAATCAAATGGTTGCGATTTTGCAAACAATTGGGCGAGGAATGCGGAATGGATGCCCAGTATCAGTTTACTTCGTGGATGCAGCTTGGGCTAAAAATTCAGCAAAAGGAGAAAGCGATTCTGGGCGAGATAGTATGCTGGTGCAGATGCGAATCATTTTAGAAGAATGTGTCAACCATCCCGATCCTGTAATTCGGGAAATTTATCAAGAACTTTACGGCGCATTTCTAACACCTTTACAACGCATTAAAGGAGTAAAATACCCAGATGAATTAGCTAATTCACAAGATTTTACGGATGAAGAAGACGGTTTCAATGATTTTTCAACACTATTGGAGATGTAAAAATGAGCGACAATTTTTCTGATGAAATTGAACTTGAAGAAGATTACTCTGAAGAAGAGGAAGATGAAGAAACTGATGGTAATTTAGTTTCAGATAACTTTTATATTCAGCAAGGTAATCCTAAGTTAATAAAGCAATTTCCCCTAGCCTTCACTGTACCAGATAATCTACCTCCCGTAATCGTAGAGGGTTTTACTCTTACTTGGACAAAGGCGGCTTTGCTAGATTTTGCAGATATTCAAAAAGGAACTAATCTCAAAAATCTCCCCTATGCCTCATTTAGAGGATTTCTAGAAGCAGTATTAAAAGATGCAGCGCGAATTGAACCAGATGTAGGTCTTACGAAGTTTGCATTGAATAATGCTAAAAGGGGAAGCGATCCAGAACCTTTTGTTTACCTAAATGGTGGTGATGAAGAAAATATCAATCAAATGCTTCGCCCAATTATTAACGATTGGTTTACAAATCATCTCAGACCTTTTGCAAAAAAAGAAGACATATCAACCGATATTGTTGACCGCTTGCAAGATTTACAGGAAAGAGGAGAACTTCTGAAAATTTCTCCATTTAAATCTCAAGTATTCCCTTGGAATTGGTCTAAACAGACAGGTACAACTCAGCCAAAAGATCCAACAGATAAATATGCCTATCGTGCGATAGTAGATTACGTAGCTCGTCAAATTGCTGGACAAGAGATTTTTCCAGATTTAGGGCCGATAAAACGTATTATTTCCAGAAATTCTGGGATTGTAGAATTGATGACCGATCCGATAACCTTACCTGACACAAAAGGTAAATTCAGTTTGGTGGTGAGCTTAGAAGCTTTAACTTATCCATCTTTACCTCAACCTTTGGTGAAAGTTGAGATTTCCAAACGTCGCTGGTTTACTCAGTTAAAAGATCCTAAATACGATCGTAGGGATATTAGCGGTTTCATATTTTCTCAAGACTATCCCGATCGCGCCTTTAGCTATCGAGTAAAATGCGAACAAGATAAAAATAACAAGCAAGAGAAGAAGAATTTGCGTTGGGTGATAGATACAGATTTTGAAATCCTGCGGAGAGAATTGAAACTGCCTCTGGAATCTTTTGATGGGCAACAAATCGCTTTGGGCAAAGCCTCTACTGATAGCTGTGAGGTTGTTTTAACTTACCGTAATGGACTTCAAGATAATTCAGAAGAAGACGAAAATAGTTCAGAAGGATACGGGATTGAAACAGGTGTACCAGAGATTGATAAATTAGATACCTTAGAAGCGATCGCTAAAATTATTAAACCATTAGGAATCCAAATATTCGATAAATACTCTTTTGTAAAATACAGCCATAATCTGGATGAGGCAAAGAAAGTATCACGCATGATTAATCTTCCTACACTGCTTCGTGGTGTTTTGGAAGCTCTCGAAACAAATCCCAACTTGGAGTTTACCGCGAAATACCTCGATCAACTCGACGACAATCAAATCGATAGCTTGCTACGCAAACACTTTGACATTCGTTTAGAAGAGATTGAGTGGGGAAGAAAAGCTCTTCAATTTAATAAATTTACGCCGAATCAAACCAATGATCTCCAAAATCTCATTCAGGCAAACCAAGCAGCGATGCAGCGATTATATCCTAATGAGCAACCGAGACTGTTTATATTTTATGAAGCTGATTTGGAGACAGAAGCAAAGCTATTGCAGAAAATTACTAAAGTTTTGTGGGGAAACACGCTCGAAATTCTTATTAATCGCTTGCCAGCAAATACTCACGGGCCACGAGAGGTTTTACCTGGAAAAGACTTGAAAAATAAGGAGCGATCGCGCCAACGAATTGAAGCATGGAAATCCACTGCAAAACAGATTAAAGACCCCAATAAGCCAACTTTCTCCTTGATAATGGCACGGCAATTTTACCCAGATCCTACTGGTCAAAAATCTCCTAAGCATGATGATAAAGTTAATAAACCTTCAACCCGCCAAGCACTTGCAAAAATTGGTAGTGGCGTGCAATTTCTTCTACCCATTACAAAGACACGTAAAACAAAGCATCTCAAACTCGCAGACTTCTCCCATCGGATGCAGTCGGCTCTGAAAGATTTGTTCTCGGCTCATTCTGGTCGGATTGATGGTATAAAAGAAAAGGTTAACAAGTACTTGCAAAATATCCCACCAGAAGCTAGACCAAAAGAAATTTTAGGGTTCACAATCGTCCGTAAACAAAGGGGTCGCTTTCGTGGTGTTATTGAGAATACATTTTTAGCAGTGGTAATGCGCCTCAACGTAGATACAGGAAAATGTGAGCTTTGCTGTGCTTACGAGAAAGGAAATTTAGAAATCAGCCTGTGGTTTAGCTTTTGTGATGCACTAGCTTTTATTGCCCAACTTACTCCAATCAAACTGGCTGATAAGCGTAATGTGTCTAAAACTCGATTCATGGACTTTGTAAAACAGATTGTTTCTAACTCTGTGGAAGATGGGATGCAACCATTGGTTATGATTGATTCTTCCAACTGCGTCCAACTGTGGGATTGGCTTGCTGATAGCAGAATTAATGCTAATCAAATTAACCTTGGCCAGCAGTTTGAGAATATGCAGGATGAATGGCAAGGCGCACGTCTAATTCGCATTCGCCAAGAACTTGCCCCTGGAATAATTGAGAAAAAAGCCCGACATTTAATAGAGACTTCTTTAGAAGATACCAGAACTAAAGAAGAACTAAACAAACTGCCGCCTACACTTAAAATAGATTCAGCATCTAGTTCGACTGGGTTATTCCGACTCAGCGCTACTAACCAAACTGGATGTGTGGCTTATCTATCTGTGGCGCGTGAAGCACCACATCAATATCTACGTGGGCAAAGTTGTTATCGTTCAACCCAGACCCTAGATAAAAAAACTGCGTTCAAGATAAGTCAACTCTCCACAAAAGCTCCATTTGTGGGTCGCTGGCCTTCTCCAAATCCCCTAGAGATTGTTGTTACGTTGAGACAACCAGAAGATAATCCTGATGATCTAGCTGCCCTTGTAGAGTCACTGCCCTATGGTTTTGGTCACTATAGCGATTGGACAGGTTTGCCTGCTCCCCTATTTTTTGAGCGTGTTGTACGGGACTATATCAGTGATTTTGCGATCGCAGATGAGGACATTGAATCAGAGCCAGATTAAATATCCCGCCAGTGAAAAAAGAGCCTACCAATAAATTTACAACTTCGAGGAGATATTATTCGCATTCAAATTCGCACAAAGATGACTGCTAGAATGCATCCCGATGCATTGGCATTGTAAAGGAATGCATTAACATTGTAAAGGAATGCATTAACATTGTAAGGGGACGCATTGACATTGTAAGGGGACGCATTAACAATGCGGGCGACGCATTGGCATTGTAAGGGGATGCGTTGGCATTGCAAGGTATTACTGAATTAATTCGCTACAAATTAATGAAATGCTGTACTTAGCAACCCAGCTTAGGACTCCAACCTAAAACTTGAGTTTATTGAGCTTGGTGAAATCTCAGAACAAGCCCGAAAGCTGGTAAAAATAGTATGACTGATACCAGAGATATCAAGCAGGAATTGGGACAGGAAACTACTACTTTAAATTGGGTATAAACCGTATGGGCTATGGCTTTCAGTTCACTATTTTAGATTTTACAATATAAGTAAGACTTAAAAATTACGCTTCAATTATATGAAAATTCTCTCATCAGAACTAGTTCATTTGGGATTTGGCAAATATGTGCGTTCTGACCAAGTAACAGCAGTTATACCAATAGAAGAGGAGCGTGGACCAGGGCGACGAACCTTTGTTCACATTCAAGGGCAAAGTGATCCAATTATCGCCTCTCGCGCTGAAGATACCATCGTGCGTGATTTAGTACAGGAGCCACGCGAGGTTACCCAAGCCCGTCAGCAGCAGGAAATTCTTCAAGATTTATTGGTAAATTTAGGTAATGTTAATTCGACTGTGCGTCGAATTAGCCGTGATGAAAGCAGTTTGGATCTTGATTTGTTAGAGCGCCGAATTAAGCAAGTCCTTGAAAATTAATTGCAGAAATCAGCAAACTTTCATAACGGAGAACGATATTGCTGAATACAATTACAGACCAGGTTTCAGTATCAGAGACACAAACAAAATCACCACGGTTGTGGATACCTGAACGGGTACTGTTTACACCTGCTGCCCTAGATGAGGTTTGGGGGCAGCAGATTCTTGCACGTGTGCAGTCACTCAACTTACCGATTGAAGAATTATCACAAAACCGCCTGAAGGGACTGCGCGGTGAGTCTGAGCGGGATACTTACAACATTGCCAAGCGTACCTTAGCAGTGGTTACTGCACCACCCAGTTCTTTTAAACTGAGTCCCATCCCACCTTCTGCGGATTGGCAGTTTCACCTTGCCGAAGGTTGTCCCGCTCACTGTCAATACTGCTACCTAGCTGGTAGCTTGTCGGGGCCACCTGTCATCCGCGTTTTTGCTAACTTACCGCAGATATTAGAGAATTTAGGTAACTACGAGCAACAGGGGAAAACTACGAGTTTTGAAGTTAGCTGTTACACTGACCCATTAGGCATTGAGCATTTAACTGGAAGTCTGGCTGAATGTATCCGTTACTTTGGCACTCGTAGCAATGCACATCTACGTTGGGTATCGAAGTTTGATGCTGTGGATGGACTACTCAACTTACCACACAATGGGCATACCCGTTGTCGGATGAGCGTTAATGCAGCACCGATTTCTGGTAAGTTTGAAGGCGGTACAGCATCCGTAGCATCCAGACTTAATGCATTGCGACGGTTGGCGCTACCATTAGAGCGTGGCGGTGGCGGTTATCCAGTTGGCTTGGTGATCGCGCCAATTATGCCGATAGACGATTGGCAGATGCACTATAGTTATTTGTTTGACCAGATAAACGAGGCACTGGATTTTGACTGTGACCTTACTTTTGAACTAATCTCGCATCGGTTCACACCTGGGTCAAAAGAAGTGTTACAAACTTGGTATCCGCAATCAAAATTAGAGATGGATGAGGCAAAACGCAGTGTCAAGCGTAATAAGTTTGGTGGGACAAAGTACGTTTACGATAAGGACACAATGAAAGC
This sequence comes from Nostoc sp., assembly GCF_036917615.1. Lineage (GTDB taxonomy): Bacteria > Cyanobacteriota > Cyanobacteriia > Cyanobacteriales > Nostocaceae > Nostoc. The sequence continues at coordinate 77,812 of NZ_JBALCZ010000078.1, forward strand.
GTTGCGTTGCTTTTTTGAGAGTGAGATTACTAGGCGCTTTCCAAATGCTGAAATTCTTTATTGGACTTAGTACAGTATTTCATTAATTCGTAGCGAATTAAATTTGGCAATATTCTGCAATGCCAATGCATCGACTTACTTTGTTAATGCATCGGCTTGCTTTGTGAATGTGTCGGCTTGCATTGTGAATGCGTCGGCTTACAATGCCAATGCGTCGGTTTACAATGCTAATGCGTCGGTTTACATTAGACCTCTTGCAAAAATCCTTGAATCACCCCTCCCCAACCCTCCCCTTATAAAGGGGAGGGGGCAATATTTCAAGTTTCCCTCCGTTGTAGCAAGTGGCGTGGGATAAAGGGGGGTCTATTCGACTTATGCAAGAGGTCTATTGTTAATGCGTTCTCCAGCATTAAAAACGCTACGTTTTTATGCAAAACTGTACTTAGAAGACGACTTCGCTCAAATACAGTTTGAGCAAATTACAGCTATTTTTAGCTAAATAGACCACGCAGTAGGGGATCTTGGCCTTGCGCCCCTACAACAGATGTGGTTCAAAAAAATGAAACAGGCTGTAATTATTGGACAAGAGAGCGATCGCATAATATAGCAAGGGACTGGGGACTGGGTGAAAAGCCTTTTTGTGTCTAAGTTTTATCATCTGTTAATGTCCTAATCACCTTGGCTGTTGCTATATATCAATGATTTTTAAACGCTTGGGCGCTAACAGATGGGCGGGAAACAACGCGATCACTTTTCACTGGGTTGGGCTATTCGGCATCGCAAAGCGGGATAATTTGGGCAGATTACAGGCGGCGTTATACATTAATAAGTGTATCTGCAATACCGGACTTGTTCTGGCTCAGTCTCAATAGCAAAGGTTTGGAGATGTTTACTTTATCAGAAACTTCTATCCTGGCGGTAATCCTACTGGTAGCTTTAGGCATTTTGGGCTGGGGCTTTTATCGCGCCAGACCTTTTGGGAAGCTGGGAATCTTAGCCTGGTTACAATCGGTGGTGTTGATGACTCCCTGGCTGCTGTTTTTTGGATTGTTTGCCGCAGGGATTTACATAAATATAGCGGGTATATTGTTCTTAGTGGTGACTTCCGCTGGATTGTACATCTTCTTGGGCAAACAGTTACGTGCAGCTGGGCAAGATGCCATCCTCAAGCAACGCGCAACAGAAAGACTCGCCGCGAATTCCTCAGTTGAAGCAAATTCCCCACAATTAGCAGTCGCAGAACTGAAACCGGAGATTCCGCCAATACCGGAAGATGACTTAAATTCAATTAAAGGTATCTTTGGTATCGATACGTTTTTCGCCACAGAAACGATCGCCTACCAAAATGGAGCTATTTTCAAAGGCAATTTACGGGGAGAACCAGAAGAGGTTCACAACCGTCTAACTGCAAGTTTGCAACAACGCCTTGGTGATCAATATCGCCTGTTTTTAGTGGAAAATACAGATGGTAGACCAGTAGTGATTGTCCTGCCAAGCCGCAATGATCCCCGCCCGATGTTGTTATCGCAAAAAGCTTTTGCAGGTGTGCTATTGGTAGCAACTATTGCTACAAATTTAGAAGCTGCGGGCTTATTGCTGAATTTTGATTTCTTTGGCAATCCAGGGCGATTTCAAGAAGCTTTGCCCATAGGCGCTGGGATATTTACGATTTTAGTAGCTCACGAAATTGGTCATTGGTTACTTGCACAGCGTCACCAAATCCGCCTTAGCTGGCCCTTCTTTTTACCAGCAGTGCAAATTGGTTCCTTTGGTGCAATTACCCGCTTTGAATCTCTGTTGCCCAGCCGCAAGGTATTATTTGATATTGCCTTGGCAGGGCCAGCCGCAGGTGGTATCGTTTCTTTGTTAATGCTGATCACTGGCTTGCTGCTTTCCCACCCAGGCAGTTTATTTCAATTGCCAAATCAGTTTTTTCAAGGGTCGATTTTGGTGGGAAGTTTGGCGCGAGTTGTCCTTGGTTCGGCGTTGCAGTCATCCCTGGTAAGCGTTCATCCCCTAGTGGTGATTGGTTGGTTGGGGTTAGTTATCACAGCTTTGAACTTAATGCCCGCAGGACAACTAGATGGTGGGCGCATTGTCCAGGCGATTTATGGACGCAAAACCGCAGGACGGGCAACAGTAGCAACTTTAATTTTACTGGCGCTAGTGTCTCTGGGTAATACTATTGCCATGTACTGGGCGATCGTGATTTTCGTCTTGCAACGGGATCAAGAACGCCCCAGCTTGAATGAAGTTACTGAACCTGATGATGCTAGAGCCGCTTTGGGGCTTTTGGCTCTATTCTTGATGATTACCACGCTTCTACCCCTGACTCCTGGCTTGGCTGGGCGTTTGGGAATAGGATAGTGTTCTGATTTTAATGGCAATCTATTCCAACCCGAACGCGGTACTCAGTATGAAGTTGGAGTCAAGGCAGATTTGAATGACCGACTTTCAGTAACCCTTGCCTTTTATGACCTGACCCGTACCAATATCTCAACGCCGGACACTAGACCCGGTGTACCACCAGGTCAATTTTCGATTCAGATTGGGGAACAGCGTAGCCGGGGTATTGAACTGAATATGGCAGGTGAGATATTGCCAGGATGGAACATCTATGCAGGCTATGCCTACACCGATGCCCGAGTTACAGAGGACAACACCCCAATTGTGGCTAATCAATTGTACAATACGCCGGAGAATGCCTTTAACCTGTGGACAAGCTATAAAATTCAAAAAGGTTTTTTGCAAGGCTTAGGGTTTGGTGTGGGATTTTTCTTTGTGAAACACAGGCAGGGCGATTTAGAAAATACCCTTAAGGTGCCCAGCTATGTGACTAACGATGCTGCCATTTTCTATAAACGAGGGCAGTTACGCACACAGATCAATTTTAAAAATCTGTTTAATGTGGACTACTTTGAGGCTACCCGTGACAATCTGCGTGTTTTCCCCGGTCAGCCATTCACCGTGCAGGGCACGATTTCGTGGGAGTTTTAAAAAAAGTGAGGGCAATGCAGGGCGCTCATCGGCTGAACAACTTGCCCCCATACAGTTTTAATTTGTAGACAGCTGGCTCAAATCCTCAAGTGTCTCTATTGGGGGATTTCCAAACGCCTGCATTGGGAAAGCAGAGTCTTGGAATTACTAGGAATACTAGTACTCAAACACCACAAGTCGAAGAATAGCCAGCACTTCGTACACCGCAAGAGGAACCAGCAGCGCAGCAGGATGAACCGATTGAGTTGGTGGTGACGGGTGAGCAGGGGGCAATGGGAAGGCAAATTGAGTAAGTTAGTGAAGCGATGTGTTTATTGACAAGTTGTTAGATACTTACGCACTTAGACGTAAAATTGCGTAAGTTCTAATTGTTAGGAAAATTAACTGAACGGTTTCCAGCCTGCTAGTAAATTCGGGTAAGCTACGGGTGTGGGGAAGATTTTTTGTAAACCAATCTGGCGTTCTTGGGGCTTTTCTTTGCTCATGTTCCAGAGGCTTTCATAGAAAAAGAAGGAGACTCCAGCAAAATTGCGATCGCGTGCTTTTTGCACTTGTGTCTGAATCTGTTGCATCGGTACAGATTTGTTTTTCAACCCAGCCATAATGCCCACACTCACTGGAATATGTCTTTTTGCCGCTTTCACTTCTGGATACTCTAATTCACTAATAAAAACATTCAAGTCATCCCGATATAGCTGCAAAACTAAGTCTTCAATAATTCCCAGCCGTTCCCACTTCTGCCAGTCTGCTAAAGAGAAATCGTAGGAAAAACGCTGGGGATTAGGAGCAATGGAAACCAGGCAATCTTTTTTAGTAGCTTTGATGGTTTTGAATACCCGTTTCATAAACTCGGTGATTTTGTTAGCTCTCCAACTTACCCATTCTGGATCTTGAGAGTCTTTGGAGGGAACTTTTCCACGGTGTTCTTTTTTGTAAAGTGCCACTGTATAGGCATCGTACCCTAATTCTGATGGTAAGCCAAAATGGTCATCAAATTGAATGCCATCAATATTGTAATTTCTAACAATTTCAACGATTAAATCTTGGATAAATTGTTGAACTTCTGGGCGAAAGGGATTTAGCCAAACGCGATTATGTGAGCCTTCTTTGACAATCCGAGTCCCGTTGCTGCGACTGGTGAGCCATTGGGGACGATTTTCGGCTAATAAGGAATCCGCTGGTGCCATGAAGCCAAATTCAAACCAGGGAATAACTGTTAACCCTTTTTGATGTCCCACATCAACAATTTCTTTGAGGATATCTCGCCCTTGTAGTCCGGGTGTGGGATCGAGCGATCGCCCGATAACTTTGGCTGCAACTTTGCTAGGATACAATGTATATCCCCAATTCCAAACTGCTGGATATATGGTGTTAAAATTGAGTTGCTCAAGGCTTTGCAAAGATCCTTTGAGGCGATCGCGCTCAAATAATACATCACTATCAATATTTGTTAACCACACCCCCCTTAACTCAGATGCGGGCGATCGCGGCAGATTAATTTGAGCATTCAAGGGGAATGATAGCATCACCGTAGCTACCACACTCAAGGTAACTATAACGGCAAACAAAAGAGACTTTCTGCTTTGGCGAATGTTCCACCACAAATGAAACTCAACACACCACTTTACAAACCTTTTTATCATTTGCTACAGACATGATCAAATTATGAACAAAGCATGAATAGCGATCGTTACAGCTGTAAGGGCTAAAACAATCGCTATTTAATCTCATCACTGGGGTTTACTATTTGGCGCTGGCTGCGAGCTGATTCCAAGCTTTGACTATTGTCTGTAAACTCTTTGGCAGGTTATTTAGAGAAATATCGTTGTACTGAACCGTACCCTCTTGGCTGGTGAGAGTGTAGGTGATATAATCAGCAGAACCGCTGGGGGCTGGATAACTCAGATTCCGGAACTTACTAAATTTAGAAAGTTCTAAAAATCTCTGAAATTGTTGCACCTGTTGCACAGAAACGCGGCGAACACTACGCTCAGAATCATTGGCATCACCAATCCGCACCCGAATCAATCGCCCATCTTTGAGTAAAACAGTCTCATAAGTTCTGCCAGCAAAACCACCACTGGAAATTTGCCTAAATACTACATATTGAGCTAATGGTGGTGGTAACTCGCTGACTGGAATTTGCACAGGGGTCAGTGGACTTGAGCTAGCCTTTTGATTCAGCCTGATTGCAGAACCTGTTTGATTGGTATGATAAACCAAGGTTTGTTCACCTCCACTAACAACCACCCGCCAACCTGACACCAAAACTTGGGTACAGAATTCATCAGCATTAGGTAATTCTAAGCAGCCATCTCGCCAAGTTTGCTGTTGAGCCTGAATGATGGTTAGCTGAGAAATTAGCTGTTGCAAACGTTTGGAGGCGGCTTGCAAAACAGCATTTTTTACAGACGCAGGTAATTTATCTGAAGAAGTGTTTGTCGAAGCTAAACGTAGCGATCGCCCGTTACTATTGGTATGATAAATCCAGTTTTGTTTGTCATTAGACACCACAAGCCGCCAACCAGGAACTAACGCTTGGGTACAGAGTTCATCAGGTTGAGGCAGTTCCAAGCAACCATTGCGCCAAGTCTGTTGATTATAATCAATAATTTGCACTTGTCTGGTTAAAATTCTCTGTCTGCGGCCTAAATCTTGCAGTACCGCGTTAGCTACTGGACGTGGTAAGCGGTTTGGTTTAATATTGTCTTTGAGAACTTCATTGCTTGTTTCTAGCGATAACTTTGCAGTCGCGCCCGTAGCACCTTTGATAAGTGTTAAAGTGCTAGTAACAGACAAAATTCCAGTTAAAATCAAAGCAGCGAAAATTCGCGTTTTATTGGGGTTAAAGTAGTCTTTCAGCATGAATTTCATAGTAATATAGAGATGTTAGTCAATAGTCATAAAACTCATAAATAGTATCCGGTCAATAATATACAATCAAGTATATAATTCCAGAACTTCACCAGTTGAAATTAATTTAGTATCTCTCCCCTGAAACAGATATAAAAACAGACGCTGATGTACTGATTGTTTGTTCCTTATACAAATTCTAGATGAAAATGCACTCAATCAAAACGCCCTATAGTCCTACAGGGATCAAGTAAGAACTCAGAAGCTCAGACTTGATTAAGTAGGTGGGTTGAATTAAATATAAAAACGCTGTAACTGTAGCTGTAGGGGAGCCATTGCGTTGCCCAGAGTTGTTGGAGCGGAGGCTTCTGAGGCTGGATAGCGTCTTTGATAGGAGAAGGGCGTTGTGTTACGGCTTCCTTAACGCACCCAAAACCTATACCATCTTCTAATTTGGAAAATAGCTTGCGAGCAAACCTTGCAACGCTTTTTGCCTCACCTTGGGAAGCCAGAGTTCAATAAAAGTAATTTTAGGAAAGAATCCGACAGAACCGGAGCTGAGGTTTTGCTTGGCTCAACTTAGCATATACAATATTTTGAAAATAATCTTAAGCAATATTAGGTGCTGATGGCTTGTTGTTCAGACTCAACTAACTGATTGTGAGCTACATCAAATCTAATAGTACTGGCTGCCCAGTCTTTGAAATCGGGTGCTAGCCAGACTAGCTTACGCAGAATTTCATCATTCACCCACAACACTAAGGGAAACCGAAACTGTTTGCGAAACTCATCTCGCATGATGTTGGTATTGATGATTAGTTGGTTAATTGCCACTACTGATTCTAAACCCCCTACCATCAAAGCTTCGGGTTGAGTAGCACCGATTTCAGTTGTAATAGCTGTGTACAGTTTGTCAGCCGCAGGTGAGAGCACGACTTGTTGGATATCTGCTGATGAAAATTCTGTTAACACATTCAGCACTTGCTGCTGCTTTTGAACACAGTTACAACATGCTAATAACAGTGAAAACTCTCCAGCAGAAACCATAATCGCCCTTGCCAGCCTTTTAGTGGCTGCTGTGCTGCTAACTGTACTGTTTTCCGAATTACTTAAACTGATCATTAAAAAATCCTGCTTCTAATTTTAAAATATCTGAGTAATATTCAGTGATTCTACCCTCTTAATTTTTACTCTAAAGTGTTAAACGAGTAATTGGAATGAGGTTTTTTCTCTAATACCAAGCATAATACTACGCATTGTCTAACGAAGGAGGATATCGTGCTATTATGCCACATTTACAATTAAGGGATAATGTAAAGGTAGTATTAACACAATGTAACTAAAAAGGGGTAGACGAAGGATTAGCAATTGCATGATCACTGTATTCTCATAGATTTTCGCATCTTCCAGCAATTAAGTAATTCTTTTTAAAAATAAAGTTAAAAAAATACTCAGTAATAGTTTAACAACAAACATTGGGAAGGGGGAGAAAACTTAACTGGCTACTGTTTCACTGTAGCCTACCTTAAGCTGCCTACAAATCATTTTCCCTTGCCAAACCATTTCGGGGCGAGTGTGGAGTAGTGAAATGGTATCAGCCCAAGATGCGAAAATCTCCCTCCAGAAAAATTAACTCATCCGTTTGATAGAGATCTAGATTGAAGATATCGCCTCGTTAGTCAGAGGACACGGAATTTTTGGCTTTCTAAGATCAGTTCAGAACATTTGAAATATAACAAGTCATGGATTAAAACAAATCTGGAGGGAAAATGCAACAGGATGAGTTTATTGGACAGGTGCAAAATCGCGCCCTTCTCAGTTCGCGTAATGATGCAGAACTTACAACCCGTGCTACTCTGGAGACGCTAGCGGAACGCCTTGCTGGAGGTGAACCTTTCAATGCTGCTGTCCAACTGCCAAGAGGCATTGCAGAATATCTGCCAGATGAATATACAGAATCTGGAGAACGCTTCTCTCTAGATGAATTTTTTGGGCGAATCAGCCAAAGAGAAGGTGTAGAGCTTCCAGATGCTGTTGATCATGCCCGTGTTGTCATTGAAGTATTGAGTGAAGGGATTAGCAGTGGCGAGATCAATGATATTCGCTCTCAATTCCCATCGGGATTCGATTTGTTGTTTGAGGCGAGCAGCCAAGGGTAAATGCGTGTAAATACTTAATTTTTTTGAAAACTAATCAGGAGTGTCACACCATGCTATTCAAAGACCGGAGGTTTGCGGGTCAAGTTTTGGCTAAGAAGTTAGCCGCTTATGCTAACCGCCCAGATGTTCTAGTATTAGGGCTACCAAGGGGTGGCGTACCCGTTGCCTTTGAGGTTGCAAAAGCGTTAAATGCTCCCTTGGATGTTTTAGTGGTACGTAAATTGGGTGTGCCTGATCAAGAAGAACTAGCTATGGGAGCGATCGCTTCTGGTGGTGTGCGGATACTCAATGAATATATTATCAGTCTGGTGAAGATATCCGATGAAGTAATTGCTAGGGTTACGGTGCAAGAAGAACGGGAGTTAGAGCGGCGGGAACGGCTTTATCGCCCAAATTGCCCCTTAAGAGATTTACAAGGACGCACAGTGATTTTGGTAGATGATGGTTTAGCCACGGGTGCAACTATGTGGGCTGCAGTTGTGGCTGTGCAAAAACAGCAACCGGCTCAGATTGTGATTGCTGTGCCTGTGTCCGCACCCGAAACTTGTCAAGAGTTGGAAGCTGAGGTGAACGAAATCGTTTGTGTCTCCACACCCAACCCTTTCTACAGCGTTGGTCTTTGGTACGAAGACTTTCCCCAAACTACGGATAAAGAAGTCGGCGACTTACTCGCAAAAGCGGCAAAGAACGGTCAACCAATATCTATCGGCATGTAGATAAGCTTTGATGTTGAAATTAGGTATTAGAAAAAGATTTTCCCAGTCCCCGGACATCGCTATTTTTCACTCAGAGCTTAAAAATTGTCTAGCCTATTCCAGATATTTGATCACCTGGTAACTCTCCAGATTGAAGCTGTTCAATAATTGGCTGGATATCGTTGCGAATACTCCGGTACTTCTTTGCCAAAATCTGCAAGTAGCGTTTGAATTTGGCAGTTACCTCAACCTGAATTACAGCAGAATTCAAGTATTTGAACCACATCTGTCGTAAGGGCACAGCAATGTTCATAGGTGTCAACTTAAGCCCAAACACTCAATTTCCCGTTCTTTTAGATCCCCCAACCCCCTTGAAAAGGGGGCACTCGATTCTAGTTCCCCCCTTAAAAAGGGGGGTTAGGGGGGATCAAAATCTAGGTGGTACATCGAAAAATTTTCACTCTTCTTATCAGACTAGGCTTTCACGTTAAGTTGACACTAATGAGCAATGCTGTGCCCCTACCGTGTGGTCTATTTACCTGAAAATAGCTGTAAAGGCGAGTCATTCTGCATCCATTCTTTCCCACAGTTGAGACACAGGTAAAGTGTTTTCAGTCATGGCGTCGTAAATGCAGCCCTTTTGACTCGACAATTTGTGTTCTGATGTGCAAGGTTTGAGTTCAGAAGTGGAATGATCAGGGTTTGAGGTGGAGCGATGTCAAAGGCGGGCTGCGCCAACACTCTTTTTGCTCGACAATTGCTGTTAAAAGGTGCAAGCTTCGAGTTCAGAAGTGGAATGATCAGGATTTGAGGTGGAGCGATGCCTGCGGCAGGCTGCGCCAACACTCTTTTTGCTCGACAATTGCTGTTAAAAGGTGCAAGCTTCGAGTTCAGAGGTGGAATGGTGAGGCTTTTAACTCGACAATTGGTGTTAAAAGGTGCAACCTCCGAGTTCAGAGGTGGAATGATGAAGCTTTGAGGTGGAGCGATCGCATCGTAAACAGCAGGCGATCGCACACTGTTTAGATGAATAAGACTGAGAATATTTTACCCACTAAAGAAACGCCCCCACAAACCCTTCTTCTTATTTTTATAAATCTCTAAGTTGTCACGAAACCGAGTGCTACTAGGATCGAGGCGAACAGCTATTTCTAGTTCGGCGATCGCTTCTTTCAACTTCCCTTGCTCGGACAGCGCATTCCCCAGGTTATTGTGAACGTATGCATTGTTTGGGTCGAGGCGCAGGGCTTGTTGGTAGGCGGCGATCGCTTCTGACAACTTCCCTTGGTGGATTATTACTTTACCTTCTCACGCTTTATTTAACTTTTTTGGAAAAATAAAAACTGGGATGCTCCCGATTAACCATCCTAGCTGAGTACCATGTTAAAGGCAGTGCAAAATATTACTGATAACTTTAGTAGCTCTCTGCTCAGGTGAGAGAATTTCTACAGTCCAGTCGGGATAAATTTCAAAAGTATTGGGTACTTCGCCATCAGCTTCAAAAGGAATTCGTTCCCAAATAAAGGCGGCAGCATCGGGAATAATAGAACGTCCACCATAGACGCTCGAAGAGCGGCTTCCCGCAGGGTAAGTACAGCGCAATTCTGGAAAGGCGAGGGCAATTTCTGATGTTTCTGCAACTTGATTTACAGCATCACAAAACTTGAGTTGCAGGCGAGAGTGTTTGCCAGCAGGCATAGGTTTTTGGTAAATTTGACCGTCAAGAAATTCACTAGCAGGCTTGGTTTCTGGCAGTTTGAGGAATTCTTCGAGGGTGAGAGATGAAGGAGTTGCTGTTGTCATCGCCTTGAGTTCAGTATCATTGCCACTCTGCCCACATTTTACCGTTTATATTTTCTGTTGAGACAAATCCATCAAATTTGCCAGCTTGTAAACTACCCGTGCCCCAACATTACCATCCCACTCCGCATCACCGACTTCGCAGATATCAAAGCCAATAATTTTTCTCCCACTATTGACCAATTCCCGGAACAGACAAAAACTTTGCTCTAATTCCAACCCACCTGGAACAGGAGTACCTGTACTCGAACAGAGTTTTGGATCTAGACCATCTGCATCAAAGCTAATGTAAACATACTCAGGTAAATGACTGATGATTTCTCGGCATAAATCAATCCAAGTTGTTCCAGAGTAAAGCTTTTGTTTAATGGCTGGGTCGTAATAAGCAATAATGCGACTATCAGATTGGTCAATCATTTGCACTTCATCATGACTAATATCACGCAAAGCTACTTGCACTAGCTTGGAAATTTGCGGTATTTTCATCGCATTAAACATAATAGACGCATGGGAAAACTCAAATCCCTCATAGGCATCGCGTAAATCTGCGTGGGCATCAATGTGCAAAATGCCATAGTTTGCGTACTTAGCCGCTAAGGCTTGGAAATAACCTAAAGGCGAACTGTGATCTCCACCAATGACTGCAACTCGCTTACCATTGTTAATTGCTTCTTGACAATTTTCAAACAGCCATTGATTAACCTGTTGACAAGCCTGATTAATTTCTCTCAGGACAGGTGTTAAATCTGGTGTATCTGAGAGTTGTTTACCTTGGGCTAATCGCTCGATAATTTTTGCTGCCAAGGCGCGGTAGTATGTGTTCTTCTCTAAAATATCTTGGGGAATTTCCACCATGAAAATCCCCTGCTTCCAACCATCAGGGTTATCGAAATCGAACAAATCCAGTTGAGTCGAAGCATCGAGAATTCGCTGTGGGCCGTTAGCAGTGCCTGCACCATAGGAAACAGTGACTTCCCACGGCACACCAAAGACAATCAAGTTTGCAGACTCATAATCGCAGGGCAAACCTAAGAGATTGCCATTTATTTCACCTACGCCGCTGGGATTGTAGTCTTGTAGTTGATTACTCATCGCGTATCTTCTGGATTTACGTGGATAGACAGCACGCCGCCTAGTGGACATCTGCATTGTAATCAAAATTTTTCACACGCGGTAAACTACAGCGCCTCTATTACTTGGTCGAAATTGCGGCGATACACCTGTTGGGCGTATTTTTGCCACTCTTTGTCTGACGAGTAGGGTGAGCGTTTTAATGTTGCCTGTTGGACGTATGCCATCAATGGGCGACGAAGACACTCATATTTCTCGAAGGCTTTGGCTATAGCTTGCAGATTATCCCAGTTATTCTCCTCGGCAATTTTAGCGATGAGTGTTGTAACTACTAGCGCATCTTCAAATCCTTGATTAACTCCTTGAGCCATGAAGGGAGGCATTCCGTGCGCGGCATCGCCAACTAATACGATTCGCCCTACACTCCAGGCTGGTGGAATTTTGGCAGGATCAGCTTCAGTATTGAGGTCAGTTGGGTTAGAAACTTGTGGAGAACCCGAAATGGTAGCGTGGTGAATATAGTATGGACGCTGCTGCATCTTGGCAGGAGGAGATATACGTACTAATTGCTTGAGCGCATCAGGAAAGCCTGCCTTCTCCAACTCTTGGAGAGCTAAGTCAATTAAAGAACTTTCAGACTTTCCTTGTAACGAGTCTAAAGCCAAAGCAAGATGTATTATGTACCCTAGTTCACCACTTGGTCTGCGAAATAAAATGATCCTGATGTTATTTATACAAACAGAATTTCCACATATTTCATCATTAGTAATTGTTACAAGTGTTGAGTTTTGAAAGAAATCTTCTTCTAGTTTCGTCCACAGTTCCTTTGCTACCTCAGCTATTTCCCAACAAAATATAGCTGCAAACCCAGAGTATTCAGGTCGGGCAAAATCATGGTATTGAGTATCTGTGTAAAGTAGCCTCCGAACTGTAGAATTAATCCCATCTGCTGCAACAATTAGTTTTGCTCTAATCGATTTTGTTGCTAATTGTTGGGGGGCAACATCTGAGTTTTGGGGCTGCGTGTCATTATGTTTCTGCGCCTCTGTCCAATACGCATAGGGGTTGGCTTCTATTCTGGTGTCAGCTACACAATCTATCCGGACACAACCTTTTTCCGGCTCATTCACAACATTAATACAACGGTGATTAGCTTTAACTCTGTCTTGGGGAAGTAGCTGTCTGAGGGTTGTCTGCAAATTGTACCAAGAAATTGACACTCGACCCTCGCCATAATCTTTAAACCAGTCATCGAAACTAAGCGATATTGACTGAATTATCTGCCCCTGTAAATCTTTGTAAGCCCATTGGGGTGAAGTCTTTGTCGGTTGTTGCTCTTGAGTAGGTTCAATAGTTTTCTGGCCATTAGACTGCTTGGGATTTAATAAACCAAGTCCAGTTTTTTTGACTTCTTCGTAAGCGTTAGGATCTAAATATTTCAGAGCTTGTAATCCATTGGGGTAAAGATCCAATGCTTGTCCAATTTCACGAAAGGCGCGAGTTTGATCGACGATAAGCACATTTTCAATACCACGTTTACGTAAGCCAATAGCAGTTGCTAACCCAATTGGGCCAGCGCCAACCACTATAACATCGTAGATTTCCTGAGGAGCAGAAGAGGAAACAACAGAGTCAGCCAAGGTATCAGCTTTAGTTGATGTGTTTGTATGTGTATGAGGACTTGATTTAGTTTCTGGCATATTTATATACAGGAATCTTGGATAGAAGCTGGGCAATTCGACAGTTCGTGTAAAAAGGTGCAAGCTTCGAGTTCAGAGATCAAGCGATCGCATGATTGCTCAATTTTACGACTTAGGAGACAGTTCAAAAGCCATCTGTGAACGATAAAAACAGACATCGAATTCCAAGAAAAATATTCATGCGTCCTAGAAGTAACGGCAGATCATCGGTAAAACTCCAAGCAAATACCAAGCGAACTGGTGCAAAACTGGCTATTTGAGCAGATAAAATTAACCCTTTTGCTTCAACTGTTGCTAAATTTCCAGCCAGTTGCACTGAGGTTGTTAGTTCTTCCCATGCCGCTTCTAACTGAATACCTACACTGTAAGGTAAAACATTAATACTAGCTTTAGTATCTAATAAACCCGAAACGTTAACGACGGAATTTTGATAGCTTAACGTCAGAGGTAATATTGGTACTGCATCAATATCCCCAAACACATCACGATTTTCAATGAAGAGAAATCTTTGTGAATTAAGCATCGTTTACCTGTTTGTCTTCTTCTAGGAGTGCAGCTAGTTTTTTAGCAGCTTCATGAGAATTATAGGGAGACCACACATGATAAGTAACTCCTGGCTGTAACGATAATGCTTCTTCTTCAGTCGCCAGTTCTTGAACTAAAAACTGCATGACCTTGAGTTTATCTGCACGAGATAGCTTGTGTAAGGTTGGGAATAAATCTGCTGCGCTCATATCAAGTTGAAGATAACGACTAAATACTTTTTATATTTTTACAATTACTATAAGGTGGTTACAAAGTTTATGGCGATCGCTATTGGTCAATTCTCAAAAAAGACAGAGCGATGTCTACGATGGTCACTGAGCGAAGTCGTTCGCGCACTTGTGCTGAGCGTAGCCGAAGTAGCGTCTCGTAGAGAAGTGCGAGCTACGCCAACGCCCTTTTTGCTCGACAGTTCGTGTTCAGAGGTGGAGCGATCGCCCTTTTTGCTCGACAGTTGGTGTTCAAAGGTGGAGCGATCGCTCTTTTTGCTCGACAGTTGGTGTTCAGAGGTGGAGTGATCGCTCTTTTTGCTCGACAGTTGGTGTTCAAAGGTGGAACGATCGCTCTTTTTGCTCGACAGTTCGTGTTCGGAGGTGGAACGATCGCTCTTTTTGCTCGACAGTTCGTGTTCAAAGGTGGAACGATCGCTCTTTTTGCTCGACAGTTCGTGTTCAAAGGTGGAGCGATCGCTCTTTTTGCTCGACAGTTGGTGTTCAGAGGTGAAATGATCGCTCTTTTTGCTCGATAGTTAATGTTCAAAGGTGGAGCGATGCCTGCGGCAGGCTGCGCCAACGCTCTTTTGACTCGACAATTGGAGTTTTGATGTTGAATGATGCAGGTTTGAGGTGAAGCGATGTCTTCGACGGGCTACGCCTATGGATCTTTTACACTGCTTACGAGCTAAATTGGCAAATAGTTTGATTTATCTTTCTCTAGCGCCCCGATGCAACCCTTGATACAAGCTAAATTAGTAATTAGCTGAATCTTTATGCTGCGAGTATTTTAGTCAAAACCCTGCCCATGACTAATGAAGAACTGCTGCAAATCATTAAAAAAGCTGCCAGAGACAAAATGACAGAATTAGACCTTTCTGGCAAAGACTTAACGACGCTGCCAGCAGAGATTGGTCAACTCTCCAACCTCATCGAGCTTGATCTCAGGAACAATCAACTGATAATGCTGCCAGCAGAGATTGGTCAACTCTCCAACCTCAGCCTACTTGACCTCAGCTATAATCAACTGACGACGCTGCCAGTAGAGATTAGTCAACTCTCCAACCTCAGCCAGCTTGACTTAACCTACAATCAACTAACGACGCTACCAGCAGAGATTGGTCAACTCTCCAACCTCAGCCTACTTGACCTTAGCTACAATCAACTGACGACGCTACCAGCAGAGATTGATCAACTCTCCAACCTCAGCCTACTTGACCTCAGCTACAATCGACTGACGACGCTGCCAGCAGAGATTGATCAACTCTCCAACCTCAGCCTACTTGACCTCAGCTACAATCGACTGACGACGCTGCCCGCAGAGATTGGTCAATTCTCCAACCTCAGCCAGCTTTCTCTGAGATCCAATCAACTGACGACGCTGCCAGCAGAGATTGCTCAACTCTCTAACCTTAACCAGCTTGATCTGAGATCCAATCAACTGAAGATGCTGCCAGCAGAAATTGGTCAATTCTCCAACCTCAGCCAGCTTTATCTGAGATCCAATCAACTGACGACGCTGCCGGCAGAGATTGGTCAACTCTCCAACCTCAGCCAACTTGATCTGAGATCCAATCAACTGAAGATGCTGCCAGCAGAAATTGGTCAACTCTCCAACCTCAGCCTGCTTGATCTGAGATCCAATCAATTGAAGACGCTACCACCAGTGATTGGTCAACTTACTAACCTCAGCGTCCTTGAATTTATTGGTAATCCCCTAGAATCAGTTCCACCAGAAATCATAACGGGAGGATTGAGAGCAATTCTGAACTTTTGCAGGCAACAGCTAGAACAAGAAAGCGATCGCCTCTACGAAGCCAAGTTACTGATTGTAGGAGAAGGTGGTGCAGGTAAAACTACTCTAGCCAAAAAAATTCAAGACCAGAAATCTACGTTACGGCAAGATGAAATTTCCACCGAAGGTATTGATGTTATTCAATGGAAGTTCTTGCTCGACAATGATAGAGAATTCAGGGTCAATATTTGGGACTTTGGTGGTCAAGAAATTTACCATGCCACCCACCAATTTTTCCTCACGAAACGCTCTCTTTATGCCTTAGTTGCTGATACCCGCACAGAAGACACAGATTTTTACTATTGGCTAAATGTGGTTGAATTGTTGAGCGGTAATAGTCCTTTGCTAATTATAAAAAATGAAAAGCAGGAGCGCAAACGAGAAATCAACGAGCGAGAGTTCCGGCGCGAATTCACCAATTTTAAGGAAACACTGACTACAAATCTTGCCACTAATCGCGGTCTGCTAGAAATCCTGAAAAAAATTAAGCATTATATTAGCAACTTACCACATGTAGGAACAGAACTTCCCAAAACCTGGGTCAAGGTGCGGGAAGCGTTAGAACACGACTCCCGCGAATATATTAGCTTGGAAGAATATTTGAGCATCTGTAATAAACATGGTTTTACTAGACAGGAGGACAAACTCCAACTCAGTGACTATCTGCATGATTTAGGTGTATGCCTTCACTTCCAAGACGATGACTTTTTAAGAAAAACCGTGATTCTTAAGCCCACTTGGGGTACAGATGCCGTTTACAAAGTCTTAGATAATCCACAAGTCATTGAAAAACTGGGTCAATTTGATCGCAATGATTTAAAAAATATCTGGCATGAAGATAAATATACCGATATGCAACCAGAGCTATTGCGGCTAATGATGAAATTTAAACTGTGTTACGAAATTCCTAGTCGTCATGGCACTTATATTGCACCTCAATTACTCTCTGCCAACCAACCTGATTTCTATTGGGATGAATCGAACAACCTAATCCTGCGCTATAAATATGACTTTATGCCGAAAGGTATTCTCACCCGCTTTATCGTCGAAATGCATTTTTTAATTGAACAACAAACCCTCGTTTGGAAAACAGGTGTTGTTCTCAGTAAAGACCAAACCCGTGCCGAAGTGATTGAATATTATCATCAACGAGAAATTAAAGTCCGCGTAGCAGGTAATCGTAAGAAAGAACTGTTAATAGTTATCACCCATGAACTGGAAAAAATCCATAGGTCTTACGAACGTCTGCAATATCAAACACTTGTTCCCTGCAACTGTGAAAGCTGTAAAAATATTCAAATGCCTCATTCCTACCCTCTAAATGTGTTATACAAATCCCTGAACGTGCAAAATTATCAAATCCAGTGTCAGAACAGTTTTTGTATGGTAGATGTCCGCAGACTAATTGACGATGTTTTACCGACGTCACCAAATCCACAAATACCTATATCTGAACCTGTAACCAGAAATAAAGTTTTTATTAGCTATAGTCATCAAGATCTGGAGTGGCTTACCAAACTCCAGAAACACCTCAAACCAATGATTCGCAATCAAAATATGGACGTGTGGGACGATACCAAGATTCAACCCGGTGCTGAGTGGCGCAAAGAAATTGAAAATGCTTTAGCAGCAGCAAAAGTGGCAGTATTGTTGGTTAGCCCAGATTTTTTAGCATCAGACTTTATTGCTGATAATGAGTTACCCCCATTGTTGGATGCGGCTGAAGCCAAAGGACTCACGATTATTTGGATAGCGTTGAGTTTTTGCAGCTATGACGAAACAGAAATTGAAAAGTATCAGTCAGCGCACCCTCCTAATCAACCTTTAGACAGCCTGAACTCAGCACAAGAAAATAAAGCTTGGGTGGATATTTGTAAGAAGATTAAAGCAGCAGTTCCTCGGTAGAAGAACCTCTCCCTGCCTTGAACTAAAGTTCAAGTCTGTCCCTTTGGGAGTCGGAGAGGGACGGTTTTGCGTAGTCAAACCAGGGAGAGGTTTCTTTTGTAAAAGCGATAGCTGCGCCAACGTCTTCTCTACGAGACGCTGCGCGTAGCTTGCTTCCCTGTAAAAGTACGGCGATCGCAGGTAAACTCTTAACTATCGGTTAAAACTTCATCCAAGTCGAAGATAACCTCACTAATTTTCGAGCGTGTATTCTGCCAAGGTGGGAATTTTAACTTCTGTTTTGGCTTGTAAATCGAAGTCATACCACTCGTTACGCCATTGCAGGCGAAACTTCAAACGTGTCCAGTTAGGTGGTAGATTGGGACAGGCAACGGGGCCAAATTGAGTCATCCGAATCCCGCCAAACCCGAAAACTACCGCTTGCCATACTCCTCCAGCACTGGCGGCGTGAATTCCTTCGGCGGCGTTCAGCCTGACATCCTCCAAGTCTACCAAGGCCGATCGCATAAAGTGCATATAGGCTTCGGTTGGTTGATTCAGGTCGCAAGCTAAGATGGCGTGAATGGCTGGGCCTAGTGAAGAACCATAACTGTGGTCGGTGCGTTGGTTGTAATAATTCCAGTTGGTGGCGAGGGTGTTATAGTCGTAGCGTAAACGCGGAGCGTCTTGTCGGCAGACATCGCGCAGTAAGTACAGAAGCATCAATACATCCGGCTGCTTGAGAATCTGCTTTTGGCTTGTGGCTTCAATTCCCAAAAGATTTTGCAGAGATTTGCTGCGCGGTTCGTAATCAGCGAGGTTAACATCTTCTAGCTGGAAAAAGCCTTCAAACTGCTCAATTAAACCTGTTTGGGCATCTTCATTCACAAATAGACGCTGTTGAATTTCCATCCATCGGTGCAGACGCTCTGTGGTTAAGTTGAGTTTTTGCCCCAGTTGTGCCGAGGTTTCAGGGTAAGCTTGTTTGAGCCAGTCCCACAGCGCCAAAGCTGACTGCAAATGCCACTGTACCATGACATTGGTGAAGGCATTATTATCGACGCGATCGTGATTTTCATCAGGGCCAATCACGTCTAGGATGTCGTAGCTGTGGCGCTCTTGGTTCCACTGCACGCGACTTTCCCAGAAAACAGCCGTATCAAGGATAATTTCCGCGCCATAATCCCGCATCCAATCATCATCGTTGGTAGTTTGCCAGTAGTGTAAAATTGCATAGGCGACATCTGCGGTAATATGCACTTCAATGTCACCGCACCAGATGCGGACTAATTCACCGTTAGGAGCTGGTACCCAGCGAGGAGTCACTTCATCACCAGTGGTAGCACTTTCCCAAGCAAACATCGCTCCTTGATAACCTGCTTCTTGAGCTTTGCGTCTAGCTCCTGGTAAGGTGTGGTAGCGGTAGGTGAGCAAGTTACGCGCTAGGGCTGGTTGAGTTAAGGTGAGGAAAGGAAGGATGAATATTTCCGTATCCCAAAAGATGTGTCCGCTATAGGCAAAACCGGAGAGGGTTTTCGGAGGGATGCTGACTCGGCTATCGTGACGCGGTGTGACAGCTAGTAATTGGAAAAGATTGTAACGGACGCTTAACTGAGCCAAGCGATCGCCTTCTATAATAATGTCACTGTCTTGCCATACTTGATCCCATGCAGCAATGTGAGCTGCCAATAGGGTAGTATATCTGGGTTCATCAGCGAGTCTTTCTAAGGCGGCTGCAACGGGGATTTCTGTCTCTCGTGAAGTAAACAGGGTGACAATCTTTTCGACAGTCGCCGTTTTTCCTGGATATAACTCAAAGATGGTTGTCAAAGTGGGAGAACTAGAAGCATTTTCGATGCACACGGGTGTAGTCTCATCACCATCTACCACTAACTTAGCTGCCATCCCAAGTTGAATATCTGAGTGGAGAGTTTGACTATTTAGCCAGATAATCTGATCTATGCCACCTTGGTTTAAGGTTCGCCAATGTTTGACGCCTTGAGTATCTGGTTCGCTGTCAAATCCTGCTTCGATGGTAATTTCACCCTCAAAGTCTACGGATGTAATTTGAGCGCGAATCGCCAAAACATGTTGATCTGCTAAACTGGTGAAACGCTCGAAGTGAAAATCTAGGGTATGACCACTAGGACTACGCCACCGCACATCACGGCTAACTAAGCCTAAGCGCAGGTCGAGCCGACGTTCATACTTGAGAATCTTACCACTGTCCATGCGAAAGCGTTCGCGTAGCGTCTCCGTAGGAGATTCGCCTGCTACTTTCACCATCAATGGCAGCCAGTTAGGACAGTTTACAAGTTCAGTATTAGTAATTATCACATCATCATAAACACCGTGGATGAGTGTAGCTGGAAAATCCTCGGAATATCCTTCTTCAAACGTACCCCGCACTCCTAATAATCCATTACCAAGAGTGAAGACGGTTTCTTTGTGATGTAACTGCGTCGGATCAAACTCCGTTTCAATAACGTTCCAGTCAGTAGTGTAAATCAGTTGTTGATTTTGTTGAGAATTGTGAGTGGATACGTTGATCATGAGTAATAAAACCTATGTCTTAGGGCTAGTTGTGAGCAGGATACAGTAAAATTACGAGCATTAAGTGATTAACTTCTTTTCTCTAGTGCCTAAACTTGAATATTGCCTAACCACCAAAATAAAGACGTTTTAAATAACAATAACGTTTCCCATTTCATCTGTCTACAGGCATATTTATTTATGAACGCCAGTTATAACTCATAAATCTCAGCTAGCTACGAATTGATTCAGCTTTTCATAAATTTATTTCATATTTATCAGCCTCACAATCCGATTCATTGCGCTGATAAACAGGCAATGTTCGCTGAAATTATTTTTGTATTTTTGTTTTTTATTTTTAATTTATCGGACTTACGCATCAAGTACGAAATGTAGGGGCAATACCCTGCCCATTGGTGTCAACTTAAGCCAAAACCCCTTTCAAACCTCGCTTCTAACCTCCGGCTGGAAATGCTGTTCATTGGGCTGCTGCCGCGAGTATATTTTTGAATGAGTGACTTTTGGCTTTTGACTTCCGCCTTGCGGTACTAGCCCCTTTGAAGATCGCAATATTTGGCTGGTGAAATCTACAGGTGCAGTTAACTGATGTTTTGTTCTTTTGCCAGAAGTGGTATATTGGCACTTGACCCGACCGAGTATAAACTATGCATAAGCCCACAGGACAGCGAAGTCGAGGTATTGTACTCAGTACTATAGGACAATCAGGGGGAGCAGAGGGAGTGGGCAGATGAACAAAAATACTGGGCAAGGTAGTGTTTTTTCCCTAATTAAAGGCGTACCCCTAAGTCGCATCCTGGTAGCGTTGTTTTTGCTGCAAATCTTGTTAGCTGTGGGATTGACTGCATACTTATCAATTGGTAACGGACAAAAAGCAGTCAATGAGGTAGCTAGCGAATTGCGTCGTGAAGTCGCCAATCGAGTCGAGCAGAATTTACAGACTTATCTTTCAACCCCGCGTCAGGTACTACGCAGTAACCAAAATCTCATTGATATGGGATTGCTGAAGATAGAGAATCTTGCAACCTGGGAGTCATACTTAATCGAGCAGTTAAAGATTTTTCCAGATGCGTTGGGCTTAACGGCAAGCAATCAACAGCAAGAATACCTAGCAGTCCAGAAGCTCAACGATCGCCAATTTTTGCTCAGAAAAGCCGGAAAGTCAACTGGGTACGACCTCTACACCTACAGAATTGACTCTCAAGGTCAACGCACCCAACTACCAGAAGTAATTAAAAACTATGATGCGCGATCGCGTCCTGATTATCAAACAGCAGTTAGCGCCAGAAAATTCAGCTTTAGTCAAATTTATACACCCCTCACCGAACCAACCCTCCTGATTAGTGCTTCTCTTCCTATATATAACTCCCAAGGTGAGTTACTCGGAGTCAACAGCACTCTAACTCACCTATCACAAATTGGGGATTTGCTGCAAAATATCAAAGTTGGCAAGTCGGGGCAAATTTTTATTATCGAGCGATCGGGGCTATTAGTAGCAAGTTCCACAACCGAAGAACCATTCCGCTTCCAAAATGGTAAACCGATTAGGTTGGCAGCTTCCCAGAGCGGGAATGTCTTGACTCAAGCAACCGCTAAATATTTAGCAACTAAATTTAGTAACTTTGACCAAATTCAAAGTTTACAGCAACTAGATTTCTCCTTTAACGGCAAACGACAATTTTTAGAAGTTAGACCCTTACAGGGCGAACCAAATATCAACTGGTTAATTGTGGTGGCTGTCCCAGAAGCAGACTTTATGGGACAAATTGATCGCCACACTCAAACGATAATTTTTCTCTGTCTGGGAGCATTAGGACTAGCTACTATACTAGGGATTCTCACCGCCCGTTGGATAACTCAACCAATTCTCTATTTCAGCACGGCGACAAAAGATTTAGCCAATTTTACCAATGGCGAAGATTCAGTGCTGAAAGTACGGGGTATTAAGGAACTAGAGGTGCTGGGTGGATCTTTCAACGAGATGGCGCAGCAGTTACGCCAAACCTTTACTGCACTGGCTAACAAAAATCAAGAGTTAGAATTGCAACTTCAGCAGCGAACTCAAGAATTACAGCAAGAGATTCAAGAACACATCAACAGTGAGCGAAGACTGGGCCAGCATAGTCGGGTACTAGCAGAACTGGCAAATCACAAAGCGGTTTTTGAAGGAAATCTGGAAAAAGCATTCAAAGTGATCACAGAAAAAGCAGCGAATGCTTTAGAAGTAGAGCGAGTGAGTGTGTGGTTATTCAATAGCGATGCCTACGGCGGGCTGCGCCAACACACCAAACTACAATGTATAAATCTCTATGAACTTAGCAAACAGAGACATTCGGCAGGTTTAGAACGCAACCTTGCAGATTATTTGGTCTACTTTAGAGCTTTGGCATCTGCCCGTACCATCGCCGTCAGCGATACTCGCACCGATCCACGGGTACAAGAATTATGGGATGAACTGCTAGAACCAAAGAATATTGTATCCCTAATTGATACCTCCATTTGGGTTGGGGGCGAAGTGGTGGGAACGGTATTGTATGAGCAGGTTGGTATTTCCCGAAAATGGGAACTGAGTGAGCAAAACTTCGTTAGCTCAATCGCGGAATTTGTCGCCCTGACTTTAGAAGTATGCGATCGCAAACGAGCAGAATCCGCTCTGCGTGAGGCTAAAGAAGCTGCCGAAGTGGCAAATCGTGCCAAAAGTACCTTTTTAGGAAACATCAGCCATGAGTTGAGGAATCCCTTAAACTCCATTCTTGGAATTACAGAAGCATTCCAATATCAAGTGTACGGCCCTATGAGTGAAGAACAGCGCCAGTCCCTAAATATCCTCGAATCCAGCGGTAAGAACCTACTAGAAATGATTAATCAGATCCTTGAGTTTACCGACACCGAATCCAGCAAGATAGAACTGCAATTAGCTGCTACTTCGATTCGGGGATTATGTGACTCCAGCCTAAGTTTTGTCAAACATCTGGCATTCCAGAAAAATATCCGTTTGAGGGCACAAATACCTGAAGAACTCGAACCGATCCAAGTCGATGAACGCCGCATCCGCCAAGTATTTATCAACCTGTTGACTAACGCTATCAAGTTTACTAAAGAAGGGGGTGAAGTCTGGATTGAAGTCCAGCCAAATTCCACAAATGAATATATCTTTTTTAGCGTGGTAGATACTGGTATTGGTATGCTTTCCGATGACCTTTTCAAATTATTTCAACCTTTTGTGCAGGTTGAAAATTCCTCTATCGGTCGTTCCCCAGGCACTGGTTTAGGATTAGTGATGGTACAAAAAATTGTAGAGTTGCATGGTGGGACTGTCCATGCCGAAAGTCAGTTAGGCAAAGGTAGTCGATTTACAGTCAAACTCCCTTGGAAAAAGCTTGGGGATTGGGAAGTTAAAATTAATTATTAATTCATCGCCCTGATCATTGTACCTCACTGCGTAAATAGAGTAACCATTTAAAAACTCTAAAAATCCTATTCCATAATCCTTTTGAATGAGTGACTTTTGACTTCCCCGTACTCCTACGGAGAAGCAAGCTACGCGTAGCGTCTCCAAGAGTTGGGGCTGACTTCCGCCTTGCGGTACTAGCCCTTTTTGTCCCCCCTCAAGATTACCAAGACTTTGCGATCGAATTCCTCTTGGTCAGTCAAGATTTGAAAAATTCTATCCACTTTAGTGAGTTCAAACAACATCCTGACTTGAGCGCTAATAGAACAGAGAAAAAGTTTACCATTAGCATTTTGCACCATTTGCATTATTGAGACTAAAGCACCTAAACCAGTGCTATCGATCAGCTTTATTTCTTTCATGTCAAGCAAAAAAATATTGGTTCCATTTGCCAGAAGTCCACTAAGTTCACGATATAGTTCATTACCTCTAGTCTTATCTAAAATTCCCGACAATTGTAGTACCGTTACGCTCAGTTTCATGGTTTTTTACTATTATTTTTATTTGACTTTGGAAGTATGCGATCGCCAATGAGCAGAATTCTCTTTTCATTTATTTGAAACACAATCCTCTATAGGATTGCCCAGCTAGTTATGCTACCCTAGCTTATATTTTAATTACCTGAAAATTGCTATAAATTGGCATCAAAGAACATACTTTAAATACAGATAACACTATGCAGTTTTAGGGTTATTACTGGCTGGTTCCTCTGAAGTCGCCTTTAAGCGTGTTGCTGTGCTTTTGCGGATGCGATCGCTTTTGCGAACAGCACCCGCCATCTCATATTCACGGCTATCTTTGCCGTATTTGAAAGCAACTCCAATCAGCATTTTCTCAGTGATATCACTTAAATTTTTGTCCAATTCATTCATCTCAGTTCTACAAGAGTCAATCACAGCTAGAGCAGTATTATAAGCATCTATTTTGCTCCGGTACTGCTCAATTAGTTGTGTCATGTTTTGCAAGTTGCGAGCATCCCCAAAATCCATACTGGGATCAATTGCTTTAAGTCCCGCCGCTCTTAATTCAGCTTTTTCTAAAACGCGGTATGTACGTTTTTGACCAGACATAAATGTATCCTTTCATTATGCTTTAGAGCTAGTTTGCCTTACTAAAGCTATATTTTAGTTCAGTAAAATCCTCATAAATTAGTATCTGAGATAACGTAGATATGAGCATCTACCGTAAAAATCATGGTTTTGTTGATGAAAATTATGATTTTGTTGATGAAAATCATGATTTTGTTGATGAAAATTGTAATTTTGTTGATGAAAATTGTAATTTTGTTGATGAAAATCGTGATTTTGTTGATAAAAATCATGATTTTGTTGATGAAAATTATAATTTTATATTTAGAGCCAGTAGGGTGCGTTACGGCTTTAGCCTAACCCACCGCCAGACACTCAAAAAGAGTAGATATCACAGGTAGTGTGTATAAAAAGCAATACTGAAATTTCTAAATACTCAAAACACTCAGCTAACTCTAAATTTATTAACTTGGTAGCGGAATTTAAAACAAAAGCGGTGTGTTAAGAAGTAAATATCGCGCTTCTCGTTTGTATGCAATACACTTTCACCTCTCTCCTTTTAGGAGAGAGGCTTTGAATCCTACCCCCCTTCCCTAGTAGGGAAGGGGCTGGGGGTTAGGTCTGTATTGGACTTAACCGAGAAGCGCTATAGGATACACATAGTCAAGGCAGCACATGGAACCTTTAACTACTGCGGCGATCGCTTAAACAAATGTTGATTTTTATCTTTCGATGACCTTATTACCTGCGATCAGTTTTTTATTGAGTGCGATCGCTTAGATTAGAACTGTCAAAATTAGTTAGGATATCTACTGATAAAGGCTGATTAACCTGATTATCCCCGTAAATGCGTACTCCTGCACAGAAGCAAGCTACGTGCCAAGAGTTGCAGCTTGTGAGTAGACAATGATTGCCACCAAAGAAGGGAATGCCGTTGATTTACCTGATAACATCCCTGATCTGATGCTGGCATATCTCAACGAACCTAACTGCGATCGCTGGGAAACTGAACCAGATAACCTTACTGTTCAACTTGTGCAAATCTAAACAATACGAAGACACTATAAGTAGATTTGTAACAGCAGGAATCATTGACAACCTAAGTATATACGCAATACAATTATTGTAATAGAACCTAAGATAGAGTTAATTAAAATCATTTGCCCAGAGAATAAAGACAAGCAATATTAAAGATAATTTGGATAAAACAAATGAACACCAAAATTATTGCTTTGTTGGGAATTACGGCAGCCTTTGCAAGCTTAGGAAGCCCAGTATACGCCCAGTCACCAGCATCAATCTCAAATCGAGAACAATATAGATTAACTGGTGATTCCCTAATTGGAATTGATCAAAGAACAGCCCAAGATGACTTTGGAAGCTTTTTTGAGCGAACTAATCCAGCAAGCATCTCCAACAATAATAGAAGAGGTAATAAAACTCCAGTCCAACTCCGCTTTAACGAATCATTATCACTGCCAGACACTTCTGTTTTCTTAACACCAGCTCAGTCTGGGAATGAAAATGATGGATTGCAAGTGCAATTAGATATACAAAGAAAATAATCAGGTATAAAGGTTGAGGCTATAGTTTAAAGTGTAGATGCCTTATTTGCCTGATCATCAACAGTCCATGTGCGGGACGCACCTCAGCATGACTAAAAACACCTTTATTAGGAAATATTGTTAATACAAGGGCGGTTTTTGCTGATCATCTTGCCTCCCCTACGAGAATAGAGTTTTGCAACTGATTCAATCGGCGTTCCGGAGTCGATAATTCTGCAATCATTTTGCAGTAGAATTAATCGTCAAGATAGAGGAGGGCTTTGAGATGACTCGTGTCATCATTGTGCGCCACGGTCAAAGTGGTTATAATACCGAGCGGCGTATCCAAGGGCGCACTGATGCGTCAACATTAACCGAAAAAGGTGGTAACGATGCCAGTAAAGTAGGCAAAGCCCTCAATAATATTTTATTTAATGCGATTTACAGCAGTCCCTTGCAACGAGCGAAACACACAGCAGATATTATCCATAATGAGTTAGCTACTCATCCTGAACAATCTGCTGTCATCCAAGTTTCTGATTTGCTGCTGGAAATTGACTTACCTTTATGGGAAGGACTGCTGACTGCCGAAGTCAAGCAGAAATTTGCCGAAGATTACCGCACTTGGCACGAACGCCCCGACGAACTGCGGATGCTGCTTAATGATACAGAGGGAACAAGAGAACATTTTCCCGTTCTTGCTTTATACGAACAAGCACGGCAGTTTTGGCAAGAAATTTTGTCTCACCATCAAGGCGAAA
Organism: Nostoc sp.; assembly: GCF_036917615.1. GTDB lineage: Bacteria > Cyanobacteriota > Cyanobacteriia > Cyanobacteriales > Nostocaceae > Nostoc. Next base: position 104,855 of record NZ_JBALCZ010000078.1, read on the forward strand.
CTATTCTCATCGTGGGACATAACGGAATTAATCGCGCCCTGATTAGCACAGCGCTATCCATCCCTCCAAGTCGCTACCATTCAATACAGCAATCTAACTGTGGCATCACCGTACTAAATTTTGCTGGGGGATTGGGCGAACCAGTCCAGCTAGAATCTTTAAATCAGACGCAACACACCGGAGAATCTCTACCCTCATTGCGCCCAGATCATCAAGGAGTACGGTTATTATTGGTGCGTCATGGTGAAACCGATTGGAATCGCCAAACCAGGTTTCAAGGGCAAATTGATGTCCCTCTCAACGACAACGGTAGACAACAGTCGCAAAAAGCAGGCGCATTTCTGCAAGAGGTAGCGATTGATTTTGCCGTAAGTAGCACAATGCTACGTCCTAAAGAAACAGCAGAGATTATCTTAAAACACCATCCTAATGTAAAGTTAGAATTGCAAGATGGTTTAAGAGAAATCAGCCACGGACTCTGGGAAGGGAAATTAGAAATAGAGATAGAGCAAGAGTTTCCGGGAGAATTGCAGCGCTGGCGGTTAGTGCCAGCCCAAGTGCAAATGCCTGAAGGGGAAAACTTGCAACAAGTGTGGGAACGTAGCATTGCAGCTTGGCAATCGATTTTGCAAGCCGCATCAACCAATCAATTCAAAACTGTATTAGTAGTAGCTCATGATGCTACTAACAAAACATTGCTTTGTCACATTCTGGGTTTATCGCTGGAAAATTTCTGGAGTTTTCGCCAGGGTAATGGCGCAGTCAGTGTTATCGATTACCCCTGTGGAATCGATGGTTTACCAGTATTGCAAGCGATGAACATCACTACTCACTTGGGTGGAGGCGTACTAGATAAAACAGCAGCAGGGGCATTGTAATAAAGTTAGGAGTTAGGAGTGAAGAATAAAGTTAGGAGTTAGGAGTTAAAAGTGAAGAATAAAGTTAGGAGTGAGGAATAAAGTTAAGAGTGAAGAATAAAGTTAAGAGTGAAAAGTTAGAAGTGACGAATAAAGTTAGAAGTGATGAGCGAGGAACAAATAACTCCTAACTCCTAACTCCTAACTCCTAACTAAAAACTTTTATGACTGAACTGCTGCAACAAGTACGGGTGATTGACCCAGTTTCTGAAATCGACGGACTGTTTGATGTGCTGATTGCTGATGGTTATATCCAAGCAATGGCTTCGCGCATTTCTGATATCAGTTCCGATACTCAAATCAGAGATTGTCAGGGATTAGTTCTCGGGCCTGGGTTAGTGGATTTGTATAGCCACTCTGGTGAACCAGGGTTTGAAGAACGGGAAACCCTCTTGTCTGTTTTACAAGCTGCTGCTGCTGGTGGCTTTACCAGAGTTAACATTTTACCCGATACATCCCCAGTTATTGATAACCCTGCGCTTGTGGCACAGTTGCAGCAGAGGAGAGAGGGACAAGGGAAACAAGGGGGACAAGGGGGCAATTTTTCTCCCTTGTCTCCCCCCTCTCCCTTATCTTCTCCTCTCCCCCTGCTTCATCTCTGGGGTGCTATCACCCTAGATGTTGCTGGGAAACAAATGACGGAATTGGCAGATTTAGCGTCGGCTGGAGTTGTTGGTTTTACGGATGGTAAGCCCTTAGAAAATTTGGCGCTGGTGCGGGGAGTGTTAGAGTATCTCCAGCCGTTAGGTAAACCAGTAGCATTTTGGCCTAGCGATCGCCAATTAGCAGCAAATGGTGTAATGAGAGAAGGGCCAGATGCTCTGCGTTTCGGTTTACCCCCAATACCCGCCAGCGCTGAAACTACTGCGATCGCAGCTTTGTTAGAATTGGTTGCAACCATAGGTACACCAGTCCATATCATGCGTGTCTCCACATCTCGCAGCGTGGAATTAATCGCCTCAGCCAAGGCTGCTGGTTTACCCATCACCGCCAGCACCACCTGGATGCACCTTTTACTTGATACAAAATCAGTAAAGAGTTATAACACTAGCTTGCATTTAGACCCGCCTTTAGGTAATCCTCGTGATGTAGCGGCGTTGCGTGCAGGGGTACGTGCGGGTGTGATAGATGCGATCGCTATTGATCACACACCCTACAGCTACGAAGAAAAAGTCCAAGCTTTTGCCGAAGCACCTCCAGGAGCAATTGGTTTCGAGTTAGCATTACCCTTGCTGTGGCAGTATCTCGTTGAAACTGAGGAATTTACAGCTTTAGAATTATGGCGGGCATTGAGTAGCAGTCCAGCGGAGTGTTTGGGGCAAAAAGTCAGTGCGATGCCTGCGGCGGGCGGAGCCATCGTACCTGATCAACCAGCGGAACTTACTTTATTTGATCCCCAGCAAACCTGGAAAGTCGAACGGAAAAGTCTTTATACACTTTCACAAAATACACCTTGGTTAGGACAACAGTTGAAGGGTCATGTTGTGCAAACCTGGTGTTGAAAAATGCAAAACACTCTGAGATTCATAACATTTTACAGAGGTACTAAGTAAGTCGGCGATAAAAATTCAACAGATCTCTTGCAAAAATCCCTAACACCCCACCCCCAACCCCTCCCTTGAAACACTCTTTTTTGGGTTTTGCTTACTAAAGCGCACCTACACCTAAATCTGACTCCAATTCATGCTGAATTCTGACAGATGACACCTTTCTTCTTTTTTGTTAAACTTCTCTACCGCCTGTATGTGAGGAAGTCAACGTCAATAGATAGCCGTCTGGCCCGGTCAAGGTAAATGAACTGTGGATTCTACCTATTTCAATCTCAGAAACAGTCAGTCCCCACTTCCTAAAAGTCTCTCTGGTGACGGAAACATCATCTACCATCAGATCAAAAGGCGCATTCATTCCAGGAGCGATCGCCTCTGAACTTGTTCTCAAAACTAAGTGCGTTCCTCCCCGTAATTCTAAAACAGCTAATTGTTCTGATTGGACGATCGGCCGCAGTCCTATCTTGATGAAAAAATCGTTAGCCTCCGGTACATTACTCACATATAATCTCACATGACCAATCGCCACAGGGGGACGGGTATCCTTTTCTTTTGCAATAGTTTCTGGTAGTGACATAGGTTTAATCCAAAAATATTTAGTTACCGTTCAATTCTGTTGACTTCAGTAAGTTTGCCATCTCCCAAATCAGCTTGATCAAATTCAGCAGTTCTGGGCAAATTTATCTCAACATTTGATAGAGTATCAACTTCTACTTTAGCATTTTGAAATTGTCCATCTAAAATATGTCCTCCAGTTTTGCGATTTGCAGTTATGAAATGAAAGTGATAGCCATTAACATTTACTCCTTGCATATATTTAGGTGTCCGAAAACCCACTAAAGTACCATTAACGTTCCTTAACTCAAAAATTGATTGTTCTTTAAGCGCCTCTACCAAAGGACGATAGGGTGGGGTTTGTTTGGGAACTGTTCTAAATTTGAGATAAGGAAAATTACCTTGAATACGAATAGCATAAGGATAATTTTTAGTTGGTAAGTGCTGATCTAAGGACTGTTGCAATTGCTGATAATTAATTTGCCCTTCTAGATTAATTAATCTTTGTGGTTTAAAAAAGGTGACTGTAGCAAAAGGGCTTGTCATCGAATCAGGAATGACATAGGCAACTCCATCAGCTTTTATATGGTAAAAATTGCCATCTAATCCAATCATTTCTCCATCAAGAGAATTTACTGTTCCTAAGAGCTGATTCGTAAAGAAAATCTAAAGAGAATTAAGTCTCGCTTTACTCAGGTTATAGGCTAAACCGAGAGCAGTTATGTTATTGTCGAT
>NZ_JBALCZ010000079.1:0-88106 GCF_036917615.1 Nostoc sp.
TCATCGACAATAACATAACTGCTCTCGGTTTAGCCTATAACCTGAGTAAAGCGAGACTTAATTCTCTTTAGATTTTCTTTACGAATCAGCTCTAACGCCTTCAGAACGTACAACAATTAGATTGCTACAAATAAATAGCGACGAACCACTAGTTGAACGGCACAAATTGCGCTGAACTGTTCAGACCTGACGCAGGCATTCACTTACACAGCTAAAATGATTTTAAGGAAACTCTTCAGCAGAATCACAACGCTGAGAATTAGCCTATAAGTATTATCTGGTACGATCGCAGGAGGCAAAAAATGGGACTGGCTGGATTAAGAATTGTGTTGGTAGAGCCAGTTGGGCCGATAAATGTCGGGGCGATCGCCAGGGTGATGAAAAATTTTGGGCTATATCATTTAGTATTAGTAAATCCCCAATGCGATCCGCTATCGACGGAAGCTTTGATGATGGCTGTTCATGCTCAGGAAATTTTAGAATCTGCGGTATTAGTAGCGACATTACCAGAAGCATTGCATGGATGTGTACGGGCGATCGCTACCACTGGTCGCGTTCGAAGTTGGGAAACACCCTTAGAAAAACCCCGCATTGCACTACCCTGGTTACTGGAGGAACCAGAAAAACCCGCAGCATTGATTTTTGGCAGAGAAGACCGGGGATTAAGCAATGAAGAATTAAATTATGCACAGCGGTTTGTTGGCATTCCCACAAGTCAAGATTATGTAGCCTTGAATTTGGCTACTGCCGTAGCAATCTGCTGTTATGAACTGTCACAATGTGCAGAGCAACCTGAAACTCCTACCTTACCCCAAACTGAACTTGCACCAATAGATGTTGTGGAAGCATACTACCAGCAATTAGAATCACTATTACTGAAAATTGGTTATGTGTATCCGCATACGGCAGCTAGTCGCATGGAAAAGTTTCGCCAACTGTATAATCGTGCTAATCTGAAAACCGGGGAAGTAGCCATGCTGCGAGGGATTTTGCAGCAGGTAGAATGGGGACTTAAAAACCACAGGGATGGTGAAAACTTCTAATTATTCGTTTAATATGTACGCAATCATCCCCCCAAAATAATTAATATGACTTAAACTAAACACAAAAATGCTACTTAGTGGCAAAGTGGAATTTGAGATTAATATTGCTTAAAGATTAAGTTTTGGGTCAGGAGTCTGCAATAAAAAAGCCAAGTGGGTCACAAGGAGTAACGGTGTCAGAGTCAAGTGACGAACTAACAGCTTTCTCGCGGCGTCAACCCTTAAATGACCGCCAGCGGCCACAAAAAGTTCAAAAAGTGGCACAGAAGAAAGTTAAAGCTAAGAGTCAGCAGCAAGCTGCGAATGGACGAGAAGCGGTGCTAACACGCCAAAAAAATCAGATCAGTCCTCCCCCAGTCCCTGGTGCTACACGCAAGGTAAAATCGGGATTAGTCATGCCAGGGGCAGTAAAACCAATACCTAATGTGAAGGGAAAAATTCCTCCCTTTCGACCAGGTGCTGTGATGGTTAAAACAGTGCGGATGGAAAAGCCAAAAAGAGGCCGGCGATCATCGCGGAAGACGCAGTTAAAGCCAATGGCCAAAACCATATTGTATGTTGTGCGGTTGTTGATTGTGGGTGTGGGGATGGGTGCAATTGTGGGCACGGTATTGTCAGTATTAGACCCGGCTAATCGGATCAGCACAACTTCTGCGCCGCAGTCTAATAGTAATGTGGCGCGATCGCAGCCACAACCTACTCAAACTCCCCCAGATGCATCTTCGAGCCTATACCTATCCCAAGAAATTCTCCCCTTGAAAAATGCCGTGCAAAATTTGGCGGCGACTAACCCAAATCTTACACCCGGAGTTTTCTTCGTAGATTTAGATACTGGTAATTATGTAGATGTCAATGGCTCAAACAGTTTTCCGGCGGCTAGCACAATTAAACTGCCAATTTTAATTGCCTTTTTCCAGGATGTGGATGCAGGGAAAATTCGCCTAGATGAAATGCTGACCATGCAACAGGATGTGGTAGCTGGCGGTTCTGGAACTCTGCAATACAAACCAGCCGGAACCCAGTACGCCGCTCTGGAAGTCGCCACTAAAATGATTACAATCAGCGACAACACAGCGACAAATATGCTAATTGCCCGACTGGGAGGCATAGACGCTTTAAACCAGCGTTTCCGGAACTGGGGATTGACAAACACAATAATTCGTAATCAACTCCCAGATTTGCAAGGGACAAACACCACTAGTCCAAGGGAATTGGCAAATTTGATGGCGATTATGAGTCAGGGAAGTTTGGTGAGTATGCCATCACGCGATCTCATGCTTGATATCTTGCGTCGTACTCAGAAAGACACTCTGCTACCGTCGGGTTTGGGAACAGGCGCAAGAATATATCACAAAACAGGCGATATTGGCACAATGTTGGCAGATACAGGTTTGATTGCTTTGCCAACTGGCAAGCGCTACATAGCTGCTGTCATGGTACAACGTCCTAATAACGATCCTCGCGCCGAAAAACTGATTAGCTCAATTTCTCGTGCTGCCTACCAAGAGTTTAGCCAAAATGCTGTTACACCCAACAGTACCACAAGCACTATACCCGCAAATGGTTATCAGCCCCCTGTTGTGAATCCTGCTTTACCCAACGGTACGACAGGCACTGTACCCATGAGCGTTTATCAGCCTCCTGTTGTGAATCCTGTACCCAACAGTATGGGAGGTACTGTGCCGGCAAATGGTTATCAATCTCCAGTTATGAATCCCCAGTATTATCCCCAAAGATAATTTGGGATTTTTGAATTTTGCACTGTTCATGACATCCACCCCTCCCTGATAAATCAGCGGCGAACTAGAGCTGATTGCCTGCCAACCTCACCCGATTGAGAGTAACGGTTTTAATCCTAACGCGACTCTGCCATACAACTGTACAATTGAACACATTCTATTAGCAATGAATAATTTTGTAGAGTTTTTAGGCTTTATCAATCAACAGCTTTACAGTAAGGAAATAGAACGTCTTGAGGTAATGTTGATGCCAGCCAACTTTAGCAGTCTGGTTGGAGAATTCATGATTTCAAATATTCCTAAATACTGCTCTAACTTAGTAAAAAATCCATATTATAACGCAATCCGCTTGGGTTAAAGCCAAAACCAGCGTAGGTTGGGTTGAGGAACGAAACCCAACATTATCAAGAGTTTGTTGGGTTTCACTTCTCTACGGGACGCTGTTCGCGAACGTTCAACCCAACCTACAAATATCCACCCTGTTCAAGGTATTCAGCCAAAGCTTTTTTGTTTTATCAAGGTTGTTGGTGCTAGCTTCACAAAAAAATATTTACCTATGTTTTCTACTTTGGATTCAAAAGCTCATTGATTTATGATTTTAAGCAGTTTGTTTTATATAAAAATACATTTTTTATATTCACAGAAATCTCAGGGTTAAATCGCTAAAAACAGAGTTAAAAAGCTCAATTCTGCTGTTCTCTTTTAACTCTTAACTTTTTTGATACCGCATTCCTGGCAGTTGCGAAACTAAACCCATAAGTTCTAACTCTAACAAGGCACCGGAAACTGAGCCAGCAGCCATGCCGGTTTGTTGGACAATAAAATCAAAGGGTAAAGCATCACAACCGCCTGCGGCGAACGCATTCATTACCGTTTGCAATTCTGGCGACAAAGTTGGCATTAACTGTTCTAGTGCTGTGGAAGCCTCAACTCCATCAATTTGTGGTATTGCTCCCAGCATTGTTAACAGTTCATCTAGTTCCTTAAGAATGAAAGTTGCTCCCTGACTCAGTAACTTTAAGCACCCTTGGGATGGATGATCGTCCAGTCTTCCAGGTAATGCATATACATCTCTACCAAATTCATTTGCGTAGGTAGCTGTTATTAAAGCACCGGATTTTAACGGCGCTTCCATTACTAGGATGGCGCGGCTTAAACCTGCAATAATTCGGTTGCGGCGGGGAAAGTGAGTGCGATCGGGTGGGGTTTTTGTGGGGTACTCACTCACGACTAACCCAGCCGTCAAAATTTGCTTGTACAGATCTCGATTTTTATGTGGATAGATGACATCTACACCAGTCCCCAAAACTGCGATCGTGCGTCCACCTGCTTTCATCGCAGCAATGTGGCTTTCTGTGTCAATTCCCTCTGCCATTCCAGAAACAACTGTAAAGCCATTTTTAGCCAAAGCGGTACTAATTTGGCGAGTCCAACGGATACCGTATTCTGAGGGTTGGCGTGTTCCGACAATCCCAACCATCGGTTTTTGTCCGAGATTTTCTTGGAGTTCGACTTCACCGCGATAGTATAAAATCGGCGGCGGACTTGGAGTTTCCAGCAGTAAGCGGGGATAATCTGCATCTGCTGGTGTCCAAAAATGGGAATTTTCCTGCTGGTGCTTAGTGAATAGTTGTTCTGGGTGCAAACGCGATCGCTGTTGTACTACTTTTTCTAATGTCTGAAAACCAAAACCCTCTACTTCTGCCAACTGTACCTTAGTAGCGTTCCAAGCAGTTGCCAGCGTACCAAAATGCTGTTGCAGTCGTCGCAGTAATACCGGGCCAATCCCAGAAATTTGTGTCCAAGCTAGCCAATATGCACCTTCTTTTACCACAGTACCATCCTCATACCTATTGGATTGAGTATTCCCAAATTAGGTTTGGCTGTTGATCTGGAGGATGAGCAAAGGAGGAATAATAAGGGACTTCCAAATAATTTATTTTTTGGAGTTCCCTAAGTCCTATAGGCATACTTACACGCTGAAGTAGATAAAAGCTGCGCGGATCGCAATAAACCACACTGCGAGGGTGGCGAATAGGTAGAGGTAGAAGCGAAGCATGATCAGATTAAATGTACAATGGACGATGCTATGCAATGCTCGAAATCCAACAAAAACCCATGCGGCGTTCACATAGATTGCATCCACCTGCTTCGTGATGAACAGGTATAGCACAAGTGCATAGAAAAGTACCGGAATCTCGAATAAGTTCTTTAGGTTATCTGATGGATTGGATACGCCAGGTGGCCATATATGCACGAGTGGCCCAGGTGCAGCAAGGTCTTGTGGGCTGATCTTTCGACTTGTAATGAACCCGATCCGGCGGATATACATATACACCCAGACAAGGAGTGTCAAAAAAATTGTTGCGAAGAAGGGGCCAAAGACTCGATCTTGTGTCATTTTTACCTCTTAAACTTGCTGATTTTGCTGATGCTAATATTAGGCTGAGTACTTTAATGCTTCTAGACCTCGATCGGGTACACTTCAGACCACTTAACCTATGACAAGTTCTTTGGAGCTTCTGTTTGAAGCCATCAACCAAGCCGATAGCGAACGTGATATGCGATCGCAAATTGTGCCAAAAATTGGTGAGTATTTTGCAGCAAAACGATGGGGAATTTTTTTCTTCGCTCAACTGTCCTTTGGATCTCCAAATCTTCAGAAAATCCGGAAAATTGCACTCTCAATCGAACATAATCCTGTAGCGCGTTATTTAGTGGAGCGTCATGCCCCTGTCCACGAAGCATTAGTAACATCACCTAAAGCTTGGAAATTAATCTGTCCCCGTGCGGATCATTGGCATGTGATGGCGGGGCCAATCATCAATCGCGGTCAATTAGTGGGTGTAGTAGGCTGTACGCGAGAAAAGTCAATGCCTGCCTTTGATACCGAAAATTTAGTCGATTTGAGTGCCATCTGCTTGCACTTATCTGTTTGGGCGGCGACAGTGCCTTCACAAAGTGTTTCCGTTGGCGAATCCTATTCAACGGATATAGGAAAGTCGCAACATCCCCCCTCTAAAAACAATCGCTTAACGCTTCGTGAATTAGAGATTGCAGAGTTGGTTGCTTTGGGGCGAACTAATGCAGAAATTGGGACTGAACTTTGGATTACTGAAAATTCTGTGAAGCAAGCCTTAAAGCGAATGTTCCGTAAGCTTGAGGTTTCATCGCGTGCAGAAATGGTTGCACAACTTTTAGCTACGAGACATAATTCACCAGAAAGAAACTTAGTTTCCTTCCAGGGAGACAAAATACCCTCAAGATAAATTCCCAATTCCCCTTGACTTTTGACTCTTGACTCTTGACTATTAACTATTGACTATCTTTTTATCTATACTTCTGCAATGCAATATTTCTACCGTCTTTTAATATGCCTATCTGGGTGCTTAATATTTTTACTGCTGCATAGTGGCTTTGGTTTGTTGCCAAGTTTGGCCGCCGAAAAGATTGTTGTCAGGTATGGATTGTTTGAGAAATCGCTCCCGGTGGCAGATATACGCAACTATGCCGAGACACAAAAGGTTTCTGGCGATTTGCAATCTTTCTTAGGTTATCTCAGCGCTAAGGATAAACAGAAGTTCCAAGATGCTCTTCAGGTGAAAATGTCTCTTGATATTGCGGCTTTAGATAAGCTGATAAATACAGGAATAGGCAAGCAAATTTTATCTTTTGCTTCCCAAGCGACTGTCTTTCCGACACGACGAGCGATCGCCCGTCGTGATCAAGGCAGTATACAAGCCCTACGAGCTGCCATTATCTTAGGAGCAAAATCACCAGAAGGTCTAGGAATAACCAGCTTTCTAGAAGCCTATCCCAGTAATCAACTAGTCTTTGACGTATCAAAAATTTCCAAGCTAGCCAGCATGGCCAATTTCTCTTCTGGTTCTACTAATGCGCCGCCGAAAGACGACGTAAGTTCTTCACCTTTAGGAAAAATTGCACTGCAATATCAGATATTCGCCGCCCAAGATAAACAATTCTCAGGTTGCTTATTTGGCGATTCTATTTCGGCTGAACTTGGTAATACTCTTGGGAATGGTACTTTTAATTTTGGGTTAAATGGTCTGAGTACAATCTCATTAGTGGAACAACTTAAAAATTTAATTCCAACCAAGGTAAAATGCGAAAAAGCGATTATTGCCATAGGTGGAAACGATGCTTGGTATAAAATTAGTGATGAGTTATTTACCAAAAATCTCCAAGAGGCGATCACACTTGTCCGCACAATCGGAACTAAAGAGATTTTTCTAATTCCGGCTTTTTATTCAACAGTTGCAGCAAGCTTAGATCCAACTGTAGCAGCCCCACTTTCTAGAGTTGAACAAATTAATGCTCTGATTAATCAAGTTGCTGAAACAGAAAAAGTGCCAGTTGCAGCAGCAGGATTAGCACCTTTGTATGAAAATAATGTTCTTAAACAGAATTTGACGAGTGATGGTGACCATTTAAATGCAGAGGGTCTAAAAATTTATCGACAAGCATTATTACAAATTCTGGGTAAGTAATATAGCTATCCTAAATAATTCGTGAGCATTTTAGAGATGATTGGGCGAATAGAATGAGCTGTTGGCGAATTAAGAGGAGGTCTAACCCATTCGCCCCAATCCATCTTAAATTTCTTTAATTTCAGTGCGTTTCAACTCACTTTAGCTAAGAGCCATCAATTTATTGCAGGGCGGGAAAACAAACTATCTCAGCTTTAGTTAATCTCCCCTGAGTTGAGGAGCTGTCCAGTTTTTTGTCTTCAAAATACGTTTAACATCATCGTAATTGATGGGTACATAATTATGGCAATCTACCCCCACATCAAAAGATAAAGACGTGGAATCGTCAGGCAGTTGACCATGTGAGTGTCCGTAAAGATGACAAGTACCATAGTGAGAAGCTTGCCAAACTCTCATAGCATAGTGCAACAGAACAATTAACTGTCTGCCTTGATATGCCTCAGAATCTTGCATTGTCAACTCGTAATAATCTTTGGTCCACTCAAAACGGTCTTTACAAGCTTCGGCTGCTTTATCATGATTGCCACGAATCAGATAGATTTTACCGTTAAGCCGTTCAAGAATTTTCTGTAATTTCTGAGGAGAACAAAGTCCAACATCTCCTAGATGATACACTTCATCTTCACCAGAGACTTTGCTGTTCCAGTTCTCAATTAATGCTTCATCCATCTCCTCAATAGAAGAAAACGGTCTTTCTGTGTACTCTAAAATTTTTTTATGCCCGAAATGAGTATCCGCAGTAAACCAAATCATCATTGAACCTATTTTGTTAGGGTATTGTTGAAAAATTGTAAAGTAAATCAAAAGTTAGGGTGTGTTACGGCTTTAGCCTAACGTACCGTGTTATGTAGCGGTGCATTAAGCGCACGAGTCATATTTTTGGTGACAAATCATATCGAAAATATGCATTTAACACATCCTGCAATAATTTTATTTTTACTTTATAAATAGCCGAAGAGGCTATTGTTGAAAAATTGTAAATGTAATTCCTGGGAGAATAGCTCAACTTTATCGATTTTTCGCTAATAATGCTGCCAAATTAGGAACTATGAATTATTAATTTTAGGCTTTCCAATTCAAAAACCGCGCATAAATATAAGCGATACCTTCATCAAGAATTGTCCGCACGCCTTGGCTAGAATCCCACCATTTGGTTGGATCATAATCTCGTGTTTTGCCAGCGATCGCACCAACTTTGATGTTCGGGGTAAGTAGTTTTTTGAACAGCAACCAACTCCTACGGGTATGAACGTCTAAGGAAAAAAGATTAATTGATTGTAGCTGTAAATTTGAATTAGATAGCCAGCGATCAAATTCGGCAGCAGATGCATAACTACGATCCTTAATTACCACAGGTGTTGGAACAGCTACCACCTTCTCTGATTCTAAACCGAGTTTCTTGAAGGTGGCAGCTGACACTTCTGCAAAGTTATTGTATTCGCTAAGATAATTTCCTTTTTCTATTGTGCCTCCCGTGGTAATTACTAGACGATAAGAACCGTTTTGAAATTCAGTCAAAGCTTGTTGTATGGCATAATCTGGTAGCCATCCTTCAACAACCAATACTTCTGCTGATTTGATCGGGCAAGTCACGGCCAGAAATGAGTGTACATGACTAATAGTGAAAAATATTAAATAAGCAATCAAAGCGATCGCAATCGCCCACCCCTGAGCCGTAAGTGTCCACATTTGTTGGCGTTTTATTAGTTTTATTTTTGGAAAATTTTGACGCCGACGATTTTTGGTCTGCATTAAATCTTAGCTAAACGTTGCTCTTTCAAGTAGGTAAAGACAGATTTATCTCCAATATCAGCAGGAATTGCTTGCACTGTCTTTCGCAGCGCAAACACCAAAAACAACGTCGCCCAAATTCCTAATAAAACATTTTCCCCCTGAGTTGGTAAAATTCCTACCAAATGTCCTAACAACAGTAGCGGTACTGTTAGGGTTAATACTTTGGTTTCTAGGCGATTGAAGCAAAAAGCCTCTTTAAAATAAATACCTGTCAAAGCAACGAAGATAAAACCAACTCCAAATAAGGTAATAGGGTGATTGTAAATAGTCAAAGCCAAAGGTTCACTACTAGAGATTGCCAGAATCACTGATGTTATACTACCGATTGCCCAAAAAATTTGCAACATTCGGTGCAGTGATGCCATATAAATATGAATGGTAAATAAACTTACACCGAGAGCGAGACTAAAACAAGCATATAGAGGTGTAAGTGCGGTAAAAACAGTCGGATTATTGTTGAGCAAAACCAAAGCGCTGCCTATGGCAAAGCTCAGTGCTGCTACCATTAACCCAGCGCGGTAGATAATTACGCCAGTGCGATCGCTCTGAGTAATTGTAAATTCCCCAAACTGACCTTGATAAACTTCTGGTAGAGGTAGTGTTTGCGTAGTCATAGTTAAAAATGTGGTATTAACGCTGTTATGAAGACAAGTTCCTGGGGTAGAAGAGTTAACTCGCTTATTAGCAAGAGAAGATATTAATGGTGTCAAGTTACAGGTGTGGGCTACTTGGCTATTTTATGCGGTATTAGTTGACTTGGGAGACGCAGTATCGTGAATTATCTTTACCATTTGACCATATTTCCTTGGAGAGCGAAAGACATAGCAACTAGTAATCAGCAATGGTTTGTATAGTTTTTAGTTTAGCTGAGGATTTGATTCTAAAATCAAACTTTAGTTGTAACCAGTAGATATTGACAAATTTTAAATTTAGTGTTTGAAAGAATTTGGCAATCAGATAACCCTATAGTTAGTTGATATAAGAAGGTGAGATGAGCGATCGCATCTGTCTAAAGAATTGCAAAAGTGTAGACCCTTCCTCGGCTTGTCGTCAGATATTGCTCTTTGTCGAGGATGTGCGATCGCATTACAAAATATATTTCCACTTAAATCGATAGCGAACGCCACTAGACATAATTGTATGATGTGTGTTATCAATATGCCTTGGTTTAGCTATAAATGAAGCAGGAGTGATATAAGCAATGATGGACGACAAGCTCCTGACCCGCATTTCTCACAAGTCCTGCGATGTCTGCGACGGACTATGCCTATGTATTGCTCATAATCCTTACCCAGAATATATTTCGGGCACTTTTGACACGTTATTTTTTGATGTAGTGTGAAAAACCAGAATCTAGATTTTATAAGGCTTTGAGAATTGTGGTCAGAAATCCGGGCTGGGCGTCTACGCATAGTTCAGCATCACAAAGCAGGTATATCCACTCAACAATGGTAGGAATGGTTAACATAGCTTTGACCAGCGCAGTTGGAAATTTTTTCAACTTGCTTCGGAGCTTTTATTTCAGTAAATAGCTGAATCGCTTGATTAAAATTCATTTGACTTTCATCAGGCTTTACCATCTTTTGATAAGTTAAACCCAATTGAAAATAAGCTTCAGCTAGGTCACATTTAGCACCTATTTTATCCAAAAGTTCGATTGCTTCTGTATGATTAGCCAGGGCTAATGCAAAATCTCCTTGTTGTCGAGAGATTTCTGCTAAACCATTCAGTGTTTTGGCTTTTACCTGCATATAGTGACTTTCTTCAGCAAAGGTCAAAGCTTGGTGTAATATTTGATTTGCCTGGAAAAATTCTCCTAAATTAACGTAGGTTTGACCCAGAATTTGCATGAAATAGACAAATCTCCCAGTCTGTTTCACCAGTTTTTCGTTTTTAATATTTTGATAAGCTACATCTGCTAATGCATAGGAGGCATCACACAAACCTAAATAAGAATATACCAAAGCTAAACAGACAGAAGCTTTCTCTGCCCAGCGATCATGCTCGGTATTTTGAGCCAGAAAAATTACTTGTTGAAATAACTTTGCGGCTGCCTCTAGTTCCCATAAATCTTTTTTGTAAAGACCAATACTTAATAAAGAATCTACCTCTAGCATCCTCAGATAGTAAACTGGATGTTTATTTTCTGGCTGAAGCACAAGTGATTTAAGTGCTTGCGTTGACAGAGTAATAGTCTTTTCCTGACAGGCGATCGCTTGACTAATTTTACCTATTATCCAATATAAATCACCCAATATATTGTAAAGTTCACTGAGATTTTGGTTTTTTTCCAAATTGTTAACAACTTGATTAATTGCCGTAAGGATCGGTTGAATTAAACCCATGCGATACAGCGTGCTACCGAGTGGCAAAAACTGCTGCCATTGATTATTTCTACTTTTGAGAATCACCTTACCGGCCAACTCAAAATCATGAATTTCTATGTAGTGATAATATGCTTCGAGTGCTTGCAAAGCATCCTTAAAGGTTTCAATCTGTTTAACGCTAGTTGTCCAAAATTCTGCGGCTTGATAGTTGGTAGATTCCCATTCCTCGCTGGGGCGTAAACGCGCGATCGCCTCGGCGCGAATCACCGGATGCAACCAATATTCACCTTTATCGCACTCCACCAAAGAGCGATTTTTCAAGGAGGCGATGATTTGGCGATGTTGGTTAGGTGGAACATCCCAAAGTAAACAAAACAACCCTTGTGATGGAATGGTGGGTATATCTTGGTAACGATAACATCCTAAACGGCAAAGCAAGCGATAGGCTTGGGGGTCAAGGGCTTGCAGACGATTGATTTGACTAACCGCTAAATTTTTTAAGTCGGTTGCTGCTAACGGATCGGCATGATTTTCTTGCCAATAAAGAACCATGTCACCGTCAAAATCCTCCTGAATCGAACCGCAGAGAATTCCCATCGCTTTAGCATTACCGCCATAAGTGCGATGCATGATTTGCAAGGTTGGCAAGTTGATAGCTAATGCACGGTTGCTAAAAAACTGTTGCCATGCACTTTGATCTAAACCAGGAAGCCGATAGTGATTCACATTCAACCCAGGTTCACAAAGGCGATCGCGACTAGTAATCAAGGTAACAGACTGCACCCTAGCATCGGCCAAAACCCGCAATAGTTCCACATAGTTGCGGTGAGAAGCAATCAACCCACCTTGTTGATTCAATGCAGGTTCTAGATTGTCAATTAACACCCCAATCCGCCGATTGTGGAGTTGGCGCTTGAGTCGTCCCAAAGTTACCCCAAATTCTACCCCAGGTTCTTGATCAAAATCTTGTTTTAGCCATTCCTCTACTACCCGTTCGGCGGGGGTGATATTCTGCGTTTCCTTCGCCATCAGCAGTTCCAAAACCAACTCAAACTCTTGATGGAGATATTGCTGCGCTAAAGTAGTTTTGCCTAAGCCTCCCTCACCTTGGATAACAATTACTTTTGATCCCTGATTTACCAAAGTATTCAGGTGAGCGATCGCTTCTGTTCGTCCAATAAAATTGGTATCCTCTAATTTTGGGGTATGGTGGGGCGATCGCGAGTAATCAATCAGACTTGATATCGCAGTAGTTTTTTTTAGAACCCGTTCCAAAGTAGCGCGACAATTACTTTTGGTAATCTTTTCTCGCAATACTTTAGAAAGCAGCTTCCATAACTGAGAACCAGCATCCTTGGCGTGTCCTTCCGTACAACCGTAAGAATGAGCGATATCCAAGTATTTTCTACCCAACCAAACTTGCACAAGAATCACTTTTTGCAAATCGCTCAACCGTTTCCCAGTCTGAGGGGGAATTATGGCGTCTAACCATGCTAATGCTGCTTGGGCGTCCATTGTGTAACGACAAGGGTAGTTCAGATTTTCAGGACAACTATAGATCACTCTACAGTTATGTTGCTGGACTTTTCGGATAAGATTTTGTAAATCCGACTTTTTTCCCGACTTTTGCAAACTTTATTCAAAATTCAGCAGCAAGTTCTTGAAGGGATTGCTGTTATTCCAACGGTAGGTATTAAAACTTGTAGTGCTAATTGATGGTATTGCTCATTTTTGTTCCCAAGTACCACGAAAAAGCCAGTATCAACGATGATCATAGTTTTCTTGCATTAGCGATGTCTACGACAAGCTTCTCTACCAGACGCGCAAGGGACGCTTACACACAATGGCTTCGGAATTAGCAGCCAAGTCAGCTTCTCCTTTGAAACAGCCGATAAATTTACTTTGCTTGAGTTTAGCTAACGGATCTGTTTTTTGTTGCTGAAGTTGTTGATAGCGCAGTTCAATCGAAGACTTAATTGCCTCTACTGTATTTTGGTCAGCCTCCTGTTGAATATAGGCAAGCTTTTAAGCATATTCTTCATCTAGCTGAATATCAAAATTATTCATCGTATCTAATCACAAAAAATACAGATAAACAATAAAAAATAAACTTTTATTTTTTTTGGTTGTAAATAAAAATAAATGATTTATTTTACTAAGTGGATTTTATTTAATCATGACAAGGAGATTATTCAATATGCGAGATCCCGGTAACAGCTTGCCTTTTGCATATAGTCTTGGTAATGTAAGTGGCGACATTAACCTTGCGTACAACAATCAATTCGTAGGCTCTAGTGATCCCAATGACTACTATGTTTTTACTTTGTCTAATGATAGTAACTTTAGTATCAGTATATCCGCGTTAAGCGCAGATGCCGACTTACAATTACTTGATAGCTTTGGAACCCTCATTCAACGTTCCTCCAATAGTGGCACTAATACTGATTCAATTAGTCGCAACTTAAGTGCTGGCACTTACTATGCACTGGTTTATCCGTATAAAAGTTCTGACACCAACTACAATATAAGTTTTACAGGGTCAGGTGTTGGTATTGATCCAGGAAGCACCTTTGATACCGCTTTTGACCTTGGTGAGATTGGTAGTAACATTAACATATCCCACAATGATTTTGTAGGCGGCAGCGATGAATACGATTACTACAAATTTAGTATCAGCGAAGGCGGAAATTATAAAGTAGGAATTGACAATCTAACAGCAGATGCAGATCTGGTACTGTATAGTGGCAATCAAGTTTCACTTGGTTCTTCCAGTAATAGTGGCACCACATCGGATGCCATTAGTAGTTACTTAAATCCAGATACCTACTATGCAAGGGTTTTATCCTACAACGGTACTAACAATACCAATTATACTTTCGCAGTAAACTCTATTGCCTGAAAAGATGTAACCGTTCACACTCCTCCCCACCTCTCAGCGATAAATTAAGGTTTTCGTCGATTTTGCAGGGGAGGAGTGAATAATTACGAAAAGAATATTAACTTTATTCTTAAACAATTATGCTTATCCCCCCAAGGTAAATATCCTTGGGGTATTTTGCTTATTAGGGTGTAACATACTATTCGGAGTACGAGAACCATTGGAACAGAAAACCGGGTTTAGTATTATTACATGAATAGTAAAAAAAGTATATATCGTAGACTTTCATACTTGATAAACCTATATAGAATACATATATACTACACTTAAGACTTTTTCTCCGACTTTTGCAACCCTATCACATAAAACTGCCGACTTCAGCCGACTGACAAAACGAAGTGCGATCGCTTAGGCTATTGGGCATAGAGATAAAAGTAAAAGTATAAAAAAATGCTTAATACTCTCAACCCAATTGCAGAAGATTTAGCAGATCAAAGCTATCCCAGTCTTCACTACCTGCAAACACAACATCGCATTCGTTCCCTTATAGACAAATATATTGCAGTCGAACAACTACACGATCGCTTGCAAGATTTACCGATACAATTTGCCAATCCTCAACCGCGTCCCTGGAAACTCATCGACTGGCAAACAATTAACCGTAATCAAATTATCGGTTTAGACGCAGAGGTATTTTTATCTATATTGATCGGTGCAATGGATACAGAAGCCCCGATTCGCGGCTATACCCAAACAAGTCGGCAGTATTTGGAAAAATTGCATCTTCAGATGGCTCGGTTTGTTGGTGGAACTGTCCGTGAAGATGGCGAATTGCTGGAACTTGGTTTGTGGGAAAAGGAAGAACGTCAGCACACACCAGCATTAATCAAAGTCTACACCCAATTAACAGGCGAGAAAATTACCCCAAAACTTCGTACTGTTAGAAGCTATCTCCCCACAAATAACGCTCACGAAGACTTATATCGCCACGGCTTACACCGCATTGCCACAGAATACGGTGCTACCTGTCTTTATATTTGGCTGATGGCTCACACCACTGGCGCCCTCCAGGATGTTCTAGAGGAACTAGCACAGGATGAAATCAACCACATGACCAAATTCTGGGGGTTTGGAGTCTGGACTTTCCCTGATACTGGGCTGATGCGAATTGGACGCACGCTGATCAAAACGCGATCGCAAAATTATCAACGCAACAACCTCATGCGTACTCTTTGCCGGATGATGGGTACTCTCAACTGGAATGCTTGGTCATTAACCAACAAAATAACTCTCTTCTTCACCTTCACCTACACAATGCATCGCTTGTGGAGTTGGAACAATAGCCTTACACCAGACTATCTGCAAAATTTATTTGAAACTAAGGACAAATGACAAATGACAAATGACAAATGACAAATCAAAATTACGCACCGATTTAAATCCCCAAAACATACCTCAACATATCGCCGTCATCATGGATGGTAACGGTCGATGGGCAACCAGTCGAGGATTACCACGCATTGCTGGACATCGACAAGGAGCAAAAACACTCAAAGAACTATTGCGTTGCTGCAAGGATTGGGGAATTAAAGCGTTGACAGCCTACGCTTTCTCAACAGAAAATTGGCAGCGTCCCGTTGAAGAAGTAAATTTTCTAATGCTGTTATTTGAGCGATTACTACGCCGCGAGTTGGCTCAGATGCATCAAGAAGGAGTGCGAATCTCGTTTATTGGAGATTTATCGGCTTTACCCAAGTCTCTACAGACAGAAATGGAACGTTCAATGACAGAGACGTTGAACAATCAAGCAATACACTTTACTGTTGCAGTCAACTACGGTAGCCGCAACGAAATTACCAGAGTTTGTCGTCAAGTAGCTAAACTTGTACAACAGGGCGAACTCAATGCCGAAGAAGTGAATGAAAGTCTTGTAGAACAACACCTTTACACAGCAAATACTCCCGAACCCGACTTGCTGATTCGTACTAGCGGTGAGATGCGGTTGAGTAATTTTCTCCTGTGGCAAATGGCGTATACAGAAATGTATTTCACCGATATCCTTTGGCCAGATTTTAATAGAGAAGCATTTTATCAGGCTTTGTTAAGCTACCAAGAACGCGATCGCCGTTTTGGTAAACTTAAAGCTTCACTGTCAGCTTAGTGTACGAAACACCAGACATACCTGAGATAAAGTAAAAGCACTCATATTACCACGATGGTATATGAGCGCTAATAAATAAAAAACATTATCGAGGATAATCTATCTGCTATGACAGACCGAAGTAACTATAAGAATAACAGCCGCTGAGTAAATAAACTGCAAGGGTAGTTACAAATGTATTGTTAAAAATACTACTTCCCCTAAATGCGATGCTTGACTTAGCCAAAATCCAATCGATTGCTCAATCCTATTCTCCTTAAGAACTGTTTGCTGCTTTGGTTTGCCAGCGTCGGTTCAATGAGTTTGATGGCGAACAAGTGATTACTGACCTTTCCAACCACAGGAATTTATGGGCAAGCTTCCTGTTCACAAAACCAATCTTTGCACCAGATGAAAACAGAAGTCTTCTTAAAATATCTCAATAAGAGAAATTCCAAAACTATAGGACTTACGCAAAAAACCTCTCAAACTCTTATTCCCACCGAAGTTCAGATCGGCGGAAGCCGCCGCTCCGACTTCTCTCCGTGTCGCGCCAGTTGCTTCTCCTGTCGGAGACGCTGCGCGTAGCTTGCTTCCCCGGAGGGGTACAAGTCTCTTAACCCGCCCAACGCACTGGCTTCTCTGCGTCCTCTGTGGTAGCCTGCGGCAAGCCGCTTTGCGTCTACGATTTTCCGTTACCTGTGCGTAAGTCCTGAACTAATACCATTACCGAGTTGTGTTCAGTCTCCACACTGGACGCAATTTAGTATTAGTCTTCCTTACGAACATCCTTAAAAGGTTCACTATTCTGCTTTACGTCCATAAACTGTCCGGTTTCAGCATTACGCTTTACCCATTGTTCGGTCACAGGGTTGTAAGTTTGGCTGCGTTTGTCCACAGCACCACGGCGATAACCGTTACCTGTATTCTTTGCCATATCTTTATCACCTCCTTAAGATTAATGTAAAACTGCTTTGACATTTTTTATTATAATTAAAGAAAATAGGATAAACAAATTTGACACCTCTAGCGATGCTCCGTTAGGAGCCGCTACGCTAACGCAGGAAAGAATTAGCCATGAAAGAGATGATTGCTGCGAACCTGATCCGCTACCGTAAAAGTCTAGGTTTGTCTCAAGAGCAACTTGCTGCAACTACCGGGGTAACTCGCCAGAGCATCAATAACTACGAGAACGCCAAAACTTTACCAGACAGTAAAATCCTCTCTGCTCTGGCGAGTGCTTTGAGCATTACACTTGATGACTTGCTACGTTCGCAAGGTGAAGGACTACCCAACTTCCGGTTCCGCGCTTATGTAACATTCGACAAAAATGCCCAGTTTGCAGCCCAAGTGCTACGAATGCTGCAAACTTATAACGCCCTAGAACAAGCCGTTGGCTTACCAAGCTACACACCAGAAAGTACACCTTGCCATCAAGTAGAAGGCAATGAAAAGCATATTCAGACAATAGCTGCTTTGTTTCGTCATCGCCTGGGCTTGGGAGATGCTCCCATTGCCAACCTGTTTCAGTCTGTAGAAGAAATCGGTTTAAAAGTTTTACGCCAGCCCATTCCTATTAAAGATTTCTTTGGTCTTAGTGCTTGTAGTGATATTGAAGGTGCTTTTGTTTTGGTAAATTCCCATAACATCACCATTGAACGTCAATTATTTACCCTTGCACATGAAATTGGACATCTAATCTTTCACCGTGTAGAGTACCAAGACACCCTGATTGAAGAAGGAACCAAAGAAGAAGAAAAAGCACGAGAAAAGGTGGCTGATTACTTTGCTAGTCATCTACTTGTGCCCCAAGCTGAATTTGAGCGGATGTACGCACTTACCCAAGATATTGTCAAACTCAAACGGCATTTTCGGGTAAGTTACTTAGTTATCTTGAATCGGTTAGCAGAAATGGGAATCATTGATTTTACTAAAGAGAAAGCCAAAATATGTGCAATTTATAAAAAGCAACATGATGGTGCATCTTTGCAAAACTCAATGGAATTACCACCAGCACTGGTTGCGGATGATTATCCAGAAAATGAACGTTATGAATTTCTAATTTGGCAGTCCTTAAAATTGGGCAAGATTTCAGAGATGAAAGCAGCAGAACTTCTCAACTTAACTGTTGAAAAACTGCGGGTGCGTCGTCAAGAAAATGAGGTTTATGCAGTCGCTTAACGGAACAATTCTTGACGCAACAGCAGTCATTGATTTTCGCTGCCTGAACGAGTGGGGGTGGCTACAACAGCACTACAGCCCGTTGTACATTGCCCAGGAACTTTTAGACTCAGATCAACTGGAACCCCCAACTCGGCAAGCTGCTAACCAATACTTAACACCTCTGGCTCTTTCCACAGAAGAGATGTTTGCCAGTTTTCTAGAATTTAACGTTAGAGCGCCCCTTTTGAGTGTAGCGAATCGATCTACAATTGCGATCGCCCGTCATCAATTGCTGATTTGTGCTAGTGATGATGGGCTAGTTGTGGAAACCTGCAAGGCATACGGTGTTACCTATACCAGAACACTGCGATTATTGACTGAGATGGTAGGGACAGGACACAAAATAGTGATAGAGGTGACGTCAATGGCTGATTCATTAATCAAGGAGCGGGGTAAACACATTTCTCTCAGAGTTTTGGCAGATTGCACAACAAGTTTACAGAAGTATAGTACGAGCTAAAAATCAAATGTGGTTAGACTAAGTGCCATATAAGATTTGGTTGCAAAAGAGGTTTGGTAGTAACGGAACAGAAATACAGTTTAAACCCATCTTTGCCTAAAACGAAACTGAATTATTATCTTTTAAAGAGCTAAAAATAAAATGCATAGGTGTAGCTCATCGTAGACATCGCCCTAGAGATAACCTAATTGGTTCTTTTGCCTGGGTTACTAGTTTGATTTGAAAGTTGGTACTTTTGTATAACTCGTTCAATCTGGCAAGTCACCGCATTTATTCTGTGTTTAACCTTATCAAAATCAACATTTTCCCAAATATAGGCTTTGTTAGGTTTTTCCTGCTTATTATCCATAGATTGCTTCGCTTGTAAAGATATTTTTTTATATCTATATAATATGGACGTCTCAATTTCTAAACAACTTTCTTTAGACGTATAAGTAAATATGCTTAATGTTTGCTTAAGGTTTTATCTGCTAGCAGTTCAATCAAACAGTGATTGGTAGCACAGCTAGCTGTGCTACCCGACGGCGTTATTACTATCTACTGAAAGAGACGCAAGATTTCGCGCCTCTAAGAACCAAAATCCAAATCCTAAGTGTTAGCTTAAATCTTTGTTTGTAGATATTGTACTAACTGCGGTGCTTGCATCACTCCCTCTATCCGCTCCACAGGCTTACCCTGCTTAAATAGTACTAAGGTTGGTAGAGCAAAAATTTCATACTGACTGGCCAAATCTGTGTATTTTTCTGTATCGATTTTGACAATCCGCAGACGATCCTTAAGTTGGGCATTGACTTGCTCTAAAATTGGTACCATCATCTGACAGGGGCCACACCATTCAGCGTAAAAATCTACTAATACAGGTACATCAGAGGCAGACAGCATCTCTTCAAAGCTGTTAAATTGCTTTTTAGTTGTCATGTGACACACACCGATTTTCAATTGTTTGTTTCAATAGTAATTCTTAGAAAATAAAATCGGTATAAGTTCATGGGTTTTCGTTGGGAAAAGATTAGATTAGTCAATATAGAATAAATTGCCAGCCAAAAACCTTAAATAATTATAATAAAATACGTATATTATCTTCACTTGTGCATATGCATTAGATATGTATTTAAACCTATCCTAACTAACCAAATAATAATACAGGCGTTCACGAGAGTGATGTCTACAACCGATGTAGCTGCAACACTTCCTAGTCTATCCAATCAGGCGATGTCTACGACGGGCTGTGACGCTCATTCGCCCTTGGCGTCTCTCCAACTGTTGGAGACGCTCCTTCGCATTGGGAGAAGACTGGGCTTAGGTTCTCTACGAGACGCTGCGCGTCGCTTGCTTCCCTGTAAGGGTACGCTATCGATGACGCAGCTATAAATAAATCAACAATATATTGCTTCAAGCAAGTTATTCATCCATTAACAGAGAAATAACTATAGATATTTAATTATTGTAAAACGTTAATTCGTGTTAATCGAGTTATATCTAGCTAAAAACGACGTAAAACTTTATCTATTTATTATCTATTCGCTATTTAATTTGCATCATGCTAGCAAGATTGTCACCCCGTAAGAGTTAGATTTTATCCAGACAATATTCAGATGTTCCCTAAATCACCATAAGATAATTAGCGCGGTATTTCTAAAATTGAGGAACATTAAATGACACTATTACAAGATAAAGTTGCAATTGTCACAGGTGGATCACGAGGAATTGGGCGAGCGATCGCAATTGAATTAGCTACACAGGGAGCGATCGCAGTTGTCAATTATGCCAGTTCTAGTGCAGCTGCTGAGGCTGTTGTTGCAGAAATTACAGCAGCAGGAGGTCAGGCGATCGCTATCCAAGCTGACGTTTCTAAAAGCGATCAAGTAGACGCATTAGTTAACGCCGTCATCGAAAAGTTCAGCCGTGTGGATATTTTGGTCAACAACGCAGGTATTACCCGCGACACACTGCTTTTACGTTTGAAGCCAGAAGATTGGCAAGCTGTGATAGACCTTAATCTAACTGGTGTTTTCTTATGTACACGTACCGTCAGTAAAATCATGCTCAAACAGCGATCGGGGCGGATTATCAATATTACCTCCGTAGCTGGGCAAATAGGCAACCCAGGTCAATCAAACTACAGCGCCGCCAAAGCAGGTGTAATCGGTTTCACCAAAAGCGTTGCTAAAGAACTTGCTTCTCGCGGCATCACCGTTAACGCCGTCGCTCCTGGATTCATCGCCACCGACATGACCAGCGATCTCAACAACACCGAAGATATTCTCAAATACATCCCACTCGGTCGCTTCGGTCAGCCCGAAGAAGTCGCTGGTATGGTGCGCTTTCTCGCCGCCGATGCCGCCGCCGCCTACGTCACTGGACAAGTTTTTAATGTCGATGGCGGTATGGTTATGGCGTGAATAGTGTTGAGTTAGGAGTTAAGAGTTAAGAGTTAAGAGTTAAGAGTTAGAAGTTAAGAGTTAGGAGTTAGTCATTTTCGTAGGGTGCGTTAGCCTTCGGCGTAACGCACCGATTTTATTTGAATAATTCACTCTCGTAAATCAAGTTTTCAACTTCTAAATATAGATTCTGAAAACCTGGTTACAGAGGGCGATTTCCAATCCAAAATATAAAATCCAAAATCCAAAATGGTATAAGGCATCAATTTTAGATGGCGAGCGCTGATTTAGACTGATTTAATCGCTATCAATGATTCGAGCCAATCTTCAGTTTTACTATCATCATGACAGAACACTGAAAGCTTTCCATTGGTAAAATATCTTGACCATGCTGAGAATAAACCAGAGTAGGGCTAGCATTGCAATGCCCACCCTACAAGCAACTAAGGCTGTTGGCGTATCCTTTGCCAGACAGTAAAGCCCAAAAGAATGATAATACTACTGGCGGTAGTTAGGATCACAGCTAAACTCATACCTTGTATTCTCATCGCCAGCAAGTTGAAAACTAAGGTAATTGACCAAAGCGTGAACGCAGCATGGCGCTGGGAGAGTCCCCAAGCAAGTAAGCTGTGGTGCAGGTGGTCTTTGCCAGGAGTACTTAGAGGATTATTTCCTGCTAGTAGCCGCCGCACAAATACTTGAGTAGTGTCTAGCACTGGTAACAACAGAAATAAAACCGTAGGAATTAGTGCATAAACTGTGTTTTGTTGCAGTTTGCCTAAAATACTAGTTGCTGCCAGCACATAGCCGAAAAAGTATGCTCCGGCATCACCCATAATAATTCGTGACGGATGGAAATTATGGCGCAAAAAGCCTAGTGCTGCACCTCCCAAGGCTGCAAGTACCAAGATTGCCGCCGCCCGATTGTTAAATTGGGCTGCAACGCCCAACAAACTCATGGCGGTAATAAAGCTGATTCCTCCTGCCAAGCCATCCATACCATCCATCAAGTTGATGGCGTTGGTAATTCCTACTACCCACAGTACCGTTAGCAACATAGACAGGAGCGAGTCGATGGGGGTACCAAATAGGACTTTGACACTAATACCATTTGCTACCAGCAACAGTGCCGTGACAATTTGCGCCCACAATCGAACAGAGGGCGGTAAGCCGAATTGATCATCGATAAAGCCCACAAGGACTAATATCGAACCCCCCAACAGAATAGTGAGTACCTGAGCCAATACGTTTTGGAGTTCGATCGGTCGTAAAAGGCTAGCTAATACCAGCGCGGCAATCACACCCGCGTAGATAGCCAGCCCCCCTGCATTGGGTAAAGGTTCTCGGTTGAGTCGCCGTGCGTTGGGTTGATCAGCCCAACCTACCCGCAAGGCGAATTTGCGGACTGTCGGAATTAAACGCCAAGTTACAACCCAAGCCAAGAGGAACGTAAATACTACCGCCAACCAGCCGGAGCCGCTAGGGTCGGCAATACCAAGGGACTTAAGGGAGTTGTCTAGATTCATCTCCCAATTCAAGCATTACTGCCAGTATCTAATATGAGCATCACCTGTATATTAATCAATTTTTTTATTTCCATTTGTAACTTGAGCCGCTTGAGAGATTAGCACTCTTGCTCTGTGAGTGCTAAATTGTCTAATGGAAGCGCTGGAGAAATAAAACATGGCGAAAATTATTGCATTTGACGAGGAATCTCGGCGAGCTCTAGAAAGGGGTGTTAACGCCCTTGCCGATGCCGTAAAAATCACCTTGGGGCCCAAAGGTCGCAATGTCCTTTTAGAGAAAAAATTTGGCGCACCTCAAATTGTCAACGATGGTATCACTGTTGCCAAGGAAATTGAATTAGAAGATCCTCTGGAGAATACAGGTGCAAGACTCATCCAGGAAGTAGCCTCAAAAACTAAAGATGTCGCTGGGGATGGCACCACCACCGCCACAGTTTTAGCACAAGCCTTGATTCGGGAAGGTTTGAAGAACGTCGCGGCGGGTAGTAACCCAGTTAGTTTGAAGCGCGGGATCGACAAAACTATTGAGGCACTTGTACAAGAAATTGCCAGGATAGCCAAGCCAGTAGAAGGAAGTGCGATCGCTCAAGTTGCCACTGTCTCTGCTGGTAACGATGAAGAAGTTGGCGATATGCTAGCCCAAGCAATGGAAAAAGTCACCAAAGATGGTGTAATTACCGTTGAAGAATCTAAATCCCTGACGACTGAACTAGAAGTAGTTGAGGGGATGCAGATTGACAGGGGTTATATTTCTCCCTACTTCGTCACCAACAACGAACGGCAAATCGTCGAATTTGAAAACGCCCGGATTTTGGTGACAGATAAAAAAATCAGCAGCATCCAAGATTTAGTGCCGATTTTGGAAAAAGTTGCTCGTTCTGGTCAGCCCTTGCTGATCATTGCTGAAGATGTCGAAGGTGATGCTTTGGCAACTTTGGTGGTGAACAAAGCGCGGGGTGTACTTGCCGTAGCTGGGATTAAAGCACCTGGGTTTGGCGATCGCCGCAAAGCTTTGTTAGAAGATATTGCTATTCTCACCGATGGACAGTTGATTTCTGAAGAAATCGGCTTGAGCTTGGATACCGCTTCTCTAGAAGCGCTAGGAGCTGCCCGCAAAATCACCATTGACAAAGAAAGCACCACAATTGTAGCTGGCAGTGTCACCAAACCAGAGGTGCAAAAGCGGATCGCTCAAATTCGTAAGCAGTTGGAACAAACCGATTCTGACTACGATCAAGAAAAACTGCAAGAACGCATCGCCAAGCTCGCTGGCGGTGTGGCAGTGATTAAAGTGGGTGCGGCAACCGAAACCGAACTCAAAGACCGCAAACTGCGGATTGAAGACGCGCTGAACGCTACTAAAGCCGCCGTGGAAGAAGGTATTGTTCCTGGTGGTGGAACGACCCTAATTCACTTAGCCAAGACGGTAGAAACGATTAAAAACAGTCTACAAGACGAGGAAGAAAAGATTGGGGCTGATATAGTCGGACGAGCGCTAGAAGCTCCCTTGCGCCAAATAGCAGAGAACGCTGGTGCTGAAGGTTCTGTTATCGTCTCTAAAGTCCGGGATAGCGACTTCAACATTGGCTACAACGCCGCTACCGGGGAATTTGAAGACTTGATCGCTGCTGGCATTATCGACCCTGCCAAAGTCGTGCGTTCAGCTTTGCAAAACGCTGGTTCCATTGCTGGTTTGGTCTTAACCACCGAAGCGATCGTTGTTGAAAAGCCGGAGAAGAAATCCGCTGCTCCTGCGCCTGATATGGGCGGCATGGGCGGCATGGGCGGCATGGGCGGTATGGGCGGTATGGGCGGTATGGGTGGCATGGGCGGCATGGGTATGTTCTAACTTCTGCTCACCCAGATAAATATTTTTTAAGCAGTTTGTCTTACCAAGACAAACTGTTTTTTATAGCATTGCTGATTGAGAAGCAATATGTTATCTGTATTGCTGGGAAGTAGCTGGACGTAAATAAACTTACAGCAGCTTTGATGTATTTGAACCACACCTGTGTAGGGGCACAGAAAAAGCTCATTGGTGTCAAATTAAGCCAAAACCCTCTTAAAACCTCGTTTCCAGCCTCTGGTTGGAAATGCACCTCATTGCGGTGCCGCGAGTAAGGAAGGCGGAGCCTACTAGTACGCCACGGCGTAAATCGAGCAACCATTTAAAATCCTTAAAAAGCCCATTCCATAATACTTTTGACTTTTGACTTTTGACTTTTGACTTCCGCCTTGCGGTACTAGGAGGCATTAAGAGCCAAAGACTTCTCTTCTAGGCAATCTCTCAAAGCTCTGTCTAGACTGGTTTTTACGTTAAGTTGACACCAATGAACATTCCTGTGCCCCTACCGCGCAACCTTATTTATCTGAAAATAGCTGTAATTATAAAACTTTTCAGTGGTTAGTTGTGAGTACAACTGATTACCAACAAAATGCTGATCACCAAATTAGCGATCTAAATAATTGCTTAATCTAGAAATCACCGTCTTTGGATTAATTTTTGTAAAATTACGTGTAAGTTGTCAGTTGTTTTTACCATTGATAACTGACAACTGACCAATAACTATTAGGTAATATTGGATGGCACGAAAACTGCGTCGTTTTTCCAAAGTAGTAACTAAGCCACATGAAGATGAGTTCTATCACCAACCAGGGACTCTACCAGGAACCATTATTATTGATCCAGATGCTCCACCACCAATAATTTTCTTGATTGATTATAACGAAACCAATTTCATCCGTGATCAAATAGTAACCCCAGAGGAGTGTGTCCCATATCTGGAAAAGGAATCCATTTCTTGGGTGGACGTACAAGGTTTAGGCAGTCAAGACATCTTACAACGATTAGGTAAGGTTTTTGAATTACATCCTCTAGTTTTAGAAGATGTAGTCAATGTACCGGAGCGTCCCAAAACAGAGGATTATGAAGACCAATTACTGTTTATTGCCCGGATGGTAGTACCAAAGGAAAGAATATGTGGTTTTTACAGTGAGCAAGTGAGTTTGATATTGGGGAAAAATTATTTGCTCACAGTACAAGAAGAACCAGAGCATGATTGCTTTGAAGGGGTGCGATCGCGAATTGAAAAAAACAAAGGTATCATCCGTAAACAGGGAGCCGATTATTTAGCTTATGCGGTGTTAGATGCAATTATTGATGGCTTTTTCCCGGTGCTAGAGGTTTATGGGGAACGAATCGAAGATTTAGAAGAAGAAGTAATAGTCAAACCTACCCCACAAACACTACAAAATATTTATCAAATTAGGCGAGAATTACTGCAACTACGTCGTGCTATCTGGCCACAGCGGGATGCAATTAATTCTTTGATTCGAGATGGTAGTGAACTGATTGGTGAGGAGGTGCGAATCTACCTGCGAGATTGTTATGACCATGCCGTGCAAGTAATGGATATGGTGGAAACTTACCGAGAACTAGCATCCGGGTTGATGGATGTGTACCTCTCAGCAGTAAGTAACAAAATGAATGAAATCATGAAGGTACTAACGATAGTTTCAACAATTTTTATTCCACTGACTTTTATTGCCGGAATATATGGTATGAATTTCAGTACTGAAAAATCGCCATATAATATGCCTGAATTGAATTGGTATTGGGGCTATCCACTTTGCTTGGCAGTAATGGCTGCGATCGCATTTGGTTTGCTATTCTTTTTTTGGCAACGGGGCTGGTTGCAAAATTCTGTGACAATGAAGCGTAATTAATAATTGCAGATGGGCGACGAATCGATATACATTCATTAGCACCGGGAGTTAAGATTTTTGAGTTATGAGGAGTAGCGACCAGAATTTAGTAGTTTTGACGATTTATATTATCGGTGTTTCCTATGTTTTTAACCGCATGGTTGAATCAATCGATGACCAAGTTAAATTTGAGTTTAAGAAAGGAATTGTTGACGAGCAACTCAAAGAACAAAATCTCGACGATAAAGTTGGGATTTCTTTTAAACTCAAATCCTCATATCCAATTGACGATTTGAAAGATTTATCACTTAGCATTGAAAATAAATCTGACAATATTGCCATATACGTTGACTGGGACAATAGTTCTTTAGTAGTTGAACATAGCAAGCAATCGCGGCGCGTGATTCGGAAATCACCAGACTTAACCCGCGACTTAGCAGTCCCCCAAAGTCCTAGCCTGATTGCCCCTAAGAAAACACTTTCTGAAACGGTGACAGCAGAAGATGTATTTGAGCGCGATCAAGTAGCTGGAACCTATTTAGCGAAAAAACCACTAATTGATATTAATGGGCTGCAAAAAGGACAAAAAAAGTTGTATAACGACTTTATTAACAGAAGAAAGGAGTTGGACTTTTCTCTGCAACTGGTGCTCAGAGTATCTGAGGTGCGTTTAGGTCTAGCCCCAGGTCGTGATTTTCCTGCCATTAGTATTATCAATTGTCCTTTCACAGTCAGGAAACTACCTTGGACTTACGCTCTACCTTGGAATAAAAAAAAGTAATACCAACCAGACAGACTATGCCATCCAAGATTACACTGGATCTAAGGAGAGAGTAGGCGCAGGCAGTTGCAGATCAGTCATAGTCACTGGTTTGAGGAAAGTCCGGACTCCCGAAAGACCAAACTTGCTGGATAACGTCCAGTGCGAGCGATCGTGAGGATAGTGCCACAGAAAGATACCGCCAATCAATTTTAGATTTTAGATTTTAAATTTTGGATTGAATCTAAAATCCAAAATCCAAAATCCAAAATTGTTTGGTAAGGGTGCAAAGGTGCGGTAAGAGCGCACCAGCAGTATCGAGAGGTGCTGGCTCGGTAAACCCCGGTTGGGAGCAAGGCGATAGGAACTACGGTTGGTCTTTTACCAGTTCCGCTCAACGAGAGCCGCTAGAGGTGTCTGGTAACAGCCATCCCAGATAGATAACTGCCCTCGCAAGAGAACAGAACCCGGCTTATGTCCTGCTCTCTCCTCTGTAATGGAGTATGAACCTTTCACGGTTTGTACTCCATTATTTTTTGTAGGGATTTTATACGATGTAAGATTCTACGGCTCGTGTAGTAACCGCCTAATTAGGTTTCGACTAAACGAATCGCACTTGATTGCTGCATTGTGGTCACGGTCTAGAGAACATCCGCAGGATGGGCATGAGTGCCAGCGGTCGGAAAGTTGCTTCTTGACCTTGTGACCGCAATTTGAGCAGTCTTGAGATGTGCCGTTTGGATTCACAGCAATTGCAAGCAATCCGGCTCTTTCAGCCTTGATTGAAAGAATTTGCAGGAATTGACCCCATCCAGCCTCAGTTATAGTCACAAAGATGTTTTATGGAACGGCTCTTACTTCATTGCGTCGTGTGGAGGAGTTACAGTTTCAGCCTTGAAGCGGTACATCGAAAACCAAGATTCTCCGTCTTGATGCCTGAGAGATTGTTAATTGCGGTACTGGTAGATTCTCGCGTCAAACATAGTTCACAAAGGAGCACCGCAATTAATGCGCCATTCATCTCACGCCAAATCAGAGATTATGGACGTGAGGCTTCTGTCTTATCCAGCTAAAAACAGCTATATTTTATTGTGGATGCCCTGTAGGCAAAGAAATTTTGCTTTTACAAGAACGTTATCGTTTACTCAAGCGGATTGGTGAAGGGGGATTCTGCAAAACCTTCCTCGCTGTAGATGAAGGTCAGTTTCCTCCAGTTCCTTGCGTCGTTCAAGAATTATTGCTGGAATCCGAAACACCATTAGCCTTTGAGCAAAAAATGCAACGGCTAGAGGAATTAGGAAAACATCCCCAAATTCCCGCTTTATTAACTTATTTTCAGCAGAACGGGCATTTTTATTTAGTGCAAGAGTTTATTGCAGGCACTAATTTAGCTCAGGTGGTTGAGGAGGAAGGCGCTTTTAATGAAACTCAGATTTGGCAACTGTTAGAAGATGTGTTGCCAGTTTTACAGTTGATTAGCGATCGCAACATCATCCACCGTGATATTAAACCCCACAATATCATCCGTAAATCCCCAATTACAAAAAAGGGGGATTTCGTCATAGTCGATTTTAGCACTGCGAAAATCGTTACCGAAATTGAGCGGTTAACATCACAAACCAGTATCGGCAGTCCAGAATATGCTGCATCAGAACAAGCGAGGGGAAAAGCGGTTTTTGCTAGTGATTTATATAGCTTAGGTGTAACTTGCATTTACTTACTTACCCAGATTTCTCCCTTTGATTTATTTGATATTGCTAATGATTGCTGGGTTTGGCAACAATATCTTACTACTAAGGTAAGCGAGCGCTTGGCGCAAATCCTCGACAAGCTGCTGCAAAATGCTGTTAACCGCCGTTTTCAATCAGCTGATGAAGTTATGCAAGCAATGGGTATGGAATCTAAAACTCAAAATCCCAAATCCCAAATTCAAAATCCTCCTTGGCGCTGCTTGCATACTCTAACTGGGCATTCTGGGACATTGAGTAGTGTGAATGCCCTTGCCATCAGCCCTGACAGTAACACTTTAGCCAGTGGTAGTGATGATAAAATCGTCAAATTGTGGGATTTAAATACCAAAAAAATCCTGGCTAGTTTATCAGGACATTCCCAAGCTGTAAAATCAGTCACCTTCAGTCCTGATGGGAAAATTCTGGCAACTGCTAGCGACGATAAAACTATCAAATTGTGGCAGGTTGAGACATTAGAGGAAATCTGCACCCTATTGGGACACTCACACGCTGTAAAATCAGTTGCTTTCAGTCCAGATGGACAGATTCTTGCTAGTGGTAGCTGGGATAAGACAATCAAACTCTGGGATGTAAATACTGGTACAGAAATTTGCACCCTAACTGGACACAAATTACAGGTAAATTCAGTGGCGTTTAGTCCCCAAGGACAAATTTTAGCCAGCGCTAGTTATGACAGAACAATTCGCCTGTGGCAATTGAGAGCATTTGGAGGGTTTGAGGAAAAATTTCAAAACCGCCCATGCTATCGCTTGTTAGGCACCCTTTCGGGTCATGCATGGGCGGTTTTGACAGTCGCTTTTAGTCCTGATGGTCAAATTTTGGCGACGGGTAGTGATGATAACACTATTAAATTGTGGGAGGTAAACACTGGTCAGCTAATTTGCACACTTGTAGGCCATTCCTGGTCTGTGGTGGCTGTGGCTTTTACTGCCGATGGCGAAACGCTCCTAAGTGCAAGTTGCGACAAAACAGTTAAACTTTGGAGGTTAAGCACAGCAGAAGAGATTGTTACTCTCTCTGGTCATGTAGACTCAGTATCTGCTGTTGCTGTAAGCAAAGTTACACAATTAATTGCAAGTGGCAGCAGGGACAAAACTATCAAACTGTGGCAGCTTGTAGAACAGCACAATCGCTAATATTGTAATATCAGGCGCTACCTGTGAAGGCAACTTCTGGAAATTTCAACTGAGCTTCTGCCATTGGACGGTTTCTGCCTTCCTCTTGCCAGTAGTTAATCACTTCTGTCGCTTTATTAAGCAACTCGACACGATCCAGGTCAGTAATCCAATGTTTGGACTCTAGTTCCTTTTTTAACTCTTCCCAGGCATCATTTCTGGGCCAAAAAAAGTACTTAGTTAAAGGACTTGTGCCTTTGCCTACAACTTGATCGACCGCTAGAGCGACGTTTTCGTCTAACCACAGAATTTTCAAAATAAACTTGGTCAATCACACCTCCGGGAATTTCCGGGCATTACTTAACTAGGATAGCGATCGCTTATTTTAACGCAATACCCGATCAAATGACCAAACAGTGATTGAGAATGGACTAACATAAAATCTAGTCGGGGTTATATAGAGATGCTTATGACTAGCATTTACGATCATTGGGATATTATTTTTACCCAACTCCCCTACTGCCAGACTGACTCTTAAGTTTTTAAAAAGGAAAATCAGGGGTTAGCTTCGTTTTTGTTAAGGATCAGATCGACCAAGCTATCTATGAGGCGATCGCACTCTATTGGCACAATATTTCTACCATGCAGCAAATCTCGCATAATCACAAAATGCAGCAGCGTTCCGATAAACGTTCGGGCTGCAACTTCCGGGTCAGCAAGCTGAAGTTTAGGATGAGTAGCAAAGTATTGCGCTAGAAAGTCAAAATTCGGCTTTTCAATATTTTGGACAAACGCCTGTCCCAGTTCTGGAAACCGTCCTGACTCACTAATGATGATTCTGAAAAACCTTAGCTCTTGAGAGTTTTGAGCAATCTTGTCAAGCATTTGAGTGGCATAACGTCTCAAAAATACAATCGGTTCCTCTTGTAATGGTGGAAAGTCTTGTTGCTGAAAAAAGTTTGTTCTCACTGCCATTCGTTGAATCAGGGCAGTAAACAATGCCTCCTTATCGGCAAAATGGCGGTAGACCGTGGCTTTAGAGACTCCTGCTCTAGCGACAATTTTATCGATCCTGGCACCTGCATAGCCATGCTCCAGAAACTCCTGCATCGCTCCTTGCAAAATCGCTTCAGTTTTTTCGGGGGATAAATCCCGTTCAACACTCTTAACGTTACTCATCACTCAATTTTCCCGGTTTGCTGGGCATCCACTAATACTATTGACTGATTTCCATCATACCTCTTGACAAGACGAAACTGTTTTGTTTAATCTGATTTTAGGCAACACGAAACAGTTTCGTCTTTTTATTACCCAACTCAGGCGAGACCAAAATAAACCCAAATTTAAAATCTTCGAGCTTCATCCGTTTATCGGTGAGGTGAATCAAAATCCCAAATTTAAAATCCAAAATCTCTTGACGGAGTTAAGTATTTTATGTCATTTGATCGCCCAATTACATCTGGATCTTTCGATCAAACTGATGATTTGAAGAACAGTGCTACCAACGGCTTTGGTTCGGTCGTAGCTTCAGTGTCTACACCGCGTCCGACTGAAGAAACCTCTACTATACCTCCTGGAAAACGGAAAGGATGGCTTTCGGCAATACTTGTTATTCTTGTGCTTGGGGGCGGGGGCTTTGTGGCTTGGCAATTATTAGGCAAGCGAGAAGCCCCGCCATCACAAGCGCCACCGCCTCTCCCGGTTAAGGTGCAGACTGTTGAATCGAGTCAAGTTCAATCGACCTCTGAGTTTGTCGGCATCCTAGAAGCCCAGCAGCGCGTTTCGCTTCAGCCGCAAATTCAGGGGCGAATCGAACGCATATTTGTATCCAGTGGCGATCGCGTCACCCAAGGAACGCCGATTCTGTCTCTAAGTTTGGATCAGACTACAGCCAACGTTAAGAGCGCCATTGCTACGGTTAACTCGAATCGTGCGGCTGTAACAA
This sequence comes from Nostoc sp., assembly GCF_036917615.1. Lineage (GTDB taxonomy): Bacteria > Cyanobacteriota > Cyanobacteriia > Cyanobacteriales > Nostocaceae > Nostoc. The sequence continues at coordinate 32,296 of NZ_JBALCZ010000079.1, forward strand.
CCGCCCAGGAACAGCTGGAAGGGAAACGAGCCGATCAAGTTAAAGCAGCGGCAGATGTGAAATTACAGCAAGTGCAGTTCCAGCGAACCAAGGTGCTTGTAACTGAAGGCGCACAGGCGCGACAAGAACTCGATATTGCTAAAAACAAACTAGATGCAGCGATCGCCACCCTAGCGGCTGCCCAAAAGCAGGTAAATGCAGGGCAAGCAAGTGTCAATCAGGCACTATCGAACGTGCAGCAAGCCCAGGCTCAAGTTGCCTCAAGTCAAGTGAATCAGAACCAGAAGCAGATAGTTGCACCGTTTGATGGTATCGTTGGCGATTTCTCCGTGAAAGTGGGCGATTATGTGAATATTGGCGGCAACTTGACCACAATTACCAAAAACGATCTCTTGGATATGCGAATTTTGATACCGTCCAACAATGCTGCCCAATTGCGTCGGGGATTATCTGTAGAGCTACTGGATGCCAACACAGGTAAGCGTTTAACCACCGGCAGTATTAACTTTATTTCGCCGCAAGTGAATACATCTGCCCAATCTATCTTAGTGAAAGCTCGATTTACTAATTTAAATGGCAAATTGCGGGATGGGCAATATGTTCGCGCCCGGATTATCTGGAACCAGCAGCCGGGAATTTTGATTCCGACTCAAGTAGTGACTCGCATTGGTGGACAGAGTTTTGTTTTTGTGGTGGGAGAAGACAAGTCAAAGAAAAAGCCGCAATTCGTCGTGCATCAAAAACCTGTGAAGTTAGGTGAGGTGCAAAGCGATCGCTATCCCATTTTAGAGGGAATTAAACCAGGCGATCGCGTAGCGGTGTCTAACATTCTCAAACTGCGTGATGGCGCACCCATCCAACCACAACCTTAGAAGTTAATACCAATTTTCAAAAAGAATGTGACACATAGTTAGGTGAAAGTCATTCTGGGTAGGACTTTCTCAATCTAAAATCCAAAATAGTATAATTATCATGTCGATCGCAGACAATTTTATCAAGCGACCTGTCTTATCAACAGTTTGCACCCTGCTAATCTTGCTGATTGGTGGCATCTGTATTCCCTTGCTGCCGATTAACAACCTACCAGAAATTGCGCCGATTCAGGTGCAAACCTCCAGCGTCTATATTGGCGCAGATGCCCAAACTGTTGAAGATACCGTATCAACCGTGATTGAGCGGCAAGTGAACGGGGTTGAGGGGATGCAGTACATGACTTCAACCAGTGGTAACGACGGCTCCGGCACGATTTCAACTCTGTTTGACCCAACGAGTAACCGTAACATTAACCAAGTTAACGTGCAGAATCGAGCTGCGATCGCCCAACCGACCTTACCTGAGTCTGTACGGCAAACTGGACTGACCACCGTAGCACGTTCTAACAGCATTCTCCTAGTCTATGGCTTCTATGCTGAAAATAGCGAGTACGACAACATCTTTTTGAGTAACTATGTTGACCTGTACATCACTGATGCCATCAAGCGCGTTCCTGGTGTGGGAGATACCAGACTGGTTGGGGAACGCCAATATGCAATGCGGCTGTGGCTTGACCCAAACGCTTTAGCCAGTCGGGGCTTGACGGCAACGGATGTTAGCAGTGCGCTAACTTCTCAGAATGTTCAGGTGGGGGCAGGGTCGATCGGTCAAGCGCCCACGCAGGCAAATCAGAACTCGAATTTCCCGCTACGCATCAATAGTAGATTAAAAGATGTCAAGGAATTCGAGAACCTGGTGATTAAGTCCCAAACCGACGGGACGCTGGTTAAACTCAAGGATGTGGGACGAGCCGAGTTAGGAGCACAGGACTATACAACTTCGGCACTGGTACAAGGCAAACCCGGCGCTGCCATATTGATCTATCAACTTCCGGGCAGCAATGCGCTGGATACTGCCAAAGCTGTAGAAGCCCAGATTGCAGAGTTAGAGAAAAACTTTCCCCCCGGTTTGAAAGCCGTCATTTGCTACGACACCACCAAGTTTGTGGAAGTCTCAATTGAAGAAGTAGTCAAGACGCTGATAGAAGCGATCGCCCTAGTGGTGCTGGTGATTTTCATCTTTTTGCAAGATTGGCGGGCTACGATCATTCCGGCGATCGCTGTTCCTGTATCCTTGATTGGTGCATTGGCCTTTGCCTATGTCCTGGGCTTCTCACTCAACACGTTGACCATGTTTGGATTGGTACTGGCAACGGGTCTGGTGGTAGACGATGCGATCATCGTCGTAGAGGGGATTGCTGCCAAGATGGAACAAGGCTTAGACCGACGGCAAGCTGCTTTTGAGGCGATGGGGGAGCTTTCAGGCGCGGTGATTGCCACCTCCTTGGTGTTGATAGCAGTATTTATCCCGGTGTCCTTTTTTCCGGGCGCGATCGGCATCATGTATCGGCAGTTCGCACTAATCATTATCTTTTCCATCGGGATTTCTTTATTCAATGCCCTGAGTTTCACACCCAGTATGTCTGCAATCTTCCTGCATCATGCCGAGGGGGAAGGGCGAGGGCCACTAGGCTGGTTCTTTCATCAGTTTAACCGGGGCTTTAGCTGGGTGCTGGAGCAATACGAGCGTCTGACCAAGTTCCTGCTCCGCATCCGCATGTTCGTAGTGGGGCTATTTATCCTCGGACTTGCGGTAACGGTGTTTATCTATATTTCCGTCCCCAGTGGATTTGTGCCAGATGAGGATCAAGGCATCATCGTCGGTCTGATTCAGGCTCCTGATGGTGTCTCCCTCGCCTCCACCGAAAAAGTGGTTAACACTGTGTATCAAACCCTGCAAAAAGAAGTGCCTGAGATGGAAGCGTCTCTCGTCATTGGCGGCTTTGGTCTAAACGGCAATGGACCGAATCAGGGGACGTTTTTCTTTAACCTGAAAGAGTGGAAAGAGCGCCAGGGTGAAGAACATTCGGTTAAGGCGATCGTACAACGGCTGAATGGTATTTTCAGCCAAAATCAGGATGCGATGATCTTCGCCTCCAACTTGCCCGCCGTCTCTGGCTATGGCGTGACAGGCGGCTTTGAATTTCAGCTTCAAGACCGCACCAACGGACAACTGAGTATCGATCAATTTTTGGCGATCGCGCAACAGTTGATTGCAAAAGCTAATCATAACCCCGCCTTACGCCAAGTGTACACTCAATTTACCGCCAGCACTCCTCAGTACGAGATTAACATTGACCGCGATCGCTTAGAAGCCCTCGATGTCGATTTTAGTCAGGCAATGAATACTCTGGGTGCTTACATGGGTGGGCAGTATGTCAACGATTTTACCTTCTCCCAGCGCAGCTACCGGGTATACATCCAAGCAGATGAACAGTTTCGCAACTCTCCAGACAATATTGGTCAAATTAATGTCCGTTCCAGAGGTGGTAATCTGGTGCTATTAAATGAAGTCGCAAAAGTGACTCCGATTACAGGCCCGCAAACAATCAGCCACTTCAACTTATTCCGCTCGATCAAGATTCAAGGCAGTGCTGCCCCAGGTTACAGTTCTGGGCAAGCAATTGCGGCGATGCAGCAGACGTTTAAGGAGATTGAGCAACCCGGTTTGGGTTACGACTGGACAGGGCTTTCCAGAGAAGAAACCAAGTCTGGTGGACAAACGATTCTGCTCTTTGGTCTTGGTCTTCTGACTGTGTTTCTAATCTTGGCGGCGCAGTACGAAAATTACATCGACCCAATCATTATCCTACTGACGGTACCGTTTGCAATTTTAGGCGCTCTGTTATTCGTCTCAGTGCGCGGGTTGGTCAACGATTTATACTGTCAAGTGGCATTGGTGATGTTGATTGGTTTGGCAAGTAAGAACGCGATTTTGATTGTAGAATTTGCCAACCAATCGCGGGAGCAAGGAATGACGATCGCCCAAGCTGCACTCCATGCAGTTCAACAGCGACTCCGCCCCATTTTAATGACCACGATCGCTTCCCTCGTCGGCTTCCTTCCTCTAGTACTGTCATCCGGGGCTGGTGCAGCCAGCCGGGTGTCGCTCGGTACGGCGGTGTTTGGCGGCTTATTGGTCTCCGTCATCATGAGCCTGCTACTGGTACCCGTCCTTTATGTGGTGGTCAAAAACCTCACAGAGTTTGCCTTTAAAGGTAAACCTCCCAAGCCACCCCAATCGTCTGAATCTACTCCATCTAGGGATTTAGCCTCTTTGTAATGGAAAGGCTCAAGTAACAGTCGTCAAGTCTCAGGGAGATGCCCCTACTTAACTGCTTGAGAGCAATGGGGATGCGATCGCTCTTAGAAGATGTGTTTATCCGAAAATATCCCTTTGACCCCTCTTTAAACCTCTCTTTGCTTGCCTAACGGCAGGCTGACGCCAACGGGGAGAGGCTTTAAATTTTGACTAGAATCAGATATAAAACTCTTTTGCTCCCTACCCATGACTCAACAAACTTCTGCAAAAGCAATTGTTGTTTTCGATATTGATGGCGTTGTGCGCGATGTTAGCGGTTCTTATCGGCGAGCGATCGCAGATACTGTAGAATATTTTACTACCCAAGCATATCGTCCAACCCCACTCGATATTGACCAACTAAAGTCCGAAGGCGTATGGAATAACGATTGGGAAGCATCGGAGGAATTAATTTACCGCTACTTTGAAACCCAAGAACAGACCCGCGAGCAACTGCAACTAGATTACAATGCGATCGTTGCTTTTTTTCAATCGCGTTACCGAGGTCCAGACCCCAACAATTTAACGGGGTATATCTGTAATGAACCTTTATTATTGCAACCTAGCTATTTAGAGCAACTTACCCAAGCGGGGATTGCTTGGGGATTTTTTAGCGGTGCGACTCGTACTTCCGCTAACTATGTCTTAGAAAAACGCCTGGGCTTACAATCTCCTGTGTTGATTGCGATGGAAGATGCACCAGGTAAACCTGACCCCACTGGACTTTTCGCCACAGTTCGCTTACTAGAGAATGGAATTGAGCAAACATCAGTGATCGTGTATGTGGGAGATACGGTAGCAGATATGTATACTATCGAGAAAGCACAGGCTTTAGATTCTTCTCGCACTTGGATTGGTGTAGGGGTTTTACCGGCCCATGTCCAGGAAACATCAGCGCGTAGTAATGCCTATGCTGAGACACTGCTAGCAGCAGGAGCAGTGGTAGTTTTAAGTAATGTGCAAGAATTAACTCCAAAGCAGATTCAGGAATTGGTAAGTTCATTTGCCTGATCTGCGTTCTAAATACAGCTTTGCGTAAAATCGTGGCGTTTTATAATCCAGAGAAACGCATTAACACTGCGACCGATGCATTGGCATTGTATCGAGACGCATTAACATTGCGACCGACGCATTGGCATTGTATCGGGACGCATTAACACTGCGACCGATGCATTGGCATTGTGTCGGGACGCATTAACATTGCGACCGACGCATTGGCATTGTATCGGGACGCATTAACATTGCGACCGACACATTAGCATTGTATCGGGACGCATTAACAATGTAGCCGACGCATTGGCATTGCAAAATATTGCCAAATTTAATTTGCTACGAATTAATAAAATGTTGTACTAAGATAAATCAAGCTATGGGTGTATGAATGACTGGCTGATAACAACCTTGCTCGAATAATTGGGAGATTAATAAAAATGTCTGCACTTAAACTGCCTAACGGTCCTCAAACTCACCCTTGGGTACAGACGTATCAGTGGCTTACTAATCCCTTAGAATACATGGAAGATTGTGCTAAACGCTATGGTGATATCTTTACTCTCCGGATTGGCCCAGTTTTTACTCCTCAAGTATTCATTAGTAATCCTCAGGCGATTCAGCAGATTTTTATCACAGATCCAAAACAGTTGGATTCTGGTGAGTCGGCGGGTATTAAATCGCCTTTATTAGGACGGCAATCATTACTAGCTCTAGAAGGTAAGCCTCACCAGCGCCAACGAAAGTTGTTGACACCCCCTTTTCATGGAGAAAGAATGCTGGCTTATGGTCAGTTAACCCGTGACATCACAGAGCAAGTGATTAGTCAATGGACAGTTGGGGAATCCTTTTCAGTGTTGCCATCTATGCAAGCAATCTCCTTAGAGGTGATTTTGAAAGCTGTATTTGGTCTAGTAGATGGGCCACGTTATGAAAAACTCAAGGAAATGCTGCTGAAAATTCTGAATCCAAACCAACCTTTTGTTACAGGAATGATGCTTCTTTTCCCATCACTGCAACGAGATTTAGGTTCTTGGAGTCCTTGGGGAATATTCCTGCGTTTACGGCAGCAAGTTGATGAACTCATCTATGCTGAAATTCAGGAACGCAAAGAGCAACCTGACCCATCTCGGACTGATATCCTATCTTTGATGATGGCAGCTCGTGATGAACAGGGGCAGTCGATGACTGATGTAGAGTTACGCGATGAGTTAATTACCCTGTTGGCGGCAGGTCACGAGACTACGGCGAATTCGTTAGCATGGGCTTTCTACTGGATTCACCATTTGCCACAGGTGCGTGAAAAACTACTGCAAGAACTAGATAGCCTGGGTGAAAACCCTGATCCAAATGCTATTTTGCGATCGCCCTATTTGAGTGCTGTTTGTTCAGAAACTCTGCGCCTCTATCCAGTGGTAATGTTGGCATTAAATCGTTTGGTAAAATCCCCCCTAGAAATCATGGGTTATCAGTTAAATGCTGGTAATTTGGTGATTCCTTGCATTTATCTGACCCATCATCGAGAAGATTTATATCCCCAGCCGAAGCAATTTAAACCAGAGCGTTTTCTGGAACGGCAGTTTACCCCATCTGAGTATTTGCCCTTTGGTGGCGGGAATCGTCGCTGTATCGGGATGGCATTTGCCCTACTTGAGATGAAGGTAGTTTTGGCTACAGTGCTATCTCGCTGGCAAATGGAATTGGCCCAGAGTCAACCAGTGCAGCCAGCACGTAAGGGTTTCCTACTTAGCCCCGCAGGTGGTGTGCAGATGGTGGTGAAGGGAAAGCGTGAGCAAAATCAGGCAGTTCGGGAGACTAGCTCTAGTTTATTGTGAATCGTTTTTGAATGCGATGGGATAAGGTGGGAGCGATGTCTACGACGGGCTGTTCGATGACGCATAACCCTGGATTTTATTTAAACTGAGAAAAATTCCTCGTGCCACTGTTTAGCAACTTTATCCCAACCAAAGGAATCTTTTAGAGATAATGCTTCCTTTCTCAAGCTTTCTTGTTTCTCTGGATTTTTCAACAAGTCAATTACAGCTTCAATAAAAGCATTATTTGTCTGTTCATCTCCAGCAGGCCCCTTAATTCTGACACCAGATTTAACACTCTCATCTAAGCCGGCATAAGTTGTTACTACAGGAACACAACCAGCCGCTTGAGCTTTCCAAGCACTAATACAGAAAGTCTCAACGTCAGTATGGCAAGGATAAACCCAGATTCCAGATTTAAATAATTCTTCAATTAACTGCTTGTACCCAATTCTGCCATATTCATAAACGTTTTTTTGATCAAAAAGTTGCAAAATTTGCTTCTTTTTATCTGGTAATTGTGGAAATTTAGTAATGTAAGGTGAATTAATCAGCGCATCAATTCCTTGCCAGCCATAGAAAATATGCAATTCAACATCATGTACTTCTTGGATAATCTTGCCCCATTGAGTAAGTAAATTTTCAATGCCTCTTGTATAGTCACTAATGGAAATTAATCTTTTAGGATTTCTAGAAATTCCTGTTAAATGAAAATCTTCTAGATTAATACCATTAGTTGTTAGAAATATTTTTTCTTCAGGAATCCAGTTTGGTAGCATAGATTTATGGAAGTTTGACAGCATAAACAGCTTGTCAAAACTTGCTAAAAATTCTGATTGCTGAGAATCTTCTAGTGGAGGAAATAATTTAGGGTTATCCTGCATCCAAATAGCAGTTTTTTTTGACTTTACTTTCATCATCATCGGTTGCGTCCAAGCGCGATGAAAGATTAAGGCATTAAAGTTGTCTTGAGGATTAAATTTATCAACAGACTGATAAACTACACCATTATATTCCCCCTCCATGTCACCGCATCTATTAAATACTGTGACTTGATAACCTAATTTCACTAGTTCTTGACTTAAGTAAATGATAGCTTCTTCGCTGCCCCCAATACCATTTTTTATAGAAGGAGGTGCCCAATCTTCCACATGAAAGGGAAAATTGGAATAAAATACAATCGAGTTATTGTCCCAGTCCATATTATTTGATTTGTTCACTATTAGTACAGTTGATTACTTTGTTTAAGCCAATACAGGCTTCCCTGTAGATACAACCTGTTCCACAATATCAATGGCTCGACTTACACCCCCTGCTTTCTGAATCGCCTCTTGTAGTTTCAAAGCATTCTGTTTATAAGAATCTTCTGTCAACACCTTTTGGATAGCGGATCGTAGCTTTGGAACATTCACACGACTCAGGGGTACAGCTTCAGCAGCACCAGCCCAAGCTACACGCGCTGCTATTCCTGGTTGATCATTAGCAACGGGAATGGCAACCATTGGCACACCATTATTAAGTGATTCTAAAGTGGTATTCATACCCGCGTGGGTAATGGTGAGAGTCGCTTTTTGCAGCAATTCCAATTGGGGTGCATAACCAACAACCAGCGGATTTCCCGGCAAACTCCCCAGAGACTCTGGATCTGCGGAACCACCTAACGAAATCACTAATTGGGCATCCAAATCATTACAAGCTTCAGCAATAGATTTGAAAACTCCCAATAGGCGATTTTGGACAGTCCCCATTGAAGCGTAAATTAAGGGTTGCCCAGTTAACTTTTCTAACGGGAAATCAGGAATTTCCCGACCAATTGGACTATGATAAGGGCCCGTGAAATGGAACCACTGGGGCAAATATTGCCTGGGAAATTCCAATTGGGCAGGCTGTTGACTAATTTGAGCTAGTAGGGAATAGTCTTCATTGGCACTGAAGTGTGGGGGTAACTTCCACTCTCGGCGATAGTCAGCTATTACCTCTCTAATTGGTTTGGCGATGCGATCCAACAACCCATAACCCACTCTGTTACGCAGTTGTGCCCACCAAGCTAGGTTATAGTCCCAGTTTGTGATAACTGGGGGAACACTCTCTTCTCGATTAAGTACTACAGCACTGCAAACGGTAATAAAGGGAAGTCCTAAAAATTCTGCAACAGTTCCGCCCTCTGGCATCACCTGATCTACTAAAAGTGCATCCACACCTGCTTCTTTGATTGCTGGTGGTGCATCCCTGAGCATAATATCAGCCCCTTCCTTGAGTAGATTGATGGTATATTGCAATGCAGCAAGTCCACTCAACTTCCCCAACTTAGCCAAGGATTCTGCCGTCACCCCAGAAGGAAACTGAAATTCGCCAATCGCCCTAAATTCTAATCCTGCGGCTAGTGTCTTCGGTTGAGCATCGGAAAAGCCGAATAGGGTAACTTGATGACCCCGATTTTGCAGTTCTTTTCCTAAGGGAAGCATAGTGTTGAGATGACCAGTTGCTGCCGGACAAATCAGCCCAAAATGAGTCATAGTTCTTGCTTCTATTTATTTACAATGATGTATACCAGAAAACAGGTACATAGGAACAAAGAAAATAATTTTTGTTGAGTTGAACTTGCCTACTGAAGTTTCAAGAACTTATCTAAAGCTGATATCATACTGGGCGGCCAACGGCGGATATTTGTTACCCAGTTGATGTCCTTATAACGGCTATCCAGTCCATAAGCTGCTACCCAGTTACTTTCGGCTTCGCCTTGTTCTCCATTTACCCAGTAGGCAGCTGTGAGGGCGGCACGCACATCAGCAAACTTAGGATATTTACGGACAATATTCCGCATTTCACGGATTGCTTGGTCTTTTTGACCAGTTTCATAAAGAGCGAGGGCGTAGTTAGCACGGGCGAAGGCAAAATTTGGAGCTATCTCATTAGATTTTTTGTAGTCTGCGATCGCATCTTCCCACTTACCCAAACCTGTTTTGGCATTTCCGCGATTGTTATATGCCATCGCATCTTTAGGATCGAGTTCTAGAACATGATTATAATCTGCGATCGCCGAATCCCATTTTCCCATCCCTTCTAAAGCCGCCCCCCGATTCAAATATGGATCGGTGACATTCGGCGCTAGTTCTATGGCTTTGTTATAATCTGCGATCGCTTCTTGTAATTTATTCTGACTCACCCGCGAATTTCCTCGGTTACTCCACGCCCCTGCATTGGTAGGAAATTGCTCAATAATCTTTGTCCAGTAAGTTTCAGCTGTGGCAAAATCACCTTGATTCGTTGCTGTAAACGCTTGATTTGCCCACTCATCGCCTTGTTTTAACTGTTCTTGAGTGATGGGCGGTTGAGATTGTGCCATGACTGGAGTACCCCAGCCAAACACAAGTAACAGACTGAGAAAAATACTAATCAACTTAATCATCTAGGTCTACTTAATTTGTCATTTGTCATTTGTCCTCTCTTACAAAGTTCTGATCCGAGGAAACCTCCGTTCAGACTTTGCGCTTTGTCATTTGTAATTGAGCATGGGGCAGACTCATTTAGGACTTACGCAAAAATTGCCAAAAAGCTTAATTTATCGAACCGCCAAGACGCCAAGAGCGCCAAGAATTCGTAGAGTGTGCGTAAGTCCTATCATTAAAGGAGTTCAAAGGCTCATTAAAGGAGTTCAAAGGCTCATTAAAGGAGTTCAAAGACTCATTAAAGGAGTTCAAAGACTCATTAAAGGAGTTCAAAGACTCATTAAAGGAGTTCAAAGGCTCATTAAAGGAGTTCAAAGGCTCATTAAAGGAGTTCAAAGGCTCATTAAAGGAGTTCAAAAACTCATTTACGAGTAATCAATCCCCTATGCCCCATGCCCAATGCCCGTAATTACAATAATGACAACTGTTCATTAGGCGGCGTGAATCCCAAATGCTTATATGCTGCCTTTGTCGCCATCCTCCCCCGATGAGTCCGAGTTAAATATCCAATCTGCATGAGGTAAGGTTCATACACCTCTTCAATTGTTTGGGTATCTTCACCCGTCGCTGCTGCCATTGTTTCCAACCCCACTGGCCCACCGTTAAATTGTTCAATTATCACACTCAGCATCTGGCGGTCTGTCCAATCTAAACCGCAAGGATCTACTTGAAATAGTTGCAATGCTTCTGATGCAACGCTTTCATTAATCTCACCCGATAACTTTACCTCCGCATAATCACGCACCCGTTTAAGTAACCTGTTGGCAATCCGTGGCGTTCCACGTGAACGACGGGCAATTTCTGTGGCACCATCTTCTGTAACAGGGGTTTTGAGTAATTGAGCGGTTCGCAGTACAATTTTAGTCAGTTCGTCAACTTCGTAAAATCGGAGTTTTTGAATTAAACCGAAGCGATCGCGCAGTGGTGAAGTTAAAGCACCTACACGCGTTGTAGCTCCCACTAGGGTAAACTTTGACAGCGGCAAACTTCTGATCCGAGCGCTGGAACCCTTACCAATAGTAATATCTAAGCGATAATCTTCCATTGCCGGATAGAGAATTTCCTCTGTCATCCGCGAGAGGCGATGAATTTCATCCACAAATAAAATATCCCCTGGCTTCATGTTCACCAATAACCCGACAATATCCCGTGGACGTTCTAGGGCTGGCGCACTAGTAATTTTGTAATTTACCCCCATTTCCGATGCTAAAATCATTGCCATTGTGGTTTTGCCCAATCCCGGCGGCCCATACAGCAGCAAGTGATCCAGCACCTCACCACGAGACTTGGCTGCTTTGATGGCAATATCTAGCACATCCTTTAAGTCTTTTTGCCCAATATAATCGGCAAATCGATGCGGCCGAATACCTTCTTCTTGCTGTTCTTGTTCATCAATAGCAGCTTCAGGTTGCAAAATATTGTCTGCCGAAGGTGTCCTCGCCGACTCTCGACGCTGCTTTGGTTCTCCGTTAGGTTCTGGAGGCTGTTTTTTTGAGGAGATTATCGCCATAATTCAGCTATCTACTTTTAAGGGACTAGGGAGTGGGGAGTGGTGGGGGAGGCAGGGAGAGCAGGGGGAGCAGGGGGAGCAGGGGAGGCAGGAGGAGAAAGAATAACCAATCTCCAATGCCCTGTTTGGCCCATGCCCCATCCCCAATGCTTAATGCCCCATTTTGCAATACGTGCTTAAAACAAGGGGTGTGAAAATTTTCGTTTGGAAATACCCGCGCCAATTTAAAATTTAAATTCCGGTCAATTACCCAGAAGTACAAAAGTTATTATGTTATCTAAAAGAATCTTACCGTGCTTGGATGTGAAGGCGGGACGGGTTGTAAAAGGAGTTAACTTTGTCAATCTCCAAGATGCAGGCGATCCGGTAGAGCTAGCCAAGGTTTACAACGAAGCCGGTGCGGATGAGTTAGTATTTCTGGATATTACAGCTACTCATGAAGACCGAGCTACTATTTTAGATGTGGTCTACCGGACTGCTGAACAGGTCTTTATTCCATTGACTGTCGGTGGTGGCATTCAATCCTTAGAAAATGTTAAAGCTTTGTTACGAGCCGGCGCAGATAAGGTTAGTATTAATTCTGCGGCGGTGCGTGATCCAGACTTGATTAATCGGGCAAGCGATCGCTTTGGTAATCAGTGTATAGTTGTTGCTATTGATGCCAGACGCAGAAATAACGCGGAGAATCCAGGTTGGGATGTGTATGTGCGGGGTGGCAGGGAAAATACAGGCTTAGATGCCCTACTTTGGGCACAAGAAGTTGAAAAACGGGGGGCCGGAGAACTGCTAGTCACAAGTATGGATGCTGATGGAACCCAAACCGGGTATGATATTGAGATAACACGGGCAATTGCCGATGCTGTAGAAATTCCAGTCATTGCTTCTGGTGGTGCAGGTAATTGTGAACATATCTACACTGCCCTAACTGAAGGCAAAGCTGAAGCAGCATTACTGGCATCCCTGTTACATTACGGTCAATTAAGCGTCGCAGAAATCAAAAATTATTTGCGCGATCGCAACGTGCCAGTCCGCTTGTTTTGCTAAGTGCTTATTTTTTAATCAATCACATCTATCTTAGGTTAGACACAGTTCCTTAAAAGGGTGTTAATATTATTTTACAAGTATTAACAAATATTAAAAATATGTTGCTTCCTATTTTACTTTTTGATGTAGCACTGGTGGCGTGGTCGCTGCACTTAATGGAAAGAGCCTACGAGAGTAAAGAATTTTCTCTAATGTTGGCTGGTACATTGGTTGCTCTGGCTGCTGCTGCCATGTTAGTAGTTTATTTTTTAATGGGGCACTGTATGACCTATTTGTTGCGAGTGTCGTTGTGAGTGTTGAGTGGTTGAGGAGATATTTAAAATTTAGTTTCCACAAAAAGCTTGACAAAGTAGTAATAATTAAGCGATTATGTATAATGGATTTTAAGGGGTTATAGCGCAGTTGGTAGCGCACCTCAATGGCATTGAGGGGGTCAGCGGTTCGAATCCGCTTAGCTCCATTTTTAACACCCGAATCTTATCTGTTAATGGTTGATAGTGGAAGCATAAATTTGCCGCAACGGCAAATTTATGCTTCCAATTTAATTCGACAAAGTTATGCTTCCAGTTTTTCTGCTTCCTTTCCGACTCGGTTGAAACAGAAGATAGGTAGAGAAACACAATGGATTTTGCTCAGATTCTACCTCTTAATTCTAAAGACCAAGTTCTTGCCTTATTTGGCTTAGATCTGTACACACTTTTTTATACCGGAATAAACCTGGTCTAGACATCAGTTCTGAAACACGAGCCTCAGTCGGATATTCGTCCTGATTATGAAGCCTAACCGTAATTTCTCGTATTTCTTTGCAGCATTCCTCTATTGTTTGTAGATAGCAAGTTTTCCTATAATTTACGTATCTGGCAGAAATAGCAGCACACAAATGTCGAAAGTGCTTGTATAATCGTCCTTCTGTCGTAATTGAGACGCCTAGCCACCTCTTCCATTGATGGTGGTGGAGACTCGCTACTCATTAGTATTGCTTTTAGCCCACATTCCGCTAGTATTATATTCACTATGTAAGTGCAATGAAGTTGAATCTAAGTGAGAAGATTTTAAACTTATATTGAATTCTTTTATCACCTGACTGCTAATAGCTAAAAATATCTTCGTTAAACCTTTCATAAATAATTTATCCATGACTCTCCCCAATTTATCATCATTTAAATATTTGGCTTTTACTCCTTTTCCTATTAAATGCTCACAAGGTTTATCTGGAAAAAACTCTGAAAACATCCTCTAACGGACTGCTGACAAAACCCAATCCATTTAAGATCATTGCTTTGACTACATGTCCTGGACTGATTTTTTCTCCTGGCTCTTGCCCAATTAATTCATTAATAATTTCTACCAAGCCTACAGAGTCTATAATCCCTGCTACTATGCCCAAATGGTGTATATTTTGAATTTCAATTTCTCTTGAAGTCGAAGGTGGCAAGAAAGAGCAAAGCCGATCTCGACACTGCTATGCGTCAAATTGTCTCCCGTGCAGTTGCCTCCGATCAAGTAATTGATATCTTCAGTACCGCCGGACTCGAAAAACCCGAACTTTCTATCCTTTGCGACGAGTTCTTAGAAGAAGTGCGAGGTATTCCGCAAAAGAACCTGGCGCTGGAAGTGCTGCGAAAACTGCTCAATGATGAATTAAAACTGTAGTGGCACTAGTGTTCGCAACTGCGATCGCTAAATAGAGCTACTTATAAAAACTGGAAGCTTTAGTATTTCTCCTGCTGTATATTTATTCCAGTGCCTTTATTTTTATAGATTTATCTTTCAAACCTTCTTCAACCATTTTTTTGGTGTCTATTGACCAATTTTTACCACACTGATCTCCCATGAGAGACCAGCCAATCCAAGCTAAAGACGGTTTTTCAGGGTTGTACCAGCCTGGGTCGTCCATATCTGGTTTGAATCTCTCAAAAAAATCCCCCATTGTATTAATATCTTCAAGGGTCAGAGGTTTTTCTTCTGCGATCGCTTCAGCTAAGGTCAAATTTTTACCACCGCCGAACTTTTTGTGTAATGCAAGTCCTCGCTTTTCCGACATTGTGGCTGCTGGTGGCGGAATGAGTTCAATTTCTTTGACTTCGCTTTCGCTGCATAACAAAAATAAATGGAGGAGTGTAGTTTGAGCCTGAAGAAGTAATGTATTCATTTTTACTTATGTAAATTTTGGGAGGTTAAAGGAATTGTTAAATTTCTGACCTCTAAGAGGGTGTTTATAAAATAAATCTTAAGCAGTTGAGCAACGATGATTGTGGGCTAATCGACGTAACATTAGATGCGTCATCGCGGCGTATATCATGGTTTCGCTTGTTTGAGGATGATATTCGTAATCTTTACTTAGACGACGATAGCGACCAAGCCATGCAAGTGTACGCTCTACAACCCAACGTCGAGGCAATACTTTAAAACCTGAAGCGTCATCAGAGCGTTTGACGATCTCGATTACACAACCAATAAAATATCTGACCCAATCGACTAGTTTTCCTGCATATCCACCATCCGCCCAAATTAAATGTAACTTGGGGAAAGAATATCGAATTTTATTTAGTACAAGCTTTGCTCCGTCACGGTCTTGAATTGAAGCAGCATGTACAACAACGATTAAAAGTAAACCCATCGTATCAACAAGAATATGGCGTTTACGACCATTAATCTTTTTTCCGGCATCATAACCATCAATCCCTCCTTTTTCAGTTGTTTTAACCGTTTGAGAGTCTATAATTCCAGCAGATGGTTCTACCTCTGGTCCTTCCATTTTACGCAGTTGCGATCGCAATACGGTATGAATTTTTTGCCATACCCCTTTACGCTCTCAACGTCGAAAATATGAGTATACAGTTTGCCATGCAGGTAAATCGTGAGGCATCATTCGCCACGAGCAACCTGCACGCAATATGTAAAAGATTGTATTTACTACTTCCCGCATATCTACTTCACGCTTTTTTCCACGCTTTCGCTTACGTTCTGCTGGAATCATTGATTTTATCAAATCCCATTCGACATCAGAAACGTGTGTGGAATAAGCTTTTCGACTCATTGCACCTAATTCAAATACTATGACTGTCTCTTCTAAAATACCTGTCTTAGGGAATGACTATGGTGCTCTTTATTTTTTATTTATAAACACCCTCTAAACAACCAAATGTTAGAAACCATTGTCTTGTATAAACTACTTGTTGGTGATGCCACCCTCTATAGTGAGTGTGACTTGCGGCAAGCTTATGCTTCCAATTTTGGCTTCCGGCAAAGTTATGCTTCCAATACCTAAAATATGAATGCGATCGCCTAACGGTAGAATAATAATCACAGCTTTCCTAACGGCAAAGTTATGGTTCCAGCGGCGGCAAAGTTATGGTTCTACTTACAGTTATGTGGTCGATGTGATCCTAATGCACCATCAAATTTTCTAGCGTTTCAACACCAACGGCACAAACCCGGAGTTGGTCTACTGAAACGATCTACCCACTTTCCCAACAGGGCTGATTCGTTTTGTATAACAAAATACTCAAGCTTTCGAGTCCATGTACTCTGGGGTTGGGAAGTGGTTTCAAAGGTTGGGTTGAGTCAATGTGGAGGTTAGGAAATTCTGAGAATAAAGCTTTAAGCCCAATCTTGGCCTCTAGTCGAGTTAAAGGTGCGCCCAAACAGAAATGAATTCTATTCCCAAAGGCAAAATGTTTATTCGGTTCTCGATCAATCATCAAGCGATCGGCATTCTCAAAGCGTCATCAAGATGCCGTTTTGCAGCCCCAGTGCGCCGCGACGAAGCGGTCTACCTCGGCCGCTAACTCGGCATCTTCGGGCGCTCCCTGGAAGCCGCCGTGCGGCATGCCCTCGAAGATATGCAATTCCACTGGCACGTTCGCCTTGCGTAGCGCGCGGTGCATCCGGACGGCGTTGGAGAGAAACAGGTCGCGCGTGCCGGCCTGAAGAAAAGTTGCTGGGAAGCCGCGCGTGAAATCGCCGAACAGGGGCGACAGGTACGGGTCGGCGAGGTTGCATCCGGCAGCGTAGAGCGCATTGCTGTCTGCGAGGCTGCCCTGCAGCACCACGTCTACAGTGCGGTTCACCTCGAAGCTGTCACCCGATTCAGTCAGGTCGAGTTCGGGTGTTATGAGTACAACCGCAGCAGGGAGCGGCAGCCCCTTGTCTCGCGCACGCAGCATCAGCGCTGCGGCGAGATTGCCGCCCGCCGACGCGCCGCCAATGATCACGTCGGCGGCAGCGTGGTGTTCGAGAACTGCTTGGTACACCGCTAAACAGTCGTCGAGCGCGGCAGGATAGGGGTGCTCGGGCGGCATCCGGTAGTCAACCGCATAGACGGTGACACCATGACGCTGCGCGGCGACCTGCGCTCCCGCGCGGCACGGCACGCCATTGCCAAAAACCAGCGCGCCGCCGTGGATGTCGATATAGGCGCGTTTGCTGGTATCAGCGGGCAGCGTGGCGGGGGTGCCGACATGGACGGTCACACCGGCGATCTCGACCGTCTCCACGCCTGCGGTGAGGTGGGCAAAGCGATCGGCCATCATCCCCATCATCATCTTCTCATTCTCCGCCCGCACAGTAGCCCAGCCCGCCTTGTCGTCCGGCGCTGGGTTTGACAGCAGAGGACGCAGGGTGCTGTCTGGCTTGACGAATTTGGCGAGGGCGGCACGCGCCTCGGCGCTGATTGAGCGCGGGAAGGGCACGACCCGCGCCTCGACCCTGACCCCTGTCGGTTTGTCCATGCTTGTGTCCGTCATTGTCATACTCCTGTGTTTCAATTAGATTCATCTAAACGCTAATAGCGAAAGTCAGTGGTTGGAGATTACCAGATAGCAGAAAGCATCTCGGTCAATCCGCTGCACTGACTTTCGCTGGTTCTCGCACCGATCGCCTCCCTATCTCTAATGAGGGACTCAGTTCGGTCCCATCTGCGGGATACGCCGGATACGCGATCAGCCGCTATGCTGCTGCGAAGCTATCGCCCCCGACCATCCTCTTAAAAAGGCTTATAGTATGGTATAGGCTACAAGTTCTACTTTTGTGCCTGCTATAGCAGATTCAAGGTCTTGGTTATCTGGGAAGGAATATCCTTGGGAGCCAGCATCACCTCAATCAGCACACATCTTCCTTCGGTCTGAGCCTGGACCGCCTCGGTGAGGGCCGTCTCTAACTCTGACTCAGTAGTAACCCTCAGACCCAATAGCTTCTGCATCTGTGCGAAGACCATCCCTAGTTGATGATAGTTCCAAGACTGAAGTTCGTTATAGTGCATCTCCCTGAAACCACCTTTTTGAAGCGCGTTCTCAACCTCATAGTGGTTATTATGGAGCAAAAAGATGATGGGGGCTATTCCTTGGCGTAAGATGGTCGAGAGTTCCTGTGCAGTCATCTGAAAAGCGCCATCTCCAACCACAAGCAGGTGGCGGCGGCTCTGGTCTGCCAGTTGTGCCCCAAGGACAGCTGGCACAGAATAGCCAATCGCCTCCCACGTCCTCTGAGTCACGACCCTGGTGCGTGCTGGCATCTGAATCATCGTAGCCACATTACACGTACCCAGATCGACGACGAGGACATCATCTGACTGAAGGAAATGACCGAAGCGCTGCCACAAGCGATCTTGCTTGATTGGGGTATCGTGTTGTGGCTCAAAGGGCACAGAGTTGGTGCGAGCCTGTTGGGAACTAAAAGCGAACTGGCGGTGGGGAACTTGCTCGCTTAACTGCATTAGCAGGTCACGCAGGGTCACATTCGGATAGTTAGACCCTGCAATCGCAGCGCTGTTGATCTGGAGATCCACGACGTGAGGCGATTGCAAATCGAAGGCGGCACATCCTTTATTCGTTTCGTCGTGCTGAATACCCAGGCGCAGCAGCAGATCGGCTGATTCGATCAGTTGATTGACAGCACTACCTTCGATCCCTGCCTGGTACGTC
This sequence comes from Nostoc sp., assembly GCF_036917615.1. Lineage (GTDB taxonomy): Bacteria > Cyanobacteriota > Cyanobacteriia > Cyanobacteriales > Nostocaceae > Nostoc. The sequence goes on from NZ_JBALCZ010000079.1 coordinate 51,200, forward strand.
CCAAGATACTGCGGGTGGGTTTCGTCCAGGAAAGCCGACTTGCCTGTAAAGCATGCCGCGAAAGGAATGCCACTTTTGTTGGCGAAGGACTCAACCAGTTCTGTCAAATGATAAGAACCCACTGGAGAATCAATTAGCATGGCGGGGCACTGTGCGGCACTCAGCAATGGCAGCAAGCTCGAAAGCAAGGCCGCGAGTTGCGTTTGATCGCTCTTCAGTTCAGACAATGCTAGCTTTTCTGTGGGCGCTTCTGCGGGCAGATCTCCGACATCGTTGGGCAGCTGAATATAAACTGGCAGCTTCTCGGACCAACATGCCTCAAGGACGCGATCAATTTCTTGACAAGCATTCTCTGGTGTCAGGAGCGCCTGAGCCACCGTGATTTCTTTGTAGATCCTGGGAAAGACACTAAAATCCCCGTGCAGGCTGTGGTGTGTAGACTGTCCGTTCTTCAATGCCTGTGTAGCAGGATGACCAGCAATCGCCACCACCGGAATCCGTTCGGCGTATGCACCCCCGACACCGCAAGCCGCACTCAATTCTCCGACTCCAGCAGTCACCACAAACGCACCAATACCCTGAATGCGTGCGTAACCATCGGCAGCGTAAGCTGCGTTGAGTTCATTACAGGTACCAACCCACGAGATATCCTCAGTCATCTCAATGCAATCCAGCAACGGGAAAGCAAAATCTCCCGGCACGCCGAAGATGTGACCAAGGCCCAATTCCTTGAGACGATCCAACAAATACGAGTTTACTGTGTACTGTGTAGACATGTTGATGTTCCTTTTTTTCTTTCAAAGTTATGTGGTCGATGTCAAAAGAAGCAGGGGAGGAGGGAGCAAGGGGGAAGACACCAGACAGAGCTTGTAACTTTGCCAAGCGTCCAAGCGCTCTCTTATGGGCGGGGCTTCTCTTTGAGACGCTCCGCGAACGTACCCGTGCTCCGCATATCGCTTTGCGCTTCAGGAGATGGGCTTGCTCCCCCAGCTAAGAGCCCCCTTCCCCTCTGCCTTTTCGGTGACCCCCAATGCACCATCAAATTTTCTAGCGTTTCAACGCCAACGGCACAAATCGGGGGTTGGTCTACTGAAACGATCTCCCCACTTTCAGAGCAGGGCTGATTCGTTTTCTATAACAAAACACTCAAGCTTTCGAGTCCATGTACTCTGATGTTGGGAATTAGTTTGAGAGGCTCAGTAGAGTCAACGCGGAGGTTAGGAAATTCTGAGAGTAAAGCTTTAAGCCCAATCTTGGCCTCTAGTCGAGTTAAAGGTGCGCCCAAACAGAAATGAATCCCATTACCAAAGGCAAAATGTTTATTCGGTTCTCGATCAATGATGAAGCGATCGGCATTTTCAAAGTGAAGTCCATCTCGATTGGCAGAAGCTAGCCACGGGTGCACAAGTTGCCCTTGAGGAATTGTCTGGTCTCCAATTTGGGTTTCGACTTGCGTGAATCGATTCAAAAAAGTAATCGGGGAATAGTAACGCAGGACTTCTTCAATTGCACTCGGTAAGAGAGACAAATTATTCCGTAACCGTTGGTTTTCATCGGGATGCTCATGCAGACACCAAATCGTATTAGTAATTAAGTTAGTTGTAGTCTCATTCCCTGCTGTCAACAGTAGGATGCAAAAATCCACAACTTCCTGTCCGGTCAACTTTTCTCCCTCTTCATAAGCCGCAATTAAATCGCTGATCAGGTCTTGGCCTGGATGGGATTGCCGCTTTTCCAGTAATTGGCGGAAATAGTCAGCCATGTTTTTTATCGCTGTTGGATCGCTAGCTAATACCCCGTCTGACCAGCGCTTCAAGTCTTCCCGCTCATCAAGGGGTACACCGAGAATTTCTCCAATCACGATGATCGGCAAAGGTGAGGAGAAAGCTTGGATTAAATCGACCTGTTTGTGTTGCTTCATTTGCTCCACCAACTCGTGAGTCAGTTCGGTAATCCGAGATTCCATAGTTTCGACTCGATGCGGAGTAAACACCTTTTGTACGATTGCGCGTAGTGACTGATGTTTCGGCGGATCGGTCTGGGGCAAACTCTGGGTAAAATCTTCTCGGCTGAGGGGTTGGGGCGATTTAGATGAAAAGGTTTTCCATTCGCTTAATACTCGTTGCACATCGTCATAGCGAAACACCATCCAAGCTTGTTGCTCTGCGTCATAGAAAGCAGGCGCTTCTTGACGCATTTTAGCCAGCCAGGGATAAGGATTGAGCAGGAATTGTGGATCGGTCGGTAGAAATTGTAAATCGCTAGTCATGATAAATCTCCTTGTGTCAAAAATTGCAGGTCAAACTGAGTCAGATGCTGGCACTATCTGACATATAGCAACGGACAGGAAGCTTAGGACAAAAATCAATTCACAATGTACGCTTGTTGAAAGCATCTACCGCCAACTTGTCCTAACGGCTTTGTCCACTGCTATATCATCTACGAGAGAGAAATCTGTCGTGGAATTACGGAGTCGCGCTGAATCCAGATGTATCAACACAGGTATGACAAAATCTCTAGACGCAGACATCAAATTAGGAAAGCGTCCAAATTAAGCCTTTTTAAGACCGTCTCAATTAAAAATTACTCTCGTGCTAGTTTCAGCAGAGTTTCAATTACCTGCTTGTGCAAAGATTCCTGCGGGACTCCTAAACCAAAGAGGTAGGTGAAAGATAGACCATTGAGTGCTAGACGAATCAAAGTCGCGATCGCCGGATCGAGTCCACTTGCTTCAATTAGCCGTTGCCAATCAGCAAATTTTTCTTGCCAGGGCTTAAGTAATTCTGGATTTTCAGCAACCGCTGCTAGTAAAGCGGATTGCATTGGACTAAAGTGAGTATTATGATTTTCAAATGACCGGATATAGGCTCTAAGCCAATGTCCTGGTGTATTCGGTGCATCATCTTGCTCTAATTCATGCTTTACTGATGCTGTCTTTTGATCGATTAGCTGTTGCAACATCCCAGCAATCAAGGCTTCTTTGTTGGGAAAGTGGTAAAGTAACCCACCTTTACTGACACCTGCTTCGCGGGCAACTGCCTCCAACGTCAATGCTTTTGAACCATGAGCTACCATCACTCGCGCCGCTGCTTCTAGCAATGCATTATAGGTGACAGACGTAGATTTTGTTTTTTTGCTAGTAATCATAGAGCTTGAATGATGGAACTAGATAATTTGTTCGGTTAACACAGTTTATCTGGCAACGAGATTGTTAATATCTTTTCTCATTGCTTCGTCTGTGGGGCAGCAAGGCTAGGATTAGATTTATTGGGTAAACTTGCTCTCTTTGAAAATCGGTGGGATGAAATCATACAGTGTAAAGTTTCATCCAACAAATCCGTAGCATGTCGAACCTGCGGATTTTGAGACAGCAGCGAATTGCTATAGGAACCCAAAGCAGTTTGATGAAAAAAGGGATTTGCAATGGTAAACATAACTTTCTCAATCCAAGATTGATATAGATTGGATTCAAGTATTTACTATTGGTATACCGTCTGGACGGTTTATAAAATAATAATACCGTCCAGACGGTACAGTGTCAACTAGGTAGTTTAAGATTTTGGTTGACATCCTCCCCAGCCTTTTAGGCTGGGGAGGATGTTTGACTCTTTTTGTTTACCAGACAAGGCTTTTTGAGAGCGCCTCAGCTTTTGCGTAATCGCTTAAAGTGTCTGGGATGAGAGATTTTTCCCCGTCACTTGTAGCTGGAGTTTACTCCAGTTAATGAATTGCGTGCAGATATTTCTGAGAAATTCGTCAGCACGATTTTTACCCTCAAGTTCGGCATTGTAATAAATAACTTGAGGATTGTTTGTCTACATATTTGGCGAGGATGGCACTTTTACCGCTACCGGGTACGCCGATGATGGTGAAGTAACCCTGGTTATGGCGGTGAAGAAAGTTGTTAATAGCCGTGAGGACAAATTCACGACCGACAAAGTTGTGGCTTTTTTCTTGAAGGATTTCCTCAAACTCCGTGGAATGTCCTCTGAGATGATTGGTAATGGGTGGTCTAGGTGGTGAATTCATGATTTTGAAGAATAATTAAAAGATAAGGCAACAGTGGAGGTGGTGATGTCTGTACAATTGCTAAGACGGAAATTCACAGTTGAGCAATATCACAAAATGGTTGAGTCGGGGATTCTCAAAGAGGATGACCGAGTGGAATTGATTCGGGGAGAGATTATTGAAATGTCGCCTATTGGGACAAAACACGCTGCTTGTGTAAATCGACTTGTTAATTTGTTGGTGCAGCTGTTGGGTAAACGCGTTATACTTGCTGCTCAAAATCCGGTTGCGTTGAACAATAACTCAGAACCTCAGCCAGATGTGGGATTACTTAAACCCCGTGATGATTTCTATGCTACTGCACACCCCCAACCCCAGGATATTTTTTCACTAATTGAAGTATCTGATTCGACTGTGATGTATGACCGGGAAGAGAAAATTCCTTTATATGCACAAGCAAACATTATTGAAGTTTGGTTAGTAGATATTAACGAGCAAATTGTCGAAGTTTATCAACAGCCAACAGCCGCAGGATATCAGCTGATGCAAAAGTTCACTAGCGGTCAAACTTTATCAATTCAAGCCTTCCCTGATGTTAATATTACTGTCAACGAAATCTTTGGCAGATGAAATTATTTCTCCCCTTATCCCTCTGTCATGTTCTCAGAGGATGTCTGAAAAGTAAGAAAGCCCACGTAACGGTATCCTGTCATTAGAAAAAATACTTAAGTATGACAGCGTTACGAGAGCCATGAGTCCATCGTACCCAAGTAACTTGACTTCGGAGCAGTGGAAACTGCTATCAGGGCTAATTCCAGCATCGAAAAAAGGCGGTAGAAAACGCAGTGTTGACATGGAAGCAGTAGTGAATGCAATCTTTTACATCTTGTGTGCAGGTTGTGCGTGGCGTATGCTCCCCCACGATTTCCCAAACTGGAAAACCGTTTACCATTATTTCCGGCAGTGGCGCAAAGACGGCACATGGCAACAAATTCATGAACGCTTACGTTTATGGGTACGTGTTAGCCAAAACCGAGAAGCATCACCGTCTGAAGTAATTATGGACAGTCAATCGGTCGAAACGGCAACAATGGTGTCCAAGGAAGTCGGCTATGACTCAGGGAAAAAGATCAAGGGACGTAAGCGGCACATACTTATTGATACCTTGGGCTTGCTTATAGTTGTCGTAATCACTGCTGCAAATGTAAGTGAACAAGCTGGCGCGAAACAAGTTTTATTTAAACTTAATCAAGTACGCGTAGGCGCAGCCCGCCGTAGGCATCGCATGAATCGGTTGATTAAAATTTGGGTTGATGGGGGATATCGTGGAAAGGATTTTACGCACTGGGTCATTGATGTTTATCGCTGGCTCTGGAGTGTTGTGACACGCCATGAGGAACAAAAAGGTTTTGTAGTTTTACCTAAACGTTGGCTTGTTGAGAGAACTTTTGGTTGGTTTAATTGGTGCCGACGATTAAGTAAAGATTATGAAATCTTACCTGAGACGACAGAAACATTCATTTATATTGCCATGATTCGTTTAATGCTCAAGCAACTTGCGTGATCCAAATCACCTATCAGAAACTTCTCAGACATCCTCTAAGAGACATCACTCACTCATACCTAAAATAAAATGAAACATGGTGCGTAGGCATAGCCCGTCGTAGACATCGCATAGCCATTTTCAGTACCAAATCCCAAACTTGAGCTTTTAAACCGCAAGTTTCACCCTCAGAGGCTCAACATTCACCCTCAAAGGCTCAACATTCACCCTCAAAGGCTCAACATTCGACCTCAAAGGCTCAACTGCGGCAATAGTTTCTCGTTTGTATGCAATACACTTTGACCTCTCTCCAAACCTCTCTCCTAAAAGGAGAGAGGCTTTGAATCTTACCCCCCTTCCCTTGTAGGGAAGGGGCTGGGGGTTAAGTCTGTATTGAACTCAACCGAGAAGCGCTATATTAACATCTTGCAACCATATCAACAAGTAGAAACCCCATAGATGCTTGCACACTAAAGATAGTCATCTATGGTATAGAAATGTATAGAATCTTGTAAAGATATAAAATATAGTTGTTAAATGCACACATTTCTAGCTTCTTCCTCAATGCAGGTGTCTATACCACCAAATCACTTTCAGCCAATGAAGATTGTCGCACTGGGGGACAGCTTAATTTATGGATTCGGCGACCCAGAAAAAGGAGGCTGGATAGAGCAACTACGGCGATGGTGGATGTTGCCGGATAGTGCCGGTCATGTTCTTTATAATTTAGGGGTAAGAGGCGATCGCACGCAACAAGTAGCACAAAGGCTAGAAGTTGAATTTCGCCACCGGGGTGAACTGCGAAATCGTGTTCCCGACTTGATTATTTTATCCGTAGGCGTGAATGATTCAGCCCGGTTGGCGCGTCCCAATGGCCGAAGTTACACAGATTTTACCTTATTTGAAAAGGAAATTGCTTCTCTGTTAGATTTAGCACAGCAACTATGTCCTGTATTATTTGTGGGCATGGTGCCAGTGGATGAAGCCAAGATGCCATTCTTAGATTGTTTTTACTATAATCATGGCGACCAGTACCGCTACAAAGAAGCAACTCGAATTGCTTGCACGAAACGGCAGATTCCCTATTTGGACATTTTTGAGCAATGGATGGAACGCGCTGAAAGTTGGCGGCTTAAACGCTTGAGTGAAGATGGTCTTCATCCCAATACATTAGGTTATCAAGCTTTGTTAGAAGATGTGATCAATTGGGATGCGATTGCAACTTACCATTCTAAATTTGATTACCACCTTAAGCCATCGTAATCAAATAAATATGTTGATGCTTTCGAGCTAACCTAATATTCTCGTATCTCCCATCCTTGCAAAAAGCACTACAATAGTGCTGAATTTTTAAATCTATCTTTTACCTATTTTTTATTCAGTACTCCTATGACACCAACCTTATTTGGTCGTTGGCAAACTCGATTATTCTTACTTGCAACGGTGGGCGTACTTGTGTCTTTGCCCTTTGCAATTGGTTTGATTGGTTCTAGTGCTAACTCGGTTTATTTTTGGATACTTGGTTATGTCGCCGTCTTTGGCTTAGGTTGGGATGTGCTTTATAACTATCTTCAAAAATCCCGCTGGGACAGGGATTGGCCCGCAGCTTATCAACTCTTAGCTGGTATCTGGGAATTAGTATTTGTGTTCTGTGGAGTAAAACTGTTTGGCTTTTTACCAATACCTTTACCTAAAGAAGAACTCTCGTTAGCAGTTTTTTTATTGCACTATAGCATCGTGTGGCTAGCAGTTTTTCTTAGTTCACAAAGCCTGATGCGAATTATCTTCCTCCGTTGGCGTTTCCGGGGTGGAGAGTGGTTGTAATATCGTGTCCACTTAAAGACTTATCATTAAGACCGCATAAAAGGGCAAAGGGTCTATGGTGCAATAGGCTTGGTCTTAGTAATATTTTGCCCCGGAAGATCCCCCCAACCCCCCAATAAATTGGGGGGTTTATTAATTCCCTCCTTTTTAAGGAGTATTAGGGAGGATCATCTTATGCCAATACATTGGCTTCTAAAAATTAACTCATATCTGGCGGTTTAAGTATAGATGCAATATGTTGTATTGACGTACAGTTGTGTGCGTTTCTAAGAACAACATGGCAGTGCATTACTTTGAAAACCAAAGTAATGCACTGCCTGCTGTATCTCATCAAATTAAAAACAGCTATCTTATGTTGACAAAATTGGCACTTGTGCTGATGTAGTAGTCATCTATGAGAAAAACAGAACAAGCTTTGGAGTTTGGAGAGATTCTTCAATGCAGAGACGCAAATTAAGGAAATGCAATGTCAAATTTTGATCTAGTTATTCAGCTATTTCTGCAACTTACAGTTATTTTAGCCACTTGTCGCATTGTCACGATTTTAGGAAGCCGCTATCTTGGTCAAACCGATGTTGTTTGCGAAATGATCGCAGGTGTAATGCTGGGGCCATCGCTTTTGGGATTGATTGCACCGCATTTTCAGCAATGGTTGTTTCCTAAGCTTCCTATGATTACTTCTTTAGGAGACAAGATACCCAACCCATCATTACTTAGCAATTGGGTAAAATTTTCTGCTTTGACTCTGGATATAACTGCTAATTTCTTTGTGGTGGCGCTTAAACGCCACTACAAACTGACTACCTATTAGCTAATTTTCTGGATATCAGTAATTCGGAAGTTCTTCTAGATTGAGCTACTAAAATCATTAGAATTTATGTTTCACTGCTGCAACTGCATCGTCACAAAAATTGACATGACAACGAAGCACAAATTACCCTTGCGTGTATAATACGCAATGGTTAAGGCTAAAACTCTTTGTCAAAGTCAATTGTTTGAACGACCTGCATTCAGGTAGCGGACGCACCAGAAGAACGCATAGACATGAAGTGGCTTCCCGCAGGGTAGGACACAAAGAGAAATAAATACTTAACTGAATTGTATTGGGGTGTATCTAACAAGCTTGACATTTTCCAGCCTTTTAAAGAATCATCTTAGAGAAACCAGATAGTTACTTTTGAGGAAACCATGCACATAGTTATTCTTGTTCTGGTTGAGGTGCTGATTGTTATTGGACTTTCACGGCTAGTAGGGCTAGGATTCCGTTCCATTAAGCAACCGCTGGTAATTGGTGAGATTGTCGCCGGGATTATGCTCGGTCCATCTTTATTTGGTTTAGTTGCTCCCGATCTAGCAGTTACCTTGTTTCCACCAGAAACTATTCCTTTTCTAAATGTTTTGTCTCAGGTGGGACTAATATTTTTCATGTTTCTGATTGGGCTGGAACTAAATCCAAAATACCTCAGCGGACAATTAGAAGTAGCTGTTTTAACTTCTCATGTAAGCATTTTAGTACCATTTTCCTTAGGAACATTGCTAGCGGTGATCCTTTATCCCCTAGTTTCCAACGCAAGTGTATCTTTCACCGCCTTCACCTTGTTTTTAGGGGCGGCGATGTCGATTACTGCCTTTCCAGTGTTGGCGCGAATCATTACTGAAAAGAATCTACAAGGAACGCGTTTAGGAACGTTGGCGTTAACTTGTGCCGCAGTGGATGATGTAACAGCTTGGTGTCTCTTGGCAGTAGCGATCGCTGTAGCTAGAACTGGCAACTTTGCTGGTGCGATACCGACAATTATCGCCAGCATAGTCTACATCGGCTTGATGTTGACGGCGGGACGTTGGTTCCTCAAACGCCTTGCCAAACATTACCTCCGTGTGGGACGCCTCAGCCAATTGCTGCTAGCTGGGATTTATATGGGCGTAGTTGCGTCGGCATTGATCACTGAACTAATTGGTATTCACTTAATTTTTGGGGCATTCTTACTGGGAGCAGCCATGCCCAAAAATGAAGATTTAGTGCGGGAATTGGCAGTAAAAACCGAAGATTTTGTATTGATATTTTTGCTGCCAATATTTTTTGCCTACAGTGGTTTAAAGACGCAGATTGGCTTGCTCAACCGTCTAGAATTGTGGCTTTTGTGTGCGTTGGTTCTAGGAGTGGCGATCTCAGGCAAATATGTTGGCACTTATGTAGCGGCCCGTGTAAGTGGCATTAGTAAACGGGAAGCCTCGGCACTCGGTTGGTTAATGAATACTCGCGGCTTGACCGAACTGATAGTGCTAAACATTGGTCTAGAGTTAGGGGTAATTTCCCCCTTAATATTTACCATGCTGGTAATTATGGCATTGGTAACTACATTTATGACATCGCCACTGCTGGAATGGACATATCCGAAAAAGCTGATCAGGTTAGATGTCATGAAGCCAGAGTTGGAAGCAGAAACAGGTATAGACACCTATGCTGTCAGTGAAACTTCCCCTCGTCCTTACCGAATTTTGGTGCCAGTGGCTAATCCAAGTACGCAAAAAGGTTTAGTACAGTTGGCAGTAGCGTTAGCACAGCCCACCGTAGGTATCGCTCTCAATTACCGATATCCTGCTGTTGTTAACCCCCTCAGCCTGATTGAATTTCAAGAAGACTATGCCTTTGAAAGTACCCCAGTTGAAGCAGACCGATTAATCGCCCAGCGCCGCCACCAACTAGAAGAATTGATTAATACTCTCGAACCGCCAGAAACTCGTTCTTGTGTGCATCCTATCGTTCGCATATCCAGCAATGTTGCCCGCGAAACAGCACAGATTGCCACATTAGAACAAGTTGATTTAATTGTTGTAGGCTGGCATCGACCAGCTTTTAGTAGTAATCGTTTAGGTGGACGAGTCGGACAAATGCTTACGACTGCACCAGTGGATGTAGCAGTGTTTATAGATAAAGGCAAAGAGCGATTAGAAAGTTTATTGGTACCTTATTCTGCCAATATCCATGATGATTTAGCACTAATACTAGCTCTGAGATTACTAATCAATCGTGAGACTTGTATGTTGCAGATATTGCAGATAGTAGCAAATAATACTAAAGAAGAATTGAGTTATGAACTGCACACGATGATGGAGCAATTGCCCACCAGTGTACGCGATCGCATTGAAATCAAAATTATCGAAGCCGCAGAACCAATCCAAGCCGTAATTCAAGCCTCAGAAGGTGTTGACCTAACTATTGCTGGCACTAGCCGCGCTTGGGGTATCGAGCGTCAAACCTTGGGAAGATATACAGATCAACTAGCTATCCAATGTCGTTCCTCCCTGCTGATTACCCGCCGCTACAGTCAAGTTACCGCTCACCTTGCCTCTATGCTTCCTGAGGTTAGTAGTCAAGAGCCAACATTGAGGAGTTGAAATTATGAATCATTTTAAGTTCAAATCTTTGGTTTTTTACGGAGTAGCAATAATTTCAGTACTACTGTTGTTTAAAACTGTAAGTGTTTATGGGGAAAACAATCTCAAGGCTCCTCCTCCAGTTAACGGCCGCTATCGTCTAACCCTGGCTGAGAATTTGCCGAACTGTGAAAAATCGGATACTCTGACGTTAAACATTCAGCAGTCGGGTATTTACTTAAATGCCTCTGTATTACCGGCAAACGCTAACACCGATACTGACGAAAAGCACTCTCTGGCAGGCATCTTCAGAAATCAACAGTTAAATTTATCTGGGAAAGTTGGTAGATCAATCCTTTGTAATATTCCTCGCCCCCAAAATGATCCCTTGAATTTAGTCACAATTCAAATGCAACTTGTGGATAAAGGTAATATCACAGGTGAATTAACCGTAAATGGCATTCCCCAAACTCTGAGATTTACCGCGGTGCCCCAAAAAGCTGAGGAAAAATCTCGGAAGTTATGAATTGGGGAGTGGGGAGTGGGGATTTAAAGCGCGAAATAAACAGCAATGTGAGCGCATTGTATGGGTTTTATGGAGCAGATAAAAAGAATGGATCAGGGACTAAAGACTAGGCAATTTTGCCAATGGCGTAAACAGCTATTTAGCATCAGTCTATTCGGCTTTTGTGCAGCGATCGCCCTCGAAACTTGCACTACTGCTGCTACACCAGTGGCAAAGCTAGATAACTGGCGTTTTTCCCCAAAGAAACAGCAACTCGAAATCACCCTCTCAGCAGGCACAACCCCCCGTTATTTCTACCTAGCCCAGCCCTCTCGTCTTGTTGTAGATTTACCGAATACTAAGTTGGGCAAAGTTAGCACGCAACAAAATTATTCTGGAGCAATCAAAAGCATTCGCGTTTCTCAACTCAATGATCACGACACACGCATTGTCCTAGATTTAGCACCAGGGACTGTTTTAAATCCCAAACAGGTACAACTGCAACCCGTTTCCCGAAAAAACTCCACTCGCTGGGTATTACGTCCGGTTATTTCTGGTAAAACTACTGCCGTGAAACCAGGAAATTCCCCACCTTCACCCAAGAAACAACCTCAAACACCGTATAAGTACTCACAGCCGCCTAGTAACGTACCCGTAACTACTACTAATTCACAACCACCCTTACTCACAGTTCCGCCTCCATCCAATGAACTGCCCTCAACAATTACTACTAACTCAGGGCAGCCTTTTGTCACTGTACCTCCCCTAACTCCTAATACATCCTCTCAACAACCTGCTTTGATTTTTCCCCCTCCTTCTTTCCCAAATCAACCTGGTAACTTGAATAGCGTTCCTCCTCTTGGGATGTCGGAATTTCCAATTCCAACAGTTCCCAATGTTCCCAATCCCCAAGTGATCGAGTTTGGTCAACCCCTTCCAAAAACTAGATAGGGATTAGGGAAGAAGAGTTTTCCCCAATGTCCTGTTTGGCCCATTCCCAAATCTAAAATCTGTCAGTTTCCTGAGGTGTTCCAACTGCTCCTGGTTGAGCCGTGAAGAAGTTTTGAGCAGCTTCATTCTGATATATGCATCTAATATCAGGTTTGTCACTGTCCAAGTTACCTGTAAAGCCAAAGGTGTTCAGGCGATTTTTGCACTCATTTACCTGATCAGATGTCACCAGCTTACGTTGCTCCAAAAGCGCCCAGTTATTTTGTCGGATCACACATCCTGGACGCATACTGGGCTGGGCAACATAAACATTGAAAGGGTTGAGAGTGACGAACAGTCTAGCATCCATCACCATCGCGCTGGCTCCGTACTGCACACAAATTTCAGGGTTTGGTGCTTTGGTATCAATGAATTCACGGGAAGCCACATTTGATGGGGCCAACGTGGTTGTAGAACTAAAAGCAATGCCAATCCCAATTCCCAAAATCAACACCCCTCCCATAATTGCGATGGTGAAGAGGTTAAACATAGGGGATTGGAAAATAGAGGGTTTAGAAGTAGTAACCGATTTACCAGTGGGTTTACGTCTCATTGTTGCTTAATCACCTTCACGCCGATTTGGCAGGGAGTGGTCTAAAGTTTTCTCCCTCTTTTCAGTATGCCTATTCTTGACTGTAATTGCCTGTGACTTTCTGGACGATATTCTTGATTAAAGGAGAAAAATAGAAACTTATGTGAATAACTTAGTGGGCGTAAATAATTAAAGGTTGGTAGTGAGTTAGCGCGGTCTTCTGCCAACGCGAAGGAGCGTCTCCAAGAGTTGGGGAGACGATGCAGCGCATAGCGCAGCCTCTTCTCCACCTTGGGCTGCGCCAACGAGTCCGCGTCCCTTGCGCGTTTGATAGAGAGCGTCTGGAGGTTTACCCCATGAGCGACTAACGCTGCCAAGGAGCGTTAGCGAGTCTTATCTACGACACGCTGTTCGCGTTTGAGCGTCACTCGAAGCGTAAGCGGTTCTAGCATTGAAAAGAGGGCTAGAGCCGCTTACTACAAGCTAATAATCAATTTTCCATTGCTTAAAATAGTTGAATTTATTCTTGTTGGCTTATCGACTTAATATATCTGGACAGAATTTCAACCTTATCGCTTGTTGTTTCTATCTGGAAAAATTGGTAATTCTTTTGATTGAACTAAGACTTGATTGCTCAGAGTTTACAGTCAATACCTTGGCAGTGCGTAGGCGCAGCCCGCCGTAGGCATCGCATTGTGGACAACGAACTAAAATTTCTTCCTCAAAATCAGCCAGCCTTTTACCATAGTCTCTAAATCCTAACCATTCCAGATACCCACTTATACCGTTTCTGCAACAAATTCCAGAACCTATGCTGATCCGCCCCGCCATAACAGCTGATTTACCCGCAGTTTTAGCAATGGTTACCAAAATTTGTGCTTTGCATGAATCTTTGGATTCCGCCAAGCATGGTTTTCTACCGCATCCAGAACAGCGTTATGAACAATGGTTGACGCGTTTGGCAAATAGTGAGCGCAGCGTATTTCTGGTACTGGTATCTGAAAACCAAGGGCAACTTGTAGCTTTTCTAGTAGCAGCAATTGAGCGAGAAATACCAATTTACCGTTTACAGGAATTTGCTTTTATTCATGATATCTGGGTTGAGCCAGAATATCGCCAAAACGGAATTGCGCGGCAGATGGTGATGCTAAGTGTTGAACGCTTTCATCAGATGGGCATCAAGCAAATTCGTCTAGATACAGCAGTTGCTAACGAGGCTTCACGGCGGTTATTTGCATCTTGTGGTTTTCAACTCAGCATTATTGAAATGCTCAGAGAGTTATGAGTTAAAAGTTAGGAGTTAGGAGTTAAAAATTTAAAACTCCTAACTCCTCACTCCTGACTTTTATAAGTGTTAGCTAGCTAACAAAGTTTTTTCTAGAGAAGTCCAACGGAAGGCGCGATCGCCACCTCTCTCAATAATTACTCTTACTCGTGGTTCTAGCTGAGGCAAATTCGTTAAATACTCAAGTTCCTCATTGGAAAGAATATGCCCTTCAATAATCCACAACACTAGCCCCTTTGACTTTGGTGGTAGCTGTTCTAGATGATAATTGAGAATTGGTGGCAAATAGTACACCTGACCTACTGCTGCACCGCTACCAGTGCTTTTTTTACCAAGATGAGGAGGTCTGACTCCATGAATTCTTGTGAGATACGCAGCTACATCCCCTAGTCCTTTAGCAGTAATGTGGAGCGTGGTATAGCCAGCTGCGCGTAGTCGGCGCTGATATCGACCTTCATAACCCCCTTCCAGAGGTATATACACTCCAAGAGCGCCAAATTTTTCCAGATCGCGAATTAAACCGTTGCCAGTGGTAATTAGTGCCATAGATTTTCGTCTTATCCCACTTAGATATCTCTATTATTTACCCTGAACCGATAGATTAAAAGCATTTTTTTGGGCATGGGGCATGGGCCCAACAGGGCATTGGTTATTAATTCTTTTTCCCCTACTCCCCAAAAATAGCTCTATAAAGTACTGGACAAATATAAATAAATAATTTATATTATTAGATTGTGACCAAAGACGCAAATTAGGCTGCCTTCTTACTGTCATTCTGAGGTAGTGTTAGCATCAAAAACTGATGATTTAATCCAAATGGGATAATCTAACTCAGATTGATCATAGACTGGTAAACTAAGAAAGCTTTTAGGTCAAGATTGGAGTTTACGGACGAACAAGCAAAGTTAATCCTAAGCTCCAGAGTACATTTACTCCTGTGCCTCTGAAAAAGCAGGCAAAATCTTAAACAATAGTTTAAGGTGTTTAGGGAAGTAAAAACTGAGCAGCAGTGTTGGTTTCATGGCATTACGTCAGTCTCAGTTAACGGATACTGGGCGGTAAAAACCGCTTAAGTCCAACTGCAACACGGCAGTAGCCAACCTCAGGGAAGCCGCCCTTCGGGCGTATATAAATCGGAAAACCCGCCGACAGCGCTGCCTCCAGAAAGTGCCAGAGCAATTGCTTGGACGAAAGCATTGCTGCACACAGCTTAAAGCTGTAGCGCCTTGCATTGATTCCAGAAGTTACTCCTTCCCAATCGGAAGAGACTTGTGGCTGTTCTGGTGATCTAGTGAGTGAAGCTAAACAGATTCACCAAGCAGTACGGACACGGTTTGTTGTGTCCGAAAGCATTTGGAGCGGTTTATTTAAACAATTCCAAGTTTCGCAGGCTAATCCAGCCTAAACTGATGCGTACAAAACGTGTCCTCTAGAGTCCAATTCCAAGGTCAGCAAGTAGAAAGGAGAACCAGTTACTGTGTCTGTAGGTATTCTCGGCACCAAGCTGGGCATGACCCAAATATTTGACGAAGCAGGAGTAGCCATTCCTGTGACTGTCATTCAAGCAGGGCCATGCACCGTTACACAAGTTAAAACCAAACAAACCGACGGTTATTTTGCCATTCAAGTTGGTTATGGCGAAGTCAAACCAAAGGCACTGAACAGACCACTACTGGGTCATTTGGCTAAATCATCTGCTCCAGCATTGCGTCACCTAAATGAGTATCACACCGATAGTTCTGGTGATTATGCTTTAGGTCAACAGATTAAAGCAGATATTTTTAGTGCAGGTCAAATTGTCGATGTAATTGGCACAAGCATCGGTCGCGGCTTTGCGGGTAACCAGAAGCGCAACAACTTTGGTCGAGGACCCATGTCACACGGTTCCAAAAACCACAGAGCGCCCGGTTCTATTGGTGCTGGTACAACACCAGGTCGTGTCTATCCAGGTAAGCGGATGGCAGGGCGTTTAGGTGGAAAACGTATCACAATCCGCAAACTGACCATAGTGCGAGTTGACCCAGAACGCAACTTATTGCTAATTAAGGGAGCCATTCCTGGTAAACCGGGCGCTCTAGTAAGTGTTGTGCCTGCAAAAGTAGTGGGATAGTCAAAAGTCATTAGTCATTAGTCATTAGTCATTAGTCATTAGTCAATTGGTTAAAGGACAAAGGACAAATGACACAGGACAAATGACACAGGACAAATGGCAAAAGACAAATGACAAAGGACAGATAACAAAGATGGTTGAAAGCGTAGTTAAAAATTGGCAAGGAGAACAGGTCTGCGAGACGACCTTCGAGTTGCGCGTTGCCAAGGAAGAAACAGCGTCTCATATCGTGCACCGCGCCTTAGTACGGCAATTGACCAATGCTCGTCAAGGAAATGCCAGTACAAAAACTCGTGCTGAAGTCAGAGGCGGTGGGCGTAAACCTTGGCGACAAAAAGGTACTGGTCGCGCTCGTGCAGGGTCTATTCGTTCACCACTGTGGCGTGGTGGTGGTGTGATCTTTGGGCCAAAGCCCAGAGACTTCAACCTCAAGTTGAACCGCAAAGAGCGACGTTTAGCACTGCGGACAGCATTTGTTAGCCGCATTGAGGATTTGATCGTAGTAGAAGAATTTAGCACCGAGTTATCTCGCCCGAAGACTAAAGAATTAGTGGCAGCGCTTGTCCGTTGGGGAGTGGTACCAGAAAGTAAGTCACTGTTAATTTTGTCTGAGATTGCGGATACAGATAACGTTTATTTGTCAGCCCGCAACATTGAAAATTTAAAACTAATTGCAGCCGACCAGCTAAATGTTTTTGATTTACTGCACGCTGACAAGATTGTAGTTACGGCATCAGCCCTAGAAAAAATTCAGGAGGTCTACAGTGCCTAGCTTTGACCCCCGCGACCTTGCCGACTTAGTGCGTCGCCCAATTGTCACCGAGAAGGCGACTATCTTGATGGAGCAAAATAAGTACACCTTTGAAGTAATTCCAAAGGCATCTAAGCCAGAAATCAAGGCTGCGATCGAAGACTTGTTTCAGGTCAAGGTTGTAAAAGTAAACACCATCCTACCACCGCGTAAAAAGCGGCGCGTTGGTAAATTTATTGGTTATAAACCCCAATATAAGCGAGCCATTATCACCGTCGCACCTGGGGATGAAGACAAGATTAGACAAGTTCTATTCCCAGAAGTCTAGGAATTTTAGATTTTAGATTGAGGAGTTTACTGAATCAGCACCAAAGATGGTCGCAATTAGTTAAACACTCATTAAATCCAAAATCCCAAATCCAAAATTAAGTAAATCCCAAATCCGTCTTTGAAAGTTCCGAGACGCTCTCTACGAGACGCCAAGGGTGAACGCGGACTCGCTACCGCTACCCTAACGCCAGAAATCGGCGCTCAGACTTTCCGCAAAATCTCAAAATCCAAAATAGATTATGGGTACTCGTTCTTATCGCCCTTATACCCCCAGCACTCGCCAAGTTACAGTCTCTGACTTTGCGGAAATTACAAAAACCGAGCCAGAGAAATCCCTAACAACCTCGAAGCATCGCGCCAAAGGTCGGAATAATCACGGGCGGATTACTAGTCGTCGCCGGGGTGGCGGACACAAACAGCTTTACCGGATCATCGATTTTAAAAGGGATAAACATAATATTCCTGCCAAAGTCGCAGCGATTGAATACGATCCTAACCGGAATGCCCGAATTGCCCTTTTGTATTACCAAGACGGCGAAAAACGGTACATCCTCCACCCCAACGGGTTGAAAGTTGGAACAATAGTCATTGCTGGGCCTGAGGCTCCCTTTGAAGATGGTAATGCCTTACCGCTCTCGAAAATTCCCTTGGGTACTAGTGTTCACAATGTAGAATTGACTCCTGGTAAAGGTGGTCAAATTGTCCGGGCTGCTGGTGCTAGCGCTCAAGTCGTAGCAAAAGAAGGTAATTATGTAACTCTCAAGTTGCCTTCAGGAGAAGTCCGCTTGATTCGACGCGAGTCCTACGCCACCATTGGGCAAGTAGGCAACACTGATGCTAGAAACCTGAGTGCAGGTAAAGCCGGACGAAATCGCTGGAAAGGTCGCCGTCCTAAGGTTAGAGGTAGCGTCATGAACCCCGTTGATCACCCACACGGCGGTGGTGAAGGTAGGGCACCTATCGGTAGATCTGGGCCTGTAACACCTTGGGGTAAACCCACATTGGGTGCAAAGACACGCAATCGTAAGAAACTCAGCAGCAAATTGATTATACGTCGTCGCCGTAAGTCTTCTAAACGGGGTCGCGGTGGTCGTGAATCATAGAATTTTAGATTTTGGATTTTAGATTTTAGATTGGGGTCTACTTAATTAAGATTCTAAAATTTTCCACCCCAGTGAGATACCTAATCATCCAAAATCCAAAATTCTAAATCCAAAATCCAAAATCCAAAATCCAAAATTAAATTATGGGTCGTTCTCTAAAAAAAGGTCCTTTCGTTGCGGATCATCTCCTAAAGAAAATTGAAAAGCTTAACGACAACAACAGAAAAGAAGTTATTAAAACTTGGTCACGAGCTTCGACAATTTTGCCCCTAATGGTAGGTCATACCATAGCTGTTCACAACGGACGCCAACACGTTCCAGTTTTTGTAAATGAACAGATGGTGGGACACAAGTTGGGTGAATTTGCCCCGACACGCACCTACAGAGGTCATGGAAAAAGTGACAAAAAAGCAGGTAGGTAGTTATTAGTCGTGAAGTCATTAGTCATTAGCTAAAGACAAGTGACAAATGATCAATGACAAATGACAAAATTGGAGAAAATTATGGTTAATGATACTACTGAAGTAAAGGCGATCGCTCGTTTTATCCGCATATCGGCCTACAAAGTGCGTCGTGTACTCGATCAAATCCGGGGGCGATCATACCGAGAAGCGCTAATTATTCTGGAATTCATGCCCTATCGCGCCACTGAACCCATATTGAAGGTTCTCAGAAGCGCTGCTGCCAATGCCGAACACAACGCTGGGTTAGATCGGACTCAACTAGTGATTACTCAGGCATACGCCGATCAAGGGCCGCCGTTGAAGCGGTTCCAGCCAAGGGCGCAAGGTCGAGCTTACCAAATTCGCAAGCCAACGTGTCATATTACTGTGGCTGTTGCAGCTGCCCCAGAAAAATAAGCACGCTTACACGAATAAATTGCGTAAAGTCAGAAATTTTAGAGGAAGCATTCGTGGGACAGAAGATTCATCCAGTTGGTTTTCGCCTGGGTATTACACATGAACATCAATCCCGTTGGTTTGCTGTTCCTGATCGCTATCCAGAACTTCTACAAGAAGACCACAAACTCCGTCAATACATAGAACAAAAGCTGGGTAGACTCGCTCAAAACAACGCCGGAATTTCCGAGGTGCGGATTGAGCGCAAAGCTGACCAAATTGACTTAGAAGTACGCACAGCTAGACCGGGCGTAGTAGTGGGTCGTGGTGGGCAAGGCATCGAATCCTTGCGTACTGGACTACAAGGGCTGTTGGGTAGTAATCGCCAAATTCGGATTAACGTAGTTGAAGTCCAACGAGTTGATGCTGATGCCTACCTAATTGCCGAATACATTGCTCAACAATTGGAACGCCGGGTTTCGTTTCGGCGGGTAGTGCGACAATCGATTCAGCGTGCTCAACGCGCTGGTGTCCAAGGTATTAAAATCCAAGTCAGCGGTCGGCTCAACGGTGCGGAAATTGCCCGGACAGAGTGGACTCGTGAAGGTAGAGTACCTTTACATACCTTACGGGCTGACATTGACTACTCTTATTGCACGGCAAAAACTGTTTACGGCATTTTGGGTATCAAAGTATGGGTGTTTAAGGGAGAAATTATTCCTGGACAGGAAGAAACTCCATTACCACCTGCAAGCCGTGATCGTGAACGCGATCCCCGCGATCGCGAACGTGAACCCCGTCGCCGTCAACAACAACGTCGTCGCCAGCAATTTGAAGACCGTTCAAATGAAGGATAAATCGTCAATAGTCATTAATCATTAGTCATTAGTAAATGGCACATGACAGATGACAAATGACGCCACGTGCTTCACTTGGGGAGACCCCTTAGCGCTAGCCTCTCCCTTTGGGAGAAGACCGCAGTGGCTCACAAATGACAAATGACAAGTGAAAAACCATGTTAAGTCCTAGAAGAACTAAATTCCGCAAACAACAGCGCGGACGGATGGAGGGACTAGCCACCCGTGGCAGCACCCTCAACTTTGGTGATTTTGCACTCCAAGCGCAAGAACCTGCTTGGATTACCTCCCGGCAAATCGAGGCTTCTCGTCGGGCAATGACCCGTTATATTCGTCGGGGTGGACAAATCTGGATTCGGATTTTCCCTGATAAACCTGTAACCATGCGTCCAGCTGAAACCCGGATGGGTTCTGGTAAAGGTTCGCCAGAGTATTGGGTAGCTGTAGTCAAGCCAGGGCGAATTTTGTTTGAAATCGCTGGGGTTACTGAAGAAATCGCCCGTGAAGCTATGCGTTTGGCTTCATTTAAGCTGCCCATAAAAACCAAGTTTATTGTGCGCTCTCAACCACAGGAGCAGGAGTAGGTTATGCCTCTTCCCAAGATTTCAGAAGCTAGAGAATTAAGTGACGATAAACTCTCTGAGGAAATTGTCGCTATCAAAAGACAACTATTTCAGTTGCGCTTGCAAAAAGCCACCAGACAACTAGAAAAGCCCCACCAGTTCAGACAGATCCGCCACCGCCTAGCTCAATTGCTGACGGTAGAAACCGAACGCAAACGGGCAGCAATTCAATCGGCTAAAGAAGAAAAGTAGGAGATTATGGCAGTCAAAGAACGAGTTGGCTTGGTAGTGAGCGATAAAATGCAAAAAACTGTGGTAGTTGCTATAGAAAACCGCGCCCCTCACCCCAAGTACGGCAAGATTGTAGTTAACACTCAACGATATAAAGTTCACGACGAAGAAAATAAGTGTAAAGTAGGCGATCGCGTTCGCATTCAGGAAACTAGACCCCTGAGTAAAACCAAGCGCTGGAAAATCACAGAAGTTATGAACGTCAAACCTACTTAAACCTCATCGTTGTTAGAAACTAACAACATTACAAGGGAGAATAATTGTGATTCAACCCCAGACTTACCTGAATGTCGCAGATAATAGCGGTGCCCGTAAACTAATGTGCATCCGCATCTTAGGTGGAGGCAACCGCCGTTATGGTTTCATTGGTGATAAAATTATCGCCGTTGTCAAAGATGCTACACCCAACATGGCTGTAAAAAAGTCTGATGTCGTGGAAGCAGTAATTGTCCGCACTCGTAAAGCCGTAAGTCGTGACAGCGGCATGAGTATTCGCTTTGATGATAACGCTGCTGTGATCATCAATAAAGACGGAAACCCAAGAGGCACACGGGTTTTTGGCCCAGTTGCCCGGGAACTGCGTGATAAAAACTTTACCAAAATTGTTTCTCTGGCTCCGGAGGTGCTTTAATGGCAACCAAACAGGGTACGGCCAAAGTATTCCACAAAATGCACGTCAAAACTGGCGACACCGTACAAGTGATTGCTGGCAAAGACAAAGGAAAAGTTGGTGAAATTATCCAGGCACTTCCCCAACTGAGTAAAGTTATCGTCAAAGGTGTCAACATTAAAACCAAGCACGTCAAACCCCAGCAAGAAGGAGAATCAGGGCGGATTCTCACCCAGGAATTCCCGATTCATAGCTCCAACGTGATGCTTTATTCCACCAAGCAAAACGTTGCCAGTCGTGTTTGTTATACCTTTACCTCAGAAGGCAAAAAAGTCAGAAAACTCAAGAAAACTGGCGAACTTCTTGATAAATAAGAATTAGCCAACTTGAGATTTTAGATTTTAAATTTAATCCCAAATCCAAAATCTAAAATCCAAAATTAAATGTTCCCTGACCAAGCCCAGGGATATCAGGACAAAAAACTATGGCGACAACAAGACTCAAAACCTTATATCAAGAGACAATCGTCCCCAAACTGATCAATCAGTTTCAATATACCAACGTTCATCAAGTACCGAAGTTGGTAAAGGTTACTATTAACCGAGGTTTGGGTGAAGCAGCTCAAAATGCGAAGTCACTAGAGGCATCGATCAACGAAATTTCGCTGGTAACAGGTCAAAAACCAGTGGTGACGCGGGCGAAAAAGGCGATCGCTGGCTTTAAAATTCGTCAAGGTATGCCTGTGGGGATCATGGTTACCCTCAGAGCCGAACGGATGTATGCCTTTTTTGACCGACTCGTTAGCCTATCACTGCCCAGAATTCGAGATTTTCGCGGCGTTAGCCCTAAAAGCTTTGACGGACGCGGTAACTACACTCTGGGTGTGAGAGAACAGCTAATTTTTCCAGAAGTCGAGTACGACAGCATCGATCAAGTGCGGGGGATGGATATTTCCATCATCACCACAGCAAAGAACGACGAAGAGGGCCGCGCCTTACTTAAAGAATTAGGAATGCCCTTTCGCGATCAATAAGTTCATCTATAGAGGGAACGATGGCGGCTAACGACACAATTGCAGATATGCTGACGCGCATCCGCAATGCCAACCTGGCGCGGCATCAAACTACACAAGTGCCAGCGACAAAAATGACCCGAAGTATTGCCAAAGTACTACGGGAGGAAGGCTTTATTGCTGAAATCGAAGAAGCAGAAGAAGGGGTAAAGCACAACCTAGTGATTTCCCTGAAGTACAAAGGTAAGAATCGTCAGCCTCTAATCACCGCCTTAAAGCGAGTGAGTAAGCCAGGCTTGCGTGTTTACTCCAATAGAAAAGAATTACCAAGGGTACTAGGCGGCATTGGCATTGCCATTATTTCTACATCCAGTGGGATTATGACTGACCGCGAAGCGCGGCGTCAGAACTTGGGTGGCGAAGTGCTTTGTTACGTTTGGTAGTCATTGGTCATTAGTCATTTGTCATTAGTGAAAGACAAATGACAAAGGACAAAGGACAAATAACAAAGGACAAAAAGTCATGTCTCGTATTGGTAAACGTCCAATTACTATTCCCGCCAAAGTCCAAGTGGCGATCGATGGTACGAATATTGTGGTGAAAGGCCCGAAAGGAGAACTTTCTCGGACTCTAACAGCTAATGTCTCAGTCTCTCAAGAGGGAGAAATATTACAGGTAAATCGTCGAGATGAAACTCGTACTTCAAAGCAGCTGCACGGCTTGAGCCGCACTTTAGTTGCCAACATGGTCGAGGGAGTTTCCCAAGGTTTTCAGCGCCGTTTGGAAATTCAAGGTGTTGGTTACAGGGCACAACTTCAAGGGCGTAACCTAGTTTTAAATATGGGTTACAGCCATCAGGTGCAAATTGTTCCGCCAGATGGAATTCAGTTTGCAGTAGAAGGTACCACCAACGTCATTGTTAGCGGGTATGACAAAGAAATCGTCGGCAACACAGCCGCAAAAATTCGTGCCGTTCGTCCACCAGAACCTTACAAAGGTAAAGGCATTCGCTATGCCGGTGAAGTGGTCAGACGCAAAGCTGGTAAGACTGGTAAGGGTGGTAAGAAGTAGAAATGAAACTTACTCGTAGAGAATCAAAAAACCGTCGTCATCGACGCGTTCGTGGCAAAGTTATTGGCTCCCCAGAACGTCCGCGTTTAGCGATATTTCGTTCTAATGAGCATATTTACGCCCAGGTAATTGATGATACTCAGCATCAAACCATAGTCGCAGCATCGACTGTAGAACCAGAGTTGAAATCTAGTTTAGCGTCATGTGCAAACCGCGACGCATCGGTGCAAGTTGGTAAGTTGATCGCAGTGCGATCGCTAGAAAAAGGCATCACCAAAGTAGTATTTGATCGCGGTGGTAACTTATATCATGGCCGTGTCAAAGCACTAGCTGATGCAGCACGCGAGGCTGGTTTAGATTTCTAAAGTTATTAGTCATTAGTCATTGGTCATTAGTCATTGAACAAATGACAAAGGACAAATGACAAAAGACAAATGACAACTGACAAATGACGTTCACCAGAGCACTAAATTATGGCAACAGAGCGTAAAAGTAGAACAAAGCGTGCCAAAAAAGAAGAAACTACTTGGCAAGAGCGGGTTATCCAAATCCGACGTGTGAGCAAGGTCGTCAAAGGAGGTAAAAAACTCAGCTTCCGAGCGATCGTTGTCGTCGGTAACGAACGCGGTCAAGTTGGTGTAGGAGTAGGCAAAGCCTCAGATGTAATTGGTGCCGTTAAAAAAGGCGTAGCCGACGGCAAAAAACACCTCATTGATATCCCAATCACCAAATCCAACTCCATCCCTCATCCCATTGATGGTGTCGGTGGTGGTGCAAAGGTGATTATGCGTCCAGCCTCACCTGGTACTGGGGTAATTGCTGGTGGTGCTGTGCGAACTGTGCTGGAATTGGCAGGAGTTCGTAACGTCTTAGCCAAGCAACTTGGCTCCAACAATCCGCTCAATAATGCTAGAGCCGCAGTCAACGCCTTATCTACACTGCGTACTCTTTCTGAAGTTGCCGAAGATCGCGGTATTCCTATTCAAAATCTCTACATCTAATTTAGTCATTGGTCATTAGGAGCCACTGCGTTGCGGGGGTTCCCCCCGTTGAAGCAAGTGGCGTTCATTAGTGAATAACAAAGGACAAATGACAAATGACAAACGACAAATGACAAACGACAAATGAGAACTTGATAACTTATGAGACTCCATGATGTTAAGCCGCAAAAAGGCTCAAAGAAACGCAAGAAGCGTGTAGCCAGAGGTATTTCTGCCGGTCAAGGTGCCAGTGCTGGGCTAGGTATGCGAGGTCAAAAATCTCGCTCTGGTAGTGGTACTCGACCCGGTTTTGAAGGTGGTCAACAGCCATTGTACCGCCGCTTACCTAAGCTGAAGGGCTTTCCGATTGTGAATCGGAAAATTTACACTACGATTAATGTAGAGAAGCTAGCCTCCCTTCCCGCTAATACGGAAGTAACTTTGACCTCCTTGAAAGCAGCAGGTATCCTTACTACTGTCAAGGGACCATTGAAAATTTTAGGTAACGGGGAATTGAGCACTCCGCTCAAGGTACAAGCGGCAGCTTTCACAGGTACAGCTCGTAGCAAAATTGAGGCAGCTGGTGGGAGTTGTGAAGTCTTATGAGTGAGCCGGAACAGCGCACTTAAATGCAAGCCAACTCGCACTCAGCGCCTGGTTCACTATAAAGGTAGCACTCTATGATCAGTCGAGACAAAGCCCCAACGGCTCAAGAAACTTTTATGCAGATGGCACAAGCAGCTGGGCTTAGAGGTAGGCTGCTTGTCACCGTCGGTATTTTAATTTTGGTTCGCTTAGGCATCTTTTTGCCCATACCAGGAATTAATCGAGAACGGTTTCATGAAGCCATATCGGGAAATAATTCCGTATTCGGTTTATTGGATATATTTTCAGGACGCGGACTTTCGACTTTGGGAGTCTTTGCGTTGGGAATTTTGCCCTTCATTAATGCGTCTATTATTATCCAATTACTTACCGCTGCAATTCCATCTTTAGAAAATTTACAGAAAAATGAAGGTGAAGCGGGGCGGCGGAAAATTTCGCAAATTACCCGCTATGTGACTGTAGGTTGGGCAATTATCCAAAGTACAGCTTTTTCGGCATTATTCCTCCAGCAATTTGCCTTAAACCCAGGCCCAATCTTCGTAGCTGAAACCGCGATCGCTCTGACTGCTGGTTCCATGTTCGTAATGTGGGCATCCGAACTGATTACAGAACGTGGTATCGGCAATGGAGCATCATTGTTGATTTTTGTCAACATTGTGGCGTCATTACCAAAAGCTTTAGGCGATACTATCGATTTGGTGCAAGTCGGCGGTCGGGAAACAGTGGGTCGCGTCATAGTACTAATCTTAGTTTTCCTAGCAACCATTGTTGGTATTGTGGTTGTGCAGGAAGGAATGCGCCGCATCCCGATTATTTCGGCTCGTCGTCAAGTGGGTCGTCGAGTTTTGGCAGAGCAACGTAGCTTTTTACCCTTGCGGCTAAATCAAGGCGGCGTGATGCCAATTATTTTTGCCGCAGCCATCCTCAGTTTGCCACTGCTAATTGCCAATTTCGCCAAGAATGCCGAATTGGCAAATATAATTAACACTTATTTAAGTCCAAGCGGTTCTGGCTCTTGGGTCTATGCCTTGGTCTACATGATTTCCATCATTTTCTTCAGCTACTTCTATTCTTCGTTGATTCTCAACCCGGTAGATGTTGCACAAAACTTGAAAAAAATGGGTTCTAGCATTCCTGGCATTCGTCCTGGCAAAGCAACTAGTGAGTATATCGAGCGCGTGTCAAATCGACTCACTTTTTTGGGTGCGATATTTTTGGGACTGGTTGCTATTATCCCAACTGGTGTGGAAAGAGCTTTAGGAGTACCCACCTTTAAGGGATTGGGTGCTACCTCTTTGTTAATTCTAGTTGGTGTGGCGATTGATACGGCAAGACAAATCCAAACTTACGTAATCTCTCAGCGCTATGAAGGAATGGTGAAACAATAGTGACGCGACTAATCTTCTTGGGACCACCTGGAGCTGGTAAAGGAACACAAGCTCAAACGTTGGCTGAACACTTGAATATTCCCCATATTTCTACAGGTGAAATATTAAGGCAAGCCATGAAAGAGCAAACTCATTTGGGAATCAAGGCTCAAAACTATGTAAATAGCGGTGAGTTAGTACCCGATCAGCTAGTGCAGGACTTGGTACAGGAGCGCCTCAGCCAACCAGATGCAGAAAATGGTTGGATTATTGATGGTTTTCCCCGCAAAGTGACGCAAGCGGGTTTTCTAGAAGAATTGCTGGAAACAATACATCAGAGTGGCGAAAAGGTAGTCAATCTAGATGCACCAGATGATGTTGTGGTAGAACGTTTGCTAGCTAGAGGGCGAAAAGATGATACCGAAGAGGTGATTCGTCGTCGGTTAGAAGTGTACCGCACTGAAACTGCACCCTTAATTGATTATTATCGCGATCGCCAAAAACTTTTAACAGTAAATGGCAATCAGTCCCAAGAAGATGTCACTGGTGAACTCCAAAAGGTAATTGCTTGATGATTATGGAGATTATAGAAATGAGAAGGATGAGGGAGATCAGGTAATATTTTCTCCCCCTGCTCCCTCATCTCCCCCCCCACCAAGAAGCAGAGCAATTTTAGCTAAGATATATTAATAAACTGTTGATATATTTCTTAAAGTGTGTTCTCTTGCAGATAAAGTGCTGCAACTGAACACGAGATTGTTGAGTTGAGGAAAAAAAAATTGTCTAAGCAAGATTTGATTGAAATGGAAGGCACGGTTACAGAGTCCTTGCCCAATGCGATGTTTCGCGTTGACTTGGACAATGGCTTTAACGTGCTGGCACACATTTCCGGTAAGATTCGCCGAAATTATATCAAGATTTTGCCCGGCGATCGCGTCAAGGTGGAGTTAACTCCCTACGACTTGACTAAAGGCAGAATCACCTATCGACTACGAAAGAAGTAAGTATATGTAGAGAATTTTACCATAAAACCATTTTTTTGACTGTTTGCTAGTCATTTAACTGGATTAATTTCCCTAGAAATGCTATAATTTTATATTTGGAGTCAAAGAATAAAAGGCATGAAAGTTAGAGCCTCAGTCAAGAAAATCTGTGAAAAGTGCAACGTGATCAAACGTCGTGGCCGCGTCATGGTGATCTGCGTAAACCCCAAGCACAAACAACGTCAAGGATAACACTCTTACTAAGAGAGTGAGTTGTAAGACGCATATCATCATTAAAACGAAAAGACGCGATTAATCACGTTTTTCCAACCAACAGTAATTGCGAGAACAATAGGGAGAGTTCATTGTGGCACGTATTGCCGGAGTAGACCTTCCACGCGATAAGCGCGTCGAGATCGGTCTGACTTACATCTACGGAATTGGATTATCACGCTCTCAAGAAATTATAGCGGCTACTGGTGTGAACCCAGACACCCGCGTTAAGGACTTAAGTGATGCCGATGTGACAGCCCTGCGAGGGGAAATAGAAAGCAACTATCAAGTTGAAGGCGACTTGCGGCGCTTGGAGTCTTTGAACATCAAGCGCTTAGTTGACATTGGTACTTACAGAGGGCGTCGTCATCGCATGGGCTTACCAGTCAGAGGCCAAAGAACTCGCACAAATGCCAGAACCCGTCGAGGAAGAAGGCAGACAGTGGCTGGGAAGAAGAAGGCTCCAGGGAAATAATTTTGCAACGCTTGCTAATCCGAGCAAGTTTTACCTTAAATCAACTAAACAAGTATGGCGAGACAACCAACTAAAAAATCCGGGAGCAAGAAGCAGAAACGGAATGTACCCAGTGGGATGGCCTACATCCAGTCTACTTTCAACAATAGCATTGTCACCATTACCGATCAAAATGGAGATGTCATCTCCTGGGCTAGTGCTGGTTCTAGCGGTTTTAAGGGAGCAAAAAAGGGAACTCCCTTTGCAGCGCAAACCGCTGCTGAAAGTGCAGCCCGTCGAGCCATTGATCAAGGAATGCGCCAAATCGAGGTAATGGTCAGTGGGCCAGGAGCAGGTAGAGAAACCGCTATCCGGGCACTTCAAGGAGCAGGACTGGAAATTACACTCATTCGGGATATTACCCCGATTCCTCACAATGGTTGTCGTCCACCCAAGCGCCGTCGAGTTTAAACACCAAGACTTGGGCAGTGAGGACGAAAAGTTACAGCCAGCAATGACCGCTTGGGCGGATAACGTGCAAACTGTCATTGGGTGAAAGCTTGGGCGACCAGAAGCGCGTCAGATTTTCCCGCCGGGAAAGCTGTTAAACTTCGGGCTACCCAAAATATTATCAATCAATTTTGGATTTTAGATTTGCGATTTTAGATTGAACCCGACTACAAGGGTGCTGGGCCTCGTGGATTTTAAGTTGATGATTTAAGATTTGTTGCGCTTTCAAGAGGCGGAGCATGAACCAAAGAAGCACAATCCAAAATCCAAAATCCAAAATCGAAAATTGGCAATCAATTCGGGAGGCAATTGATTTGTCTGCTAGCAGCACCTTAGAAAAAGGGAGGCTCATCCGTGGCGCAGTTTCAAATTGAATGTGTAGAGTCGAATACCGAGGAAAGTCGGAACCATTACAGTAAATTTGTTTTGGAACCTCTAGATCGCGGTCAAGGAACAACTGTTGGCAACGCACTGCGGCGGGTTTTACTGTCTAATTTAGAAGGTACAGCAGTTACAGCAGTGCGGATTGCAGGCGTTTCACATGAGTTCGCCACAGTTCCGGGCGTGCGGGAAGATGTGCTGGAAATCCTCATGAAAATGAAGGAAGTTATCCTGAAAAACTATTCTTCGCAGCCCCAGATTGGTAGATTACTCGTTAGCGGTCCAGCAACAATCACTGCGGCGCATTTTGATTTGCCCAGTGAAGTAGAAGTCATCGATCCGACTCAGTATGTAGCCACCATCGCTGAGGGAGGAAAGCTGGAAATGGAATTTCGGATCGAAAAAGGCAAAAGTTATCGCACCGTAGAGCGAGGACGTGAGGAAGCCACATCGTTGGACTTTCTCCAAATCGACTCAATATTTATGCCGGTGCGAAAAGTCAACTACAGTGTTGAAGAGTCTCGTGGGGAAGGCTTGATTCCAAAAGACCGACTACTGTTGGAAGTTTGGACAAATGGCAGTATTTCCCCCCAAGAAGCACTATCTTCGGCCGCTGGGATCTTGGTAGATTTATTCAACCCGTTGAAAGATATCTCCCTCGAACCAACAGACACAGGTTCGGACATTCCAGACGACCCAACTGCCCAGATACCCATCGAAGAGTTGCAACTTTCTGTGCGGGCATATAACTGTCTCAAACGGGCACAAGTTAACTCTGTGGCAGATTTGTTGGATTATACCCAAGAAGACCTCTTAGAAATTAAGAACTTTGGTCAGAAGTCAGCAGAAGAGGTTGTGGAAGCTTTGCAGCGACGCTTGGGCATCACCCTGCCAATGGAAAGAGGCTCTAAACACCCTTAAGAAAAACCGTTCATAACTCATAGTGCATAATTATGCGTCACCGTTGTCGCGTCAAAAAACTCAGCAAACCCGCCGATCAACGCCGTGCTTTACTGCGATCGCTTACCACCGAGCTGATCCGTCATGGTAAAATCACCACCACTTTAATTAGAGCGAAAGTTCTGCGAAGTGAAGTTGAAAAAATGATTACCCTAGCCAAAAACGGCTCCTTGGCAGCACGCCGGGAAGCCCTTGGCTATATCTTCGATAAACAACTGGTTCACGCTCTATTTGAGCAAGTTCCCACTCGCTACGGTAATCGTCAGGGCGGTTATACCCGCATCCTGCATACCGTACCGCGTCGGGGTGATAATGCAAAAATGGCAATAATTGAATTGGTTTAAGTCATTAGTCATTGGTCATTGGTCATTAGTCATTGGTTATTCACACTTGGACTTTGGACAAATGACAAAAGACAAATGACAAAGAGAGAAGTCTGAGCTAAGGCTTCCTTAGATCAGAACTTCGGAGACAAAATCTGTATGTTAGAAAGCCACCAGCCTACACAAACTCATCGAGTAGCCTTGGTAATCCAATACCTGGGCACTCATTTTCATGGCTGGCAACGGCAAAAAAAACAACGGACAGTCCAAGAAGAGATAGAAAGAGCGATTGCTACTATTCTTGGGCATCATGTGACACTACACGGTGCTGGGCGAACCGATTCTGGAGTTCACGCTGCTGCTCAAGTAGCCCATTTTGAGGCAACAGGTTTAATTCCGCCTCACAAGTGGGCAACAATCCTCAACAGTTATCTGCCGTCAGATATATTAATCAGGGCTTCAGCTAGTGTAGATAACCGTTGGCACGCTCGCTTTAGTGCAGCCTATCGACGGTATCGCTACACAATATACACTGAAGATCGACTTAACTTGTTCGTGAAACCCTTCAGTTGGCATTATTATTATGCACCCCTGGATGAATCCTTAATCCAAGCTGCCCTGAAACCTCTCTTGGGAAAGCATCACTTAGCTGCTTTTCAGCGTGCAGGCTCAAAGCGATCGCATTCCTGGGTAGAGGTGCAAGCAGCAGAGTGTCGTCGCAGTGGGCCATTTATCCATATTGAAATACAAGCAGATGGATTTTTGTATGGCATGGTACGGCTGTTGGTAGGGATGCTGGTACAAGTAGGTTCTGGACAACGAACACTTTCTAGCTTCACCGAACTCTGGAAAGAACAACGTCGGGAAGAAGTGAAACACGCCGCCCCGCCTCAAGGCTTATGCTTGTTGCGAGTCGGCTATCCAGATTTTCCCTTTCCAAAAGAGATTTGGTACGACACCTTGCCAAAGTTCGTCACTAGTCAAGAGTCATTAGTCATTGGTTCTTAGTCATTGGTCATTAGTCATTGGTCATTAGTGTAATTACAAAGAACAACTGACAAAGGATAAAGGACAAAAACAAATGACAAAGGATAAATGACTAATGACAAATTAAAAATGACAAAGGACAAATGACAAATGACAACGAGTAAAACATACCTTCCTTCTCAAGCATCCCTTGAGCGTGAGTGGTACATAGTAGATGCCACCGATAAACGCCTCGGTCGCCTCGCCAGCGAAATCGCCCAGATCCTGAGAGGCAAAAAGAAACCCGAATATACACCCCACTTAGATACAGGTGACTTCGTAATCGTCATCAATGCCGAGAAAGTGGCAGTTACAGGCAAAAAGCGCACTCAAAAGCTTTACCGTCGCCATTCGGGTCGTCCCGGTGGGATGAAAACGGAAACTTTCGCTAAACTGCAACAGCGCATACCAGAGCGGATTTTAGAACAGGCTGTTAAAGGTATGCTACCTAAAAATAGCCTGGGTAAGCAGTTGTTCACCAAGCTGAAAGTTTACGCTGGGCCCACACATCCCCATGATGCTCAAAAACCTAAAGAACTACAAATTAGTACAATTCCTGGAGAAGAAAATTAATGGTAGTAGCAGACGCCAATAGCGGTCGCGCCGTATACTGGGGTACTGGTCGTCGTAAGACCTCAGTAGCGCGGGTACGTCTGGTTCCAGGCACTGGTCAACTGACTGTGAACGGTAAAGATGGAAACTTGTATTTCCAATTCAATGCCAACTACCTGGGAGTGATAAAAGCACCTCTGGAAACTCTGGGATTAGAAAACGAATATGACATTTTGGTGAAAGCCGAAGGCGGTGGCTTGACCGGACAGGCTGATTCTGTTCGCTTAGGAGTTGCTCGTGCTTTGTGCCAACTAGACCCAGACAACCGCCCACCTTTGAAAACCGAAGGTTATTTGACTCGTGATCCGAGGGCAAAAGAGCGGAAAAAATATGGTTTACATAAAGCCCGGAAAGCACCTCAGTACTCTAAGCGTTAGGGCATTGGGGATTAGTGAAGAAGGTGGTAGGTTACAGGGGACAGGTGATAGTTTTCTGTTACCTGTAACCTTTTCCCTGTCCCCTTCTTCTAGCCTTAATTGAAACCTGAAAGTTATAATTGATATAGATTCATCACAAAAAGAACAATGGCTAAATCTGATATTCACCCCAAGTGGTATCCAGACGCTAAAGTTTACTGCAACGGTCAAGTTGTTATGACCATTGGCTCTACCAAGCCAGAATTGCACGTAGATGTTTGGTCTGGAAATCATCCATTTTACACCGGTACTCAGAAGATTATTGACACTGAGGGTAGAGTGGAGCGCTTCCTCCGCAAGTACGGCATGAGCAGCACTCAAACATCTGGCGACGAACAAAAGAAAAAGTAGCGGGTTGGCTCTGCTGTTAACGACGGCCCTGCATCAGCTGGGTCGATTGTCATTTATATGCTCGAGCCAATTTGTTATTTTTTTAAGGAGCGATCGCACTTGTCATGGCTGAATCATACTTACTGGACAAACTAAAATCCGTTGAACAAACCTTTAATGAGTTAACACGTCGTCTTGGCGACCCCGATACCGCTAGCAACCCTAATGAGTATCAAGAAATTGCTAAGTCTCGTTCTTCTTTGGAAGAGGTAGTTGATACTTATGAAATTTGGAAAACAGCCCAAGAAGATTTGACCGGAGCGCGTCAGGTTTACAAAGAATCTGCGAGTGACCCAGAGTTGCAAGAAATGGCAGCACTGGAAGTAAAGGAACTGGAACAAAAAATAGAATATTTAGAGTCTCGCTTGAAAGTCTTACTGCTACCACGCGACCCCAATGATGAAAAGAATATCATGTTGGAAATTCGCGCTGGTACTGGTGGCGATGAAGCAAGTATTTGGGCTGGCGATTTGATGCAGATGTACACCCGCTATGCCCAGACTCAAGGTTGGAAAGTTTCTCTAGTGAGCGAATCTCGAGGAGAAGTGGGTGGCTGGAAAGAGGTCATTCTAGAAATTAAAGGTAATGACGTTTACAGCCAGTTAAAGTTTGAAGCTGGAGTGCATCGTGTGCAGCGCGTGCCGGCAACTGAATCTGGGGGACGGGTTCATACTTCTACAGCTACCGTGGCGATTATGCCAGAGGTGGATGATGTGGAAATCCACATTGACCCGAAAGATATTGAAATGACCACAGCTCGTTCTGGCGGTGCTGGTGGGCAAAACGTCAACAAGGTAGAAACAGCCGTTGACTTGATGCACAAACCTACAGGGATTCGCATTTTCTGTACAGAAGAACGCAGCCAGTTGCAAAACAAAGAACGGGCAATGCAAATTCTGCGGGCGAAGTTGTATGACATCAAGTTAAGCGAACAACAAGAAGCTGTAACTTCCATGCGGCGATCGCAGGTTGGTACAGGATCGCGATCAGAAAAAATTCGCACCTATAATTATAAAGATAACCGCGCTACCGATCATCGGTTAGGTCAGAATTATTCCCTTAACCCTGTTTTAGAAGGTGATTTAGAGACGCTTATCCAGTCTTGTATATCTCTAGACCAACAGGAACGTCTCGCGGAGTTAGCAACTTCTGCTGCTAACTAATTTTTGCTGTTAAAATTTCTGTAAAACCACTTGTTGTACTGTTGCTTTTAACACATACAGGTGGTTTTCTAATATCGCCTGGAGTGCATCTTCCATTTCACTGGGATAATGGTAGTAGGCAAATTCGTACTTCATGACGTAATTTAGCTTCGCCCATTCTTTGAGGGATTGGCAGGTAGAAATTAACTTTTCTGCTTCTTCTTGCCAACGCGCAAAAATCCGGTAGCTAAAAAAGCTGCTACATACATTGCCTTTTGCATCCCAGTATGAAATACACACTTGATGCTTCAGACGGTGGATTTTTTTGATTTGCTTAACATCATGACCTTTGGCTTTCAGGGCTTCTTTTACCTTCGCGTCAGAAATGTTCCACTGTTCTGGTTTAATTTTATTAGTGGCTATAAGATTTCGACTTTTGCGGCGATATTGATTAGTTTTGTGTGGCTTGCCAAACATGATGCACCTTCGATATTATTATTTCTTCGCAGCAAAGTCTAGCTACAAGCACAAGCGCCGTAGCAAACTAAGTTTTTTGGGTTGATTAAAGATAGATGGGTTAGTATACTAGCTTGATGACTGTAGTTGCCGATTTACAACCAGAAATATAGTTTAGTACTAAAACACAAGGCTGTCAATATAAAACTAAACTTGTAATATTGAAAGTAAACTTGTAAATACAGTTGCCTAGCTATACAAGCAGTGAACATCGAAAGCAAACAAAAACTGATTGAAATCATTAAACTAGCTCGCGGTTCAATGAGTCAGCGAGCGTTTGGTAGGCTTTTGGGAGTATCTGCTACTGCTGTTCAGATGTGGGAAAAAGGTGTGAAAGTGCCAGATACAGAAAATTTGGCTCAAATCGCATCGAAAGCAGGCTACACAATGGAAGAGTTAATCAGCTGCATTGATGGCAAGCCAATTCCAGAAACCTCAGATTTGAGTCTGATTCTTAGACAAATCCAGCACATGCCTCTGGCACAAGTGGCTCAAATTGTGCAGGCTGCGGCAGATAGATTGGCGGCTGTGGCTGAAGCGTCTGGGGATGAAGCGAAAACCAGTTGAATATTTGTTCAAGATTGAATATTAAATCATCAAACTAGCTGACATTGAAGCGGGAGTCGATTTGGCGCTACCTGAAACTAACTTACCATTACGAACTTTTCCACAGCATTGCCCCTATCTATTTGATGATGCGATCGCAGACAATTTCCTGTGCGATACTCGTCAAGACTGGGAAGGATAATTCCTACCATTTTTCTTGATTAATTCATAATATGGGAATTGCCAAAACTACTTAAGGCAATCACCAATCGAAAATTTAAACTCTATTCGTCATTCGTAAAACAAGGAATCATCATCCTCTAATCGATCATAAGATTCCTTTAATTGAGGATAATATTCCTCTAATTCTGGATAATATATGACTCTGTGTAAAGGTGTAACCAATTTCTCGCTTACTAATTCAAAAGTATTCAATGTAGTATCTATAATTTTTACAGCTTCCTCTGAAGAAATGTCTATGACATCATATCTAGGATTAATATCTGAGTCTTTAAACATTTTTTCTGCATAGGGAAAATTTTGACTATAACTTGAATCAGAATATTGAGTCAAGGATAGTACAAGATTAAGTATACTTAGCAACAATAAAACTAGATTACTATATTTGACCAAAATATCACCACTGGCAGTTAAAGAATAAATGGTTTTAAAATGGTGCAATCTGAAAATATTTAGGGGTGCAGCTATGTCGCTACGCAATGAGCCTTTAGATTGGCAAGTAGAAACAAATAATCCTTATATACCAGTTTATCATCAAGGTGATTTGGTGGGATTTTTTAAACCAGAATATGCCAGCGAAGTTATTAAGTTTTTAAATGAAGAAGAAATTTTAAAGAAAGCACTAAAAATGGCTTGTACTGATTTAATTAAAAAAATCGGCGGCGATACCAGGAAAGTCAATTATTTAATGGAAAAATATGTGAAAACTAGTGAGCGTCCGAAGCATGGAACTAGAGCGATCGCCGTTTTACTTCATGACAGGCAAAAAGAACTTGACTTGAGTAACCAGGAGTTTGCTAAATTCTGCGATACCTTTAAATTATCTCCCACTGAACTGAATAATCTTTATGCCGGAGAAGCATTTGATGAGAATTTATTAGCGCCCCTTTCACGTATATTAGGGATGGCAAAAGAGCAATTGCTGAAAGTGCGAGATGGTTCTGAAGAACAAAGTAACACATGAACAGCAAATCAAAATCTTCAATTGATATAAAATTGTGAAAACAGATATCATCTTTTATCGCCTGTTTCAAGAATTCCCTGATATCTTCTTTGAACTTATTGGTAATCCTCCAGAAGAAGCTAGCCTTTATCAATTTTCATCAGTTGAAATCAAACAAACAGCCTTCAGAATCGATGGTGTATTTCTGCCTACACAAGGAAGTGAGAACCAGATTTATTTTCTGGAAGTGCAATTTCAAGCCGATGGAGAAATTTATTCACGGCTATTTGCAGAAATATGTTTATATCTGCGTCAGAATAAACCACAAAATAACTGGAGTGCTGTAGTTTTGTACCTAAACAGAAGTGTAGATACAGGAGATATCAAACATTACCATGAGTTTTTCACAAGTGGGCGCGTCAGACGGATTTATCTTGATGAATTAGGTGAGGCTGCATCGCTTCCACTTGGCATTGCAACTGCTAAATTAGTAATTGCAACCGACGACATAGCGATCGCTTAAAGCTTGGGAATTGATAGACAGAACTAGTGCGATTCGTTGATTAGTAAATCGCGGTATTCAGCCCGTAAATAACTAATCCAGCCCGACAGCAGATTACTGTCACTAAAGGCTGAA
>NZ_JBALCZ010000080.1:0-27646 GCF_036917615.1 Nostoc sp.
ATTTGGCTGCTGGTGATTTTGCTCCTGTAGCTCTAACCGCTCCTGCTATCAACGGTTAAATAGTAAAGTTTAGCCTTCATCAAAAAGCGCTCTCCCGAAGGGGGGGGCGCTTTTTAGCCCACATTCTGCACTTCAAAAAGCCTGTCAGGAGAACAAGTCTCCCCAGTGTTAACTTTCGCTACCGTGATGATGGATTGCCGATACTTAATAATATCAGTCTTTATGCAGATCCAGGAGAATTTATAGCGATAGTGGGACCTTCGGGAAGTGGGAAGTCAACGATATTCCGGTTGTTATTGGGGTTTGAGACTCCACTCTCAGAAACGGTGTACTACGATAACTTTGACTTGGCAGAACTGGATCTTCAGGCAGTACGAAGGCAGTTGGGGGTAGTGCTGCAAAATGGTCGCATTGGCACAGGCTCAATTTTTGAGAATATTACTGCCGCAGCCAATGTGTCGCACGAGAAAGCTTGGGCAGCGGCACGCATGGCGGGTTTTACTGCTGATATCGAGCTTCTTCCTATGGGAAAGCATACAGTTATTAGTGAAGGTGGCACCAATCTTTCCGGGGGACAGCGACAACGATTGTTGATTGCCAGAGCAGTGGTCAATCAGCCAAAAATTATCTTGATGGATGAGGCTACCAGTTCTTTGGATAATCGCACGCAAGCGATCGTAACTGAAAGTTTAGATCAGTTGAAGGCAACTCGGATAGTGATTGCCCACCGCCTCAGCACAATTCGCAATGCTGACCGAATTTATGTGATTGAAGCGGGTCGCGTGGTGCAGATGGGTACGTTTGAGGAACTGGTTAAGCAGATGGGGCTATTTGCTCAATTGGTAGCACGACAAATTGAATAATAAGCTAATGGGGACTACTATTTTACTAACTTAGCTATTTGTTTTCTAACTTTGATTGATTCTTGTTCTATTTCTTGGGATAGCTTCTTGAAATCTGCTTTTTTTCTCTCTTCACTCTCTAGTATAGGAATCCTGTCTGATTTCTGAACAACATTTTAGATAAAACCGTGATAAAACGGGCTTTTCAGTCTCAGTATGTTTTCAAAAATCTTTGGAGGAGTCCTATATACTAATATACGTATTACAAAATGAAGTGCGGAATCTGGGTTTTAGTATCAACAATAATAGTGCTTAATTCTGGCAGCGCATTCTCAGTTGAGTGTGCGGTAGTGCAAAAACAACTCACTTCCAACCTGACGAGTTTCGACGAGTTGGAGATGAGGAGCAGCATTGGGAACAAAACCCTCTCCCTCCACTGGGCTAAGGGCGTCCTTTCCTCCATAAATGACGGGCCAAATTGTCAACCACCAATCGTCAATTCGCCCAGCCTTTACTAGAGCAGCTGTTAAAGAGCCGCCTCCCAAAGCCACGACCTTGTGAATACCCCGCTCTGCCATCAAGCTGTAGGCCCGATCCCAGTCCAGCTCTGTATCTCCCAAATAAATTAATTCAGCCAGTTTTTGCAAGGTTGTTGCATCAGAATTGCGCTCCAAACCAGTCCGTGTCGTAAATATCCATCGCTCAATGTCCTGGCTTAAAAAAGGCAAGTCCAGCGATAGGTCAAGGGAACCTGAGACAACGCAGGTAATAGGCTGGGGAGACTGACCTCGAACCTTACGTGCTGCCAACAGTTCGGAATTGCGAATTGTAAAGGTTCCCCCCTCAGCCCGAATCGTCCCTGCTCCTACCAAGACTAGATCAGCAAGAGAGACTTGATACTCCAAGTGTGCTTGGTCAGCTGCATCGGATTCACGAGGCGCTTTCGGATCTACGGCGCTTATTTTTCCATCGGCCGTCATGGCAAGAACCACAGTTGTTTGGATAGCTGACATGATTACGTTTTGACGATTCTTTATAATTTTACCTTTTTGAATTCTTTACCATGAATATTTGTTACATTGTGCTTTAAATCACTTTCTAAGCTATGTCTCAAGGTGGTAAAAGAATTGTCGTTGGATGATTGCCTCTACACAAGAGTCAATTTTTTTACGCTTAATAGACTGTCATGCCCAAACACATATCTGCAATTGTATTTGTCTTAATTTTTATTTTGGGGTTTGCATCTCCAGTTCAAGCTGCAACTCCCCGTTCAACTTGGGTGGAGAATGAAATATTACCAATACAATCATCCCTTTGCTTCTCAATTACCTCAAGAACTGGCAACAAAGATGCAGCTGGTTTGCAGCGCATCTTGAGGGGTACTTGGCGGGGTTGCGTTCTGCTGGGTGGAATGGATATCAGCGTGTGGTGCGCTTTACCTATGCTGCGGTAGCGGCACTTCATTTTGGTCTAATAGCAGGGAGGTTGTTAAAGCTTGTACACAACAAATCTCGTCACAGCTGGCTTGAGCAGCGCTTTGGGCGAACTTTTGACGAAATATATCACATCAAGAGCGATCGCCATTACTCATGCATTAGACCTGGCAGACGAAGCTCGATTATTGCTTCGCTTTTTGTAACATCTATTCATTCTGACAGGCTGACAAAAAAGGCTAATATGCAGCTAAAATAAGCTCGATAGCCCTTAGCCCCCGGAGATAATACTTGTAATTCTTGCTGCTTAAAAATATCCTTGACTTTAAGCAGAATGGCACAAATAAGTATTTCTGACCGAAACGCAAAAGGATACAGAGCAACTAAATTTATTTATGGGGATTAACTTTTAACTTGTTATCTATGGAAGACTTGGTAGTATTTCTGACTTGATCATCTGATAGTCCCATATAAGCTTGTAGGATAATTGCCAACGCTATCTGCGCTGGCGGAACTGGACATTTCCCCACTGTGCTGTTCTTAAACAGAGCCAGGGAAAATATCAATTAATCTCTTTTCTTTCTCAATAATTCTGGAATCTGAGAAGGACGTTCAGCTACTGGAACTTGCGCTTCTTTTAAAGCGGCTAATTTACTTTGGGCTGTACCAAAGTTAGGATCGCGTCCGATAACCGTTGCTAAAGTCCCAGTTTGACGCCAACTTTTTCCTGGTGGTGCTTGTCGGCCTGCAATGTAGGCAATTACTGGTTTATCAATTGCCTCAGCAATGTACCGGGCTGCTGCTTCTTCACTACCACCACCAGGTTGACCGACTAAAACGATAGCCTGTGTGGTTTCATCTTCGTCGAGAATTTGCAGCCATTGGAGAAAAGAGGAACCGACGATCGCATCACTACCAATACTGACACTAATCGACTGCCCCAAACCTACTTTTGTTAATTCGTAAGCAACTTCGTAGGTGAGGGTGCTGCTACGACTGACGATCCCCACTGAGCCAGGAGTATAAAACTCACTAGGTTGAGTACCCAAAAGAATTTTTCCCGGCACAATGATCCCAGGACTGTTGGGCCCGATTACCAAAGTTTCACATGCCTCGGCTTTGCGGAGTAATTGCACCATATCCAAAGGCGGCACGCCAGCGGTAATAATAATGATCTGGCCAATATGAGATGCGATCGCTTCTAATGCCGCATCTAGCACGTCGTAAGGATCTACACAGATAATTGTCGTGTCAATTGCCCCAAGTTGTTCTATTACCTCCTCTACTAAGTCAAATACTGGCAGTCCATGCAGTTCCTGTCCGCCACATCCAGGATTGACACCGGCTACCAAATTCGTGCCATAAGCTTTCATTTGAGCAACATGAGTGCCTGATATAAATTCGCAAAAGCCTTGAATTAACACTTTGCTGTCTGGCATTAGGTTCATAATCTTTCTTTGAGAAACCCAATCCCCTTGTGGGTTGGGAGGGATAAAAGCAGCTAATTGAGTGCGGTTAAACGGGTGCTTCAATTGCCGCACAATCTTTGCAAATCACAGATATCTTTAGTTCTATATGATCAAAAGGACGATGGTGGTTGCATATTGTTATGGAAACTGAAACTCTTGAAACAAACGCAAGGGATGTTAGCATCGCGGGAGGAAGTGCGGTTGTGGGGGTAAGTTTGGCAACCCAGTGCCTGGAATTACTGGGTATAAAAACGACACATTTACAGTGTCGTATTAATTCAATTTTTACTGAAATTCCAAAAACTAGTCTTGAGGCTGAGTGTTCCAAAAATCGGAAAACCCGCCTCTAGCTAAGAATATTCAGTTTGAATGCACTATATAATTTAGTCTTAGGAAGCAAAGCTGTAGTTGTTTTCAGCATCAAATTCAAAAATTTATGCCCTGCGGTAAAAATTAATAATTTCTGATTTTTGAATTGTCACAAAATGACAGTCACTATTTCTTATGAGCCGTTGGTTTAGCAAGACGAACTGCTGCCGCCACTGCCTCATCTAAATTTTCTAGCACAAGGAGGGCGTCGTTGTGGGTTATTAGTGTTGCTAAATATTTTCTAGCAGCATTAAATTCAGAACCAGCAAGACGGACAACTAAGGGTGAAAAATTCCGCTCTCGCCGACTTTTACTACCATTAGAATGTACAACCTGTGATTGAAGTTCGCTGTTGTCTTGCTGCACAACTCTGGCTATAACTTCAGCCACTTCCTCAGTTTGAGGAATGCTACCCATAAAGTTAATTAGTATTATTTGAATGCTTTTGTCGGCCTCCAGGATTTTCAGACCTGTCTCTAGGCGATCGCAGAAGGTAGTTGGTGTAGTATCTGTGAGGAAAGCATGACGTAGATTCAAACAAACACCTGGATTACCACCAGCAT
The DNA here is from genome assembly GCF_036917615.1 of Nostoc sp. Lineage (GTDB taxonomy): Bacteria > Cyanobacteriota > Cyanobacteriia > Cyanobacteriales > Nostocaceae > Nostoc. The sequence goes on from NZ_JBALCZ010000080.1 coordinate 4,677, forward strand.
TAGCGACTAAATCCAAAGTTGCCATCACTGAACCAGTACCATTACCTAAAATACCGATTTTTCCATGCATTTTTACACCATCCCAGTCACCCAAAATACCATTGATTTCAGTACTGGTATGACGGCTGATAATTTTTGCCGCCATTTCGGCAAGATCGGGATGACGCTTGATCGCTCGTTCGTTAACCCTGACTTTACCATTAAGAGCCATAACTTGATCAGTAGCGCTGACTGCTAAGGGATTGATTTCGACTAAATCCAAGTCTTTTTGCACAAATAACTCGTACATCTTCTCCACAACGCTGCTTACCGACTGCATCAGCGTTCCTTGCAAACCCATTTTCAAAGCCAGTCGTCGGGCATAAAATGGCGAGAATTCCTGTTCGACGACGACATAGTGCATTCTTTCCCCAGCGGATTCCCAATCGATGTTTGCTTCTTTACAACCTAAAAGTACAGGTCGGCAAACAGCAGTATCTAAAACCACTGCTAGATAAAATTCCTGGTTGGCGTCGTATTGGGATTCTGCCAGCACAACTTCCGGCAATTCGCCCCATATTGGTAGACTAAAGATATTTTGAGCAGCTGCGATCGCGTCGATTGTCGTCTCCGCAAACCTGACTCCACCAGCTTTTGCCCGTTCCGCTCCATGTACTTGAGATTTCAGTACAATCGGAAAGCGAATTTTTAAACGTTTCAAATCTGTAGGATGATCAATTCGTTGAGAGGGCAATACAGGAATGCCTATCTTCCCAAACCATTCTTTAACTTGGTACTCTAATAAATCCATTGATACACCTTGTATTGACACTTTCCAAGCCTTTATTTAGTGCTGTCTTAATATTTGGCAGCACCTTGATTGCATAATTAAGCTTTTGTTACCTATAAAAATTTCTTTTTCACGGATCAATTTTATCGAATTCAGCAAATGAGGTACATTAATTTTGATAGCCAACCTGTTTATGCCAGAGCCACAACACGTAATTAATCTCCTCAGTAAGTTTTCCAGCATAGAAGATAACTACCATTTCTGTCAAAACCCTCTGACATAGCATCGTTTTCTTAACCCTTGGATAATTTTGTCACAACTGCTCTGCAACTAGAATTTTCCAGAGCAGTAGCTCCGATGAATTTAATTGTCGCTAAATAATGCAGTGAAAATACTCAAAAACTCTATTATTCCCATTTTTTATTTGTAATTTATATCTGAAGACAGATTATTTAATTTTGCATTTAGTGCTGTAAAAATGTGCCACGCCAACAATAACTGCTTTTTTAATTTTTGGTGAAAAGTCAGAATTTGTGTTAGAAAGTTGGTCGTTCAGATTTTCAGGCTGTGGTTGGTTAAACTGTGCATTTGCATTCAACAAACCTAAAAAGTTCATTTCATCCCCTTAAAGATAATCAAAACAATATAGAAGTTCAGCGGGAAAGCTCTATGAAAGTAGCAGTCCAGCAGGAAGATTTACAGCTTTTAGCCAAAACTTTGCAGGAACAATTACTTGTAGAAGTCTCAACGGCTGAAGTCTTCGAGGTTAAGTGTGCCGTCAATAAAGACGAGCTAATGATTTTAACGCAACACCAATCAGATGTAATAGTTGACGCTCAGATAATCTTTGCAGTAATTGAGGAAGTATTTCAGTCTCTAGCACCCCACAAACAGCAGCGGGTGCAATGTTTCCTCAGAATTTTTGGTGAACAACTCCCTTATGCCAAATGTTTCTTGGTGTTGAAGCAAACGGGGGGATGGGGGAGCAGGAGAGCAGGGGAAGCAGGGGAGCAGGGGGGCACAGGAGCAGAAGGGCAATATTTTTCTCCCATTTCTTCATCTGGTCTGACCTATTCTCCATCACTCGATGAGACTGACAAAGAGGAAGCATTTGACCCGTTTGCAGATGCGCCAAATTTGCCGACTTCAAAGCCAGCATTCCAAATCAAACCTATCCTACTGGGTGCAGCTTTGGTAGGAATTGTAGTCTTAGGCGGTGGTGCTTACTTTTTGACTCGCCCTTGTGTAATGTCTGAGTGTAAAGAAATACAAAATGCCGAGCAATTAAAAACAAAATCTCCGCAACTGATGCGCCGCGCTAAGTCTGAAAAAGAATTAATCGCTATACAACAGCAGCTTACAACGGCTAGTGCAGCCCTGAATGCAATTCCTAGTTGGTCGCCCCGTTACCAGGTATCAGAAGAACTAAAAGCAAGTTTGTCTGGACGGTCAGAAAAAATCAACCAGGTGGTCAAGGCTTTGCAAACGGCATCTTTGGCGACACAAAAAGTTCAAACTCCCGCATATAGCCTAGAGGAATTACAAGCTAGGCAACACTTATGGGGACAGGCTATAGTGCCACTAGAAACTATAAGTCCCGATAGTGAACTCTATAAGCTAGTGCAAGGTAAATTACTTAATTATCGAGTTCGTTTGCAGGCTGTAAATCAACAGATATTTACTGAGGAAAAATGGCTGAAAAAACTAACAGCAGCAAAAGCTGTAGCTAATGCAGCCAAAAATCGGGAAGCTACTGCTAAATCTTTGAATGACTGGCAAAAGGTGCAGTCTACTTGGCTGGTGGCCATTAATGCCTTGAATAGCATTCCCCTAACTAGCCCTGGATACCAAGAAGCCGAAAAGCTGTTGGTAGATTATAAACCTAAACTAGTGGCAGCACGCGATCGCGCTACTAAAGAACAATTAGCTGCTAGAACCTACCAACAAGCCGTTAGCACCGCCAAGCAAGCCAAAGTATATCAGCAACAAAACCAATGGCAAGCAGCGGCGACATACTGGGATCAGGCTTTGCAAACTGCTAAACAGATTTCCCAAGATAGCTTGTACTACACTCAGGCTCAGTCCCTCGTCGAACCCTATTCAGCAGCCCTCAAACAAGCACAAGAAAAACTACAAGTTGTCAGTAGTTTCCAACAAACCCGCACCGATCTAGATAAAACCTGTATTAATCAAATTCGGATTTGCACATTTAGCATAGACAACACAAGAATTATTGTCCGCTTAACGCCTGAGTATGATCAAATAAGGCAAAATAACTTGGCTAATCCTTATTCTGAGAATTCTAATACTGCTGTTGATGTTACCAATCACTTGCAAATCTTACGGGAAGCCTTAGCTGTAATTAGTGACAATGCCAACTTGTCCCTTTTCCTCTATGATTCCCAAGGTCAGGTAATTTATACGCGGACTTTGGGCGGGTAAGTAGAAAAGGGAGGAGTTAGGAGTTTTTTAATTGGAAGTCCCTAAAATGAGAGCTTCCGACAATTGGGAAGAGTTTGAGCGTATGTTAGAAAAATCCTTTCCTTTGCATCCATTGAAGCGCGAAAACGACAGTGAAAATAATTTGAATTAAAGCACAAAGACGTAAGCATTTTATTTCGGAAGAAAATATACGAAGTAAAATGCTTGCTAAAAATGTAAAATGTCGTAATCAATCTTATATTAAATTTAGTTTTGGATTTAGATGTTTGTAAGAAAAATGACACAAAATAATCAATCAATCAATGATTATATTAATGAGTATTTAGATTACTACTGTGGGTTATCTCAAGCGCCTGGATTTGCTGTTTTACTAAAAGGTAAGTGGGGATCTGGTAAAACATGGTTTATCAATAGGTATTCTGAAAAACTAAAACAGCACAAGCGAAAATGTTTGTACGTTAGCCTTAATGGTGTAACTTCATTTTCTGAAATAGAAGAAGCCTTTTTGCTACAACAAATTCCTTTGCTAGCATCAAAGCCAATAGCAATAGGGAGAAATCTTATTACACAAGTTTTAAAAAATAGTTTAAAGCTAGATTTAAATGATGATGCAACATTAAATATTACAAGTCCAAGTATAAAACTTACTGATATTATTACAAACCTTGATGGAAGTATATTAATATTTGATGACCTAGAGCGCTGCCAGATAGACCTCAACAATATATTGGGGTATATCAATAACTTTATAGAGCATAAAGAGTTAAAATTAATTATTGTTGCTGACGAAGAGAAGCTAGAAAAAAACGATAATTATAAAGTAATTAAAGAAAAATTAATTGGCCAAACTTTTGCTATTTCTCTTGATTTTCATCGTGCATTAGAAAAGTTTGTAATAAAGGTGAATAATCCAATAGCTAGAAACTTTCTATCTAAAAACGTTAATTTAATACAAAATGTATATATCAAAGCAGAATATGAAAATTTAAGAACTTTAAACCAAATTGTTTTAAATTTTGAAAGGATTTTTGAGTCATTACCAGAAAAAGCACGAATCAAATCGGAAATTCTCGAAGACATTTTGAATCTTTTAATGGTTTTATCAATTGAAATCAATAGTGGAAGATTGTTTTCAAAAGATATTAATAAATTGGGGCAAGAATACATATCGACTTTAAGTAATCGTGTTAGCAGCTATCCATCATCAAATTCAGGCGTAAATAGTAATAAAAAAATAGATTCTCCACAGTCAATATTTGAAAAATATTCCTTTGTCAAATTCTATCCACTTTTCCCAAATGATATCTGGTGGCAAGTATTTTTTGACAAAGGTATATTAGACGCGCAAGAACTAGAGAAATCACTAGAAAGTAGCAAATATTTTGAGGACGAGACAACACCTAGCTGGGTTAAATTGTGGCATTTTTACTCTCTTAATGATAAGGATTTTGAGAAATTACTCCCTCAAGTCATGTCAGAATATGCAAATAGAGATTTTGATGATCCTGGGGTAGTTAAGCATATCACTGGAATATTTTTTGATTTTTCTGATGCTGGGCTGCTTCCAAAAAGTAAACAAGAGATTCTAAAAGATTCAAAACTTTATATTGATTATTTAAAGAATCGTGAGCCATCAAAGCTAGCATCATACTATTTTTCTGCTGGCGATAATATACTTGGAGGATATCTTGGACTAGGTTTTCAAGGAAAAAACTTCCAAGAATTTAATGAGTTTTGCACCTACCTTGAAAAAGCTCAAGAGTTAGCGAAGAATGAGAATATGCCCAATGTTGGGCAAGAATTGCTCACCGTTATGCAGAGCGATGTATGGAAATTTAGAGATATGATTTGTTTAAGTGCTTCGCCCTATCAAGTGGGAATAAGCCAGAAATATCACAGAATTCCTGTATTAAAACACATTAAAGAAACTGACTTTGTAGAAAAGCTCTTATCTCTTGACTTTGAAGACAAGGATTGTGTTTGTAGATCGCTAATTAAGCGCTATGAGGTTAAAGATTTTAATAAAGAATTGTTTGAAGAGTTGGATTGGCTTAAATCTATCCAGAGGTTATTGCTTGAAGAAATTGCGTGTAAGCAGGGCAAGGTTAGCGGATATACTTTAAAAAAATACATTGAACCTAGCTTGAAGGAAGCCATCAACAAGCTTGAAGGAAAAACAGATTAAGTGGTATTCATTTCCAGCAGTCGTCTTCATACAAAACCTTCTGGTTGCCATCGGGGGCAAGGCGGACACCACTTGCGATGGTTAACTAGATTTTGTAGATTTAACTCTTATTGAAAAGGTTACTTTGTAGATATGTCTATAAAGTAAAAGTCTTGTTATAGATGAATTATAAAGTTTTAGCTATAGATAATGTTCGACCTCTTGCATAAATCAAAAGCCCTCACCCTAAATCCCTCTCCCAAGGATGGTAGAGGGACTTTGAAATTGCCTCCCCTTCTCCCAAAATTGGGAGAAGGGGTTGGGGTTGAGGGTAGTTTTGCATTCGTGCAAGAGGTCTATTAAGCTGTTCCACATTTACAGCAGATTGCAACTTCTCTACGAGAGGCTACGCCAAGGTGAGGTACAGATTCTCGTAGGGGCACAACATGTTGTGCCCCTACCCGTGTACTTCATTTACCTGCAATCCGCTGTAACTTGCATAATTGGAGCGGGTATCTGTACTTAGCGATCAATTCAAAAAAATCACTCTAATTTTATCGGCACAATACATGATATTATTGTTTTTGCATTTTTAATTCACACTCTTGAAAAATATAATTTACCGCAGCAAATAATTTATCTAAATCTTGAATTACATATAAATTTTTATTCCGAGTAAACACGTTACCTATCAAGTTTCCAAATTGCCATATTTTGCCGTTAGAAACAATCCCAAATACCTCGCTGACAAAATCATCATTAATTCGCTGCACTGCGAGCATTTCAGCTAAACACTGACCCCAACCTTCTTCAAACTTATCTTGTTTAGCTTCAACCGTCAAAAAATAAGGTTTATCAAAAACAATCGTACCCAGAGGATTTCGCTGTGTCACTGTATAATCTGGAACGCCTGATAAATCTTCATCGTAAGCTAATGTTTGATGACTTCAAAGTGTTAATTTACTTCGGTAAAATTTCCATACTTCTTTCAAGACTGGATAGATGAGATTTTCACAAATAGCATCTTCAGAATTATCAATAACTCCATCTGTAAATAGTAAATCTAATTCTTCTTGAAAAGACTGTTTAACTGGAAATTCTACTTCTAATATAAAATTCGACTGTACATACTTGATTTGAAATTTTTTAATTACCGCACTAATACTTTTGTAATTAGTAAATGCCATTTTAATTTACCTTCCGTTGAAAAGTTTGTCAACGTTTAAACACAGGTAATATGCCGGAAATATTTTCGGCACTCCCATTATTAACTTAGCATCGTTATTTCAAGACTATCAATTGCGATCGCCCTTGCCAAATGATTCGAGCGCAATGACAGATCAGATTCGCGTACTCTCAAAATCGCGCTGATTGCGTTTGCGGGGAATGCTTTGTGAAGAAGCGATCGCTCAACGAAACCGAGCGCTATTGATTGCTCTTGATCTGCTAGGGCAAGATGATGAAATACTCTTGGATGTAGATTAATTCCCTTACCTTATTAACTGCGCGGCAGAATTAAAAAACTGACGAGACAACCCCCTAGTAAGTAAAGCTGTTGTCAACAAATTAGCGAAAGCAACCATGAAAATAATCAAAATTTCGTAAGATACTGCGTCCAGGGGTTTGACACCAGCTAGTAACTGTCCGGTAGTAATTCCTGGTATTGCGACCATACCTATAAGGATCATTTGATTGAGAGTGGGAATCAATCCAGCTCTGATGGCGTCTTTGCGGTACTGGCTAACTGCTTGCTGCGGCGTTGCACCTAAACTCAAATGGGTTTCTATTTCGAGATGGCTGGAATTAATGGTGCTGACAAGGTGATCGCCTGCTAACGCAGCTGCATTGGTAGCATTACCTAAGACTATCCCTGCTAGGGGAATTATATACTGTGGTTCATACCATCTTTCTGGTTGAATGATCAAGAAGTTGGTGTAAAGCACTGTCAGGGCGGTACTAATTAAAATTGCACCCCACACCAAAGGCAACACATAAGGAATTTTTGGAGTAACGCGATTTCGTGCGACAATCGCCGTAATTGTCAGCATTATTGCTAATAGCGCCAAAACTGCCCAAGCATTGTCTAAAGCCAAGATGAAATCTAAAATGTATCCCAATACAAGTAGTTGTAAGATGGTTCTCCCAGTAGCAAGGGCTAAGTTCAACTCTAATCCTAATTTTTCCCAGGCAGATAAACCAATGGCGATCGCCATCAATCCCACAGCAATAGCTAAATCCACGAAATCCAGCTTGATCAGATCCTGCATGGGTTCTCTATCTCCTGGTATTTTGTTATCAAAGCAGCCCACACACCTGGAACTTTGATCCGATGTGTTGGATCTTGGTTGATATATATCACTTTCATCAATTCAAAATTCAAAATGGTACGACCAAAACATGGCAAACACCTAGTATATCTACTATCTGTAAATTAAATGTGCGGTAGTTTACCGCGCCACAATTTAAGTAAAAACCCTAATAGATGCGTATCTTGGGCGATAGTCTTTTAGTAGCTCCTCTTTGATTAATAATTCAATCAGCAAAAATTGACTGTCGAAGTGCATCCTTTGTATCTCCCGATAAAATGAGAACTCATGATCCAAAGTGTAAATCCCATCCCTGCCTTTGATATTAAGCAGCAATACACCACCATCGAAGCAGAAGTAAGTGCAGCTGTATTAGAGGTTCTGGCTTCTGGTCGCTATATTGGCGGCCCCCTAGTCGAAGGCTTTGAACAACAGTTTGCAGCTTATAATACTGTTACTGAATGTGTGGCTTGTAATTCTGGTACTGATGCGCTCTACTTAGCGTTACGAGTCTTAGAAATTGGTGCAGGCGATGAAGTGATTACAACGCCTTTCACCTTTATTGCTACATCTGAAGTGATTAGTGCCGTAGGTGCAAAGCCTGTTTTCGTTGATATTGACGCGACTACGTTTAATTTGGATGTGGAGCAAGTCGCGGCGGCGATTACACCCAAAACTAAAGCGATTATCCCGGTTCACCTATTTGGACAACCTGTGGATATGACATCATTGATAGCGATCGCTCAGTCTCACAATTTGTCAGTAATTGAAGATTGCGCTCAGTCTACAGGGGCAATTTGGGGTGAGCAAAAAGTAGGAAGCATTGGACATATTGGTTGCTTTAGTTTCTACCCTACCAAAAATCTTGGTGGTTGCGGCGATGGCGGGGCAATAACGACTAATGACCCAGCGATCGCCACTAAATTGCGAATACTACGGGATCATGGTAGTAGAATTAGATATTTACATGAAGAAATCGGTGTAAATAGCCGCTTGGATGCTCTCCAAGCAGCTATTTTGCAGATTAAGCTGCGTTATTTAGATATTTGGAATGATCGCCGACGAGATATCGCCAATTATTACTACCAGTATTTGTGTCAAGTTCCGGGGATCGTCCCGCCCCAAGAATTACCTGGGGGTATTGGGGTATGGAATCAATACACTATTCGCATATCAGGCGAAGGGCGAAATGGTTCTAGCGCCAAATATCGAGATTGGGTGCGTAGTCAATTGCAAGAGCAGGGCGTGAGTTCAATGATTTACTACCCCCACCCTTTACATTTGCAGCCAGTTTATCAAAGTCTTGGCTATAAAATTGGGGACTTCCCAATAGCAGAGCAAGCTTGCCATGAAGTCATATCCTTGCCTATGTTCCCAGAACTGACAGAACAACAGCAAGACCAGGTGATTTATGGGTTGAAAGAAGTTATGAGTTAGAAGTTAGGAGTTAGGAGTTAGGAGTTAAAAGTTTGAAGTTAGGAGTTTTGAATGAATAGGTTTCTTCAACTCATTACTCATAACTGATCACTCCTAACTTCTAACTCTAACTGATTACTGCATTTGCAGTCGCTAAGGCTTCTACTAAGCCACGCACAGCAGCAATCATTGCTACTTCGCTATTGAGTTGGTTGATAGCGGAACCAACACCAACACCAGCAGCTCCAGCAGCGATCGCTAATGGTGCGGTAACGTTAGAAATGCCTGAAGCACACAATACTGGCACTGACACCACACGGGAAATTTCAAAAGCTGCTGCCAAGGTGGGAGCAGCTTTTTCAATTAATCCTAAAGTTCCAGGGTGAATTGGGTTACTGCTAGTACCGCCTTCGGTTTGGATAATGTCCGCTCCAGCTTTCACCAGTTCTTCTGCTAACTGCACCTGTTGATCTAGTTCCAAAATGTGCGGAACGGTGACAGATAGGGTGATTTCCGGGAGGAGAGCGCGGGTTTGGTGAGTCAACGCTAGCACTTCTGGAGCCTCAAAGCGGCGTCCTTGGGCATAGAAGGAATCGAAATTCCCGATTTCAATTAAATCAGCACCAGCTGCCACAGCTTGTACAAATTTCTCTGGTTCTACTGCTGAAACACAAATTTGTAAATTTGTCAAACTTTTAGCTAGCTGGACTAAGGCTGGATCGGCAGCAATATCGACAAAAGTAGCACCGCCAAATTCAGCAGCTTTGACAGTAGCAGCGACGCTAGCGGCGTCGAAGTTATTCAAGCCGCTGATCACTTTCAGAACGCGGCGGTTATAAAATGCACGTTGGAGTAGAGAATGCATCGTCATGGTTAGGCAATTAAAGGTATGAAAATTAGGTATATTCTACCGTTCCTTAGTTGATGAGGAACTAAATCACTACGGCAGTTGCCAAATATTGATAGTTTTATCCTTACCGCCACTATCCAAAGTTTTGCTATCCGCACTGAAAGCGATCGCATAAACTTCGGCTGAATGTCCATTAAAGGTGTGTATTGCCTCTCCCGTGTTCAGTTGCCAGACTTTTACAGTCTTGTCAGTAACCTTGAATCCAAATCTAGGAGGACTTCATCTGCTGACTGGTAACGCTCCTCGATATTTTTTTGTAACAGCTTCCCTAGTACATTTTTTATAGATACAAATAATTAAGTTCTGCTTTTCAAGAGGAACATATGACTGAAGAAATAATGGCAAAGTTTGACGAAAAAGAAATACTTGAACTCTGGGATAATAGAGCTAGAGACTGGGATATTCAAGTTGGCGAAGATGGCGACAGCAATCGAATTCTGAACTCAGATCCGGTACTATGGAGTTTTGCTGGTAATGTTGCGGGATTGTCTGTCCTCGATGCTGGTTGTGGCACAGGATATCTGGCACGCCAGCTTTGCCTTAAAGGAGCCAGTGTAACTGCTATAGATTTTTCACCTCAGATGATAGAAATTGCTCAATTCAGAGCTAGCCAAAATAATCTAGATATAGATTTCCATTTGGATTCATGCACTGAACTCAAGTCGCTTCCAGATGAGCAATTTGATATTATCATCTCGAATTATGTTCTCATGGATTTGCTTGATATCGAAGGAGCAATAAGGGCATTCAATTGTGTTCTCAAGCCTAGTGGTATTGTAATTCTTGTGTTCTCACATCCCTGCTTTCCTCAAGACAACTCGACGACTGTAAATGAGGATGGGACGGTTTTTTATGGTTGGGCTTCTTCTTACTTTGAAAGGACACAACACAACGACCAACCTTGGAAGCATTTTACAACACCATTTATCTGGTTTCACCGTCCTCTTTCCGATTACTGGAAAGCTTTCAAGGCAGCAGGTTTTTCTGTGGACGAATTTGAAGAGCCAAGAATTACCCCAGAGCGATATCATCTTGCAGAAAACGACCGGAAGCTGTTCAATTGCAAAACACGTCCCTATTCGGTAGTTTTTAAACTGCTGAAGGTTAAATGATTATATTGCAACCCGATAAACTTCTAGTACAACGCGGCGTAAATAAACATACCATTTCAAATGGCGCAAAAGCCCGGAATACAATTCTTTTGACTTTTGAATGAGTGACTTTTGAATGAGTGACTTCCGCCTTGTGGTACTAGTTCCATCCATTTACGTCTACAGGATCTTTTACCACTATCCTAGTCAAACTCTAGAGGCCACAAATCTGCAATTGGTACTTCCCATCCTGGGAGCAGTTCGGGAACTGTTAAAATATCGCCATCATGGAGTATTATTGCCTCTTGTCCAAAGTTGTAAACTTCAACAATCCGCTCATCTGGATTGAGCAAAATTCCTACCTTAGTTCCCAAACTCAGAAATTCTTGAATCTTGGCTCTCAGATCCTCTAAATTATCGCTAGGGGACTTCACCTCTACAGTCAAATCGGGAGCCAATTGAGCAAAAGACTTGGGACTGCGACGCAAGCGTTCGGCTAAAACAAATGAGGCGTCCGGTGCACGCAAATCTGAATTTGGCAATCTGAAACCAGCGCTAGAAGCTGCTGTTCGTCCCAGTTTGCGCGGTCTAACCCAGTTACGTAACTGGGCTACCATTTCAGCTGCAACCTCATCTGATTCGTATCCTGATGGACTCATGACAATAATATTACCCTTAACTAGTTCCATGCGATAGTCAGGATGCTGTTGCTGCATTTTTTCCAAGTCTTCAAGGGTTAGGGACATAAAACCTCTAATTATCACACTTCTGGTATTTATATTATGGAGACAACAGACCCCTCCAGGAGCGATCGCCCCATGAATTCCCCAATCGATATGTCTGCCTCAAATGTGGTGTTGAGCGAGAAATAAATAAGTATCCCTCTGGTTTAGGCTCGTTTTTGCTGCTGTTGTTGGGCTTGTTTATTTCGTTCCAACTATTAGCTAATTATGAAAAGCCAAACAATCCACAAAGGCAACAACAGTCTTTGAATAATTCACCCAATCAGGCAATTACTCACCTGTAAAACTAATACCGTTCAGGCTGGACATGATTTTTCATAGCCTCATTTTTTCAGGGAGCAATGGAAAATCAAAAATAATATTCACTTCTTAAAATTTAGCTACTTTTACGAGTAAAATTATGAATACAAATCAGGATACGCTTCTATTTCGCTTTGCTTCTAAATCCTTGAAATATTTCTTGTTGGTGCTATTTGGCATTGCGATCGCTTACGTTCTATCCAGTGGTTTAGGTATCTTACAAATTATACCCATACTGATGTACGTTTTACAACAGTTTTTGCTTCCACTAGGGATTATCCTGTTGTGTTTAATTACAATAGCAGTAATTATTGAATCCCTGCGTTAAAAATTGAGGGAGTGGGGAGTGATTTAATTTTGGATTTTGGATTTTAGATTTTAGATTAACCCCATACCTTCATGTAGTTGCTGTGGGAAAGAAATTTGGGATTTATCCTTCAATACCTTCGGCTTGGTGCAGTCATATCATGTCCGGTCAAAGACTTATCATTTAGACCGCAGGGGGGCAGGGGGAAAGAGGCTTTTCCGATTTTTGCACAGATGGGGTAATCATAAATGATTAACCGGACTTGATATCACTAATGGGGAAACCCCTAATAGCCTTACGGGTGACGCTCTAAGACTCGCTACCGCTACGTTCGCGCAGCGTCTCGTAGAGAAGACAGCCAGCCGCTCAAGTCGGGAAACCTGCCCTTCGCGCCTGGCTCACCGCGCTGCTTCACCAAAATCCAAAATTCAAAATCTAAAATTGAATGACTCCAAACTTATTCACTTTCCGTAGTAAACCCTGGCATTACTGTATCCTCTATTTCGCAGATATTTATTCCATTCCTCAGCTTGGAATCGATCAGGGAAAGGCCCTACTGCTACGTGTGGGCCTCGTGGTTGCGTCCTTTCGAGGACTCCGCCAGCTCGTCCTAAATCTTGGCTAAATCGGGCTATATTCTGCCTAATTTGGGCTGCGGTCGCAGGTAACTGTTCTTGAGTGGTGGGAACGACGACATAATATCTAGAGGCTTGCCTGGGAGGATTTATATTACTGCGATCGCCTACAAAGCCTCTATTGTCTCCATATATTTCCTGTCCATTAGCAGAACTGATAATCCGTACATTAGAAATGCCTCGTGACTGTAGCTCATTGACGCGTTGTTGGGCGTTAGATACTCTGTTAAAAACTCCTGACTGAATTACATTCCGTCCTTGGTACTGGCGAATGTAAGCACTGGGTTCGATCCGACGGATTGCTTGTAGCGTCTGGAAATCGCTACTATCAACGTAAACTAAGTAACGCTCAAAGTTCTGGTTGTATTGACTAAATTGTGCAGGTTGAGAGGGCTGAAAATTCTGCTCAATTTGATTATTCTGTAATGGTTGCGAGGGCTGAAAGTTCTGCTCTAATTGATTGTCCTGTAATGGTTGCGAGGGCTGAAAGTTCTGCTCTAATTGATTGTCCTGTAATGGTTGCGAGGGCTGAAAATTCTGCTCTAATTGATTGTTCTGGACTTCTTGGACTGGTTGTAACTGCGGTGATGGTTGTTGACCAAAGGGAATTGGCGGTGGCGGTAAAATTTCACCTGCTTCTTGAGCCAGTAGCACGTTGTTGTGGATTTGTGCTTGTGCTGGGATAGAGTCGGGAATCAGCACTAACCATCCTCCCACTAACAAGGGGAGAAGTCTGCTAGTGGGCTTCCAACCCTCAGAAGTTCGGCACAGCATCTGAAATAGCATAAATTGACTTGGTATTCCTCTCGACATAGTAATTAGAAAGTAGTCAAAGTATTTTTAGGCAATTTCCATCAGGAACTAATTAGTTCACCGTTGTAGCAACTATATAGCGTTAACGTAAAATTAGCTCATCTGCGTGGCAAAAAATGCATCTGTAACTAATCTTAGATAAGGGTGATGAGGGAGTAGGGAGAGTAGGGGAGGCAGTGCGTTGCACGGGTTCCCCGCGTTGTAGCAACTGCTGTGATAGCAGGGGGAGTAGGGGAGCAGGGGAGAGAAAAAGACCTAGTTTTCTGCGGTGATGACGGAGTGAAGAGCGATCGCTATTTGCTACCTCAGAAACTGAAGTGCTTTGGTAGCAAGGCTTTGAAAGAGTGTGTGCTACAATTGGACAACCACGCAGCTATCGTGTCGTGTTTTGTATGAAAAAAGTCGTCGTTGGTCTTTCTGGTGGCGTTGACAGTTCCACCGCCGCAGCTATCCTGCACCATCAGGGCTATGAAGTGATTGGTTTGACTCTTTGGCTAATGAAAGGCAAAGGTCAATGTTGCTCTGAAGGTATGATCGACGCGGCTGATATCTGTGAACAACTGGGCGTTCCCCATCAGGTTGTGGATATTCGGGATCTCTTTCAGACGCATATTGTCGATTATCTGGTAACTGGTTACAGTGCTGGAATCACGCCTTTGCCTTGTTCTCAGTGCAATAAAACGGTGAAGTTTGGGCCAATGGTGCAGTATGCCCATGAACAATTGGGATGCGATCGCATTGCCACTGGTCATTATGCGCGAATTAGCTATGACCAAGCAACTGGACGTTACCAATTATTAAGGGCTGTTGACCGCAACAAAGACCAGTCATACTTTCTCTATGATTTGTCTCAAGATTTACTAAGAGCAACTATATTCCCTCTGGGCGAACTCGAAAAAATTGACACGCGCCGGATTGCGACTGAATACGGACTGAAAACTGCTGATAAACCAGAAAGTCAAGACTTATGCTTAGTAGAAAGTAACGGTTCCATGCGGGCATTTCTGGATAAATATCTAGCTCCCAAAACAGGCGATATTGTAGATATGACAGGCAAAGTTTTGGGACAGCATGATGGTGTCCATCACTACACCATTGGCCAGCGCAAAGGCTTGGGGATTGCTGCTGCCGAACCGCTATATGTGATTGAATTAGATGCGGAAAATAATAAGGTAGTAGTAGGCGATCGCACAAAAGTAACTCAGCCAGAATGCACTGTAAATCGGGTAAACTGGGTTTCTATTGCCGAACCATCTATCCCAATTCATGCCGAAGTGCAAATTCGCTATCGTTCCACGCCTACACCAGTGACGGTAATTCCTTTGGAAAACTCCCGTGTACGTTTGGTATTTGATGAACCCCAATTCAGCATTACCCCCGGACAAGCTGCTGTGTGGTATGACGGTGAGAAAGTTTTAGGTGGCGGAATTATTGAACAGTTTAGTTAATAATAACTCTTACCCTGTTTTGGCATAAAGCAAAACCACCCTTCCTCACTTGTAAGGAGGGGTATTTTTCTTTTTAAATTGGATATATGCCGGAAGAACCTATCTCTGACCAGTTTTTGATACAGTTATTACAAAGCTATACCTCAGCAGAGGTGGCAGAGATTCAAAAGTACATAAGTGAGTGGGATGCTGCTACCTATACGAGTGTTGCCCAGAGTATCTTAGACCATGCTAATAGAAAAGGAATTGATCCATTAAAGTATCTACGCAAGGCTCATAACTTTAATAAAAAAGGAGCGATTAGAGTTCCGAAAACTGAATACCGTGGAGATAGTTCAGCTGTATATCGTAAAAGCAATGAATATCTGATTGTCAGACCCGATCAATATGGTACTGAAAAGATAGTTACTTATGGAGTCAATGATGACTAAAGCAATTTTAAATCAGCAAGAATTAATTAAGAGAAATATTAGTCATTTATTAACACAGTTGACTAATACTTATAAAAATACACGCGGCGAACGAGAAGAAGTTTCTATTCAGTTTCCACCAAAAGATGAAGATTTTTCACTTTTAGAAGAACTTGAACTTTTAACAGTAAATATTAGAGGTTATGCAAGTCAAATTCAATCCACAGGTCAAATTATCAATCAAGCCCAGGCAATTGAGCAATTACAAGCTATGCGAGTTTTAAATATACCTCAGATTGCGAGTTTTTATTTTGGCAGTAATGGCAATTATGAACAGATAAAAAGTTATATTAGAACGTTAGATTACTTGCGGTTACTACTATTAGAGTATTTGCAGTTTTAGAGCGATTAAAATTATTACTTATTAACCTTGCGTTTGACCCTTTATACTTGGCGATTTCTAAATGCTATAACCATCTGGAAAAGTGATATCGGGTTGTTGTATGCTATTAGGGTAAAAGTTTTCTCGCCATGTTATTTGAGGCTTTTCACAAACTATAATAGTTTTATCAAAAGGAATAATACACCATATTTCTCGACAGTAGGAAATAAACAAATTTAACTTTTGCTCGTCAAATTTCACTCCTAAAAGATGAGCAAATTCAAATAGTGCTGCTGAACTAATAAAGTCTTCATTACCCAAAATATACTTATACCTAAGATTAACTTCAATAAAATTATCTCCTAAAGTATCTTTTAAGTCATATTTAATTCCAGAATATAATAATTTAATTACTTTTTGAAAAATAGGACTGACTTCATCTTGAAAAAAATCTGTGATTTCAAGTCTCAAATCATCTTCTATCAAATTGTTTAAAGAATCAGACAATTCAGATTTTAAAGAAGTTAAAACAGAAGTAATTACAGGTTGTGCCAAAAGACAATCAAAAGGAATTAGTAACAAATCCCAATATAAAGATTTTAGCTTTTCAGCAAGATAAGTGTTTTGAATTTGTTCTAAAAAATCAGATTTTTTTAGTATTCCTAGATGTGCAGTGTAAAAACTAGGTACAAAAACTATATCTGGTATCTCTTCTCCTGCATACGCATATAATTCTCGAATAATTTTAGCGGCTTTTTGATGGTTTAGAGGGGTATTGATTACATCTAGCCAACTTTGCTTTTTTTCAGAAAGTTGTCCTTCTTGTTCTAACGTTAAACAGTAGATATTTTTCTTTGCAGCTCTATGTCTGTAATGAATCAAATTACACTTTTCTTTATTTAGATAAACAGAAATAGAACCATATTCATTTATTTCTAACCTATTAAATCCTTGTTCACAACAATCTGCTATTTCTGCAATAAAATTTCTCAGATTTTTGTAATATTTTCGGATTTTAAACAAATCATCTTTTAAAATGAATTCTGCTGAAGAGTTTACGCTTTCAATTAGATTGCTCTTTAACTTGGGTACAAATTCTTTCTGATAATCAACAGATTCAAGAAAGTCATCATCATCATACAAAATAATAACAGAAGATATCTCTCGACCAATAGGAACACTAAAAAAATCTCCTCCGTTTTCATACGCCAAGGAGAAAATTATTATAAAATAAATAGGCT
This sequence comes from Nostoc sp., assembly GCF_036917615.1. Taxonomy (GTDB): domain Bacteria; phylum Cyanobacteriota; class Cyanobacteriia; order Cyanobacteriales; family Nostocaceae; genus Nostoc. The sequence goes on from NZ_JBALCZ010000080.1 coordinate 22,054, forward strand.
GACCAGCTATAATTATTTTTTTAAGATGTTGGATTGTAGCTTGTAAAGAATTAAAATCAATAAATGATTCCCTAGATTTCCAACCATACAGATCAACTCCTTTTAACAAACCATTTCGCCATTGATAAATTTCATAAACTTCTTCTGGTAATTTAAAAGGTAAATCTTTTGTTATGTCATCAATTTCTTCAGGCTTTAATCCTGGTTGAAGTAATGAGGTAATTTCAGGTGCTTTTATTACCAAGCAATCCCAAATTCGCTTTAAATTTTCTTTAATTCCTGTCATAAACATTATTGACTTGCGGTCGTTTGCTTACGTCGCTCATTAACCTTGGTTTGACCCTTTGTGCTTGGCGATTCTTTCGCGCACAGCTTGGCGTATATCTTCCCAATCGTCAGGAGTCATCTCAGTTCCATTCCCAGAATTTAAACCTTCTATAAGCATCGTTTCCAAACGTTCAGCCGCTTGACGCTTTTGGTCTTGGCGCACTAACTCGCAGAAATATTCACTCACGCTGCTATAACCACCAGTTGCCACTTTCTCTTCTATATAAGTCCGCATTACATCAGGGAGAGATATATTTATACTATTCATTGCACTACTTCCCTAATTTTTCCTTCATAATATTATTTTATGGCAATTTATGCCATTTATTGCCATATCATACTCAATGAGCAAAAGCGATACCTGCGTCGAACTAAATCTACGTACTCTCTATAAAAAACTACTTCTATCTAATGCCCCTTCAAACTCTTTCAAAGCTTGTACGGTTCCTACTTGCCAAGCTTGTTCAACTGTAGCGGCAATAATTTGAGTTAGAGGGATATTTGGAAAGTTAGGACTGTGATCAGATTCGATGTAATGTCCATCCCTGAGTAAATAAATCCTCAGCTTTTTACTATCGTAAATCCATAGTTCTGGAACTGCGATCGCTTCGTAAGCATCAAGAGTTGTTTTTGATGTCACATCTGTTTCAATTGCCAAATCAGGAGGCGGATCATCTGGTTCTAGTTTGCGACGACCAATCATTCTTTGGTAATTCTGGATATAGAAGCAAGCATCTGGTTCTACCCCTGCTGTATTTTCCCGCTTGAAGGTGGTTGAACCGAAGGGTTCATAACTTTTCCCTGCAATTTTCAGCAAGATTTTTACAATATCCGAAATTAAGTCCTTTGATTTTTCGTGTTCGGGTAGAGGAACCATAATTTCTAACGTAGACTTGCTGTAAGCAACTCGTAGCGATCGCTTTTCCCCCAGTTCTTGCAAAATAGACTCAAATTCCTGCCAACTCATATCCTGGATATTCACTGTACTACCAGGTGCTAGCCGCATTTGGCTAACAGGTTTAACAACGGGGGATACAGCAGTCATAAACATTTTCCTTATAAAGGAACTATTCTCAAACTTGAGGCGAGATTAGCTTTAGCGTAACGTAATCAGATCGCTTACAGGCTAGTTGCAAAATTTTCCTGCATTCCCCAAACTATTTTTCTCTCAGTACCAGCATTTGATAAGTTAGTACATAATCTGAAACAATAACAGTTAATACAAAGAGGGGATTACCTTGAGTCACAATCCAGATGCCATAGCCCCCCACGGTGGACAGTTGGTTAACCGGATCGCCACACCAGAACAAAGAGCAGAGTTTCTCTCAAAAGCTGACTTTTTGCCGCGAGTGCAACTTGACGATCGCGCCGTTTCTGATCTAGAAATGATTGCGATCGGTGCTTTTAGTCCGCTCACGGGTTTTATGAACCAGGAAGACTACGATCGCACTGTTACAGAAATGCGATTAGCTAACGGTCTTGTCTGGTCAATCCCGATTACACTATCAGTCAGCGAAGAAGTCGCTTCTCGCCTGAAAGAAGGCGACTTGATCCGTCTGGATAACCCCGCCGGTCGGTTTATCGGGGTTTTGCAACTTACGCAAAAATACCACTACGACAAAACCCGCGAAGCCATTAATATCTACCGCACTGATGATGCCAATCATCCAGGCGTGCAGGTACTCTATAACCAAAGTAATGTACATCTTGCTGGTGATATTTGGCTACTGCAACGCGAACCTCATCCCCAGTTTCCCACCTACCAAATAGATCCGGCTGCCTCACGGCAAATGTTTCGAGAAAATGGCTGGAAAACTATTGTTGGTTTCCAAACTCGCAACCCCATTCATCGCGCCCATGAATATATTCAAAAGTGCGCCTTGGAAACAGTAGATGCACTATTTTTGCACCCATTGGTAGGGGCTACAAAAGATGATGACATTGCCGCCGACGTGCGGATGCGCTGCTATGAAATTTTGCTGGAACACTACTACCCTGATGACCGGGTGATTTTGGCAATTAATCCAGCTGCAATGCGTTATGCTGGGCCTCGTGAGGCAATTTTCCATGCTTTAGTCCGCAAAAACTATGGCTGTACTCACTTTATCGTCGGACGGGATCATGCCGGCGTTGGCGACTATTACGGCACTTACGATGCTCAATACATCTTTGACGAGTTTGAGCCAAGTGAATTGGGCATTGTGCCGATGAAATTTGAACACGCTTTCTACTGCTTGCGTACTAAGCAGATGGCAACGACTAAAACCAGTCCCAGTAAGCCAGAGGAACGCATTCATTTATCGGGGACAAAAGTCCGGGAAATGCTGCGGCGCGGTGAGTTACCTCCACCAGAATTTTCTCGTCCAGAGGTGGCGGCAGAGTTGGCGCGGGCAATGCGAATACAAGTACCGGCTTAGGGCATTGGGCACTTGTACTGAGCGAAGCCGAAGTATTGGGCAAACAGGGCAAACAGGGCATTGGGCATTAGTCATTAGTGATTGGTTATTAATTCTTCTCCCTCACTGCCTTACTCCCTCATCTCCCCTTGTCCCCACTCTTTGATCAACAAGCAAACAGCATAAACTGTAACTTTACAATACAGAGTTTAGCCCTGTAAGCTGCTAGCTAATGGGCTGAGGGCTGATAGCTAATTATGAAACGGCGCACGTTTTTACACAGAATTGGCTCAATACTCGCGGTATTGGGGGTAACTGAAGCTGAGTGGTTGTCTTTGGGAAATCGCTATTATCAGGCTTTGGCACAACCCAGTCCGCGCAAGTTGGCATTGTTAATAGGTATCAACCAATACCCCAAAATTCCAGGCCTCAGTGGTTGTCTGACGGATGTGGAACTACAAAGAGAACTTTTGATTCATCGCTTTGGTTTCCAAGGGTCAGATATTTTAACCTTGACTGAGGAACAAGCTAGCAGGGAATTCATTGAGGCGGCTTTTTGGGATCACCTGGGCAAGCAAGCTAAACCCGGTGATCTGGTTGTATTTCACTTTAGCGGCTATGGTAGCCGTGTCAAATTGGAAACATCCCCAGATACAATCCAAAATGCTCTGGTGGCAGCCAATGTAAGTAAAAAACCACAAGATGACAAAATAGTCAACTATATATTAGAAGAAACTCTACTGTTATTATTGCGATCGCTCCCCACAGACCGAGTAACAGCAGTATTGGATACTAGCTATTATGCTCCTAGCACAGTCTTAGGATTGAAAATTCGCGCCCTTCAGGAGTCAGTAGCAAAGCTAGCAGCAGAGGAACTCGACTTTCTCAAACAACTTAAAACTCAAAATTTACCCAGCACTCCAATTGTTTTAGCAGCTACCTCAAATCCAAAGCAGTCGGCGAGGGAAGGACTCTTTTCTGGTTTTAGTGCCGGGTTATTTAGCTACGCCTTGACGCAGTATTTGTGGGAATTCACCCCAGCCACCACAATTCAAGTCGGCTTCTCTCATCTGGAAAATTCTCTATACAAATTAGGTAATAAACAGCAACCAGCATTATTAAGTAGTCAGAAAAATCAAGATGTAGAGACGTTACATGTAACGTCTCTACTGTCAGACGGGATCATTGGTGCCCAAGGCGCGGTAACAGCTATTGAAGAAGACGGCAGAACAGTCCATCTGTGGTTGGCAGGATTACCTCCACAAGTGCTGCGATACTACGGAGTGAATTCTCGATTCACCCTAGCAACAACAGAGCAATTAGTATTGCGATCGCGGACTGGGTTAATAGCAAAAGCGCAAATTTCCAAAATTGATAGTACAACTCCTCTACAAGTCGGGGAACTCGTCCAAGAAGCAGTCAGGGTTTTACCCCGGAATATTAATTTAACAATAGCTTTGGATACTGGACTGGAAAGAATTGAGCGGGTAGACGCCACAAGTGCCTTTGCCGCATTTTCCCGTGTGTCCACTGTAGTAGCAGGAGAAAAACTCGCTGATTATCTATTTGCTAAACTACAGCAAACGCCTAGTCGTTATGGTCTATTTTCTCTTGGTGGCGAGCTAATTTCCAATACCACGGGGGAAGTAGGAGAAGCAGTAAAATTAACAGTGCAAAGGTTAGCGCCAAAATTCTCAACCTTGCTAGCAGCCAAGTTATGGCGACTCACAGAAAATCAAGGTTCTTCGCGCTTGGCTCTCAAGGCAACCTTAGAAATAATTAGTGACATATCGCCTGGTGTCGTCATGCAGGGGGAAACAGTACGAACTTTCAAAACTGAAACTTCGATTAAAAAATCACTCTCGACTGCGATTGTGCCTATTGGTAGTCGAATGCAATATCGAGTGCAAAACCAGAGCGATCGCCCAGTATATTTAATCTTGCTGGGATTAAACAATAATCATACAGCAATTGCCTTCTACCCTTGGGAAACCCCCCAAGAACCAAACACTGCGGACACCAAACCCCTCCTCAAACAAGTCGTCATCGCCCCAGGTGAAACCCTTACCTTACCCCAAACTAACGCCGCTTCCGAATGGGTGATTTCAGGACCAGCTTTCTTTTGCGAACAACAACTGATTTTTAGTACTGCCCCCTTTAGCGAAACTCTCGCTGCTTTGAACCCTGCTAATTATTCCACAGCCGAACAAGGGCCGATTAGCCCATTGTTGAATCCCTTAGACGTTGCACAAGCCTTGCTACAAGACTTGCATAACGCCAGCGCCCTCAAAACGGAGATGAACGGCACAGCAGCCGACTCATATATCTTAGATGTGAATAATTGGGCAAGTCTTAGCTTTAGTTTTCAAGTAGTGTAAACATGGAATTCAGTAACTTAGTTGTGTATATAACTATAGATTCTGTGTTAACACTTAAGAAAGGTTTATGAAAATCAAGAATCAGATCGGGTTAGCGTTGTCACTGGTCTTACTATCTACCAGCGTTGCTACTGCCCAACCAAAGCCAACTGACTCGCCCAATCCGACAATTTCAACTCAGCAGCGAGAGGAACTGGAAAAACTACATCAAGAAAAACAGATACGCGATTACGTCCAATTTGAAGTAGACCGCGCCTTTGGTCACAGCACAACCCTACTCAACATTTTGCTAATTGTATTGACTTTTTTGCCAATCTTAGCAGCGGCTGGTGTTTGGCTGCTGCGTCGTAGTGTAGTTAGTGAATTAGTAGCTGAAACAAAGCAACAATTAGAGATAGAAGTAGTGCGATTCGTTGATTAGTAAATCGCGGTATTCAGCCCGTAAATAACTAATCCAGCCCGACAGCAGATTACTGTCACTAAAGGCTGAAC
>NZ_JBALCZ010000081.1:0-116176 GCF_036917615.1 Nostoc sp.
GACTTACAGGGCAAGGAAATTGCCAAGTTTCAGTTACAGGGGCATGAAAGTTATGTCACAAGTGCCAGTTTTAGCCCGGATGGGCAGCGCATCCTTACCACTTCCTTGGACAATATAGCGCGGCTGTGGGACTTACAGGGCAAGGAAATTGCTAAGTTACAGGGGCATGAAAGTTATATCACAAGTGCCAGTTTTAGCCCGAATGGGCAGCGCATCCTCACCGCCTCATCTGACAAGACAGCGCGGCTGTGGGACTTACAGGGCAACGAAATTGCCAAGTTACAGGGGCATGAAAGTTATGTCAGAAGTGCCAGTTTTAGCCCGGATGGGCAGCGCATCCTCACCGCCTCATCTGACAAGACAGCGCGGCTGTGGGACTTACAGGGCAAGGAAATTGCCAAGTTCCAAGGGCGTGATGGTGGGGTCATAAGTGCCAGTTTTAGCCGCGATGGGCAGCACATCCTCAGCGCCTCCTTGGACAAAACAAGGCGAGTTGTGTTTATTTATGCGTGGAATGTGGAAAGCTTGGAGCAATTACTAGCACGGGGTTGTCGGTGGTTGCATAACTATTTAATTTATGCGCCTAATTTGAGTAATAGCGATAAGCAGCTTTGCAAGAAGAAGTGATCAGGGGGCTAGTACCGCAAGGCGGAAATCAAAAGGAGCCAGTGCGTTGGGCGGCTCTGCCGACTTGAAGCAACTGGCGTTCAAAAGTCAAAAGTCAAAAGTTTTGTATATCAAGGCTTTTGCAAGTTTTAAAATGGTAGCTTGATTTACGCCGCGCTGTACTAGACTGCTGTAATGCTCAGTTTAAATGTAGAGCCAAAGGCGTAGGCATAGTCCGTTGTAGACATCGCTTGGTCAAAAAGAAATGCGATGTCTACGACGGGCGTAGCTGCGGCAATTATTAGAGGATGTTTTAAAAGTCCTCTTGTCGGTAGCAAAACGTTCTAGATCCCTCTAAATCCCCCTTAAAAAGGGGGACTTTGATCCGGTTCCCCCCTTTTTAAGGGGGGCTAGGGGGGATCAATAAGTGCCTAAAATCACAGCCAACCACTTTTAAAACATCCTCTAAACTCGGTGTTTCGAGTTCCGAACACAAACGACCGAGCAAAAAGGTCGAACTTCCGAGTTCCGAACACGAATGGTCGAGCAAAAAGGTCGAACTTCCGAGTTCCGAACACCAATGACCGAGCAAAAAGGTCGAACTTCCGAGTTCCGAACACCAATGACCGAGCAAAAAGGTCGAAGTTTCAAGTTCTGAACATGAATGGCCAAGCAAAAAGGTGGAAGTTCCGAGTTATGAACACGAATGGCCGAGCAAAAAGGTCGAAGTTCCGAGTTAAACCTCCGGTTCCACTCCCAGCGCTTTTAACTGAGCGGCTAATCTCTCTGCACGCTGGCGTTCTTGTTGTGCACGCTGTTGAGCAGCGTTTTTCTCTTGCCGTTCTTTTGCTGTTAACTCCAAACCCCACAGTAATAATTCGCCCTTATCATCCCACCAACGCAACCAATAACCTGTGCGGTTTTCTCGGCTTCCTTGCCATACGCCTAAAAACAAGTTCATTTCGACAATCCAGTGACGATTATTCGCATCCGGTGTTTGCAGTTCATAATGTCCTAAATCATCTCGCCGATAAACTTCTAACTCTCCTTGCTCTGGTTCAAAAATGGCATAGTTTGGCACTTGTAAAATCTGCTCATAATAAAACCATTTACCTGGGGGATAGGTCGGTTTACTAGAATACTCTCCACCTTCGGTATCCGAGAGAAATTCCATCACAATTACGGGAATATCACCTTGGAGTCGTGGCGTATAACTGCGCTTTACTTCTTCTCGTGAGACTCGAATAGATGATACATATCCCCAATCTGTTGCTTTGACCACAAATTGATTATTTAAAGTGGCGCAGATACCGTAGTTAGTGATGGTTAAAGCATTGGCAGGTAATCTGCCAGCAAGTTCCAAGCTTTCTGTTAAAGGCGCAGCCAAGAGTGGCTGATTAATGTTATCCACTGGCTCGTTGTCTAAAACAAAATCATCAGGTAACTTTTCCCAGGTGACATCATGGGTGGCTGCATTGGCTAGCATGATCAGAATATCTCAAGTACAACTTCAATTTAAAACAGTACGATTGTTCTACTATAAACCGATTAAAGATAGTATTATTAAGGACTGTTTCATAGGAAACTCCCTCTTCGCCGCCCAATATGTCAGACAAACAGCTAGCAGCATCCTTGAACGGACATCTTCCCTACCCCAGCCACAACAGCCAGAATACCATTCGGATTCGGGGTGCTAGGCAGCATAATCTGAAAAATATTGACTTGGAATTGCCACGCGATCGCCTGATTGTATTCACTGGCGTTTCTGGTTCTGGTAAGTCTTCCCTCGCCTTTGATACCATTTTCGCTGAAGGGCAACGTCGCTATGTGGAATCCCTCAGCGCCTACGCACGGCAATTTCTAGGACAGTTGGATAAGCCGGATGTAGAGGCGATTGAAGGCTTAAGTCCAGCAATTTCCATTGACCAAAAGTCAACGTCTCATAACCCCCGTTCCACCGTGGGTACAGTGACGGAGATTTACGACTATTTGCGACTGTTGTTTGGTCGGGCTGGCGAACCCCATTGTCCGATATGCGATCGCTGTATTGCACCTCAGACAATTGATGAGATGTGCGATCGGATTATGGAATTACCAGAACGCACCCGCTTCCAAATCCTAGCACCCGTTGTTCGAGGGAAAAAAGGCACACACCGTAAGCTTTTGTCAAGTCTGGCATCCCAAGGTTTTGTCCGCGTGCGAATCAATGGCGAGATCCGCGAACTGTCAGATTCAATTGAATTGGATAAAAATTTTACCCACAGCATCGAAGTGGTAATTGACCGCTTGGTGAAAAAGGCTGATATTCAGGAGCGTTTGGTTGATTCCCTGTCTACGTGTCTCAAACAATCGGGTGGTATTGCGGCGATTCTTGTGAGTCTACTTGGTGACGACGGACAAGAAAAAGAAGAAGAATTAGTATTTTCGGAAAACTTTGCTTGTCCAGAACATGGGGCGGTGATGGAGGAACTATCGCCGCGATTGTTCTCGTTTAACTCACCTTATGGTGCTTGTCCGCACTGTCATGGAATCGGAACTTTAAGAAGATTTGCGCCAGACTTGATAGTACCCGACCCGGAAGCGCCAATTTATGCTGCGATCGCGCCTTGGTCAGAAAAAGATAATTCTTATTATTTGGAATTACTCTATAGCATCGGGCAGGCTCATGGGTTTGAATTACAGACAAATTGGAGCAAGCTGACAGGAGAACAGCAGCAGATTATTCTGTATGGAGAGAATGAAGAAGTCAGCACAAAAGCACAAAAAACCCAAAATTTTAAAGGTGCTATTCCAATTTTGCAACGGCAGTATGAGGGTGGTTCTGAGTTAATTAAGCAAAAATTAGAGCAGTATTTAATTGATCAACCGTGTGAGGTTTGTAAGGGAAAACGGTTAAAACCGGAAGCCTTGGCGGTGAAGTTGGGACAATATGGAATTTTAGAATTAACTACCGTATCAATTCGAGATTGTCGAGAGAGAATTGATCAATTCAAGTTGAGCGATCGCCAGTTGCAAATTGCTGATTTAGTCCTAAGAGAAATTAAAGCTAGATTGCAATTTTTGTTGGATGTAGGTTTAGATTACCTCACCCTTGACCGTCCAGCCATGACCCTTTCTGGTGGCGAAGCCCAACGAATTCGTTTAGCAACGCAAATTGGTTCTGGTTTAACAGGAGTTCTCTACGTTTTAGATGAACCGAGTATTGGATTGCATCAACGAGATAATGGCAGGTTACTCAAAACTTTAACTAAATTACGCGATTTGGGTAATACATTAATTGTCGTTGAACATGATGAAGAAACAATTCGTGCAGCTAACTACATAGTTGATATTGGCCCTGGTGCAGGAATTCACGGTGGAAATATTGTCGCCCAAGGTGATTTTCAGGCGTTATTAGCAGCAGAAGATTCCTTGACGGGTGCTTATTTATCAGGAAGGCGAGTAATTACCACACCAGCAGAACGTCGAGAAGGAAATGGGCGCAGTTTGATCATAAAAAATGCCCATCGCAACAATTTAAGAAATATAGATGTAGAAATTCCATTAGGTAAACTTGTCTCCATCACAGGTGTGTCTGGTTCTGGCAAATCTACCCTGATTAACGAGTTACTGTACCCATCTCTGCAACACCATTTAACTAAGAAAGTTCCCTTACCGAGACATTTGGAGAAAATTCAGGGATTAAATGCGATTGATAAAGCGATCGTCATCGATCAATCTCCCATTGGACGCACACCACGTTCAAACCCTGCAACTTACACAGGAATTTTTGATGCCATTCGGGATGTATTTTCCCAAACAGTAGAAGCTAAAGCTAGGGGTTACAAACCTGGACAATTTTCTTTCAACGTTAAAGGTGGACGTTGCGAAGCTTGTAGCGGACAGGGTGTGAATGTTATTGAAATGAACTTTCTCCCAGATGTTTACGTGCAATGCGAAATTTGTAAAGGTGCAAGATATAACCGCGAAACTTTACAAGTGAAGTACAAAGATAAGTCTATTTCTGATGTTCTGAGAATGACAGTTGAGGAAAGTTTAGACTTTTTTCAAAATATTCCCAAAGCGATCGCGCGTTTGCAAACTTTATTTGATGTCGGGTTGGGTTATGTCCAACTAGGACAACCTGCGACTACTTTATCTGGTGGTGAAGCGCAACGGGTAAAATTGGCAACAGAACTATCTCGACGCGCCACAGGTAAGACACTTTATTTAATAGATGAACCGACAACAGGCTTATCTTTTTACGATGTCCACAAATTGTTGGATGTGTTGCAACGATTGGTAGATAAAGGTAATTCAATATTAGTAATTGAACACAACTTAGATGTAATTCGCTGTTCAGACTGGGTGATAGATTTGGGGCCAGAAGGTGGCGATAAAGGTGGAGAATTGATTGCTGTGGGTACACCGGAGGAAGTTGCAAAAAATCCCAGGTCTTATACTGGGCAATATTTAAAGCAGGTGTTGAAACAATATCCGGCGATGAAGTCTTAGTCTTTTCCAAGTAGGGTGTATTACATAAAACTAAGCATCCTATCTCTAAATTTTCTCTCTAGTTTGAGACTATTTAATTTTTAACTGTTGAATTGCAATATGGGTGAGTCAACTGTGCATTATCTAAATTACCCAAGCCACCATCTTGTTTTCTTGTTTTGTGATCTATAGATATAGAGTGGCTATGGAGATAGCCACCACAAATTTTACATCTTTGAATTTTAGGTAAAGCATCTCTAATAAAAGCTGCGGCTTTAGTTTCTCGTGAAAAAGTTTTACTTTGAGTTTCACTTGTGTTTACTCTAGCTTTCATTTTTAATGAACCAAAAGTTTTCTCGGCTACTATCTCCTTTATAATATTTTTTTTATCTACACCTTGTGTTAATTTTTCAACTATTGTCAAATAAAAATCTTTAACCTTTTCTCGTGCCTTGACTGCACTACTTTTACTTACAATTTGTGGAACTATATCATCATGTTGCCAAATCAGAAATTCAAAATCTTTTCTGCATTTTATAAATTTATCATAAGATTTAGTTTTTCCTAGATGTAATACCAAGCTAACAACACCATAAAATGAACCTATCCTATATCGGCTATCGTAAGTATAGAAATATACAAGTGGATGAAGTCCGAGAGATGAAGGATCATTAGTATTTATTCTTTGGGCTAATTTTTGACAATTCGTTAAGAATTTTACAGTATTTTCTCCTGTTGAATCATCATTTAAATCCAGTTCATTTTCTACTTCTATATTGTTAACTATATTGACAAATTCTAAGATAAATTCATTTTTCTGTGAAGTTGATAGATTTCCTACCATTGGAACGTCTGTAGTTTTCATAGGATTTTTAAGCTTAGGCTCAAAAATAAGTTGATGTATTTCTTGAGCTAGTTTTTCAATTTTATCTTGTTTCTCTTGTGAGAACTCTGACCAATATTTATGACCATTACCACTTCTCATAATTGCACGAGCAGCAACGCCATTAGGTTTATTCCTAGCTTTTAATAAACGCATTTCAGTTGGACTAATAGGTGCTGCTTTTTGGTTAATATTGAAAAATGAATCTGCTGCTTTAGATGCATTACCACCAACCCACTGAAGTTGGATACCTAGACTGCCCAAATTCCTTGCTCTCTCAAGCGTTTTTTGATCTATTTTATCTAGATGCTGTGTTGATAATTCATAATCCTGGTAGGAGCCTATCTTATTCTTAATTAGTTTCCTAACCTCCTGAGCAGTATTTTTTTCTTCTTCTGTGATGTATCCATCATAAAATTTATTAGAAATATTTTTATCGCCATAATCATCATTTATCCAGGCTATTAAAGCACTTAGCCTATGTGAGCCATCAATTACGAAAAAATAACCACTATCACTTCTCCAAAGAATAACGGCTGGTATTAAATCTCCATCTAAAAAACTTTCAATAAAATCACATATTTTCTGAGCATCCCACTCATTCGTTTCTCGTTAAAAATCGGGTTTTCGTAAAAATGGATAGAAAAAATCTTTTTGCTCTAAATTACGAATTTGTATCATAGGAATATTATTGAGTATAATTTGAGCTTGCTGTCCTTGAACCTCAAATGCTTCTCTAGGTATAAGTGCATCTAGGCTAACTTTTGGGCTATCTTTTGGCATATCAAGTGGCTCTTGAGTTCTTTATACTTATTATAAGTATATATAACATTTTAGTTAAAAATCGTACAATTAAAATTTTAATTTATCAATATAATAGCCAGAAGCTTTCATAGGAATTAAGTTGGGCGAAATAAATGATCGCCTAATGTATCTGAACTAGGTTTTACTTAAAAAGCGATCACTTATTCTAAAAGAAACAAACTTGTGTCAACGTGCAAAAACTTTCCCAAAGCCTGAGCTTGTTCTTTCGTGATTTCTAACTCGCCATTAATGATTTTAGTAACAATCTTGCTCGAACCAAGAATTTTTACCAAATTAGATTGTTCCAAACTCCTAGCTTCCATCAAATGCTTAAGTCTTGACCGAGGTGTTGAAACATTAAGCTGATAGTGTTTTTCTTCAAAATCCTCAATCAGTTTTACCAATAATTCCAACAAAGCATCTTCTTCAGAAGTCAGATGGGAACGAGAAAGCAGTTCTTCAACAGGTTCTAAAAACTTTTCGTTTTCGTCTTCTGTCTTAATAATCCGAGGTTGATATTGAGACAGCAATTGGCTGTAAATGTCTGAGTTAAAAGTAAGGGTCATTTTTCCAATAGCTAATTAGCCATATCTCCCGTTTGCCAAAACTGCTTTAAAATTTCCCCTGGTTTGCGATCCCATGTGTCGATATGCTCGTATATTAAATTATCTTGGTTGAGTTTATATGTTGAATAGCCATTAAAAAGTAAACCTGCTTTCCAGGGAACGCGTAACACTCCCCGCACTGTCCACTTTGCTAAAATCGTGTCTTCGGTTGACTGATAAACTTCATGCACATCAAAGTAAATTTGGGTAAAAAATAGCCGAGCGTGAAATCGCAATGTCCAAAAGATAATGCGATAGTTAAATTTATATTTGAATGTATTTACTGGGTCTTTAAAGTAGATATCGTCTGTATAAATGTGATATGAAATATCTTTTTCAAAAAGTGTTGGTAAATCCTCTTTTAAAGTTTTAATTACCTGTTCCACCGATAATTGAGATTCCACGCGCATTTTTCCTTAAAAAATCTTTTTTAACAACTGTTGCCAAATTGAAGATGCACTATTATTAATCACACCACCCGCACTCAAATCTGACAGAGTGGGAAATGATGCAGACTTAGCATAAGGCCCATTTCGCAAAACTTTAGCTAGGGTATTGTTATTCTCGCGCAAACCCTCGTAAAAAAAGAATACCTCTCCTTGAATGCCAAGTTGACGATTGTATTCAATTGCCTGCACCAGATATTCTGGACTAATACAATAACTGCCAAGCTTCATCAGAATTCCCGGCGCTAACTTCGGCAGTGTCCCATCTGTAAACTGCTGGTTTACAAGTTTATCAATGATCGCCTGATAACTCCTAAAGTCACGGCGGTAAATCTGCGGCTGAATCATATCAACTATTCCCCGCTTCAGCCATCCGGGCGAGTCTTGCAGATATTCCCGGAATGCCCAATTATGAATATTAGGTGCGATCGCTACTAATAAATTAGGATTCACCGCTTTCACCTCCCGATAGAGACGCGCCAAAAACTCAGTGAGAATATCTGCACGCCACTGTAACCATTGTCTGTCTTTGGGGTTCTGTGGTGGATTGTGATTGAATTGCTGATGATAACGTCCTACAGTTACTTGATCATAGCCACCTTCACAGGGTAATGCTGGAAAGCGATCGTCACCTTGAACACCATCCACATCATAATTTTTTACAACTTCCAGCACCAAATTCAACAAGAATTCCTGTACCTGTGGGTCGAGTGCATTCAACCACTCAAAGCCGTTTTTCTTTAGTAAGTTGCTGTTACAATCACGCGCAGCCCATTCCGGTTTTTTCTGTAGAAGTACACCACCATTCAAATTGTAGGAACTGGCAAAACCGTATTCAAACCAAGGGATGACTTTTAACCCAACTCGCCGCGCCTCAACCACCACTTCTTCTAAAGGGTCGCGACCTACACATAAAGGGTCAATTTCGACTCCAAAGGTTTGCTGCATTGTTTGACTGGGATACTGAGTTACAGCCTTGTTCCAAACAACCGGGAACACCACATTAAATCCTGTCTCGGCCAGGAAATCCATCGCCTCGGCAATGCGTTGCTTTGACCTGAGAACTTTACTATCAGTAGTGGTCAGCCAGATACCACGCGTTTCTATTCTGCTCATTTGTATATCAAATAATTATATTATCCAGCTTGATATAGCAGTCCTAAATCACATGTGAAAACTTCTCTTTCTTCTCTTGGCGGCTTGGCGGCTTGGTGGTTCGTTCATTTCGTTCATTTTCTAGAAATCAGATCGGATTGCTATATATTCTGCTTCTTATGAAACCCTACTGATTTCTTACCAGCATCTACCCAAAGGAAAATTGCAATTTTGAAACTATCTCCTAGCAGATGTTTTGACCAAAACTATTACACATAATGAATATCACCAACAAAAAATACAACCTATGAGTGTAATAGAACTGACTTGGAAACACGATTATATAACTACTAATAGGGTGAAACTACACTACGTCACCCAAGGTGAAGGCCCCTTAATATTGATGTTGCATGGGTTCCCAGAGTTTTGGTACTCTTGGCGGTATCAAATACCAGAATTTGCCCAAGATTTTAAAGTTGTCGCCCTTGATTTGCGTGGCTACAACGATAGTGATAAACCAAATGAGCAATCAGCTTATGTAATGGATGAATTTATCAAAGATATTGAAGGAGTCATTAAAGGATTAGGATACCAAAAATGTGTATTAGTTGGACATGATTGGGGAGGTGCGATCGCTTGGAATTTTGCCTATGCTCACCCCCAAATGCTGGAGGGATTAATTATCCTTAACCTGCCTCATCCTGCTAAATTTGCCCAAGGTTTACGTACTCCCCAACAGTTGCTGCGTAGTTACTACGTATTTGTCTTTCAACTACCGTGGTTACCAGAATTACTTTTACAATCTTTAAACTACCAAGCAATTGAAACAATTTTTAAAGGTATAGCAGTTAACAAGAGTGCTTTCACCAAAGCGGATATTGACGCTTATAAAGATGCTGCGGCAAAACGCGGTGCCCTTACAGCAATGTTGAATTACTACCGCAATATTTTTCAACAGAGAATGCTAAATCCAAATTGGAGCGTTCTGGAAATACCAACACTGATGATTTGGGGAGAAAATGACACTGCACTCGGCAAGGAACTAACCTACGACACCGTAGCCTATGTCAGGGACTTTCAAATCAAGTACATTCCCAATTGTGGTCATTGGGTGCAGCAAGAACAGCCTGAGTTGGTCAATCAGTATATACGAGAATTTCTGAAGACTTAACCTAACAGTATTTGTTAATATGTGATGAAATTAATTGCTCAAGTATAAATATTTATCAAAGTAGGCAAATTATGGCGACTTGTGCAAACTCTTAAAAAGATTTAACAGTGATTTAATACTGGCAGTTTTTTCGGGTTTATCGAGTAAAAATCCCCAAAGATCAGAATTAATTACATTTGTGATTTCATTTTTATCCCTGTTTCATATCACAACTAACTTGTCAAGAGATAGATTGACCTCAGAAAATTTAGTGAGATAATAGAGTTGTGAGGGACAGAACGGACGCAACTTGATTATTAAGGGGGAAAATTATGAAACTCCAGCTATTAGCGGCCATTGCCTTAGCAACTCCCCTATTTTTCGCTAGCTCGGTTAGAGCCGAAAATCCGCAGGACTTACAAAAGCTGCTTTCAACTGGGGAATGTACCCATTGTGATCTATCGGGAGCTAACCTCAGTGGCGCTCATTTAATTGGTGCTGACTTGAGAGGCTCAAAGCTTCAAGGAGCCAACCTTGTAGGGGCTAACCTTGAAGGTGCTGACTTAACGGGTGCAAACTTGGCAGGTGCTAATCTAACATCAGCTTATGTAAGCAATGTGAATTTGAAGCAAACCAATCTCAACAGGGTAAATTTTACTCGCGCTACCATTCACGATTCTAATGTGTATAAAGCATCAATGAATGATCTCAATCTTACTGATGCCGAAATATTCAACACTGGAATCGGGATTGGTGGAGAAGATGCTGAAATTCCCGATTGGAAATAGGTTCAACTGATTAGGCAGGTTAAAATAAACACAACATGGGTTTTTGCGGGTTTTAAATCAGAGAAACTGGTTTTTTGCCAGCATTATCCTTAAAATCTGCCTATACAAAAATAAAAAATGAACCCCTTCTGCCTTGTAATCACTTTACTATGACGAAAGCAGAGGGGGTTTCTTATTGGGATTGAGCCAATATCCACGTAAATAATGATCCTCCTTAACCCTCTTTAAAAAGGAGAGAACTAGAGCAAGCTTTTTTAACGCCTTGTGATTACCAACATCTTTATAAAGTGATTGTGTAATCAAATCAGCAGCCCAACACATATGCTGTAATCTCAACCAACCCCGCCATAAGGTCTACCAGGTTGGCAAACCATCTCCAGCTAAGGATTGTTTGCAAAGATTTGATGCCAGTAAAGACGTTGCAATGCAACGTCCCTACAGAGGTGTTGTTTAGTTTACAGCAGCACTGACTAAACCATTGTGCCTGAGCAAAGCGATCGTACTTGGTTCACGACCCCGGAAAGTTTTAAACACCTCCATTGGATGCTGACCACCACCTAATGACAGCACCGTATCCCGATAACGCCGACCTGTAGCTTTTATAGCTTCTTCATCTTCTAGCCCAGCTTCTTCAAAAGCGGCAAAAGCATCGGCGCTCAGTACCTCGGCCCATTTGTAACTGTAGTAGCCTGCTGCATAACCACCCTCAAAAATATGTCCAAAAGCACATAAAATTGAATCCTCTGGAAGTGGTGGTAAAACGGTAGTATTCTTGGCTATGCGATGACGCACATCTGACGGAGTTTCATTACTACCAGGGCGATAGCGATAGTGTAGTTCTAAATCAAGACTGCTCAGGTGGATCTGCCGCAACATACCAGTACCACTCATATAATTACGCGCCGCTAGCAGCTTTTGATAATAATGCTCCGGTAGGGCTTCACCAGTTTCGTAATGCTTCGCCATTCCAAACAAAGTGGGTCGCTCATAGCACCAGTTTTCCATAAACTGACTAGGTAGTTCCACTGCATCCCACTCCACGTTATTGATGCCTGCGGCTGCGGGATAGTCAACTTTAGTAAGCAGATGCTGCAATCCATGACCAAACTCGTGGAACAAAGTCTCTACTTCATAGAAAGTCATCAAACTAGGTTTACCATCTACGGGAGGACTTTGATTACACACCAAATAAGCTACAGGTAAGCGGATGGCAGTGACACCATTTTCAGTGATTTTGGCCCGATTGATGCACACATCCATCCAAGCACCACCGCGTTTCTCGGCTGGACGGCTGTAAGGGTCTAAGTAGAAGTAGGCTATGGGAGAACCAGTTTCGTTAGCAATTTGGAAATAACGGACATCCTCATGCCATACTGGCGCTTGACCATCGGCAGAGGTGACAGTAACGCCAAATAGCCGCTTGACTAGTCCAAATAAGCCGTCTAACACTTGGGGAAGGGGGAAGTAGGGACGCAATTCTTCAGAGGTAAAGGCAAATTTTGCTTCTCGTTGGCGTTCTGCCCAAAAGCTGATATCCCAGTGTTTTAAGTCCGTAGCTTCTGCTGCTCCCTCTGCCGCGGCAAAAGCTTTGAGTTCTGCCAAGTCTTTGACAGCAGCATCATAACTAGCGCGGCGTAGTTCTTCTAACAGGGCGTTGACTGCCTCAACGTTGGGAGCCATTTTACTAGCCAGGCTCAATTGGGCAAAACTTTTAAAGCCTAGTATATCTGCGAGTTCTTGGCGCAACTTTAAAATGCGCTCAATTAAGGGGTTGTTATCCAAATCGCCACCAGAAGCGCGAGTGATATGAGCTTTGTAGAGCTTTTGGCGCAAATCTCGACGGGTGCTGTGCTGCATGAAAGGGCCGTAACTGGGGAAGTCTAAAGTAATCCGCCAGGGGCCATTTTCTGGTGTGGCGTTATTTTCCCCAGCTGCACGAGCACCTTGGGCTGCTAAACTCACTAAGCTTGGTGGTAAACCATCAATTTCCGCTTGTGTTGTTAGGGTTAAGCTGAAGGCTTTAGTAGCATCAAGTACATGGTTAGAGAATTTGGTAGAAAGTTCTGCTAACTCCATTTGTATGGCGTTGAAACGCTCTCTTGCCTCTCCTTCTAAGCCAACACCAGAAAGTTCTGCATCTCGAATGGCGGCTTCTACAATGCGCTGTTGGGCTAATTCTAAAGTTGCCCAATTATTACTAGCGCGGAGTGCCTTAAAGGCATTGTAGATCGGTTGGCTTTGACCGAGCTTGTTGATAAACTGTACGACTAGTGGCTGTACGATTTCATGAGCTTCGCGCAGTTCTGGGCTATTTTTAACACCCATTAAATGATTTACCGCCCCCCAACTCCAGGTAAGCCGTTCTGTGAGCTTTTCTAAGGGTTCTACTAAACCACTCCAAGTAGGCTGTACACTAGCCTCCAAGGTGGCAAGCTGCTGGTCAAGTTCTGCCAGCAACTGATTGAAGGCTGGTACTACTCGTTCTGGTTTAATCTCTGCAAAGGGAGGTAAACCAATGCCTTGGAGTAACGGGTTGTCGAAAATAATGGTACTTGCACTCATGATTTTGTGTGAACTGCGGACGAATAAAAATCATTGTTGATTTTTATATATATATCTTCTAATGTAGCGATCGCTGTGCTATTTAGTCTTGCAATTCTGACAAAATGGCAAAAAAACCGAGAATTACTTATAAAATAATCCTGATACAGCTATTCTGTTTGGTTTCAATACCTGATAAACGACAGTCCCAGAAATATCAGCGAAAGTCTCTGAGATAATAAGCTGCGCTTGCAAATAGAGGGGCAACTGATTGGTTTTTATCGAGAAGACACTGGGGAAAAGTTGCTGATTCCAGAGGAGTTGGCAGAGGCGCTCAAACAGGAAAGATTGAAAGAACAATTGCGTAGACGAGAAGCGGCTTGTCGTTAGACATCGCTTGGTGTTGACCTTGATACTATTTAGCGATAGAGAATGCGATCGCCTTTGCTCGGTGCTTCGCATGATCGCAGAGTGCATTCACCTACCTCAACTTCACCAAAGGCGATCGCTAAAAGACATGATAATATACTATGTCAAACAGGTAGCTCGTCCGCCAGCATGGGCGTTACCCTGAAAGCGCAGTTTCAGCCCCAGAATCCCACGCTTTCAAGACGTGAGAGTGTCCAATTAACTTAGCGTGAGCCAGCGTCCTTGCCGAACTCAGAAGGGAAGCTCTATATTTATGATTTTATTTGGCAACTCATCTTTTTACTCGTAAAATCGAAGACAAGATCAAGGTCAGTAAAAAAGAGTCCCTAAATTAATGAGTACGTTAATCAGTCAGGGTGGAAGAGCTATCACTAAATTTCAGATGATAGATCGGATAAACGATATCGCTTGGCAAGCTCACCAAGGTAGCGTTGCTGCGATTATTCAGCTATTGAACGAAAAGCTAGCCAAGTGTGGTGTCAGAACTAGAGCCATTTTTTCTGATGGTGTCTTACAACTTCTGTGCGAGGCGGCTAGGGTAGAGCAACTTGAGCAATCTCCCCTCGTAGAACAAATCCAGCAAATTCTTGAATCCATCGCCCCGCGTTACATTCGCCGAGTCAATATCAATAGTCGGATTGTTCGGGAACAACAATTACTTTGGTTAAAGGAAATAGAAAGCGATCGCGATAACCAATTGCTTTGGTCACATGAAATTACATTAATTCAGCCTAATATTGTAAAGCAACTAATTAAAGATTTTGCAGAAGCTCAAGCTGAACTAGGAAAACCAAATTTTCCTAAAACTTCAGTCTCTCGTCCTTTAGTACTTATTAACAAAGAAAAACACAAAAATAAACCTAAAACACAAATATTAGCAGCGGCTGGTTTATGCTCACTGTTGTTGCTTAGTTGGCTTGTTTACGCCCAGTTAGGTAATCAACTGAAAAACCTAATGCAACTAGAAACTTCCAAATCTTTAACTACAGAAAATACTAACGATAAAAAAGCCCAAATACCATCCCATGCTGCTAACAATAGCCTTTCTGAGCTATCTGATGACCCATTTCCAATATCTGTGCGAATTGCAAATCTTGCTTCTGTATCTGGTAAAACAGCCACAACTTCAACTCAGTGGTTAGAGATAGCTGCTAAGTGGCAACGGGCTTCAGATTTAATGGGCACGGTGCCACAAAACCACAGCCGTTATCGGGAAGCTAAAATTCGGACTGAACTATATAAGAAATATAGTGAGGCGGCGCAGAAAGAAGCAGATAAGAGTAAATCTTAGTTCTTTCTTATTGGAACACCTCGATCACTGATTAGTATTTTAGCAGTGGTAAATGGATTATTTATTTTATTTACTTCTCGCACTTCACTTAAGCGCGTAAAACGAATTTCAATATGTCACCGCTTCGATTATAGCTGACGCTTTTCTTGGGGAATGGGAGCAAATTCCCCACTTAGTAATATTAATTGTGCCGCAGAATAGGTGCGAAATTGAACTCCTGGCATCTTATTTTGTTGCTGGATTTTCAGCAGTTCTTTAACGCTATTTGCAAGTCCCTTAACTTACAGGACTTACGTAAAAAGGCAGTGATAGCCTTGATTTAGCGTAGAGGCAATTCATGAATTGCCTCTACATTTCGTACTTGATGCGTAAGTCCTAATACCATTTCTTTGTGAGGCTGCGCCAAATTTTCTTTCTTTCTTCGTGTCCTTCTCTACGAGACGCTACGCGAATGCGCCCTTTGCGGTTCGTTTCTCATATAGTTTGGCGCATCTTCATACACAATTGGTATTAAACCCATTGATAGCATGGATTTCAGTCCACTTAAGTCCACTAAGGCTATCAGCCAATAAATTTATTTCTTGGCTGGAGATTGAGCAGGTGCAAGATATTAAGTTAACTCAAGAGTTCTCCTGTTTCTTGCAGGGAATGCAAGCGGCGGTAAATACCCTCGTGACGCAAGAGTTCATCGTGGCTACCTACTTCTACAATCTTTCCTTGCTCCAGAACCACAATTTTATCTGCTTCTCGCACTGTGCTTAGACGGTGGGCAATGACGATGGTGGTGCAAGTGCCCTGAATCGATCGCATTGCTAGCTGAATTGAACGTTCAGACTCATAATCTAAGCTAGAGGTGGCTTCGTCAAAAACCAACACGTCTGGTTGCACTAGCAACGCTCTGGCAATTCCCAAGCGTTGTCTTTGTCCTCCAGATAACCTGACGCCTCGTTCCCCCACGACGGTGTAATAACCTTGGGGCAAGTGCTGCACTACTTCATCGACTCTGGCAATTCTACAGGCTTCTTGAACCTGCTCCAAACTGGCATCCGGTCTGCCGTAGGTGAGATTATCCAATATAGTACCGTTAAAAACGTCTACTTCTTGGTGAACGATCGCTAGCCTCCGTCTATACTTACTCACATCCAAAGTGCGAATATCTTGACCATCAATCAGAATTTGACCTTCTTGAGGTTCAAAATATCGCAACAGCAACTTCACTAAAGTAGACTTACCAGAACCGGAACGCCCCACTAATGCCACTGTTTGGTATGGCTCAATCAACAAGTTGATATCTTGCAAAACTTGACGGTTGGCATCATATCTAAAACTGACGTGCGACAACTCAACTTTCCCAGTGAAACTATAGGCTGATGTACTTTCTTCTAAACTGACTGCATCTACCCCTGTTGGTTGCTGCATAAATTCGTGATACCCCAACATTGAGGCATAACGACGAGCAAAAATCTCAGCCAGGTTGCTGATGGGTTCCAACTCGGCATAAGCCATGCTGGAAACTGTTAAAGTGGTGATAAAGTGTCCTAAAGAAATCTGACCTTTTAGTGTAGCTACAAGGGTCAAACCTAGCACTGTCAACACACAAACCTGAATGATTGTCGTTCTGAAAGTACTCAGCTTGATGTAACCAAGATGGATGCGGAAAACTACTACTTTCAACTCTCGGTTAAGCCTTTGGTTTTGCCGTTTGAGTTCTAGCGCTTCTGTTGCAAATGCTTTAACTGTTTTGATGTTGGTAATAATTTCTGAGTTGCGGCTTTGTGTATTTTCCATGTATTTATCTAGACGTCGTTCTCGTTCCATCAGTTGGTTTAAATTTCTGAGGGTAAAGCGGAGAATGACTATGAGCGAAATCAGAAAGAATATGGCAATGCGCCACTCAATCAACAAGATAATTACAAAAATTCCCAATATTCGCAATAGCTTGGGAATTAATTGTCCGCCAATTTCTGGATAAGCCCAGGTATGATTTTCTAAACCTCTAGAAATTTTTCCGGCAATCCGTCCTGGGTTATTTTCATCGTAAAATTCTAAAGGGAGAGTGAGTATTTTTATTACCGTCTTTGTGAAGTTATCTCGTCGGGTACGTAAAGCAATATCCCAATGAAACCACCAAGTTGACCAGATTTGAATCGGCGCTCTGGCAACGGTTACTAAGAAGATTATACTCATTAGCACCCCTAACGATAGTAATCGATTTTGTGGTAGTTGCGTGAGGTTGCTAATTGCAGCGATCGCATTCTCTATGGGACGATCTAGGGGTTGTCCCGAAAGTACGTTTAAAATTTGCCCTGTGGCATAGGGCACCACCAAATCAATTATTTCAAAAACGCTAGCTGCGGTAATACTGAAAATTATCAGCGCTCGATAGCGATCGTAGTATTTGAGAATATCTCTAAATTTTGCCATGATGCACACTGCCCAAGGGCGCGATCGAGAACTTGGAATTTTTATATTACAGTCGTATTACAGAGTAGTTAAGGGTTATACGTTTAAATCACTACTTTGAAGTAGTAGGTATTTGTGCAGGGACAAATTCTAGGCGATAGCGATAGAGAGCAACTGGTCGAGAACCAGCCTTAAAGTAATCTGGATCTTGGGGTGAAAGATAGACAGCAGTAATTTGATCTGCCTCAATCGCCGGATTAGCTGTTGGAAGTTTATGATAAGCGGTGGTAGATTCTACAGAATTGAAATAGGGGCGTGAACCGCCTTTGAATAGTTGTTGAAACACTTCTGTGGTGATGAATTTGTCATCAGGAGTAGTTTCTATAGCCCGTGCAGTCACAATGGAAACTAGTTGGCGACTGCTACGCAAGAACGTAATCTGACGATTAGGCGAATCTGGATCTACTTTGACTAATAACACCGCTTCATCCCCTAAATAAGCCCGTGCCAAATTTAAGCTATTAAACGCTCTATCTGCTACTAAAATTGGGGATTTATTATCTATCTGAGGAAATATTTTTAACCCAGGAACATGTGGTTGCTCTTTCACAAATCTTACTACAAAACTCACAGGCTGATTTAATTGTCGGCGATTACCTTCAAACCCTGGCGTTACGATATCTGGTGCTAAAGGCGCAACTAAATCTACCAACGTACTCGTAACTTGCCAAGAACCAGCCATCCATTCAGGGTAGATCAAATCACCCGCAGCCGATTGCACTGAAGTTAATTTTTCCCATTGGGGAAAATTTGCTAACCGTTCAGACAACTCTCCTGCAAGAGCTTCGCTACCCCACAATAGGAATAAAACCAGCAAGCAACAACTCCAAATTACCTTCATTGTATGCATTAGCAGTTTTGTATTTATCGATTAAGAATTAAGTAAGTTTTTGTAAAAAATTAAAAGTTTCTAGTAAGTGGTTTAACGCTCAAGTGCTTACTACAAACTAATCACACAGTGTTACTTTTTTTGGATAGTTCAGTTTATTTGCGCCAATTTACTTAATTTATGAGATAATAACAAACTTAAGCTATTGTGTATTATTCTGCTAGCTATTCACCCACAGAATATCGTTTAGTGACTAATTTACCATCACAAGCAGCCAAGATAGTTAAAGATACTTAACCCCACAATCCTAAATTATGGTAACACCATGACGTTAGCATTAGGCATGATTGAAGTTTATGGCGTTCCCACAGCAGTAGAAGCGGGAGATGCCATGTGTAAAGCTGCCCGTATCACCCTTGTTGGTTATGAAAATACTGATTTGGGACGAATTACCGTGTTAATTCGGGGAGTTGTGGGCGAGGTAAATGTGGCGGTGACAGCAGCACTAAAGGCGGTTCTGCGAGTTAACGGTGGCGAGGTGCTTTCTTATCATATTATTCCCCGCCCCCACGAAAATTTAGAATATGTTTTACCGATTCATCGCAGCGTTAATGTCGAGCAGTTCAGTGCAGATATCCGATTTCCTCCACCCCTATCAGTTTAGCTGTATTAAATTTCTGCTGGTAAAGGTTGCCAAATATCTCCATATTGCTCCCGTAAAGCTTGCCAAGCTTCCACCTGTCCGGGTTCATATTCTCCCGGTTTACCCCATTGCAAAAATAGACTTAAAGCAGGCTCCTGTTTCTCATCTAAAAACCGGATGGCATAAGTTGTAAAATTACCCCTCTTCGCTTCACCTGTTTCAAATTTAATTTGAGTAATTTTGTCCATATTCAAGTGAAACTCAAAGCCTTCGGTGTGCATATTCGCGTACTTACCTTTAGGCAATTCTGCATAAAATAACTTTTCTAGCTTCCCCCTTGCTTCTAATACAGCGGCGCTACTAGTCACAATTAGACGCAAAGTTCCAAGAGTCTCGCAAGCTGTTAAAAATTCTTTTAAGGTTGTGGTCATTTGTTATTTGTCCTTTGTTATTTGTCCTTTGTCCTTCGTCCTTCGTCATTTATTAGTTTTTTTACTAATGACCAATGACCAATGACCAATGACTAATGTGCCTATTTTTCGTATTGTTCATAAGCAGTGACAATGCGCTGAACTAAAGGATGGCGCACGACATCTTTTTGAGAAAATTCGCAAAAGGCAATGCCTTCAACGGGTTTTAAAACTTGTAAAGCCACTCCTAAACCCGATTGTTGGTGAAGTGGCAAATCAGTTTGTGTCATGTCGCCTGTAATCACCATCCGAGAACGGAAGCCCAAACGAGTCAAAACCATTTTCATTTGAGCGGGTGTAGTATTTTGAGCTTCATCCACAATTACAAAGGCGTTATTCAGGGTGCGTCCCCGCATATAGGCGAGTGGTGCGACTTCAATCACACCGCGTTCCATTAAACTGGGTACTTTTTCTGGGTCGATGAATTCATAAATAGCATCGTAAAGCGGGCGAAGATAGGGATTAACTTTCTGCTGCAAGTCTCCAGGCAAAAAACCAAGTTTTTCACCGGCTTCGACGGCAGGGCGAGTTAAAATTAGCTTTTCAAACTGGTTAGCAAGGAGCGCTTGCACGGCGACAACAACAGCCAGATAAGTCTTGCCGGTACCAGCAGGCCCAACACCAAAGGTGAGGTCACGCCTACGGAGTGCGTCGATATATTGACGCTGGCGAAAGGTTTTGGCACGGATTTCTTCACCCCGACGACTTTTGGCGAGGACATCTCGCTGTAAATCTTGCAGTTCCCCTTGACGATCGCTATCAATGGCTTGACGGGCTGTTAAAATATCGGCACTGGAGATGGTATTGCCTTTAATCCAAAGGTCTTCAAGCGATCGCACTAATCGAGAAGCCAGATCAATTTGCTCTTGGGTACCAGAAATCACTAATTCCTGTCCGCGTAGCACTAAAATAGCTCCTGTTTGCTGAGATAGGATTTTGAGATTTTCTTCTCCTTCTCCGACAAGAGCGATCGCACTGGGAATATTCGGCAGCTGAATTGTTAAGGCACCTGCCATAGTATTTCTTAATTGGTGAGGATCTATTTTTGACAAAGGTTAATCTTTTCTCGCCAAGGGGGAAATTAAACTTTTATTACTTACATTTTTGAAAAATCTTTGCAACAAATAAATCAGCTGTAGGGGCGTACAGCTGTACGCCCCTACGGGTGAAGAGTCCAAAAAAAGATTCAAAAATCTTTTTGCTACTTTCCATCTTTACAAAAATTCTGAGCGGAGGTAACCACAACCGCTCAGATTTGCTCTCTAGTTTTAATCTAGCGGAGGCGGGGTTTAACAATGGGTCTAGGCCCATCATTTCCACGCGGTTCTCTCCTAGTCGGCGGTGGCGATCGCTCTTCTGTGTCTTCATCAAAAGACATACCCTCCCGGCCCGGCGTGGTGCTGCCGTAGATATCCAGATATACTGATTGCCCAGCAGCAGCTGCTGCTGCGGCAATTACTGTACGAATCGCCTGAATATTGCGTCCCCCTCGACCAAACACTTTTCCTTTATCCGTGCTTTCAAAGGCGATGCGAACCCAAACCCGGTTGAGGGTCTGAGAAATTTCACAATCGACGCTTAAAGTCTCTGGAGATTCCAAAAACGGTTGCACCAAAAACTGAACCAGCCCAACATAGTTGGGACTAGCTGTTGGGGATATTGTTCCGGAATTATGATGCGGCTGTGGCACTGACCTGTTCAAAAACATTGGCTTTTACTAAAATGCGACGGACGGTGGCAGTGGGTTGAGCGCCTTGTTGTAGTCGCTTGACGATGCCGGGAACGTCTAGTCGCACTTCATCCGTTCTGGGGTTGTAAAATCCCAACTCTTCTAGGGGACGACCATCGCGGCGAGCGAGGTTGTTAATGGCGACAATGCGGTAACTTGCTTCCCGCTTTTTACCGTATCGCTTCAAGCGCAGTTTGATCATGGTTGAAGAATCATTCTCCTGTTGTTAGATATTAGTTAGTAACTAGTTGATCAGGAAGTAACCTAAATCTGGCTGCTGCCGAGAAATTCAGGGTCAGTTTCCTCTATTCATCAAATCTGAGGTCGAAATGCTAATTTTAGCACTGCCTAGCATTTGCTGCTATTAGTCATTAGTCATTTGTCCTTAGTTAATGACTAATGACTAAAGATTGCCGAAGCCTTTTTTCTTTTTATCTTTGGTTTTTTTCTTTTTCGTGCCTGTGGCGTCACCACCATAACCTCGCCATCCTGGGGCTGCGGGACGATTACCTGCACCTGCAAAGGCATTACCCATACCGCCGCCGCCGAACATTCCCTGCATTCCAGGGAAGCCACCTTGACCCATTTGCTGCATGAGCGATCGCATTTTTTGGAAATCACCCACCAATTTAGTGACATCGGACTCTCTATAGCCGGAGCCAGAAGCAATCCGCCGCCGCCGACTCGGAGAACTGGCTAATAAATCGGGGTCGTGGCGTTCTTGGCGAGTCATGGAGTTAATCATCGCCTCACAGCGCTTGAGTTGGGTTTCTCCCTGCTTGAGCTGATCATCTGAGAGCTTGTTCATCCCTGGAATCATCTTAATCAAGCCTCCCAGAGAACCCATGTTCTTCAGCATCCGCAGCTGCTTGAGAAAGTCAGTAAAGTCAAACTTTGCTGACAAGATTTTCTCCTGCATTTTCTCAGCATCTGCTAAGTCAAACTCTTCTTGGGCTTTTTCTACCAGGGTGAGAACATCGCCCATTCCCAGAATCCGCGATGCCATGCGATCGGGATAAAACGGTTGCAGTGCCTCGACTTTTTCACCCACGCCTACAAATTTAATCGGCGCTCCGGAAATCTTTCGCACCGAAAGCGCTGCACCGCCACGGCTATCACCATCCAGCTTAGTGAGAATTGCCCCAGTAATTCCTATCTGCTCATGAAAGGTGCGGGTAAGATTAGCTGCCTCTTGACCCGTCATCGCGTCCACCACCAACAGAGTTTCATCGGGTTGGACAGTTGCTTTGATCCGGGCTAATTCCGCCATCATTTCTTCGTCAATTTGCAGGCGTCCAGCAGTATCAATAATAACTGTGTTTACACCTTCTGCCCTGCCACGTTCTACACCCTGTCGGGCAATTTCTACGGGATCTGCGTCGCTTCCTAGTTCAAATACTGGTACGTCAATTTGCTTACCCAACGTCACCAACTGGTCGATCGCTGCTGGGCGATATACGTCTGTCGCCACCAACAAGCAGCTACGCTCTAATTTTCTCAAATGTAAAGCTAACTTAGCCGTAGCTGTAGTTTTACCAGTACCTTGCAAGCCAGCCATCAACACAATAGTAGGCTTTTCTTGGGCTTCTGCGATGGGAACATTTTCTTCTCCCATTACCTGCACCAGTTCATCGTGAACAATTTTGATAAACTGTTGGTCAGGTCGCACGCCGGTAATCACCTCGGCTCCCTGTGCTTTGGCTTCGACTTCGCTAATAAAATCTTTGACTACCTGGAGATTGACATCTGCCTCCAACAAGGCGCGGCGCACTTCGCGCAATGCATCTTGAATGTTGGATTGAGAAATTTTGTCCTGTCCCCGCAGTTTTTTCCAGGCGGATTCTAAACGGTCAGATAATGCATCAAACATAATGTAATTACAGGTAGTTCGCCAATGAGGAAGTTTGAACCGCCGATGAATGCGATTTGGAATTTCCGCTAAAGTTTAAACGTGCTATCTACCAGCTTAGTATTTTTCACCGCGACTGTAGCAACCAGATACCTACCTTTATAGAAGATTGAGCTTAAAGTATAATTAGGGCAAGAACAGCTATTGTACAGCGAGAACCTACATCACATATCGCTATGACTAGCAACACACTGCTTCAACCCACAGAAATCATCCACCTATCGGGTATCAGTTGGCAAACCTATGAAAACTTGCTAACAGAACTTAGTGCTAGTCGCCGCCTCCGGCTTACTTACAATCGAGGTACTCTAGAAATCATGGTTCCTTCACCTGAACATGAGAGTTATAAAAAAGTCTTGGGTAGATTTGTCGAAACTCTAGCAGAAGAATTAGAAGTCAATATTCAACCGCTTGGTTCTACTACTTTCAAGCGTCCAGAATTAAGTGGTGCGGAACCAGATGAATGCTTTTACATTAAAAATATCCAGTTCATCAAGGGTAAAAAAAGAATTAATTTGCAACAAGATCCGCCACCAGACTTGGTAGTGGAAATTGATATTACTAGCAGTTCTAAAAATCGCTTTGAAATCTATGCTGATATGGGTGTGCCTGAAATCTGGCGATATGATGGCAATTTTTTTAGTATTAACGTTTTGCAAAATCAGAAATATCTATCTGTTGAACGGAGTTTAGTATTTCCCAATCTGCCATTAACAGAGATTTCTAATTTTTTAGAGCAGGTAGGAGAAAAAGATTATTTGGAATTAGTTAAAGAATTTCGCCAATGGGTTAGAAGCCAAATTTAATATCAAAATAGCGAATTAATTTAGATAGACTTAGAAGCATATATGTCGCAGCGAATCAAAGTCTATTCATACTCGATAAAGAAGTTACGATACTTTTGGTCACTTCTTACACGTTATTGTGATCAGAATTATTCAGGAAATAGAGATGCTAGTCCGATTAAGCATTGTGTTGGTGTATTCGGATTATTATAGGTTGAGTTAGGTAGACTGAAGATATTTGATCTTGAAGAAAAAGTTTGACATTGGGCGGGTAAATAACTCCAGCTTGGAATTTGGCCAAATTTCGCCAATGTCTGGTAGAATTTTGCAGCCACAGGTTACGTTCTTAATGAAGAACAGTTGAAAGTAGTCATGGTTTTGAGAGCTGTTGTTTATAAAAGTGGACAACTTTTTGCACATAGTCAGCAGTGAAGCCTTTGTTACAACCTGTATAGCTACCAGTCATCCACCAACAAGCTGCGCCACGCACAGATGCAATTTCATTATTATTGGTGGCGCGAAACTGATTGGTTAACTCACGGCGCGTGATACAGGATACAACTTGACGAGCGATCGCAGGGCTGTTTTCAAACTGCGTCGGTGTTAGTTCTCGTTTAAGACAAGTTTTTGACCAGCCTTTGAGGGTTTCTGGTTTAACTTGCCATTCGCTATAAAGTCCATCGTTGGGTTTTTTTGTCTGTGGTGCAGCTTCTCGCAACGCCTCTACCATCGCCGCAACTTGGGTATCAGAAACTGGCTGCTGTGCTTGAGCTAATAATGGCAATAGTCCGAAGGTGACAATAACTCCGTTGAGTAATAATCCTATGGGTTTTTTTTTCATAAGGTAACATCTTATGCTTTTACGCTATCAATTAGCAAGGCATGATCCACAGATTAACAACCTACTAGATTTTCGACAGCATCGGCATCATTTGGTAATGCGGCTGTTAAAACTTCGCTACCTTCTGCGGTAACTAAAACATCATCTTCGATGCGGATTCCGCGGACATCGGCAAATTCAGATAAACGTTGCCAATTCACCACATTCTGATATTTTGAGCGGACATTGGCATCATTTAAAATTGCTGGTACTTGATAAAAACCAGGTTCAATTGTGACTAACATTCCTGGACGCAAAGGACGATTTAAACGCAGGTAGCCTAAGCCAAAGCGATCGCTCCTTTCCCGTCCCTCTTCATACCCTGCTAAATCGCCCAAATCTTCCATATCATGAACATCTAAACCCAGTAGATGACCGATACCATGAGGGAAAAACAGCGCGTGGGCATCCATTTCTACTAAATCTTGGGGGTTTCCTTGTAAAATTCCTAACTCTACTAAACCTTCAGTGATAACCGTGGCAGCTAGCAAATGAATATCTCCATACTCTACACCAGGGTGTATTTTGGCAATGCAAGCATCATGGGCTGCTAGTACGACATTATAAATATCTCTCTGGGTCGATGAAAATTTACCAGAAACTGGCCAAGTGCGAGTCACATCACCAGCCCAACCCATCTCAGTTTCAGCGCCAACATCGGCAAGCAATAAGTCACCTGGTTGTAAGGGATTGTGATAGTGTTCGTTATGCAAAACTTCACCGTGAACGGTGACAATACTGTTGTATGAGGTGGTCATATTGTGGGCAATAATTACCCCTTCCATCGCTGCCCGAACTTCTGCTTCCAGTTTGGCTTTTGGTGTTGCTGCCATACCAACTTTGTGCGCCTCAACAGTGACAGCCGCCGCTTTTCGCAACTGGGTTAATGCAGCATCATCATGAGTGAGGCGGATAGAAACGATCGCCTTAGCTAACTCCAAGTCAATTCCTTGGGGAGGACTTTGTGGTAACACCCATCTATTTAATAGCTGCGATTGTTGCGTCCAAGTCGCTGCATCTTGTACAGCAAGTGTGGCGGCATCTTCTACCCAGGACTGTAATTCTGCCATTGGCCCTGCCACATCTGCCCCAATCTTCTGGGCTATTTCCTCGCGTGTCGGCGTTTCTCCATGCCAAAGGGCGCTGCTGGGTGATGGATCGTCGATGAATAGTTCTAGCCTACCCGCTTCTAGACGAATTGCCGCCTTTGATAATGGCAGTCCGGCAAAATAAAGGAAATGACTGCTAGCGCGAAACGGAAGAAGATTTGCTGGAAAGTTGCGCGGACTGTTACTACCTGACCACAGAATTACTGGAAAATCAATGAGGTTGGCTAGTTGTTGCCGTCGGAGACGTAAAGTATCCATGAGGGAAGTAGAAGTTTGTTGGATAAGCATAAATGGAAACTCAAGGTTATAGTTTATGTCTTTATTTAGTCGTTATCTTCTTTATCGTCATCGTCTTTATCATTCTTGCGATCGCGATGTTTGTCGTCGTCATTTTTGTTGTTCTGGTTAGTCTGTTTAGGCTGTTGGGTAGGTTGTACGACTGGTTTTTGTTGCTCAGTGGGAGCAGGTGGCTGCGGTGCTTCAACAACACAACTACCTAATCCTCCAGAAATTAGCGCTAAGTTGACAGCAGCAAAGATGCTTCTGAAGATTTTTATCCTCATGTTTCCGTTTTGCTTTAACATTGACCCTAGTTTTCGGAGATTGTATTCCTAATTTATAAGGTACTGTATATGGCGATTCTGATTTGGATGTAACACGCGCTTTGGTAGCACCGCTGTCATATGTGTCAACTTCAGCTTAAACACTCAATTTCCCATCGTTTTAGATCCCCCAACTCCCTTAACAAGGGGATATTCGATTTTAGTTCCCCCTTTGTTAAGGGGAGCCAGCGCGTAAGCTTAAGAATAATGGTAACGGTCGGCATAAATCTTTAACGCACTCCTGAGAAATATATTGCTGTCTAATTTTCAAGGTGACCCTAATGAGACAAATCATTACTCAGGTTGATGCTTTCACCAATACACCTTTCGCAGGTAATCCGGCTGCTGTTTGTATTTTACCTACTCCCCAAGACGAACGCTGGATGCAGAATGTAGCGCAGGAGATGAATTTATCTGAGACGGCTTTTCTAGTTAGACAGGATGATGGCTTCAATCTGCGTTGGTTTACGCCGACGGTAGAAGTACCACTTTGTGGTCATGCAACCTTAGCTAGTGCCCATGTACTTTGGTCAGACGGGCATTTGTCACTGAATGAAGTGGCGCGTTTTTACACCAAAAGCGGAGTGCTGATTGCTAAGTTGCAAGGTGAGTGGATTGAATTAGATTTTCCCGTAAATCACTCACAAGCAACAGTCGCCCCGCCAAAACTCAGCGAGGCTTTGGGTGTACCATACAAATCTGTTTTCCTGAATTCCTTTGGTTATTTAGTGGAATTGGAATCTGAAGATTTGGTACGGCAAATGCAACCAAACTTCCAGATACTCAAAACATTGCCGATATCTGAGATCATTGTCACCAGCCTCGCCGAATCGGATTCTGAATATGATTTCGTTTCTCGCTTATTTGCACCGGGTTTAGGGATTGATGAAGATCCAGTGACTGGTGCTACCCATTGCTGTCTTGCTCCCTTCTGGCGCGATCGCTTGCACAAAGATGAGTTATTAGCTTATCAGGCATCCAGTCGCGGTGGGGTAGTAAAGGTGTATTATGACGGAGGCGATCGCGTCTTTCTCGGCGGACAAGCGGTAACTGTTATGCGAGGTGAGTTAATTACCGCATAAACTTAATAATATTACAAATTAATCGCATCTGGCAAAAACTCACCATTAAGAACTTGGGCAATGGAATAAGGACACTCCACTGGAAACATATCTATTGGTAGTTCAGTTTCATTCTGGCATTTTTCGCAACGTCATGCCTGCGGTAAGCCACTAAAAAGCGTCTACGCTATCGCTGAAACCTTGCCGGAGAAAGAAAACCGAGTTCTTAATTTTGGATAAAGTAGAGCTAAGTGGAAGCAGCAGCCTCTAATCAGCCATTCCTATGCTCTGCATGGGAACGAGAGTAATCTTTTGTCAGTCGATGCAATCGCATTGTCAGTCGATGCAATCGCATTGTCAGTCGATGCAATTGCATTGTCAGTTGATACAATTGCATTGTCATTCGATACAATTGCATTGTCAGTCGATACAATTGCATTGTCAGTCGATACAATCGCATTGTCAGAGGTTTAATTAAAATAACACGGCAATACAAATACTAAACCGCAAGAGCGTACTTTTGCCAAGAAGCGACTGTCACAATATTTAAACACACCTATATTTTAATTTCAAAAATGTCTGCTAAACACAAAGATAGTAGAAGTCCTATGCAATCTCGTGATTGGCCAATTGAGCAATTACCTGGACTGAGCCACGAGGAACAATCTCAACTGCAAAATTGTGGGATTACTAGCACAGTAGCGCTAGTCAAACAAGGGAAAACTCTAGAGGAAAGACTAGCGTTAGCCAATAAACTACAGATTCATCTTCAGTATGTAAATAAATGGATAGCTTTGGCTGACTTGGCGCGTATTCCCAGTGTCGGGACACAATATTGTGGTTTATTGCTCCATGCGGGTATTGGTTCTGTAGCGCAGTTAGCTCAAACTCCAACTCACAGATTGCATCAACAAATTATGCGCTTGCAGGTAGCAACAATGCAGCGACGAGATTTGTGTCCAGCAATTGAATTAGTACAACAGTGGAGTCAGCAAGCACAAACAATCATCAGTTAGAAGTTAGGAGTTAAAACTCATAATTCATAATTCATAATTCATAATTTATAACTCATGATTCTTCATTCTTTGGCTAAGACTCCATTAAGGAAGATATCAGCAAGTCCTTCGGCCATTTGCTGCATTTCTTGGGGAGAGGCGTCAGGTTCTATGAGAGTGTTGTTAGAAAAACCTGCGATCGCAAACATTCCTAAGAAAACTTTGGCAACCAGCTTGGCATCCATTTGACGATAAATGCCTTTATCCATAGCTGTTTGAAAGAACGCTTCGCCGACATCGGTCATTTTGGTAATGACTTCTAATTGAATGCGATCGCGCAAATCGGGGTGAAACTGCACCTCCATAAAACAAACACGCATCAAATCGGCATTTTTTTGGAAATTCCACATCCGGCGGCGCATTACCTGAGCTATAGCTTTATAGCTACCCATTTCACTTAATTCTGTCAGTAAATCTGTCAGAATCTCTACCCAGCCACTCGTGGCTACTTCCACCAAAATTGCCTTTTTATTGGGAAAATGACGAAATAGAGTGCCTTCAGCTACACCTGCTGCCTGTGCTAAGTCGCGGGTAGTAGTGCCGTCAAATCCCTGAGAGGCAAACAACCGTTGTGCTGCCTGTAGAATCCGGGTGCGCGTCTGAGCCTCTGAGGGTGGGGAAGAATTAAAAACTCGCATAACAGTTATGGTGAGATTTGCGGAACAGGATTTGTAGCATTATTGTCTAACGTCAAGGAAAAGAGCCACTGAAAGCTTAATACAAGATTAATGTCCTTTTGCTAAGTATCCTGTTTTTTAGGTAGTGTAACTTTATCTTAATTTTCGCTTATGAACCAGATCAGTCGGTCAATTTTGGATTTAAAATTTGGGATTTTGGATTGGTCAGATCAAGTATCTGTGATATTGCGGCGGTTGTTTATCACTTTGTTGGCTTTGATCGTCCTTTGGTACGGATTGCTGCCAGAAATTGCTCTGGCTCAAACTCAGGCTGCACCTCCTCTTCAAGGAACCAAAATTCCAAAGGAGCCAGTTGAGAGTTCGATCCAACCTTATCTGGATCGAGTAATCAAGCAGTTAACAGAGTTTCGCCTCGACAATGGTCTAAAATTCATTGTCTTAGAACGACATCAAGCGCCCGTGGTTTCCTTTCTTACTTATGCCAATGTCGGTGGTGTGGATGAGTCAGATGGCAAAACTGGTGTAGCTCACTTTCTGGAACATTTGGCGTTCAAAGGCACGACACGCATTGGTACACAAGACTACAAGGCAGAAAAACCTTTATTAGAAACCTTAGAGCGGTTGGATGCTCAAATTAAAACCGCAAAAGCTGATGGCAAAAAAGATGAGGTTACTCGGTTAGAAACTGAGTTTAAACAAGTAGAATCACAAGCAGGTAAGCTAGTCAAGCAAAACGAACTGGGGCAAATTGTGGAACAAGCGGGAGGCGTGGGTTTAAATGCCAATACTTCTACTGAAGCCACCCGTTATTTTTACAGTTTTCCTGCCAATAAGCTGGAACTTTGGATGTCGCTGGAGTCGGAGCGATTTCTTGATCCTGTAATTCGTCGTGAGTTTTATAAAGAGAAAGATGTAATTTTAGAAGAGCGACGGATGCGGGTGGAGAATTCACCCATTGGATTGATGGTGGAGAAATTTATTGATACTGCTTACAAAGTCCATCCCTACAGGCGTCCGGTGATTGGTTATGACGAAGATATCCGCAATCTGACACCAGAAGATGTCCAGAATTTCTTTGATACTCACTACGTACCAAGTAATTTAGCGATCGCTATTGTCGGAGATGTTAAGCCGGCTGAGGTGAAAAAACTGGCGCAAACTTATTTTGGCCGCTATCAAGCAAAAACCAAAGCTGTTGAACAAATCCCGGCGGAACCGCCACAACAACAAACACGGGAAGTTACTTTACAGCTACCTTCTCAACCCTGGTATTTAGAAGGTTATCATCGTCCGGCAATTACCCATCCAGATAATGCAGTCTATGAAATCATTGGCAGTTTATTGAGTAATGGGCGCACGTCGCGGTTGTATAAGTCTTTGGTAGAAAAGCAGCGTTTGGCGCTAAATGCTCAAGGTTACAGTGGATTTCCTGGAGATAAGTACCCAAACCTGATATTTTTCTATGCTCTCACGGCTCCTGGTCATACAGTTGATGAGTTGGCGGTGGCTTTGCGTCAAGAAATTGACAAATTAAAAACTGAGCCTGTAGCGGCGGCTGATTTGCAACGGGTGAAAACCCAAGCACGGGCGGGTTTGTTACGCACCCTCGATTCAAATATGGGGATGGCTCAACAATTGTTGGAATATGAGGTGAAAACTGGCTCTTGGCGGAATTTGTTTAAGCAGTTGGATGATATTGCAGCGGTAAAGACAGCTGATATTCAACGGGTGGCAAAGGAGACATTTACGGCTGGAAATCGCTCGATTGGTAAGTTGTTGTCGAAACAAGGATGAAAAACGAACTGCAAAGGGCGCAAAGGTAGAGAGATATGCAGAGATACAAGGTGAAGGGTAAAAGGCGGATGGTGTTCAAGATTCAAAATGGCAAGGGGTTTATTTATGCTTTGGTTGCAGTTTTTGCGTGTTTACTTTTAACTTGTAATTTTTCTCTAGCAGCGACGGCACAAGCAAAGCATTATACTGAGTTGCAGTTGCCAGCGCTACCTGAGATTAAGTTACCCAAGT
The DNA here is from genome assembly GCF_036917615.1 of Nostoc sp. GTDB lineage: Bacteria > Cyanobacteriota > Cyanobacteriia > Cyanobacteriales > Nostocaceae > Nostoc. Next base: position 31,310 of record NZ_JBALCZ010000081.1, read on the forward strand.
ATGAGCGGTTTGTTCTCCAAAACGGCTTGGTTGTCTATTTAATGGAGGATCACGAGTTACCGTTGGTGAATGGGACGGCGTTTGTACGGACAGGGAATCGCTTGGAACCACTGGAAAAAGTCGGTTTAGCTGGTTTTACAGGCGCGGTAATGCGAACTGGGGGAACTAAGAAGCATTCGGCTGATGAACTCAACGAAATATTGGAACAACGGGCGGCATCTGTAGAAGTTGGTATTGCTGAAGCTTTTGGTAGTGCTAGCTTTGACGCACTCAGTGAAGATTTAGAAACGGTGTTTGGGCTGTTTGCCGAGGTGCTGCGATCGCCAGTATTTGCTCAAGAAAAGCTAGACTTGTCTAAGACACAAGCTAAGGGTGGCATTGCCCGTCGCAATGATGATCCAGATAGTATTGCTAGTCGAGAATTTAAGAAATTGATCTATGGCAAAGATAGTCCTTATGCACGCACGATAGAGTATGCAACGGTGGATCAAGTTGAGCGTGAGGATTTGCTCAAGTTTTATCAGCAATATTTTCACCCCAATAATATGATTTTAGGGATTGTGGGGGATTTTGAGGCCAAAAAAATGCGATCGCTCGTTGAAGCTAAGTTTGGCGACTGGTATCGCAACCCAAGTATTGCTAAACCCAAATTACCAAAGGTTTCGCCAGCTAATACAGGTGGAGTCTTTTTTGTGAATCAGCCACAACTAACACAAAGTAGTGTGCTTATCGGGCATTTAGGCGGACGATTCGACAATCCTGATTATCCAGCGCTGGATGTATTGAATGGGGTGTTAAATGGATTTGGTGGACGCTTATTTAATGAAGTGCGATCGCGTCAAGGTTTAGCTTACTCTGTCTATGGCCAGTGGAGTCCCCGCTACGATTATCCTGGCATGTTTATTGCTGGTGGACAAACGCGATCGGATGCTACCGTCCAGTTTGTCAAAGCCTTACAAGATGAAATCAAGCGTATCCAAATTCAAAGAGTAACAGCAAAAGAACTGGCTTTTGCCAAAGAGTCTACACTTAACTCTTTTGTATTCAACTTTCAAGACCCCAGCCAAACCTTATCACGGTTGATGCGATACGAATATTACGGTTATCCAGCTGATTTTCTGTTTCGCTATCAAAAAGCCGTCGCCGCCACCACAGCTGCTGATGTGCAACGGGTAGCACGAGAATACCTCAAGCCAGAAAAGATCGTCACTCTAGTGGTGGGGAATCAAACTACCATTCAACCACCCTTGACGCAGCTAGCAACACAGGTGATACCAATAGATGTAACGATTCCTGGTTCGCAGCCACAGGCGAAGAATTAATCACAAATTGCGATCTAAATGACTAGAGACGCGATTTAGCGCGTCTCTAGTCATTTAGAATCACAAACCAGATCAGAATATTATACAATCATCTCTTCTACAGACGAAACTCGTTTAGTCATGTCTTGAAAATTAGCGAACTCTGGCTACCACTACCAAATTTTTGTGAATGGATTGCTCAAAGATAAATGAACGCTGACTATAGGCACTATCTGCTATTAACAAATACAATTGTTTATACCATGGTAGTGATGAATCGCATATCACAGATAGGATTTGTTCACTGCCTACATTAACACCACTTTGAGCAAGTGATACCCTTTCCCCAGATAAAGGTATTGACCAAGGGTAATTATTGACTCCCCCCATGCGAAATAGTCGAAACCGCTGATTTCAGGGTACAAGTATCGAATGGCACTAGGAAAAATGCTGTTTATGCCCCTGAGATTGATTGCCCAGAAGGTGAAACACCAGTGGACGTGGATGCTGCTGACTACGGAAGTTGTTGCAGATGAACAGATGGCTGCCACAATTTTACGTTGGTATTCTTACCGTTGGCGTGTAGAGGAATATCACAAAATTTTCAAGTCGGGATGTCAGGTAGAAAGATACAGACTTGCTGCTGATGGTATGAAGACCGTATTTTTTACCTGAATTTGGACTTGTTTCGGACTGAGTTTGATGATTTTAGCAGGGATCTTATGACTGGAGTTTAGACTAAATTCTTTTTTTAAGGCTACAACCCTTGTGTGGTGAGCATTTTAGACTTCGGAATTCTATCAAGCCTATAAATTATCAAAGCCTGTCTGGATAAGGGTTTGGCGGTTTGATGGGTAAAATTAGTCTAAACTCCAGTTATTTAGGTCACAAAAATATTCAGCACAGTGTTCGTTACACCGCTCAAAACCCCAAACGGTTTGAGCATTTTAATTGAGATTGGGACGGGAAAAGTCCATTTTAATCTTCAGATTAAAGTAATATTTTACTGCGATTTTTGCAGTAAATTTGCTGTTTCTTGAATTAAAGCCCTGAGCAGCTTCGCTTTCGTCAGCCCTGTATATTCGATAAGCTGTTCTAGCTGCTCATAGGTTTCTGGATCGAATGGCAGCCTCTCACCAGCGCCTTCATCATCCGATGTCGTTTCAAACCCACGATTAAATAATTTAACTACCGCGTAGCACTTCTTATAGCTAGCTGTGGATTTTGCATCGGTGGCGAGGTGCTATCGCTCTACATCATCTATTTAATTTTTTGTTCACATGCATAAATCACAAAAATGCATCGTAATAGGCAATGAGGGTTGGTAAAACCCTCGATTTGGATATTGCCACATTATCCTAATTACGGATCGGGGCATAACTGGTTTTCCGAAAACAACGTTAAATTGACCATTTTACGCAAGACTTATTGGCTGATTGCTGGCATTGCTGGCATTGCTGGCATTGACCCTGAAGATGTCACGTAAGTAGAGCGGCGTAAGCACACTGTACCAATTTATCAACTAACTTGGGTGAATTCAAAATGCTATTTAGATCAATTTTAAGTTACTGGACAAAAACTGTAACTATTACAGCTTTATTTGTTGGTATGACATTTGCACCTCTACCAAATCAAAAAGCTTCTGCCCAAACATCACCATCAGGTTTGTATGTCTGCAACGAATCGGGTGAAAATCTTAATGTCACAGTTGCCTACTACAACGGTTACATTTGGACTACCCAAGGTCGATACCAGTTATCTCAAACACCTGGCTCGTGCATACAAGTTCAGAACTCACTCACTAACACTCGCTACTACCTTTATGCCACTAGTGATTCAGGTAATCAGTGGCAAGGAAACCATCCTTTTTGTATTGGAAGCACCCCAAATTTTACAATCCCCTACGCTGACGAAACCCAATATTGCGGTTCTGTACAAAACTTTTTCTCAGTTTGGGTTCCCAACCCAGTAACAGGAATAAGCCCCACATTCTACGGTTACACGTTTGCACCTAATAATTATTCCAACAACTGGAACTCTCCGCGTGCGGAACGATAAGTGATGGTTTCTGACTACAGAAGCTATTCAATAATCAATACCTTCGCTAATTGGGCATTTTGGGGAAGGTATTGATTTGTTTTTTGGTGGTGTGTTCCAGATATTAATCCCAGCAACGGTAGAATTTCAGAGCGTGGCGCTCAAAAAATCAACAAGCGCGATCGCCAGATGTTTCTGTTCGTCGGTCACTTCTAAATAGCGCTCAAGTGCCGATAGGGTCTTGTCACCATTATTAATGTACAGGACTCAAACCCTGATTGTTTGGTGACTCCAAGCTCTGATGTTTTGGAATTACGTTTTCCTTATTAATCTACATGGCGATGCAGCTCTGGTTTCTCACCACAGAATCAGGGTGTGAGGCTCGAAATATAAACTCCGCTTATGACAGCGCCGATAATTGAGTTGCGAGACGAAAGCGAACCACCAGGACTTTACCAACATTGAGATTGGGGTAAGGAATCATTGATTACAGTAAATGGCAGACGGAATAGAAGAACTTTGCCCAGATTGAGCCACAAGGATAATATCACCGTTAGCATCGACAATCCATCCTTGAGCCTCCACAATCTGATTAGTAGATTTGGTAATAGATACAGTAGGTTTTTTATCTGGAATTTCCACAGCTAATTTATTCCTTACTCTCTGTGTTGCTTGTGGGGGCAAATCTACCCAACCTGTAATCACTGCTCGTCCCCGCAGAGGCTCGTTGGGGCTAAGGGGTAATCCACCGCGTCCTGTAGCGATAAAACGACTGGCGTTTTTTCCTCTTCTGGGTGTGCAACCTTGGGCGATTTGTTGGGATGCATCCACGACCTTAGAGGGTAGTTGAATTAAGCCGTGACTAGGGTCAGTACCCAGAGTTTTGATAGTTACCTCCCCACTCACTCCCAATTGGGAACTCGCTGTAATGTCGCTCTTTCCGGTTGGACTTTTTTGCGGCACAATACCGAAAAGCCCTTCTGTTGTAATGTCAACTCTACCACCAATCCCTGTGAAGGCGTTAGCGCTGATATCGCTGTTTTCGTTGGGAACGGCGACAATGAAGCCCGACGGGGTATTGATGGTGATATTACCGCCATTTCCTTCTTTTTGGTCAGTACCAGCAGTAGTGGAGATTTGGCTGGTACGACGCAAGGTTAACAGGTCTTGCACGTTCAACGTAATATCTCCACCATTGCCTGATGTAGTTATAGCTTGAATACTGCCTTTGTTATCAAGACGAATAGAACGGGCTGTAACTCGTATGTCGCCTGCATTGCCCTGTCCTATACTACTGTCCTGGCTGTTGACGGCGATCGTGGCTCCATCTTGAACAAACACAGACAATACTTGATTAACAGCCTGGGGTTGGAGGATAATGCTTCCACCCTGTCCGCTATTTGTAGTTCTAGCAAGCAGTCCGCTTGGCTCATGGAAGGAGCCTTGGTCGAGTCTTCCACTGAGAGAAATAAAGTCACGGGCATTGACGATAATGTTTCCAGCATTCCCTTGCCCAAAGGTGTTGGCGGTGAGTTGTCCACCATTGGTAACGAATAGAGATCCGGTGGTGATGCGAATATCTCCCCCTTGCCCACTGCCGGCTACACCACTAATGATTTGACTGAGTGCAGGTTCTTTATTTTCTCGACGCATCACTTGCCCATTTTGATCCACTCCAAACCCATCCACCTTAACCGTATTCCTGGCATTGATCGCTACATTCCCGGCATTCAATCCATTGCTGCCAGCACTAATTTGAGCACCTCCAGTAACCGAGAGCGATCGCGTATCAATGAAAATATTGCCTGCATTTCCTTGTCCGGTGGCAGCTACATTTAGCGTTGATCCGTTCGTGAGAGAAAGGGTATCCGTCTTAATAAAGATACTCCCGCCTTCTCCACTAACAGCCGGGTTCGCATCACTGAAAATCCCACCCCCCTGAAACCCTGTATCCAGGAAAACCGTTGGAGCGGCGATCGCGATATTGCCTGCATTGCCTTGCCCAAAGCTGCTGGTGTTGATTTCGCCGCCATCGGTGACCGAGAGCGACGATCTGGCTGTAATCAGAATGTTTCCGGCATTGCCAACAGAATCCTTACTACTCACCGTGTTAAAAAGACGACTCCTTTCTCCATGACTGGATTGACCGCTCAAGGTAATTGCACCCGTTGCATTTAACCTAATATCTCCTGCCTGTGTTCCGTTTAACCCTCCCCCAATCCCAGCTAAAAGTTGGCTGCCTTCCAAAATGCGGATATCTCGTGCATAAATTGAGATATTGCCGCCACTTTCAGCAAGAACACCGATTGTACTTCCGTGCCTGAATGATACATCTCCCCGTGCCAACTGATCTGGAAAACTTAGGCTCAGAAGGTTACCATCCGGTGTTGGCATTCTGGAGAGTTGGACAATGCCAGCCCCAGCGATACTCCCCAGTTCAACTTGCCCTTCGTAATTGTCAGCGGTACCTAAAACGCTTGATGTACCGTCTGGACTACTGCCTTCAGAATCGAAGCTGAGATTTCCGCCGAGTAAGACCAAACTCTGCCTTCCCTGAACTGTGAGGGTACTACCGAAGGTTTGAATGCTCCCAGGTTGCCGCTGAGAAGCCAGGAAACCACTCGGATCGCCTACTATCGTCAGTAAGCTACTCGGTTCACCGGGATTAGTTGCACTAAATTGAGCACCATTAGGAAACACGATCGCATCGACCGTTGTTGCCAAAAAAGAACCGACATTTAAACTGGCATTAGGTCCAAAAATAATTCCATTGGGATTAAGTAGAAACAGGTTAGCGGTGCCTTTAGTTTGGATTAACCCATCAATATTAGACACCGCTCTACCTGTTACTCGGCTGATAATGTTCTGAATATCAAGAGCATTGTTAAAAATAGCAGTGCGATCATGAGGAATAGAAAACTCGCTAAAACTGTGGAACAGATTGCCACCCACTTTGGTTCCGCCTTCAATAGTTGTGGTGTTCCCTTCAGGTTTGATGGTGGAATTATTCGGTAGAGTGGTATCGGGGGTAATTTGAGCAAAAGCGCAATTTGCCCAAAAAGCTGCGATGCCTACGGCGGCAAGCCACGCAATTCCCATCCCCACAGAAACAGCAATTGTTGAATCAAGGTTAGTTTGTATAGTAATTGTAGTGATGGGTATTTTAGGCTGTGTCATCGCTTTGGTGATCACTTTAATGCTTTGGTCTAATTTTATTCTGCTAACTCGGATTTCTCACAAACAATAAAAAATCAATTTACATGATCTGATATAAGACATTTTTTTGATACATCATGAAATTAAATTTACGTGGTGTAATAGATTAAGTATAAAATAGTAGTTATCAAGATAAAATCATCACTATATCTATCTTTATACTGAAAATTAAATGCTGTGTTCAGAAAAATAAGCATTTCAAAACCAGACTTAGATCAAACCAAGCTTAAAGTATTATTAATGATGAAAAATTGAATGCAGTTTGAGTTGACATTAAGCAGTATTGGGGAGCAATTTTAAGCATCTGTAAGCAGTAGCAAAAATATGTTTATATGGACAAGAGATAGTAATTGCAATTAAAATTCGCCGTGGGCTTGCAGTAATCAGAGCGCCTAATTTTAGTAATTTAGTCCGAATAGTTCCAACTTGGGCGTTTTGTAGTTCCGTCTTGGTCAAACATTTTGACTGCAAGGCATTCATCAAAACGTAAGCAAGAGAATAAAACCACAATCGTAACTGATTACCCGCGAATGTGTGTGTACTGGTTCTATCACTAAAAAGTTCCAGTTGTTGTTCCTTAAAGCAATTTTCCATCTCACCTCTAGGACAATACTGCTTAATTCTTAACCGAGAAGTATTGAGACTTTACCGCGATTTTTTAGCAATCACTTTTAAACCATAAATCGGATTGTTTACTAAATCATTTCCATAGGGTGTTAGGTCATCAAAATCGCCATTTAATGTCATTTGACGATTCGTACAATTATCTTTATACCAACACCAAGCCATCCAACCAATTTGTTTCTGTTGGAGAATTGTTAATAAAGTTTGATAGGCAAAATTTATGAGAGGTGGGTGATTTTCTGTAGTCCCATCTAGATCGTAATAACAATATTCAGTTGCACCATTAATATCTTCATCTTGCTTATTAGCAATTTCACCAAAAACGAGGGGGAGATTAGCATTAATTATGGTGTCAATATATGGTATCCCATCATAGCCAGACCAATAGGCATGACCACTAAATAAGAGATTATGATCGGGATCATAATCAATTAATTCTTGTCCAATTAAGGGAAAAACTTCGATTGACGTACCACAATCTGGTGCGTCAATCATAATTGGTAGGTGTAAGTATTGGCGAATACTGCTAATCGCACTTTTATAAGCATTCTTGAAACTATTTAAAGCAGCTTGTTGATTATCTGTCCACCGATAAACTCCCAATTCACTGGCTAGATTAATAATTAGATAGGATTCATGTTTTTTAAGTACCTTCAGCACATCATTCTGCGTCCACCAAGGAATTAACTGGGTATTTAAAAACTGTGGATCGCTATTACAGGTCGAATCAGCTAACATGACTATGGGAATAATTTGACTTTGACGACAGCGAGTGAGAACATTATCCAAGTCAGAAATCGAATAACTAGGACGATTAGGTTGACCATAATCTTTGTACCATTGAATTCTGACCGCATTAGCTCCCGTTTTTTCTAGTTCTGCTAACTTATCTTCTTGAGGAAAATTCCAGTCATCCAAAATGGGTAAATTTATTCCATTAAGAATTACGTTTTCACCAAATCTATTATAAAGATATCGACCTTCAGTATAGAAGGTAGATTTTTTATTTTGAGCCTTCACTAGTGATGGTAATGTAGTAAATAATAAACCGCTAACACAAACCATTCCTGTGTTAATTATCAGCTGGCGACGTTTCATAAAAATCCCAAATAATTTAATAATGATTGTTGATTTATTGTTGGTTATGGGCGAGTTTTATCATCAATTGATTCAGGGGAATCAAGAATTATATAAACTCGCCCCTACTATGGTGTCCCTACATATTTACCACTACTTTTATAGCGGTTATCGGTTAAGTGAGGTACAAGAACCCCACCCCCAACCCCCTAAGAGCAAGCGAGGAGGGCAGGGTAGTTTCATACAAAGAAAGAAAAAACTTTGTGCAGTTGGTTGGAGAGGGCACGTTGTGCTTGAAGAATAGTTCTGAAACAGAGGTTGCGGGCGTTCGTAATGAAAAAGTTGTGTAAGATAGACCAATTCACAGGAGCATTGCCACCACGTCGTGGTGGAAAGTCTTCTTGGAATGTCACATCTCGAACCCAATGCAGTCGATTTTCGATGCCCCAATGCCCTTGAATTAAGCCAAGTCTGTGTACTTTGGTAAAATCCTCTAATGGTCGGTAGCCCCAATACCTTTGAATTATGCACCGTAGTTTATGGCTGTCGAGCCAGAAAATGTCAGGAGTTCAATAGAGCATTTAATCAGTCATGTAAAGTAAGCTAAAACTATTTTATATTAACTGTTCCTTGTTCCCTATTAGCTGATATTACAGTTAAATGTAGTTGTGTACAACTACTTCTTTAATTAAGTGTTAGCGGTTACAGTTAACAGTAGTCTGGTGTGTAACTGACTTTTTATGACATTAGACTTGTCCTGAAATTATAACCCAGTCTGTACAAGGGTTTTCAAGCCTGTCTATATGTCTTCAATCAACGGAGCAATAAGGGGTTGGCATAGTTGATGACAGTTTAGAGACAAAAAATAGGATTTTCAAATTTTGAAATTCAACAATATTTATTATGCTGTAAAATGCCCACAACCTACTTCTCGAAGAAAGCGACCATCCCGCAGACTGGATGATTGAGTTATCTACAAGCCAAGATAAACATCTATTAGACGTTATTTACCTGCTCGATTGTATTCCAGGTGAAAGAGATTTGGAAGTTTCCTTCAGATTGTTAATTGCAAAATTGGGTGTAGTTTATCCAATTGTTTTACCTGATAATGGTCGATTCGCACAACCGGAACACAGTCAGTTATTTAGCAACCTGTATTTCTTAATTAATGAGCATAACGAACTCTCAGACGACTTCCAAAAATGCATTTATCAGATTTATTTTGACCTTGACGATGTTGAACAAGGGTATTGCGATTGGTCAGTGATACAGCAAGATTATGAGGAACTTCTTTGTGCTGGTCGTGATTACAAGCAGTGGATTGATTTCAAAGCTGCGTAGCTCAAAACTCTAGATAAAATGAACACTATACTTGAAGGCCCGTCATTGAAGGGGAGTAGGACTGGCTGCTGGAAAGCTTTACTAGAAGTGATTGCAAGCCTTTATAAAAGAGCCGTCGCTTAAGAGCTTTTCTTACATCAGGCAGGCTTGTTTGTTCAGAGTATATGCTCTACTCCGTACAAACTAACCCAAATTACACGATTGTCGGCTCAATGCCAAAAAAGCGATCACGTTACATCAATATATATAGTCACTAATTGCACGTAATGGCTCAATCGTGTAACGCTGCACAACGGAGGTTGTTAATTGACGCTATAGTCAGCCGATTTGATAAAATCGGCGGAAAAATATAAACAAAATTAATCATTTCGATTTATTCCTGTAAATGACACACGAATAAATCTTTTTTTTGTCCAAAGTCCAATAAAAGCGTAGTTTGAAGAAAAAACCTCTGGAGTTCCCAGAGGTTTTGGTTCCTGATTTAGTTTCTACTTGTTACTACAACTTGTCCTCAGTCATTTCCCGATAGTGAAAGAAATTATTTGATTTAAGTAATATCATGTCCGCTTGATTACTTATTAAACCCCAAGAACCCCACACGCCAGGTGCTTCTCCTAAGGGAGACGCTGCGCGTAGCTTGCTTCTCCGTAGGAGTACAAGTCGGCAGAGCCGCCCAACCCACTGGCTCCCCTTAATGCCCTAAGAGCTTGCTTTTAGGGGAGACAAAGCGTAGCTTTGGCTCTTTGGGGTGCAATGATTATGAGAATCATAACTAATTAGCCGGACATGATATAACTCACCGTTCGCGTAATCGACTCGGTAAATAAAGAATTAAGCAAAATGGCTAAAAGCCTTTTTTCTAATGAGGTACAGCCAATTTCGCATCGGCTACCTGGGCATTATCAGCAACAATTTTGCGGAATAAATCACCTTCAATAGTCTCCTGTTCCGTTAGCAAATCTACTAAACGCTCCAAAACTATGCGGTTGAGTTGCAACAGTTCTTTTGCCTTGATATAGGAATTGTTAACAATTTCGCGCACCTGCGAATCAATTTTGGCGGCAATTTCCTCAGAATAGTCTGATTTATTCATCCAATCGCGTCCTAAAAATACCTCTCCACTCTGATTTTCCAAGGACAATGGGCCTAACTCTGACATCCCGAAGCGTGTCACCATCTGCCGCGCCATCCCTGTCACCTGTTGCAAGTCATTGCTTGCACCTGTGGTCACTTCTGGCTTACCAAAAACAATTTCCTCGGCGGCGCGACCACCCAAAGTAGCAGTAATCCTGGCTCTGAGTTGGGAACGCGAAATTAACCCCTGTTCTTCGTTAGGAGTAAACCAAGTTAATCCTAGTGCTTGTCCCCGTGGAATTAATGTAACTTTCTGCACAGGATCATGGTCTTTGAGCAATGTGCCCACTAAAGCATGTCCAACTTCATGATAGGCAATCAAGCGCTTGCTCTTGCTGTCTACTAAGGCGGTACCTTCCATACCTGCAACGACTCGATCTACAGCAGCATCAATTTCTAAAAGGGTGACAGCTTCTTTGCGCCTCCTAGCAGTGAGAATGGCAGCTTCGTTGAGTAAGTTGGCTAAGTCTGCGCCAGTAAAACCAGGAGTGCGGCGAGCGATCGCTTCTAATGATACGCTAGGATCAATTTTTTTATTCCGCGCGTGGACTTTCAAAATATCCAGTCGCCCTTTGAGATCCGGTGCATCCACCATCACTTGTCTGTCAAAGCGTCCGGGTCTGAGCAGTGCTGCATCGAGAACATCTGGGCGGTTAGTGGCAGCAATAATGATGATGCCTGTGTTACCTTCAAAACCATCCATTTCGGTGAGCAGTTGGTTGAGGGTTTGTTCGCGCTCGTCGTTACCGCCACCGATACCAGCGCCCCGTTGCCTACCTACTGCATCTATTTCATCGATAAATATTAGGCAAGGAGCATTATCTTTGGCTTTTTTGAAGAGGTCACGCACACGAGATGCACCCACGCCAACGAACATTTCCACAAATTCTGAACCAGAAATACTGAAGAATGGGACACCTGCTTCACCTGCGATCGCTTTTGCTAGTAGAGTTTTACCTGTACCAGGGGGGCCAATTAACAGCACTCCTTTAGGAATACGTGCGCCTACAGCGGTAAATCTTTCTGGCTGTTTAAGGAAAGTAACAACTTCTTCAAGTTCTTCTTTAGCTTCTTCAACCCCGGCTACATCTTCAAATCTAACTCCAGTTTTTGCCTCCATTTGGAAGCGAGCTCTGGATTTGCCGAAATTCATCGCTTGGCTAGAAGCATTAGTAGAGCGACGGAGGAACAATAGCATTAAAGCCATCAGTGGCAAAATCCACATAAGATTGATCAACAGCCCAACAGCAGCCCGACTGTTAGCAGAGGAAACTTCGCCAAAATCAACATTCTTCTCTTTGAGTATGTTAATCAACTCTGTGTTTTGTCCCAGAAGTCTCACCTGTTGGGCATTATCCTTTTGCCCCTTGAGAGAAACCCTTGCTATCTGTTCACTTTCGTCAATATCTACTTTTTCGACTTCTCCCGCCTTTATTTTCTTAATCAAGTCACCATAATTTAGAGAGGCGCTCTCTGCTTTTTGTGCCAAAACGGGAGTACTCACGAAAATTCCTGGCAACATAATCAAACTAGCAGCGATGCCTACGGCGGGCTTCTCTACGAGACGCTTTGCGAACGCCAACGCATCAACCCAAGCAACCCGCTTTGACGACTGCCCTTTTTTCAATGCTTTTTTTCCCAAATTTGTCATAATAATTACCCTTTGTCTGCTGGCACAAGTTGAGTTATGGTTTTATGCCTATTTTTCTCTTCAAAATTGTAATAACTGGAAATTACACTTTTCTTATCTAGTCTAACTTCCACACAAAACCATTCCCAAGTTTCTTGCGGCTATTGCATGAAGTTGAGCAACCTAGATCGTTATCTAGATTTATCCAGTCATGTGATCTGTTAAGACCGGAGATTGGGGAGCCACTGCGTTGGAGAGTTCCCCAGCTTGTTAGCTCTTAGCCTTCCCCCAGGGTAGCAAGTGTTGTTCTTTCTTCCCTCACTCCCTCATCCCCAATCCTTCCAGTAAATTTTAATTTGACACATTCCGACACAAATCGCTAAAATAAACATAGTCATAACGATTCCGCTTTAAATAAATTTGGTGATAGTAGCTAGTTAATAGTTTGTAGGTTAATTATGGTGAAAATTGTTGGCATTGGTGGTAGTTTAAGACCCAACTCCTATACCCAGCTTGCTTTAGAAGTAGCAGTGCAAAGGGTTGAAGCTGTGGGTGCAGAGGTAGAAATTCTCGATTTACGGCAGTTGCAGCTACCGTTTTGTACAGGAGCAAAGGAGTATCCAGAATATCCAGATGTTCAGCGCTTGCAAGATACAGTAAGTGGCGCCGATGGGTTGATTTTAGCGACACCTGAGTATCATGGTGGGGTTAGTGGTGTCCTGAAAAATACCTTAGATTTGATGAGTTTTGACCAACTGTCTGATAAAGTCACAGGACTAATTAGTGTCTTGGGTGGTCAGTCTAATAGTAATGCTTTAAATGACCTACGGTTAATTATTCGTTGGGTACATGGTTGGGTGATTCCCGAACAAATTGCGATCGGACAAGCTTGGGGTGCTTTCAGTCCTGAAAACAAGCTAGTAGATGAGAAACTCTCTCAAAGATTTGATCAATTTGCTCAGAGTTTAGTTGATAATACTCGCAAGCTACGGGGTGTAAATTAGTTGTGGGGTGGGCAAAGCTTTGCCTACCCCAAACTCAATGATGGTAATGGTGAGTCAATTAAAGCTAGTGCATCACAGAAATAACTATCTAGTTGAAAAAAGTTAAAAAGCTTAATTTATAAGCAATATTCCTTCTGTCTCCTGCCTTCTGAGACTAGATATTTATACTTTGGGGAATTTTAGAAGGTAGCAAACTTGTAAAAATTGTTCTGACTACTCCGTTGCGTACCCCACGAGAAGGCTTACGCCAACGCAATGATATATCATAAGGAATTAATCGGGCTTGATGTCATCAGACTGCTCAAAGGATGATTGAGAAAAGTCTGAAACTAAATATTTTTGTAACGCACATAATAATCAATTTGTACAGTGCGTAAGTCCTATAACTAATTACCTCACGTCTATCCTGCAAATATCTACCTAAAAAAAGTTTGAAAAAGTATCTTTTTAACAATACCTTCGCCCAAAATAAAGGTATGTCTCACTTTTTCCGAAACAGCCTAAGGTAATCGTATGCTTGACTCCTCGGAAAAATATAGAATCCCCTCACAGTCAGACACGACAGTATTAATGCAGATAAGCATTTAGTAAACTTTATGTTTTTTCAAACATGCTTTAAAGATATGAATTTTCTATCTAGTTGTAACCGTTAGAAACTACAGGATAATTACAAGAATTTTGAGAAATTTATAAGTAACAATACTGAGGTAATTTGTTTTTGAGTGATTCAAATTCAACGATTACTTTTTAATCGTTCGCCCACACGGAGATAATCGGTCAAGTCTTGCTCTTTCAAAACTTCCAGCCAAATATTTTGCAAAGCTTGTTGCTCTGATCAATAAAAAGTTAAAATTGCGTTTCAGTTTTCAATATGTAATGTTACTTAAAAATTCTGCTCCTGCTATGGTCAAGAGCTTGCAATTTCAGTGAATATGCGTAAGTAATATCGTAATTTTGCTTAGAAAATAAATTAAAAAAATAATTGTATATTAGTACAGTGCGGCATAGAGAAATTCAAGCTTAAGTAACAGGCACAGAGAAAGCTTAGTTTCAATCAAAAAACTCCACGCTTGAAAGCGTAGGAGTGTTAATTGAGTACACTATAAAATTTAGGGTAGGCAAAGCTATGCCCACCCTCCTAAACTCAAACTTTACTTAATGATGATGGTGGTGATGGTGATCCCCAGCTAGTTGGGGATTAACTACCAAACTTTGTGACAACAGCTCTGCAATATGAGCATCAGCCCATTGGCCCGCCATAGCCAAAAATTCTGGATGGTCGTTGACGCAAGCCATTTGCACGTAGTTCGTACCAGGATGCTGTTTTTCCAAAGCATGGATGATATGGTGGACATCCAATAAAGTTTCGTGGTTTTCTGTGGCAAAGCCAATTGGCATAAAAATGACCACTTTTGCACCTAATTGAATTAGGTTATTTGCTGCTTGCTCGGCGTTTGGCTGTGTCCAATCAATTAAGGGTGTATCGTGATTGAGCCAACCCACCGAGATTAAGGGATAGCGGTTAATCAACTTATCCCGAACCAAATCGTACAGCGCTTGACTTTCGGTAATCCCAGAAGTAAATCCTTTGGCTTTGTGGGGACAGCCGTGGTTCATTAGCACAATGCCGATTTGAGAAGGTAGGTAAGCTGCGGCTAAATCAGCGGTAATTTTCTCTTCAACTAGATGAGCCATTAAATCTATGTAGGCTGGTTCATTGAAGAAAGAAGGAATGTAGCGCTGTGCTTTAACCCAGTGTTCTTCACCATCAGTCAACTCAACAAGAGCGTTGTTAACTTGCTCGATTGCAATCCCACTAGTAAAGATAGAATCAACAACCAGCAGTGGGTAGATTAGCAGCTTATCGAAGCCTTGGTTTTTGATTTCTGCCAGGACTTGATTGGGTAGGAAAGGGGCGCAGAAGTTGAAAGCCTTGAAAACTTGAACATTCTCACCCCATTTTTCTTGTATATGCTTTTCGATACCAGCCCGTTGCTGTTCAAAAATGGCATTGTGTGGGGAGATAAAATCGTGGTGTGTGTGTGCCCACTCATGGCGGTCAAATAGCGCTAAAAGTTTTGCTAGGGGGGGATAAATCCAGGTTGGTACTGGTGCGAATTTTGCTGTCAGTAGATTTAAAGCCTGTTCGTTATAGTTGGCGAAATCTTCGTAGCTTTCGACTTCGCCGTAGCCCATAAGCAGTACGGCTACACGGTCTTTACCTGATAGATGCTCGTGGGTGTGTTGTACTTTTTCCGGCGTGGCAACCACAATGAGTTCCTCAATATAACCAGAGTGCAGAGAGATATAAAATTAGGGAATAGCTTGCACATTTTCCCTACTACTAACTTATTATCCCATCCAGGGGGATAGGATAGGTGGGGAAATCAAAATAATACATCAAAAGTAAGACTTTCGTAGGGATTGGGCATGGAAAATTGAATCAATGCGCCATCTGTATGTATCGCTGGAATAGGGCTATGAGGCGATACGCTCACGCACCCTCAGCTTGCCTGAAATAGGGCGGCAGTCGGCAGATATCATGGCGATTGATGATTTTCCGGGAATTTCAAAAACTACCTGCTGGCATGAGCAAGCACAAGCAGTAGAGGATATGACAATATAACCCTCTTCTGTCACTCTCCGAAAACACTTGCCATTTCTGGATTCTAGAGCTTTTATATAGCAAGCGATGGCTTCGCCGCGCCGTAGCCATCGCGCGATTATTTTCTAATAACAAATACAAGACCAATTTTTTTCTAATAGTATAGCTTGTATTGATTGCCTCATGAGGCTTCTAGCGATCACCCTTCCGGAGAGTGACAGAAGAGGGTTATGTCTGACTGTGCAGGCAGAAAGATTTATCTTCCAATACATAATTTTCATAACAGACAGATGAGTATAATTATTTGCCCTGGAATTCATGAGTCAAACTTAACTGAAAGCTTTAGAGTAGGATTGTTAGATTTAGTTTCTAATGGCGCGATCGCCTATAATTCCGCAAATATACTGATTTATCCGGGTAAAGATGTTTTGGTTCTATCAGCATTTCATCTCTTACAGTTTTTGCGCGATCGCTTGGGCAATCAGCTAAAATCGCCAATTATATTTATTAGCTTTAGTGCTGGCGTAGTTGGGGCAATAGGGGCGGCACATTTATGGCAACTCTTGGGTGGTCGTGTGAAAGCGTTTATTGCTATAGATGGATGGGGAGTACCACTACAAGGTAATTTCCCTATTCATCGGATCAGCCATGATTATTTCACCCATTGGAGTTCCTGTTTGCTAGGTAGTGGGCAAAATAACTTTTATGCACAGCCAGCAGTTGATCATTTGTCCATGTGGCAATCGCCCCAAACTGTACAAGGCTGGTGGTTAGATTCATCCATTGGGATTTTTCCACCCAAAGGTCATCTCACAGCATCTGAGTTTTTGCTTATGCTGTTAAAGCGCTATGAAGCAAATTAATCCGGACAATAGAGTAAGTAAACAGGAGTTAGGAGTGAGGAGTGAGTCATTTGTCATTAGTTTCCCAACTCCCCACTCCCCACTCCCCACCCCCCATCTACCCAAAGCAAAGTATCTAAATGTTTCCAACTGAACCAACTGCTGTTAATAACGGGTTTGGCGCACTGCTAAAAAACCGTGGTTTTATGCTCCTGTGGATTGGGCAACTGCTGTCCCAGTTAGCAGATAAAGTCTTCTTCGTTTTGCTGATTGCTCTGCTGGAGAACTACCCACCGCTTCGTGGGTTGGCACGAAACTCTATGTATTCAACATTGATGCTGTCGTTTACAATACCAGCAATTTTATTTGGTTCTGCTGGTGGTATCTTTGTTGACCGCTTACCAAAAAAGCTGATTCTGGTCGGCTCAGATGTCGTGCGGGGAATATTAACGCTGTGTCTTCCCTTGTTACCACGAGAGTTCCTGATTCTGTTAATCCTGACTTTTGCCATTTCCACGGTAACGCAGTTTTTTGCACCAGCTGAACAAGCAGCCATTCCCTTATTGGTGAAGCGAGAGAATTTGTTGGCAGCCAATGCGCTGTTTAGCAGCACGATGATGGGAGCATTAATTGTTGGCTTTGCTATCGGAGAGCCGATTTTGAGTTTGGCGAAAAGCTTGATGGGAGAAGAATACGGTCAAGAGCTTGTGGTTGGTGGATTATACATATTATCGGGTGCTATTATCCAGCCAGTTAGGTTTAAAGAACCCAAACGACCGAAGGAACAGCGGACATCAAATAACCCTTGGGCTGAATTTACCGACAGCCTGCGCTATCTCAAGAAAAACCCTTTGATCTTGAATGCCATGTTGCAACTGACAACTTTATATTGTGTGTTTGCAGCCTTAACAGTGCTGACGATTCGATTAGCCGCAGAGTTTGGTCTCAAAGAAAAACAGTTTGGCTTTTTCTTGGCAGCGGCAGGGGTAGGTATGGTATTTGGAGCAGCAATTTTAGGTCACTGGGGTGATAAATTGCATCATAAGCCCCTACCTTTAATGGGATTTTTGATGATTTCACTAGTTTTAGGAGTGTTCACTTTTACACACAACTTATTGCTGGCGCTAGGACTATGTGCATTTTTGGGTGTAGGTGCTGCCTTAATTGGTGTGCCCATGCAAACTTTAATTCAACAGCAAACACCACCTACCATGCACGGTAAAGTATTTGGCTTTCAAAATCATGCCGTCAACATCGCTCTGGCGTTACCTCTGGCGATTACTGGGCCATTAACTGATGCTCTGGGCTTGAGATTTGTGCTTGTAGGAATGAGTATTGTTGTCGTAGTTGTCGGTGTTTGGGCTTGGAAAAATAGCCGCAAAGTCTTGCAAGACGTAATTTAATTAATGTAGGCTAATAGTCTAGCTTTATATTTAATATAAAAATTTATAAGATTTTGATTGAAGTTTTCAATTAAAATGAAATCTTAACTACAGAATTCAGCATTAATTTTAGCTATAGTCTGAGGTTTGACCGTGCGTTCACAAAGTGTCTCCGTAGGAGAATCGGCTTCCCAAATTAGTCTCCCACAAATCGAGAATCACAAACAGTCTCGTACTTCTAACCTGCCAGTCGTGCCCAAACGTGCATCTGGCGGTTTTGCTCTACTTGACAGCCTTCACCGCCACGGCGTTGATTATATTTTTGGTTATCCTGGTGGGGCAATTCTGCCAATTTACGACGACCTGTATAAGGTGGAAGCGACTGGTGTTATTAAGCACATCCTCGTGAGACACGAACAAGGCGCAGCCCACGCAGCCGATGGTTATGCCCGTGCCACAGGGAAGGTAGGAGTATGCTTTGGCACTTCAGGCCCAGGAGCAACTAACTTGGTAACCGGGATCGCCACAGCCTACATGGATTCGATCCCGATGATTGTGGTTACAGGACAGGTAGCACGTCCGTCGATTGGTACAGATGCCTTTCAGGAAACTGATATTTACGGGATTACGCTACCAATCGTGAAGCACTCCTATGTAGTGCGTGACCCCAAAGATATGGCGCGAATTGTCGCCGAAGCGTTCCACATCGCTAGCACTGGGCGTCCGGGACCAGTTTTGATTGATGTCCCCAAAGATGTAGCTTTAGAAGAATTTGACTACATACCTGTAAAACCAGGTTCAGTGAAGTTACGCGGTTATCGTCCCACGGTGAAGGGAAATCCCCGGCAAATTAATGCCGCGATCCAGTTGATTACAGAAAGTCGCCGTCCGCTATTGTATGTCGGTGGTGGTGCGATCGCAGCTGGTGCCCATGAAGAAGTAAAAGAACTGGCTGAATTATTCAATATCCCTGTCACCACAACCTTAATGGGGATCGGTGCCTTTGACGAACATCATCCCCTAGCTTTGGGAATGTTGGGGATGCACGGCACAGCTTACGCTAACTTCGCCGTTAGTGATTGTGACTTGCTAATTTGTGTTGGTGCCAGATTTGATGATCGCGTGACAGGTAAGTTAGACGAATTCGCCTCCCGCGCTAAAGTAATTCACATCGACATCGATCCAGCAGAAGTCGGCAAAAACCGCGTTCCTGAAGTGCCCATCGTCGGCGATGTGCGGAATGTGTTGGTAGACTTATTGCGTCGATGCAAAGAAGCAGGCGTCAAGGCTACACCTAATCAAAACCAAGAGTGGCTGAATCTAGTTAACCGTTGGCGCGAAGAGTATCCTCTAATAGTGCCGCACCATCCCGACAGCATTTCCCCCCAAGAAGTGATCGTAGAAGTCAGTAACCAAGCACCCCAGGCTTACTACACCACAGATGTGGGACAACATCAAATGTGGGCAGCACAATTCCTCAAGAACGGGCCAAGGCGCTGGATTTCTAGTGCTGGTTTGGGAACGATGGGTTTTGGCTTACCTGCGGCAATGGGCGCTAAAGTGGCGTTTCCTGATGAAGAAGTTATCTGTATTAGCGGCGATGCCAGTTTCCAAATGTGTTTACAGGAACTTGGTACACTTGCACAGTATGGAATAAATGTCAAGACAATAATTATCAATAACGGCTGGCAAGGGATGGTGCGCCAGTGGCAGCAAGCGTTCTATGGTGAGCGTTACTCATGCTCAAACATGGAAGTAGGGATGCCAGACGTAGAGTTATTGGCAAAAGCCTATGGGATTAAGGGCATGGTAATCAGCGATCGCAGTCAATTAAAAGATGCAATCGCCGAAATGCTAGCACACAAAGGCCCAGTGATCTTGAATATCCACGTCACCAGAGACGAAAACTGCTATCCAATGGTAGTTCCTGGCAAGAGCAACGCTCAAATGGTCGGCTTGCAGAAGCAACCGCCGAAAGCAGCAGCAGAGCCAGTTTATTGTAGCCACTGTAGTGCGAAAAATGCTCCCACCCACAACTTCTGCGCTGAGTGTGGGACAAAGTTGTAACGCTTTTTGATAATCTGACCAGAGAAGCCGCGGAATAGGGGAGAAAGATGCTGGAATTCGTCAGCAATCAAGGGTTTAAGAGCAAATAAATTTATTTATGGGGTTTTTTCTCCCCCCTGCTCCCTGCCCCCTTTCCTCTTGCGTATACATCAGTTAATCTTCCTGATTAGGTTGAGATAAAGAAATATTTCCAAAGTAATTGACTAAATCAGTTTGACTGGAGAAATCCAACAGCTCCTCAGCTAACTCTTCTAGTTGAGTTATGGATAATGTGCGAATCTGCTGCTGCATCTCCGGCTCAATTGCACCAAAGCGACGTGTTAACTGACGCAAAATTAATTGTAGCGGCTTCCATACGCGTAAGTCTTGAACATTATCCATGTTGGGTTTCCTTACGTCAACTTAACTTACATTTAATGCACAAATTTAGGCTTGACACGGCACTAGATTTCTGCTATCAGTCGATTATTGCAGCAAAGGAGTTGTGCTTTTACCGTTAGTTGACGCATTCGCAATTGCAGCTTGAGCAGGTTGACTGGCAAGAACCGCTACAAGTGGAGCAACTTTTGAACTAGACTGTTTACTTCTTTTTCGATTAGAGCCGCCAGCTTTGGAATACTCTATACTGTTTCTGCCGTAGACAGTTGCAACTCCATTTAGCATTCGTTCAGACATTTCGGAGAGGGCTTTATCCATCTGGGTTATTGTTTTACGCGATTCTTCAAGATTGGACACAAGTGTGTTTTGAGCTTCTAACGTCGCACGGGTAGTGTTGATCAGGTGGTTGTAGGCTTCAATGGTTAATCCATGTCCTAAATCCAGATTTTCTTTAAGGGATTTAAGCAAGGCGAGACGAAGTTGGGCTTTGTCAACAGCAGCAGAACCACGAGTTCTTAAAGACATCAGATATCCTTTTTTTATAATCCTTTTTCAACATAGTGGAATATCTTTTTGCCTGAGATGGGGAGTTTTGTGGATTTATTTCATTAAAAGTTCAACGAAATAATTACGAGTTTGTCTGTATTTTTACTCATTTTTAAGATCGATTTGTTGTTTGAGAATAAGTGCAATCAGCAACAATAATCGCCGAATTAACAAATGCGAACGCTAAATCAACAAATGCGAACGCCAAATCAATAAATGCGTTGGCGTAGCCCGCCGCAGGCATCGCCAAATCAATAAATGCGATCGCAAAAATAACATTATAAAGGGGAAACTAGAACATCTAAGTCCCTCCCCTTTATAAGCTCGGTGTACACACAAGTCGAATTACCCCCCTTAATCCCCTCTTGTAAAGGGGGGAAACAAGAGATTCTCGTTCCCTCCCCTTTACAAGGGGAGGGTTAGGGTGGGGTAAAAGAATATTTGATACATCAATCATAACTTTTCAAACATCCTCTTAGGCTGCGGTGGCGTACACAAGTACTAAAAACCTCCCTCGCTCAAGGCAACTTAACCGTTTTTATACGCAGATAATATCTTCATCTGCGGATTTTTTATGAAAAAAAGATTCATACTAATGTATTTCTCCCCATTCTTTTGGGAATCCTAAATTTTAGGAAGGTTTAGAAACCGCAAGGTGTTACTTCCTGAAAGATCACGTAACTTTTAAAGGATAATTATGTTTAAACGCAAGTTACCCAAAGGCCACAGCACCAGTTCAGTTGCTCTAAAACCAGAAGTTGCGATCGCAGTTATTGGACTCATTTCCGCATCTGCTGATCGTGAAGGCATAACCATAGAAGAAAAATATGCTTTGAGTGAGATATTAGATGCAGTTTCCCAATTTGAAGATTACTCTGATGAAGACTTTGAAGAATTGACCGAGAAAGTCACCAGCCTACTAGAAGAAGAACCTAAAGTTTTAATCAAGCAGGCGATCGAATCCTTACCGAATAAAGATTATCGAGAAGCTGCATACACCACCGCTATTTTAATGGTAGGGATTGATGAGAAAGTACCCGAAACAGAACAGGATTATATCTCTGAGCTTCAAGAAGCCTTGAAAATTTCAGACGAGCGAGCACAAAAACTCATAGACGAAGTATTCGGGGCAGACGAGGAAGAAGAGGAAGAAGAGGAAGAAGAGGAAGAATAGTGTTAATTTCCTCCCGTCCAACTGATGTTAAAAAAATGCTACACAAAGGTATTATCATCAAGTAGTTTTAACAACTATGTGATGACCAGAAAAATTTCTCTTGGCTTGATGCTGCTGTTTCTGAATACTCAAATTGGTGTTACCCAGTCAACAGCTAAAGCACAAACCCCAGTTGCACCAACAACTACCACAAAATCAATTTGCTCCACCCGACTGGGAACAGCTATCGATGCTGTAATCAATCGTCCTTTATTCAGTCGGGGGCGCTGGGGAATTTTGGTGCAACCCCTGTCAACCGGGACAACTCTTTACAGTCGGGATGCTCAGAAATATTTTACACCTGCGTCTAACCTCAAGTTATTGACAACAGCAGCTGCATTGCAGCAGTTGGGTGCTAATTTTCGGATTCGCACTTCAATTTATCAGAATGGCAATGGTGTTTTACGTGTTGTCGGTAGGGGAGATCCCAGCTTAAGTGATACTCAACTGCAAACATTGGCACATCAGCTAAAACAGAAAGGTATTACCCAAATTCAGAAATTGATAGCTGATGATAGTTATATTCAAGGGGATATTGTTAATCCTACCTGGCAATGGGAAGATGTGCAGTCAGACTATGGCGCACCAGTCAGCAGCTTTATTCTAAATCAAAATATTTTTAGCTTAAAACTTGTACCGCAGGCTGTAGGTAAATCCTTACAAGTGGTGTGGATTGATGCTGGCGAGGCGAAACAATGGCAGACGATTAATCAGTCAGTAACCGTTGCCCAAAATCAACCAACCTACGTCAACGTTACCCGCGAATTATCAGGAACAATATTACGAATTCAAGGACAACTGACAACAAATTCTGAACCGTCTTTAATAGATTTGCCTGTAGTTGACCCTAATTATTACTTCTTACGGCGCTTTCGTACTGCTTTGGTAACAGAAAAAATTACTTTGGGGCAAACATTAGTAGTAAGTGGTGGCGTTAATCAAGAGGAAATAGCATTTGTAGAGTCGCCACCTTTATCTGAATTATTAATGGAAACTCTTCAGAATAGTAATAATCTTTATGCTGAAGCACTTCTGAGAGCATTAGCTATGAAAAAACCCAGAATGAAAAATCAGACTAGCACTGATGTCGGTTTGGAAGTTGTCAAAACGAGTTTAACTCAATTGGGAGTTGATCCAGCAAATTATATATTAGTGGATGGTTCGGGTTTATCACGTCGTAATTTAGTGACGCCAGAAACTTTTGTACAAACTTTGCGAGGAATAGCAAGAACACCAGCAGCATATGTATATCGTGCATCTTTACCCGTGGCGGGTAAAAGTGGAACCTTGAAGAACCGCTTTGAAAACACCTCTGCTGAGGGCATTGTCCAAGCAAAAACAGGTACGTTAACGGGTGTAGTTTCTCTATCTGGATATATGAATGCGCCTAAGTATGAGCCGTTAGTTTTTAGTATTATCATGAATCAATCGGAACAACCGACAACAGTTGTGCGGCAGGCTATTGATGAAATTGTTGTGTTGTTAACACAGTTGCAGCGTTGTTAAGAAATGTTTAGATATGCAAAATTTTGCGTCTCTAAATTTGCCTAATCTGGTAACTAATTGAAGCGATCGCAGTATAGACAGTACAGGATGATCAGAACATTGGTTCTACCGTAACTTATTCACAATAAGTCTCTAGACTCCGAGCTATCACTTGGGCATTAATACAAAGACAATAATGTTTAATAGTTTAGCGCAGTTGCAGTCTGCTTTCTAACGACAATTATATCAGTACTACCAACAAATAAGTTTTCAACATTTAATTAAAGAAAATCGGCGGGAATCCCATTCCTTCAAGGGGTATCCGGGATAGCCGCCCGTCTCCAAAGTCCTTGGTCATTTGTACTAATGACTAATGACTAAAGATATGGTTGATGGTCAATAGGGTTAGGTTAATATCTCCCCGCCTGTGGCGACCCCATTTGAAAGGGGTAAAAGAGGGTTATGAGCAAGCCTTTTTAAGGGGGGTTGGGGGGATATTCAAAATCTGAAAACGTTAACCGAACCGTAATGGGAAAGCTCTACAAAATGGCTACTGAGAAAAGCACGATCTCGGCAACTTCTAATGTTTCTCTAATGTTGCTTTCAGAAATTAATCTTATAGTAATGACTACAGTCAGAAAAAATCAGCTATTTTATGTCAAATCGCAGTTTTCCCCTCAAGGGATACTTACTAGTTAGTTTGTCCATCATTTCGCTGATATCTGTTTTACTCGTGCGTGGTACGTCGAGAGTAATCCTTCCTAATCCCGCTACCGATATCTTAAATTCTCCAGCGAGAGAAAAACAGACGGTAGTTTTAGCCGGAGGATGTTTCTGGGGAATGGAAGCGGTTTTTGAGCATCTCAAAGGTGTTTCTGATGTTGTCTCTGGTTTTTCTGGTGGTAGTGCAGCAACAGCAGACTACAAAGTTGTCAGTTCCGGCTTGACGGGTCATGCTGAGTCAGTAAAAATCACCTATGACCCATCACAAATATCCTATGGTCAGCTGCTAAAAATTTACTTTTTTGTGGCACATGACCCAACACAGTTAAATAGACAAGGCCCTGATTCAGGGGAGCAATATCGTTCAGTCATATTTTTTGCCAACGGTGAGCAGAAGCGGGTCGCGCTTGATTATATTCATCAACTCAACAAAGCACACATCTTTCATCAGCAGATAGTAACTCAACTAGTTCCCTTGAAGGGTTTTTATCAGGCTGAGAAATATCATCAAGACTTTATTGACCGCAATCCAAATTATCCCTATGTGGTAGTAAATGACTTGCCGAAGTTGGCTCAACTAAAATCACAGTTCCCCAATTTGTATAAGTAGGTGTGGCTTTTTGGCAAAGATACTTTTGCTATTGTTCAATATCGACCACCTTGACTTAAAAAATTATCTTTGCTCATGCACATTATTCAAGTAATTAAATCAGCCACGGAATTATGAAAAAACGATATATTTTACAAGCTGGCGCAGCAATTGTTGGTGCAGGATGGTTATCACGGTATTTAACTGGGAGGCCACAAGTTATGGCAATTACAAAAGAGGAGTTTGAAATCACTAAAACTGACGAAGAGTGGCAGCGGATTTTAACGCCCCAACAGTTCGATGTGCTGCGGAAACATGATACTGAACTAGCTAACAGCAGCCCACTTGATAGACAACATGCTAAAGGGACTTATGAGTGTGCTGCCTGCGACTTACCATTATTTACATCTAAAACTAAATTCAACAGCGGCACAGGCTGGCCTAGTTTTTATGCACCTATTGATAGGGCAGTTAGTACATCGGTAGATAACTCTTTTATGACGACCCGAACTGAAGTACATTGTCATCGTTGTGGTGGGCATTTGGGTCATGTCTTTGATGATGGACCTGCGCCTACTGGCAAGCGTTACTGTATGAATGGGGTGGCGATGAAGTTCGTTCAAGATTAAAGTCTTACCAATTCTATTCAGGGTAGATGTATCGGCAATGAACAGATTCACTGAAACCTTGCACTCCCACAACTTCAAGTTGTGGGAGTGTCAATAATTCTGAGTCCCATAATTACTAAATCGCATTCAACGCTATCAATTTCGCCAACTTTAGGTAAATGTCCCCAGTGTTGAAAACCAAATGTTTCAAAAAGTTTTAAACTGGGTTGATTGTGGGCAAAAATAAAGCATAGTAGGGTCTTTAAACCCAAACTATAACTTTCGCTAATTGCTTGTGCTAATAGTTGTCGTCCCAAACCACATCGATGAAAACCAGGGGCTATGTAAATACTAATTTCGGCAGTCTTACTATAGGCGGGCCGCCCATAAAAGGATTGGAAACTAAGCCATCCAGCAATTACTCCTTCTACTTCGATTACCCAAATTGGGCGTTGTGAAGGCGATCGCGCCTTAAACCAAGGAAGGCGACTTTCCACAGATACTGGCTCTAAATCAGCGGTTGCCATGCCGCTAGGAATTGCAGCATTATAAATTACCACAATTGCAGGCAAGTCAGTTTCAGTTGCATGGCGAATAGTCATTGCTATCGTCTTGGAGTAAATCTGAGAAAATATTCAAAAATAATACAGCGTTAACAGCGTTCCGAAAGCCGTAACACACCCTAGTAGTCTGTCAATAAATAATTGAGAGGTGCGGATTGTTCGTAGTTGGCGCTTTAGCGAAGACAGCGGCAACTACGAATCTATCAAATCAAACTTGACAGATTACTAGACTATCTCACCAGAATAATTTTGGCTCCCCGTCGTGCCGCTTGGATAGCAGCCGCAGTTCCTCCGGTTCCTCCACCGACAACTAAGACATCAGCTATGCATGTCTGATTAATCATCCCTTAACCTCGCTGGAGTTTCGACATATTCTCCCCAGATAGTTAGGCATCAAACAAGATAACTTTTTTCGGATATTTCGTTTATGTAGTGTATACTCCTAATAAGATAGCCAGTGTAAATTGCACTGCTAACGACAAATCCTACAACATAGTAGGAGAAAAATATGGTGTTAACACAAAACATGTCTTTAAATTCTGTAATCTCTCCACAGCTAGAGGCTGAATCGATCAAAGAACTGGAGCGCGTACTAAGCGTTAAAGATTTTCAGGCGAAACTGGTAGGAGCTAACGGAGAAAAAATTAACATTCCTGAGCCGATTTATCAAGTGCTGCTTCAAGTTGTTCACGCAATGGCATCAGGTAAGGCTATATCTATAATTCCTCAACAACAGGAATTGACGACACAACAAGCGGCCGAACATCTTAACGTATCACGTCCATACCTGATCAAATTATTAGAACAAGGTGAAATTCCTCACATTAAGGTGGGTTCACATCGACGGGTTCGTTTTGATGATTTGATGAAATATAAGAAACAGCGCGATAGTAAGCGTAGGGAAGGACTTAAGCAATTTACTCAGTTTTTAGAAGATGAGGGGTTCTATGATGAGGAGAGTAGCGAATTAGCTCAGTAAAATGGTACTCTCGGTTGTTTTGGATTCCTGTGTTATCTACCCTATGCCTTTATGTGATACCCTTATGCGTGCTGCTGAGGCGGAGTTATACGAACTTCATTTTTCACAACAAATTCTGGATGGTGCTACTCGTAACCTTGTAAAAGATGGAAGAATGAAAACAGATGCTAAAGCAGCATACTTTCAAGAACAAATCAAGACAAACTTTCCTGAAGCAATAGTGGAAGTACCAGAACATCTAGTTGCATCAATGACAAATCATCCAGGTGATTACCATGTTGTCGCTGCTGCTATAGTTGCCAAGGCAAAAGTAATTGTTACTGCTGATTTAGATGACTTTCCAGCAGAAGCTTTAAAGCCTTGGGATATTGAGGCTTGGCATCCAGATGATTTTTTGGTTTACCTTGATGAGCAATATTCAGGAACAATGATTAAAATTATTTGGGAGCAGTCTAATGCGCTTAAACTTCCAAGGAGTGTTCCTGAGACCTTGGAAAAATTAGAAAAAAATAATTTAAAAAGAAAGAATAGAGTACCAAAATTTACTTGTAGTATTCGCTGCCAATTTTATTCTGACAAAATTGTGCAAATTGCTGAAAAAACTTTGAAGAGTCAGTTGGCAAAAGAAGCACCAGAAGGTGGTCGGTGCTTTGAAGGTGAACGGTATCGACTCTGGCAAAAAGGAGGAATTTTAACAATTACGGCTACTAAAGACAACCGGGGTGAGATTCTCAGGCTTGAGAATGGCAGTATTGGGGGATATCTTTCAGTGGCGGATGTTGAGGCATTCCAAACTTTTGAACAAAGCTTAGAAACAGAACTAGAACAAACTAAAACACAGAAATCTCAAAACTGATAGCCTAACGTTGACTGCTAATGTTACATCTAGTATCATTGAGCGGTGAAAAACCAACGTGAAAGCACAAGTATTTAGAGGCGTCAATCAACTGTCTTACGAAGATATCCCAGTTCCAACCCTAGAACCAGATGAAGTGCTGGTACAGGTGCGGGTAGTGGGGTTGTGTCAGTCAGATATAAAAAAAATTCGTTATCCACTGTATGAACCGCCGCGCATTTTTGGACATGAAACTGCCGGTACGATCGCAGCATTAGGCAATGATGTTAAAGGTTGGCAAGTTGGACAACGGGTAGCGGTGATGCACCACATCCCCTGTATGCGTTGCGCCTACTGCCTAAATGATAATTTCTCCATGTGTGATGTCTACAAAAACATCTCCACAACCGCAGGCTTTAACGCCAGTGGTGGCGGTTTTGCCGATTATGTCAAGGTTCCCGGACATATTGTCCAAAACGGCGGGCTAATTCCCATCCCCGATCGCATCAGTTTTGAAGAAGCGAGTTTTGTAGAACCGACTAACTGCTGCTTGAAAGCTGTGAAAAAAGCTCAAATTGCCCCAGGACAAACTGTATTAGTTACTGGTGCTGGGCCAATTGGGTTAATGTTCATTATGTTGGTGAAGTATTTCGGAGCAAAAGCGATCGCTACCGATTTACTGCCCTCTAGAATTGAAAAAGCCTTGAGTGTCGGTGCAGAGGCGGCTTTTGATGCTCGTGACGCCGATTTACCAGCAAAAATCCATGCCCTAACTGGTGGACTGGGTGTTGATGTTACCCTGCTGGCTGTTCCTAGTGATAAAGCCTTCTTTCAAGCACTTGATTGTAGCCGCAAAGGTGGCAAAATCTTGTTTTTTGCTGAATTCCCCGATGAGGTAGAAATTCCGATCAACCCTAATATCCTCTACCGTCGAGAAATTGACTTGATAGGCAGTTATAGCTCATCTTATCGGCTTCAGAATCTATCAGCTGATATTGTATTTAATCAGCAGATTGACGTGCAAGCATTGATTAGCGATCGCTATCCATTAAAAGATTTATCAGCAGCTGTAGAAGTTGCGATCGCACCCACACCGGATACTTACAAAATCCTAATTTATCCGTAAAATAACGGAGACATGGAGACGCAGAGAAATTATTCTCCGCCTCCTCGTATCTTTTTCCCTGATCTCAATACCCTTAGTTTAAGGCTTGATCCTCCCTAACCCGCCTTAAAAAGGAGGGAATTAGAGCAAGCCTTTTTAAGGGGAGCTGAGGGATCTATTGAGGCAAAATGTTACTAAGCCAAGCGTATTGTCCGTCATCCCCCCATTAGTCCAAACAAAATGGTTATTACCCTAGTTGCAGTAGCTCTACTAGCTTTCTACGTCGCCTGGAATCTCGGAGCAAACGATGTTGCTAACGCAATGGGAACCTCTGTAGGTTCCAAAGCTGTCACCCTCAAACAGGCGCTAATTATTGCTGGGGTATTAGAGTTTACAGGTGCTGTATTGTTTGGGCATGAGGTAACAGAAACTCTAGCGACGAAAATTGCTAATCCCGCCTTATTCGCAGCTACACCCCAAATATTCGTTGTTGGGATGGTAACGGTACTAATTTCCTGTGGTGTGTGGTTGCAAATTGCCACATCACGCGGTTTACCTGTATCCTCTTCTCACGCAGTTGTTGGTGCGATCGCCGGATTTAGTTGGGTAGCTTTGGGAGTAGATGCAATTGATTGGTCATCAATTGGCTTAATTACTATTGGCTGGATTTTAACGCCGTTAATTAGTGGTGCGATCGCTGCTTTATTTTACAGTCAAATCAAGCACTGGATTTTAGATCAACCTAATCAAGTAGTGCAGTTACAAGAGTGGATTCCCTGGTTGAGTACTTTACTGCTAGGTGTATTTGGCGTGATTGTATTACCATCGTTGACTGAACCGCTAACCAATTTTGTAATTGAGCTTGGTTTTACCATCCCTGCTTACGACATCCCACTGTTAACCGGTGCAGTAGCAGCAGTTGGACTGACAATCATTAGTTGGCGACAGTTAGGAGAGACGGGGGATAAGAGAGCAGGGGGAGCAGGGGAAGCAAAGGAAGAAGTCAGCATTCAGCACGGGCTAAACGCTCCGCTACCGCTAACAGCATTCAGCAGTCCAGTTGAGCGCTTATTCGCGCGATTCCAACTGCTAAGTGCTTGCTTTGTAGCTTTTGCTCATGGTTCTAATGATGTGGGAAATGCGATCGCTCCTTTAGCTGCGATCGTCTACATTAATCGCACTGGTAGCGTACCTACAGATGGTATCACTATCCCCATTTGGATTTTAATCCTTGGTGGTGCTGGTATTGTTGGTGGTTTAGCTGTCTGGGGTGAAAAAGTCATCGCCACGATTGGCGAAAACATTATTGCCTTGCAACCTAGTAGTGGATTTTGTGCCGAACTTGCGACTGCTACCACCATCCTCATCGCCTCCCGGCTAGGTTTACCAGTCTCCACCTCCCACGCTCTCGTCGGCGGTGTAATTGGTATTGGACTAGTGCAAAATATCAAGTGGGTTAAATTCAAAACACTAAAAGGTATTGCTGCCGCATGGCTAATTACAATCCCCGTGAGTGCTGTCCTTAGCGCTGCCATCTTTAGCATCGCCCGGCTTTTATTCTTCTAAGAATTATTAATATTTTCCTAACTTTTTCCTCTACTGCATCTACTCAAAGTAAAACCTAGACTGCAACAATGCCAAAAAAGCGTGCTTTTGCAGAATTGCCGCTCATTCATTAGAATGTTGTGCAGGGGATAGCGTAACTTTGAATTTCCACAGAAAGAATACTTTAATCTTCATTGAGAGATGTAAACTGTCAGACAAGTTACATTCCATCCGAATTTACAGCTAGTTTTCCAAGTCAGACAATTTTGTGGCGATGTCTGGCGACAACTCGCTTTGCGCCTACGCGCACGCATCTGCAAGTCTTTGACAATTACTATTGGCAGCAAAACAATAAATATTTATTTTGAGTGAGATTTCTTTAAAAGTAAAAATCTCATTGGCAAATATATTCATGGAAATTAAACTGACCAAAAACAAAAAAGGTCTTAGTTCAAGCGACTTCCAGTCGTGGCAATAATTCCAAAATCCCTTCGGGTTCGGCAGTCCCCCAGACGCTCGTTCTTCTCTACCAGACGCGCAAGGGACGCTACCGCCAGCGCTAACGACGGGAACCGCCTTCTCTGCGAGAGGCTCCGCCAACGCCAACGCGGAGCGTCTCGTAGAGAAGACAAGGGCTACCTCACCAAAATCCAAAATCGAATGGCCAAATACTAGTCAATGCTGAAGAGAAGACCGTGTAGTAAGCAGTCGAGCAAATTTAATGCCTTTGCCAACCTGTGTCCACTATGACAGAATTACGTTGAAATGCGGAAGTACTGTTAAAACTTTTAATTTATCTGACAAAATACAGGAAATAAAGATGAACGCCAATAAAGTGTACCGGAAGCAGCTTTATCGTCAAGGTGTTAGAGGTTAGAAGCTAATGGGGCGATTCGAGAAGCAACCAGAAAACCCGAAAGTCAGAGGCGAGCTATCTAGAGCAGCAGAAAATGCTCTTTGGGCTGTAGTTGAAGACTTAGAAAATCTTCAGCAGAATGTCCTCAGAGGATTGCAGGAAGACGTAAAGCGGCTTCAGTCAGAAAAAAATCGGTTATCTGATGACATTCAAAGCTTGGTAGAGGAAAAAGAGCATTTACAACAAGTGCGCCAAATCACTGAGCAGCAAGTGTTAATTCGTCAACTGGCAGAAGTTCTGGCAAAGCATATATCTTCACAACTGCAATCCTCTCTGGCAACTTTAGCTAACCAAACCATAGAGGGCAAATCTTACGAACAAGCTGCGCTGAAGTCCGCCGAAGTGAGCGGCAATGTAGTAGGTGAAATCAATGAAAAAGTCGAACACATGTTTGACAGCCTGGATGATACCGTTACTGTTACCTTTAACTCGCTGCAACAGGAACTGAAGAACTATCAAAGTAATCTTTCCCAACAGTTGTCACGGATGTATAGCCAGCAGCAGCAAGGGGAAACGATTTTGGCGGAGTTTGTTAATCGCCTGCATGGAGAACTAGAAAAAACTATAGAAAAAACTTCACGCAAACCAGTAGCAGGTACACCTACTGTTTTACAGTTTACGGAGCCAGAGAAAAACAGTTCTTTTGAGACATCCCCGCCACCGTTTGGCGAAGTAGTAAGAAATTCCCCTGAGCCAATTTCCCCGATCCCTAATCAATTTTTAGAAAGGGAAACGACATCACAGCCTCCAGTTGCTAGAGAAAACGCCGCCAACCCGATTTCTGTCCCCAGCAAAGACTTGTCCCAAAGGGAAACTAAATCAGAGCCGACTGCTGTTAGAGAAAACGGCGCGAACCCAATTCCTGTTCCCAGTAAGGACTTGTTTCAAAAGGAAACTAAATCAGAGCCGACTGCTGTTAGAGAAAACGCCGCGAACCCAATTCCTATTCCCAGCAAAGACTTGTTTCAAAAGGAAACTAAATCAGAGCCGACTGCTGTTAGAGAAAACGCCGCGAACCCAATTCCTATTCCCAGCAGGGACTTGTTTCAAACGGAAACTAAATCAGAGCCGACTGCTGCTGTAGTTCCGCCACCAAAGGACAATGCCACCGAACCAATTTCTCTCCTCAATAAGGACTTACCGGAAAACAAAACTACATCAGAGCCTCCGACTGCATCCGTGCTACAGCCGAGAGCAATACAATCTTCACAAAGGAGAAACGCTGCTGAACCAACTTCTGTCCTCCGCAGAAACGGGTCACAGAGCAAAGCTAAATCTTCATCTGCGACTGCGCTAGAGCCGCAGCCGGAAGCAAAACCTCCAGAATCGCGATCGCATAATTCCTCCGGCTTATCGCCGCTCCAAATCGGTTTCTTGCTGATTGTCTTATCGGCAGTAGTGTCGTCGCTTTACAACGTAGCCATCAAGGTGATTTTCCACGAAGGTTCCCAGATTTTTGGAGTATTAGAGGTAGAGCGGTTGCTACGACCGACTTTGGGCAATACTCTGTTAATTTTGACGCTACGATTTATGGTAGTAGTACCACTGATGGTACTGTTGTCTCCCATACTACATCCTCGATTGTGGCAAGACTTGGAAAACTTGGCCGCTTCAGTCCGAGGAAATCCCACACCTGCGAATGCAGCTACCAAGCAGATTTTGCTGTTATCGATTGTGAGTGGGTGCTTTTTATTTTTGTCTCAGGTGCTGATATACATTGCGATCGCTCAAGTCACAACTGGAATGGCGATCGCACTGTTCTTTGTCTATCCGATGGTTAGTGGTCTATTGTCGTGGTTTCTGTTTCGCGATCGCCCTACCATATTCCGCATCAGTGCGATCGCCGCGATTTGCTGCGGTGAATTGTTGGTTTTAGGGGGTTCTCCCAGCATAAGTTTGGGTAATATTTCAATGGGAAGCAGCGCCGCCATTCTTTCGGGCGTGGCTTTTGCTGCCTACATAATTCTGACGCGGGTTTGTGCTAGCAAACTGCATCCTGTAACTTTTACTTTAATTAACTTCGCTACCATGTTGTTCTTGAGCTTTATCTGCTTGATGCTACCTTTACCAAGCAGTTGGAACTTGGTAGTTGACCCCTCTAAGATGCTGGAACTGGTTTTAAGCGCATTTATTTTGGGTGTGCTGACTCTTGCAGGCTATTTGCTGAACAATGTTGGCATTAGTAAACTAGGTGCCTCGCGATCGGCGATCATCGGTGGTAGCATCCCAGTTTTAACCGTGATTTTCGCTGGGTTAATCATTCAAGAAAATTTGGATATTGTACAAATTCTGGGAGTGTTGTTAGTAACCTTTGGCGCGGCTGCTTTCAGCTTTGAAACAATGCGAAATCAGGTTAAACCCTCTAGTCCCACCAATTAAATGGCCAGTTCAATCAGCTTAGGTGTGGTGGGAGCTACTTCACCTCCCATCCTCTCAGGATGAATCCTGAGGCTAATACGCCTACTTATAACTTCTCTAAACGAATGCGATCACAGGTATTGTATATATTTAGATACTAAATTTTTATATCTATAAAAAAATCGGAGTAGTTAGCGTCAATCAGATTGAGTGGAGATTTGCTCCGTGTAAAGACGTTGCAATCCAACGTCTCTGTATAGCAGAGCAATTGGTAGAGTAGCACAACTAGCTGTGTTACCCTACCCCTGATTCATAGACCTGACAATTCAGGTAATGTGGAAGATAAGAAGCGAAACCTAACCCCCCAGCCCCCTGACCCTAATCCCGACTCTGTGGGGGCCCCGAGTTCCCTAATAGGGAAGGGGAAAAATTCAAAGCCTCTCAAGAGCAGGAGAGAGGAATGGAGTCAGGTTTTCCAGATAGCGTGAAAAGTCAGATTCATAGACATGTAGCGGCTTCCTACAGGGTATGCGAAGCGCTATGAGCATATTAATATTCATTATTTAATAATATATTTTATGGATTTAGCTTGATACAGGTGGGGATAACACTTGTATATAAGCAGTAATCAGAATAACTTGACTTGTAATATATTTTTATGGATTTAGCCTGATACAGGTAGGGAAAACACGTATATATAAGCAGTACGAGTAGTACTGACTCTAGCAATTAAGCACAAGTACTTGCTCACAGAGGAGATTGGCAAGAAGTTAAGACCATTGCAGCACCTTTTGGAACTAGGAGATCAAGAAGTAGCAGAAGTGTTTAGAGTAACCCGTTTTTTAACCGTGGGAGCCTAAGTGAGTGGGCAAGAATAAATTAAACTATGTTACGCAATGTAAAATTTATTAAATTGCCTCCTAGTAAGGGCTGAAGTAGCTTACCACAAACCTTTAATTATTCACGCCCACTTATTTATTGAGGTTGGTAAGATGGTATATTTATTTCTGTCGGTCTGTACTAGTCAATTTGGTCTGCGATCGCCCAGACACCAAGAGAAAGAAGCTTAGATCGTAGCTTGCTGCGGATTATCCTGCTTTTCTAGCAAAAAACTATCTACGTAATTAAAGTCTCTCAAATATATAAAACAGCGAGGTAAAAACATAGTTGAAAGTCGTCAATGAATTAGTTAAATCATGAAAATTTAAAAATATTTCATGAAAAAAATATAAATTCATTGAAAAAACATCTCTAAACAATCATCAGATGAAATCCAATATGTTTTATTATATTTATGGCTAGTAACTAATTGTTCGGTTATTAGCACAAGCAACAAAGCCTTATGGCGACGCGATTTAGTCTGAATTAATCGCGGGTTTCTGTGTCAAACTATTAACAAACAAGGATAAATAAAACTTGGATTGTAGGAGAAACATAAAAATATCATCAAACCTTGATTGAACCAGAATATAAATTATTTAAATAGGCATTATTTATAAAGTTTAAAATATATAATCTTATTACAAATTCCAAAAACAATGATATGATGAGAAACGATATTTGAAAAAACAATAGGTATTTTGAAATTGGAATTATTTGCTTTACTTGATGTCTACTATCTTCGCTCAAGCCAACGGTTGATACTGCAAAGACATCACTGGAGGTTGTAAACGGGATTGATAGTTCACAAAGATCCGTGTGGCTCAACCTCTAAATGTGGCTACACCTGGTAAGCGATTTCTTTTTAGACCACTCCCAATTATTTCTAGCCACCTGTGTACTAAAAATAAATAATTCGCCAAAGCTAAAAAAACCATCTTTTTTGAGTAACAGATATCCCAGATAAACCGTGCAAACTAGTTTTTACTCCGAGTCGGCATAGTGCCATAGTTAAGTGTAAGCAGCTTGACGTTGTTGCTCTTGAAAGATGAGAAAAACCCTAAAGAACTTAAAGGCTTTGTAGATTACTTGCAACACAGTTGACTTTTGGGACGTAAACCGCCGTCAAGCTGGACTTGGTGATGTCTGTAATTTTCCGGTTAGATGCAGAGACAGTTATAGTCACAACTACCGAATCTGCTTTTGTACCAGAAAATATGCTCAAATGGTAGTTTGCGCTACCACCGATATCATCGTTATCGCATACTAATATAGTCTGAAGTAAAGATAGCCTTCAGCCAGGTGTATACTACCTATTTTCACTTGATTAAAAATTGTGTAAACGTGCTATTCAATTGTCTGTAATATGAGTAACGACATAGATCTGATCAAACGTCTTGACCCCAGTGCGATGGATCAGATCATGCTTTATCTGGCTTTTAGTGCCATGCGGACGAGTGGGCACAGGCATGGGGCATTTTTAGACGCAGCCGCAACAGCAGCAAAGTGTGCAATTTACATGACCTATCTTGAGCAGGGACAAAACCTGCGAATGACAGGGCATTTGCACCACTTGGAGCCGAAACGGGTAAAAATTATTGTAGAAGAAGTCAGACAGGCGCTAACAGAAGGCAAACTGTTAAAAATGCTGGGTTCTCAGGAACCTCGCTATTTGATTCAATTGCCTTATGTCTGGCTAGAAAAGTATCCTTGGCAACCGGGCCGATCGCGCGTTCCTGGTAGCAGTCTGACAAGTGAAGAAAAAAGACAAATTGAGCAGAAACTGCCAAGTAATCTACCTGATGCCCAGTTAGTTAGCTCTTTTGAGTTTCTGGATTTGATTGAGTTTTTGCACAAGCGATCGCAAGAAGACTTGCCACCCGAACACCAAATGCCTTTGAGTGAAGCTTTGGGTGAGCATATCAAGCGCCGTCTACTCTACTCAGGCACGGTAACACGCGTTGATTCTCCTTGGGGAATGCCCTTCTACGCTCTTACCCGTCCTTTTTATGCCCCAGCAGACGATCAAGAACGCACTTACATCATGGTGGAAGATACCGCTCGGTATTTCCGGATGATGAAAAATTGGGCAGAACGGCGACGAAATGCCATGCGCTTGCTGGAAGAACTTGATATCCTCCCAGAAAAAATGGAGCAGGCTATGGAAGAATTGGATGAAGTTATCCGTGCCTGGGCAGATAAATATCACCAAGACGGAGGTATTGCGGTGATTTTACAGACGGCTTTTGGCGAAAAAGAAGACTAGTACCTGTGGCGTCAGTTTGTCTACCTTTAACAAGAGGGTTAATCAATTGTTTAGTTAATTAGATGGTAAGTAACTGGGCGAAATTAAATATAAAATGTCATTGCGTTGGCGTAAGCCTTCCCATAGGGTACGTAACGCAGTGGAGTGAAGCAATCTCAGTCTTTGTGATTGCAACTCTTGGAGAAGCTACCGCGAACACTTCGTACCCTTCTCTACGAGAGGCTGCGCTAAGGGGAACGCCAAAGGCGAATGCAATGACGAACTATCTTATATTTATTTAGATCCATCTACTTAGCTGGATTTTTGCCAAGCTGTACTAATACCGCTACGCAAAATTCAAAATTCAAAAAGCTTATAAAGTAAGTTTTTCACTGGTTTTGTCTCTTGCTTAACCGGACTTAGACCAAAATTAAGCCAAAATGAAGCCCAAACTGGCGATATTCGCAGCAAAAACGTCACGATGAAGGGTTAACCAATCGAAAAATCAACTTATACATAGCTGTTTTGAAGACTTTTAAAGCTTGAGTAAAAGTGTTCAGGTTTATTTGCCCACCTGCGCCTCAAACCACCTGTCATCTGTCTAAGTCCACTTAAAAGTAGGGGTATGGCTGGTCTATTTACACTATAAAACTTTACTAGTAGTACAAAAGTCACAAAACTGCTTGTGACTTTTGTATTGTAAGTATTTAGTTTGCAGAATTTGCAAGCAGAGGGCAATTATGGCAAGTTTTATATGAATAGTGTCGCTCAAGTCATAGAGGGTGGGCATTGTAATGCCCACCCTACAAAAAATTAACCTGTATTTTCAGTCAATTACAAAGCACTGTAATTTAATTAGTGCCGGGTTGCGCTGGAACAAGCGGTTGCGTTGGAACAAGCGGTTGCGTTGGAATAAGCGGTTGCGTTGGAATAAGCGGTTGTGTTGGAACTGGGGTAGTATCGAAACTTGGACTTGATCCCGTAGGTATTAAAGTGGGTGGTGTAGACGAAGATGAAGCACCGATAACGCTGTCACTAGCACTAATACAAGTATCCAATACCTGGGTAGGGGGAAGGTCGATTTGACTACGTAAGCCAACTACACACTGACCAAAGCGCACGGGTAACAAACTGCGACCACAGTAATCTAAAGCTGCCGGATTAATTGCTTCCTGAGTACTTGAACTGACACCGACTACACAGGTAGCTAACTCCTCAGGACGCCGGGCCTTTCCACAAGAATAAAGCGCATCTGTGGCTGCAATTTGGGTCTGCTTTTCAATTTTAACCACACAAGCAGCCAAATCTCTTGGACGCAGTGCCTTTGCACAAGCTTCTGATGCCGCTTCTGCTGTTACACCCACCTTCAGAACGCGACCAGCACAGACACTATAATCATTGCTGTAGGAGGCAGCAACAGCCACATTAGGCAAGATCGTTGTCAACCATCCAGCTATAGCCAAAACTGGTACTATTAAAATCTTGGAGGTGGAACTACCTTGTTTGTTCTTACCTTTGTTAACCACTTTTTTGCTCATTGACATTGCCATTCTCCAAACACCCAAGGTTATGCTAACTCAAATATTTTAAAAATCCTCTGCAATAAAAGAATTTCAGCGGAAGCAAGGCATAGACATAATTAATTATGCTGAAAATTGTGTTAATATAACTGTTTGAAAGATAAGTAGGCAACGTAAAAAGTATTTCAGAGTAAGAATACTGCGTAAACCAATCTGATGATTGAGTAGCCTACGAAACTAAATAAACACAAAAAACTTATTGGCAGGAGTACGGCGGGGCACGTCGGAATTCAAGCTTGGAAGCTAGTGCGTCGGCTCTACCGACTTAAAGCAACTGGTGCAAACAAGATGCCTCTACATTGGTAGGATACGTCATACCAAGGCAAGCAGTCTCAAAGAACCAAGAATCTCTGATTTCTAATCAGTGGAATGTCAAAATTGAATGTTTGGGTAAAGTTTAAACAGGATTAGATTAAGGAAACTCATGTCCCGATATAGAGGGCCACGCCTCAGAATTGTCCGTCGCTTGGGCGACTTACCAGGATTGACTCGTAAAAGCGCCAGACGCGCTTACCCGCCAGGTCAGCATGGTCA
The DNA here is from genome assembly GCF_036917615.1 of Nostoc sp. GTDB lineage: Bacteria > Cyanobacteriota > Cyanobacteriia > Cyanobacteriales > Nostocaceae > Nostoc. Next base: position 70,651 of record NZ_JBALCZ010000081.1, read on the forward strand.
GAACCGTAAGAAGCGCTCTGAGTATGCTATCCGTCTAGAGGAAAAGCAAAAGCTCCGCTTCAACTACGGTTTGACTGAAAAGCAATTGCTGCGCTATGTGCGGAAAGCCAGACGTGTTACTGGTTCTACCGGACAAGTCCTGCTGCAATTGCTAGAAATGCGCTTGGATAATACCGTTTTCCGCTTGGGTATAGCCCCAACTATCCCATCTGCTCGTCAACTGGTAAATCACGGTCACGTAACTGTTAACGGTCGTGTGGTTAATATTGCCAGCTACCAATGCCGTCCTGGTGAAGTAATTGCGGTCAGGGATCGCGCACAATCACGGAAGTTGGTGGAAGCTAACTTGCAATATCCCGGTTTGGCCAACCTCCCCAGTCATTTGGAGTTTGACAAAAATAAGTTGGTTGGTAGAGTCAACAGTGTTATTGAACGCGAATGGGTGGCACTACAAGTTAATGAACTACTTGTGGTGGAATACTACTCACGACAAGCTTAAGCAGTTAGGAGTTGGGAGTTATGAGTTATGAGTTGAAAGACGATAATTCCTAACTCCTCACTATTTTCATCCGCCAATTTGCGACATGGTGCGGGTATATGTACCTAAAATGCCAGAATCGCGCTCTTTAAAGTTAATTTCTGGCTTGATTTCGAGTAAATGCCTGACTTGCTCTTGTAATTGAGCGGTGCTGATCCCAGAACGCAGAGCAGTTTTTAAATCTATTTGACCAGTTTCGTTCAATAAACAGGGACGTAGCCAACCATCGGCACTCAGGCGCATCCGATTACAACGATCGCAAAAACATTCTGACATCTGACTAATAAATCCCAGTGTCCCCTTCGCACCGGGAATTTGAAAGACATCAGCAGGACCAGCACCACGAACTTGGGATTCTGTCAAGCCCCAGCGATCGCAGATACGTTGTCGTAACTCGGCTGAAGATACCCAACCGCGATCGCCAAACAAATGCACATTACCAATAGGCATAAATTCAATAAATCGAACGTGCCACTGTTTGTCAATTGTCAGGGCAGCTAAATCGAGAATTTCGTGATCGTTGACGCCAGGAATTACCACCACATTCAGCTTCAGGGGGTCGAATCCGACGCGATGGGCAGCTTGAATCCCCTGCCAAACTTGTTGCCAACGAGAACGGCCCTGATTACCGATAATTTGGTCAAAAATGTCGGGATCAAGTGAGTCAAGACTAATATTAATTCGTCGCAGACCAGCATTGTAAAGGTTTTGTGCCATCGGAGCCAGCAAAAACCCGTTGGTGGTCATTGAGATATCTTCAGTTTGGGGGAGAGTTGCGATCGCACTAACCAAATCCACCACACGCGGACGCAATAAGGGTTCACCTCCAGTCAAACGAAACCGATTAAAGCCTACTGGAATAAATACCTCTTGAATTAAGGTGAGTAGTTCCTGATCACTCAACAACTGTTGCTTGAGAATATAGTCTAGTTCTACTCCCTCTGGCATACAGTATTGACAACGAAAATTGCAGCGATCGATTAAACTAATTCGGAGGTAGTCTACCTGGTTCATCGTTTTATTTTTATTGTCTCTGATCAATTAAAGACTTCGCTAGGTGGTTTACCTCTTCCTACTATATTTGCTGTAACTCCAAATACCGTACTCCTCCTTAAGTAAGAGTCCACAGATTGTGGCATAATAAGCCGATCGCGTCCACTAGTTAGTCATCAATCGTGCAAGACACCGACTCCATCAACGACCTTGCTGCTGCCTTACAACAGCCAGTAGATATCAGCTTTGAACTGCCCGATCCAGAAGATGAACAGATTCTAGAGTCAGATTTTCAACAGCAGCTAGAAATAGCTTGGCAGGTATGCGATCGCTTTGATTTGCAAACTGAAATCTGGCGGGGGCGAATTTTACGGGCTATCCGCGACAGAGAGAAAGTGGGTGGTGACGGACGCGGTACGGGCTTTCTGCGATGGCTAAAAGAGCGGGAAATCAGCAAAAGTCAAGCTTATGCCTGGATTCAACTGGCGAATAGTGCCGATACTCTCATCGAAGACGGTAAGCTTGACCCAAATTCTGTGAACAACTTCAGTAAACGGGCTTTTGTCGAAACCTCCAAAGCATCCCCCCAAGTGCAACAGATGGTGAGTGAAGCCGCCCAAAAAGGCGATCGCATCACTAGGCGCGAAGTGCGTCAACTCAGCGATGAATGGACAGCCATGTCCTCAGATTTGTTACCCGAAGCAGTCAAAGAAAAAGCAGCAGATAACACCCTTCCCCCACGCTACATCGCCCCACTGGTGAAGGAAATGGAAAAACTGCCAGAATCGCATCAAAAATTTATCCAAAAGGAAATTGCTGCTAACCCGGATGTGGATACCCTCAAACAGGTAACTACCGAAGCGCGTAACTTGGCAAAATATCTCAAAGGGGCGGCTCAAGTTCAGGCGCTGACGCAGGAAGATGTTGATATTGAAACAGCCTTAGAAGAAGCCCAAAGAGTCGGCTGTTTGAGCATAGCTGCTGATTTGGTAAATCAAGCATCGCAAATTGAACAAACGATCGCTAAACTTTACATGACTTGGAAACGGATTGGTAATTTAGCAGATCGATTATATGTAGATACAGGTGCAAGTACACCCAACTTGCGATCGCTCCTCACTTGCTTGGAACCTCTGGGTGGTGAAATCATGGAATTGCAACTTAGTGGTGCGACTGAACACACTGTTCGTTTGCAAATTCAGGAGACGAGTTAGGGAGTGGGGAATTAGGAGTTAGGAGTTAGGAGTTAGGAGTTAGGAGTTAGGAGTTAGGAGTTAGGAGTTAGGAATTAGGAGTTAGGAGTTAGGAGTTAGGAGTTAGGAGTCAAAAATTATAGGAACTTTTTTTTCCTGACTGGCGAAACGGTTAGGCTTGGCTCTATGATAGTCAAAGTTATACTCTGGAAGCAAGTCATCATTGGCGTTGTTGTGGGATTCAGAAGCCTGTAAATTCTTTATAATCTCTTCGTTCTTTCTTGGTTGCTAGACATAGGCTAATGATACGGATAACGTTTGTTTTTTCAGTGAAACAGACTAATAACAGGCGATTGTCTTGGTCACGTCCGATAATGATTTCCCGCCGTTCACCAACAGAGTGCCATTCATCGTCGAATATGTAAGCTAGAGAGTCGTTGAAGACTGTCTTAGCCGCTTCAAAGCTGATGTGGTGCTTGTTGAGATTCAGACTGGCTTTTTGCTTATCCCACTCAAATTCTAAATTCATGCCCTTATATAAGGCTACTGGCAATGGAATCACAAGTTCGGGGGAGTAATTGCGATCGCGCATGGCTGCAAAGTTACCGGAATTGAACGTTAATTCAGAGACTGGATCACTTCTCTTATATTCTAATGAGCAGCGCAAGATGGAGCGGTAAGCGATGAGTTATGAGGCGTCGCCGTGGGTACTTGAGCAACCAGAACCACGTTCCCATTGGCATCTATAATCCACCCTTGGGCTTCCACAATTTGAGTAGGTTCATTGACAGAATTCACTTTCTGTGATTTTTCTTCTGTGTTTTGCTGCGCCTGAACAACTGCTCTTTTCTGAATACCGCCAGCACGATTCTGACTTTCTGGCTTGAGTGTGATCCAATCTGCCAGCACTGCATCATCAGCCATCAATGGCTGCGTGGGCTCGGCTATTAGTCCTCCACGCCCAGTCCTAATAAATGAACCCCTTCCCATTTTTCCACCAGAATTACAATCAGCAGCAATTTGCTTTGAAGCATCAACCACATTTACGGGCAGTTCCACTAATCCTTTACTGGGGTCAGCATCTGGTGAGTTGATTTGTACTGTGCCGTTTAATGAAGGGTTTTGCTGAGAAAATGCCGTGATGTCACTTGTTGGCAGGTTATTCGGGTTGAGTTTGCCTATTGGGTCAAGCCTCTCTACGTCTGCACGGGTGCGGGGCACAAACCCAAAGATGTTCTTAGTAGTGATTGTGATTTTACCACCAGAGCCAAAGTTGGCATTGGCGGTGATATCGTTATTTCCGAAGGGAGTGGCGACAACAAAGCCATTAGGTGCATAGATGGTGATATTACCGCCAGTTTTATCATCCCCGGCATTAGTGGATATTTGACTGTTGTGACGCATCAGTAATAAGTCCCGCACCTGTAGCCCAATGTTACCCCCCTTACCTGACTCACTATTAGATGTGAGTTTTCCGTTATCCAGCAGGATGGAAGGAGCGGTTATATTGAGTTCGCCTGCTAGACCTAAATTGGGTACACCCCCTTGGTAAATTACATCCTTTCGAGCTTGGCTGCTCACAGTTATTGCCGCCCCATCTTTGATAATCAATCGCTTTGTCGTTAGGGTCAAGTTGCCGCCATTTCCAGTCCCTTGAGTCCCAGAAAACAAGCTACTGAGCTTAGAACCAGTTGGCGAAGTTCCAATTAATTCTACTGACTCAGAGGCGTTCACCGTTAAGTTTCCGCCATTTCCTGTAGCTGGTATAAATTGGTTAGAAGAAGTCTTAAATATGCCTTCAGAACTTGTTGATATTGTTGCCCCTCCGTAGATACGCAACTTTCCAGTATTGATTATTATGCTGCCAGCATTTTGAGCGCCATAAGTTGCACTAAATAATCCACTGGAGATGAAATCACTACCATCTGGTAAGGGAGAAATGGGCCTGCCGGCGATTAGTTCTACGGAATCTGAGGCGTTTATGGTCAATTGCCCTGCCAATCCCGAGCCGACATTGAACATTAATACTTGCGCTGTATCTGTGAGAATCAACTTCCTGGTAGTGATATTTATATTTCCAGAGTTTCCAGTCTTGAAAGTTCCAGTAGACAATACCGTATTTCGTCCAAGTTCTACAGACTCAGAAGCGTTCACTGTCAAATTTTGTCCTGGTTGCGCTCCCAAGGTATTAGCCAAAATTTGTGAACCGCCAGTTACCAGCACACGCTTACCTTGCAGGTGGATATTGCCACCACCTTCGCCACTGGTATCTACAGTAGATGGAATCTGAGTTTGCTGGGTTAGTTCAATGTTCTGGAAATTTTGAACACCTTCATATCCTAATGCCCAACTTTGATTCGTTGAACTGAGACTAACTAAACTATTAGGAGCGACGCTTCCTAACTCAACTCTTCCTCCCTTTGCCGTTAAATTTCCGCCCTCTAGCGTTATATCACCGCCTATAAGTGCCAAGGTTTTGCCTTGCTGCACCTCTAGACCAACACCTTGTCCTAAGATATTAATTGCCTTATTTGAACTTGTTTGGGATTGATTGCGGATGGGAGCCGCAGTTGCTCCAAATTGTAAGCCGAAAGGAACACTTAGTGTCAGCAGAGGTGTAGATTGAGGAGATGTAGCACTAAACTTTATACCATCAGCAAAGTTCAAACTACTAGCTGTACTAGCCACAAATGAGCCCCTGATGTCTAAAGAAGCATTGGGACCAAAAACAATGCCGTTAGGATTAATCAGAAACAGGTTGGCTGTGCCATTAGCTTTCAGAATGCCATCTATATTAGAAATAGAATTGCCTGTCACCCGACTGATGATGTTTTGAATATCTTTTGCATTGTTAAAGTGGGCTGTCCTTCCCGCAGAGACAGAAAACTGTTCAAAGCTGTGGAACAAGTTTGTACCCCGAACTGCCCCACCATCAATCTGGTCTATTGGGTGACCATCGATTAGCTTTGGTGTAATGATTGAACTTTCAGATCCAAGCGTGGCATCTTTTTGAATTTGAGCTAAGGCAAAACTCTCAGCCAAAGTGAGCACTCCAGCAATTACTAAAGTACTCACTATCCCTAACTCCCAATACCAACTGTTTCGATTTTGAGACATTAAAAACTTGCGCTCAAAAAAATAAGAGTTTATTAAAATACTGCTTTTTGCTAATTAGGTATGCTACTACGCTGATGGTAGCTCTGTAGCCTAACTATAGAAATCCGATTTGATTTCTGAAAAAATCTAAGTATATGTAGGGTGTGTTATGGCGTAGCCTAACGCACCAAAACCTTCAGATGGTGCGTTAGCCTTTGGCGTAAAGCACCCTACGTGTATTTCAAAAATCAAATTTGAGTCCTATACATAAATGCAAAGTTTAGTATTTTTACACTCACTAGAATAAACTCTTTACAGTCCAAAGATTAAATTATTTAGCAGTTACAGCCTAATGGACTGCCATTTGATGGGCAAGGGATACACAATGCTTTTTTCAATAACACAATTTCTGGTATTGGAACTCTTGGGGTTACTGGCAATAAGGTATTGGGTTGCTGTTCATCAACTGCATCATCAGATTTGAGTTGATTTGGGTCGAGGTTACACTGCAAATGAATTCTCAGGACTCTATCTTTTAATAGGCCGTACTTTTCAAGCACTGAGTGTAAGTCAGCGTTTTGTAGGCTTTCACCCAGTTTCTGCTGAATCTCGTCTTGTAACTGCTGTAATATTTGAGGGTTTATGACTGATTGAGAACTCATGACTGTTTGCTTTCCTTACGGAATGTGTATAATTATTGCTTCAGCTTGGCTAGTAAGGATTACGCTGATTGTTACAAAAGTTCATGTTTGCTTACGAGATTTCCTTTAAGTATTGATAAGCTATTAAGAGTGTACAGATGTCCGCCGACGTTTTGATGTGGGTGTTAGCCTGAGATTTCAATCTAAGACGGGCTTTTACTCACCGCCAACTTCCCCGCTAATTCTTAATCCCCGTCGCAGCAATACCCTGAATAAACTGACGCTGACCGATGAGAAATAATACCATCACTGGAACTGTCGCTATAGTCACCGCCGCCATCATCAAGGGCCAATTATTCGTAAATTGCTCTTGAAACTCAGCCAACGCCAGCTGTACCGTCCTTAATTCAGGACGTGTCGTAAACACCAAAGGCTTAAACAAATCATTCCATTCGCCGATGAAGGTGAACAAAAACAGCGTCACCAACGCCGGACGGGCTAAAGGTAACATCACCCGCCACAAAATTTGCAGTCGGTTCGCCCCATCTATAGCTGCGGCTTCCTCTAACTCCACGGGAATTGTCTGGAAATACTGACGTAACAAGAAAATGCCAAACCCGTTGACAGCAGTGGGCAAAATCAGCGCCCCATAGGTATTTATCAAGTGTCCCCACTTCAAAACCAAAAAGATGGGAATCACCAATAACTGAAAGGGAATCACCAATGTTGCTAAAACCACCAATAGCAGTGCTTGGCGTCCCCGAAACTTCAGCCGTGCTAGGGCGTAACCAGCAAAAGCGGAAGTGACAATCTGAAACGCCGTCACAGCGATCGCTACCAAGGTAGAATTAGCAAACGCCAGCAAAAATTTTCCCTGTTGCCATGCAACGCGGTAATTAGCTAAAGACCAGTTATTTTTGGACAAATTTTCCGGGCTGGCAACCGACGGTGCAAAGGAGGTGAGAAAGACTACAAACAGCGGGAGTAGAACGATAAATGCCCCTAGCAGTAAGACTACTAGGCTCAAAAAATCCCCAGATTTCAGATTCCAGTTTTGTTTGGACATTACTTGAGCTGCAAAGCATTTATTTCGCTAGTACTAGGGCATTGCCCCCAGCAACAATTAATCTATAAACATAGTCTACTTGTTAAGTTAAATTTAACCACAGTGATTATTACCCTGAGTTCATAGGGTAGATTGAATCCTGGTATCAAATAATTCAGTTTTACAGGAGTAAACATACCATGCAGCAGCTTACAGACGAATTTAAAGGATTAGATTTCAAGAGCGAAACATACAAAGATGCTTATAGCCGGATTAATGCGATCGTGATTGAAGGGGAACAAGAAGCCCATGAGAATTACATCACACTAGCTCAACTGCTGCCGAAATCTCATGATGAATTGATTCGCCTATCTAAAATGGAAAGCCGCCACAAGAAAGGATTTGAAGCTTGTGGGCGCAATTTGCAAGTAACCCCAGATTTGCAATTCGCCAAGGAGTTTTTCTCTGGGCTACACCAAAATTTCCAAACAGCAGCGGCATCCGGTAACGTCGTTACTTGTCTGTTGATTCAGTCTTTGATTATTGAATGTTTTGCGATCGCAGCATATGAAATTTACATCCACGTTGCCGACGATTTTGCCCGCAAAATCACTGAGGGAGTAGTCAAAGAAGAATATAGCCATCTCAACTTTGGAGAAGTTTGGTTGAAAGAACACTTTGCAGAATCCAAAGCTGAACTAGAGCAAGCAAATCGCCAGAACCTACCTATCGTCTGGAGAATGCTCAACCAAATAGAAGGTGATGCTCACACAATGGCAATGGAAAAAGATGCTTTGGTAGAAAGCTTTATGATTCAGTATGGTGAAGCATTGAGTAACATCGGTTTTACGACTCGCGATATTATGCGCTTGTCAGCCTACGGACTCATAGCCGCTTAATAAAAAGTTAGAAGCGGAGCCGATGATGCTCCGCCTCCAGTGAGGAATGAACAGTGAGAAATTATGAATCGTATTCCTAACTCCTAACTCCACGAAATTTACACGCGCTCAAGACAGCATAAGCCTAATAATTATTACATGTTTGGTCTAATTGGACATCTGACTAGTTTAGAACACGCTCAAGCAGTAGCTCAAGAATTGGGATACCCAGAATATGCCGATCAAGGGCTAGACTTTTGGTGCAGCGCCCCGCCGCAAATTGTTGATAGCATTATTGTCACTAGTGTAACTGGGCAACAAATTGAAGGACGGTATGTAGAATCTTGCTTTCTGCCGGAGATGCTAGCTAGTCGCCGCATCAAAGCTGCAACGCGCAAAATCCTCAACGCTATGGCCCATGCACAAAAGCATGGTATTAACATCACAGCTTTAGGCGGATTTTCCTCGATTATTTTTGAAAATTTTAAGTTAGAGCAGTTCAGCCAAGTCCGTAACATCAAACTAGAGTTTGAACGGTTCACCACAGGAAACACGCATACTGCCTACATTATTTGTAAGCAGGTGGAAGAAGCGTCAAAACAACTGGGAATTGATCTATCAAACGCGACTGTTGCTATATGTGGAGCAACTGGTGATATTGGGAGTGCAGTTACACGCTGGCTAGATGCGAAAACAGATGTCAAAGAACTCCTGCTGATAGCCCGTGACCAAGAACGTCTTAAAGAGTTGCAAGGCGAACTGGGGCGAGGAAAAATCATGGGTTTGACAGAAGCACTGCCCCAAGCTGATGTTGTAGTTTGGGTTGCCAGTATGCCCAAAGGGGTGGAAATTGACCCCACGACTTTGAAACAACCCTGTTTGTTGATTGATGGTGGCTATCCTAAAAACTTATCGACGAAAATTCAGTATCCTGGTGTACACGTGTTAAATGGTGGAATTGTAGAGCATTCCCTGGATATTGACTGGAAAATTATGAAAATCGTCAATATGGACGTGCCAGCCCGCCAGTTGTTTGCTTGTTTTGCCGAATCAATGCTGTTGGAATTTGAGAAGTTATACACGAACTTTTCGTGGGGACGCAATCAGATTACCGTAGACAAAATGGAGCAGATTGGTCGGGTATCAGTAAAACATGGATTTAGACCGCTGCTGGTTTAACAGTTAAGAGTTAGGAGTACAGACGCGATTAATGGCGTCTGTACAGGAGTTAAGAGTTAATAACTTTCATAAGTCCACACCTTCTAAAACCTCACTCCTGACTCCTCACTTCTCACTGCTCAATCCTCACTCTGAAAAACTTATAACTCGTAATTCATAACCCCTACGATGGCAACTACCGAGCGTAAACCGCTACTGTTAGATTTTGAAAAACCCCTAGCAGAACTGGCAACCCGAATTGATCAAATTCGGCAACTTGCAGAAGAAAATGGCGTCGATGTTTCTGGTCAAATTCGTCAACTAGAAGCACGCGCCATGCAACTGCGTGAGGAAATTTTCACTAGTCTATCCCCGTCCCAGCGATTGCAAGTCGCTCGTCATCCGCGTCGCCCCAGTACTCTCGATTACATTCAGGCTATTAGTGATGAATGGATGGAATTGCATGGCGATCGCTGTGGTGGTGACGATCCGGCTTTAGTTGGTGGTGTCGGTCGTCTGAGTGGGCAACCTGTGGTGATGTTGGGTCATCAAAAAGGTCGCGATACTAAAGACAATATTGCCCGTAACTTTGGAATGCCTTACCCTGGCGGCTACCGCAAGGCGATGCGGTTAATGGAACACGCCAATAAGTTTAGTATGCCGATACTAACTTTTATCGACACGCCGGGAGCTTGGTCTGGGGTAGAAGCAGAACACCAAGGTCAAGGAGAAGCGATCGCTTACAACTTGCGGGAAATGTTTTGCTTAGATGTGCCAATTATCTGCACAGTTATCGGTGAAGGTGGTTCTGGTGGCGCACTCGGTATTGGTGTAGGCGATCGCCTACTTATGTTTGAACACTCCGTTTATACAGTCGCCACTCCCGAAGCCTGCGCTGCTATTTTGTGGAAAGATGCCGGTAAGGCTCCCCAAGCTGCTGTGGCGCTAAAAATTATTTCCCATGACCTGAAAAAGTTGGGAATTATCGACCAAATACTTCCTGAACCCACTGGTGGCGCTCATTCCGACCCTTTAAAAGCTGCTACCACTCTCAAGCAAGTGCTGATGGAAAATTTAGACGAACTCAATCGTTTAACCGCTCCAGAACGCCGCCAAATGCGCTATGAAAAATTCCGCAAAATTGGTGTTTTTACAGAAGTTGCCCACTAACTACACTGCATAGTGATTGATTAGTAGAGTAGCAATGCTATAATTGCCTATGTGCTTAAAGATTTTTAACAATCTAGCCATAGGCATTTGTATGTTTGGCAAATCTACTCAATTTGATTGGGTGGATTTTGTATTATGTAAATAATCTAATTTGAATGTACGATGTACCGCGTGGTTTTGTAGGCAACAATTTGTTGTGTTCACTGCTAAAACCACAACATGGTAACTATTGTGCTGCATCATAGCATCTGCCTAATGAAAATTATCAAATTTTTAGATTCCTTTAATCTATTCAAACCGATAAGTATAAATAATGGGGTGGTAATAGGCTTTGGGAACTACCAAAAAATTGGGAGACACCATGAGTGTTGAGCAAAAACGCCGCGCCCTGATTACAGGGGCAAGTAGTGGAATTGGGAAAGCAACGGCTTTAGCCTTTGCAAAGGCGGGAATAGATGTGGCTTTAGTCAGCCGTTCTTTGGATAAGTTGGAGGCGGTAAGAGAAGCTCTACAGCATACTGGGGTGGAAGCAAAAGCTTACGCTGTAGATTTAGGGCGGCTATTTGAAGTAAAAGAAAAGATCCAAGCGATCGCCCTTGACTTTGGTGATATAGACATTCTGGTAAACAGTGCTGGCATAGCCTATACAGGCACCTTAACCGAAACCCCCCTAGAGGACTGGCAGCAGGTAATTGACTTGAATCTTACTGGCGTATTTCAGTGCATTGTGGGGATTTTGCCTTCAATGCGCGATCGGGGCACAGGCACAATTATCAACGTCGCCTCAATTGCCGCCAAGCAACCGTTTCCCAATTGGGGAGCATACAGCGTCAGCAAAGCTGGTTTGATTGCCCTCTCTCAAACCCTGGCACAAGAAGAACGCACCTACGGCATTCGTGTCACAGCTATCTGTCCTGGCGCAGTCAATACCGAACTTTGGGACACAGAAACAGTCCATGCCAACTTAGACCGTTCCAAAATGTTAACCCCGGAAATTGTCGCTCAGTCAATTCTCCATGCAGTCCTGTTACCACAACAGGCAGTTATTGACGAATTGACCCTAATGCCCAGTGCTGGCGCACTCTAATTAGTCCTTCGTCCTTTGTCCTTTGTCTTTTGCAAATGACTAATGACCAATGACTAATGACTAATGACTAAACCATAACCAAGACTGAATCATGACTATCGCTAGTTCCAACGGTTCTAACTGCTCTCAATCGCCTCTGATTCCCGACTTGGCAGAAGCCATAACTCCTAGACCAGATCGCAATACCCATAATGGGCGACAAGCGGATGTGTTCCCGCCAACAGAGGAACAGATGGAGGAAATGAAGAACGCTGTGCGGACACTAATATTGGGAGTTGGGGAAAATCCCGAACGCGAAGGACTCCTCAAAACACCCAAGCGAGTAGCCGAGGCAATGCGGTTTCTTACCAGTGGCTACAACCAATCCCTTGAAGAACTCGTTAACGATGCCATTTTTGATGAAGGGCATAGCGAGATGGTACTAGTTAGAGATATTAATTTCTTTAGTCTGTGCGAACATCATATGCTGCCATTTATGGGTAGAGCACATGTTGCTTATATCCCGAACCAAAAAGTTGTCGGACTGAGTAAGCTGGCCCGGATTGTTGAGATGTATTCCCGCCGCTTGCAAGTACAAGAGAGGTTAACCCGCCAAATTGCCGAAGCAATTCAGACGATTCTGGAACCTCAAGGCGTAGCCGTTGTAATGGAAGCTAGCCATATGTGCATGGTCATGCGGGGCGTCCAGAAACCTGGTTCTTGGACTGTCACTAGTGCAATGGTTGGTGTGTTCCAAGAGGAACACAAAACCCGCGAAGAATTTTTTAACTTGATTCGCCACCAACCAGCATCCTTTTAAGTGCTGAGTTAGAAGTTAGGAATTAAGAGCAAAGCCGGAGACTCCGAAAGCTCCGGTTAGGAGTTAACTCACAACTTGTCACTCTTAACTTCTAGGTAAATCAATGTTTTTTAGGCTCTGAAATAGAAGTGCTACTTTATCTAAATCCTTATCTCCAGGTGCGCGTTCCACACCACTAGATAAATCAATGCCGCTAGGATTAACCTGACTCAGGGCTTCCACAATATTATCGGCTGTTAGTCCTCCTGCTAAAAACCAAGGGCAAGTGGGGCTAAATTGTTCTAGCATCGTCCAATCTAAGGTTTTGCCTGTACCACCAAGTTGTTGAGGATGGTAGGCATCGAGTAGTAAAGTATCTATGTATTCTATGTAATCATCTGCTGTGTCAAGATGCTCAAGACTACGAATTCTAAGTGCTTTAATAATTTCGACATTGGGTAAAGCTTGACGTAACTGGTAGCAAAAATTCGGTAATTCATCTCCGTGCAACTGGACACCAGTCAACCCAGAATCAACAACTATCTGACTGATTTCGGGAATGCTGGCGTTGGCAAAAACACCAATTGTGTCAATATTTGCCGAAAGATGTGCCACCGCTGCCCGAATTTGGGATGTAGTCACGTAGCGAGATGAGGTTGGCACACAAATAAATCCTAGTGCCGTTGCGCCCAGAGACGCGATCGCTATAGACTGCTGTGGTTGAGTAATGCCGCAAATCTTAACGCGCATGAAAATTTAACAAATTTAAAGTAATTATCAAGAAAGTCTAAACTATCCGAAAAACTTTTGTGCCTTGGTAATTTTATAATTTTGTAGGTCTATATTTTAGGAGACAAAAGCTTGATTTCATCTATTTTACTAGCAGTAGCTGCATCTGTTCCCGCAACACCTGCGTGGAATCCTACAGTAGGGATCATCATCAGCATCAGCAGCTTAGTAGTACTTTTGCTAAGTACTAGGATTGAAAAACCCTTAGTTGGCCCTAAGTTCCCTATCCTGCCCGTCAGTATTCCAACATTCGTTGCAGCGATGGCTTTTGGTCATATTATCGGCATTGGTATCGTTTTAGGACTGACTAACATCGGTCGTTTGTAGTTTTGCGATCACAGCGGCGTTACTTGTAACGCCGCGATAAATACAAAACTCCTAAATTTGATTTTTTCCATCTGACACACTCAAAAGGAGGAGCAGGGGAGCAGAGGAGGAAATAGCCAATGCCCAATGTCCAATCCCCAATGCCCCACTCCAGAGTTTTGCTCACAGGCATTAATTGTCTATTCTAGAAATAAGAGCATTTCGTAATTCGGTAGTACCGAATTAATGCTCATAAATATACGTATAAGGATATACGCAAGTATTGCAGTATAAAAATTACTGACGATATCTAGTTTTAGGACAGTATAATGCAAACAAATTGGAAAATTGGGTCTTTATTTGGAATTCCCCTGTTTTTAGACCCCTTATGGTTTGTGATTTTAGGGTTGGCAACCCTGAATTTTGGGGTAGCTTATCAGGAATGGGGGACTGTTATAGCTTGGAGTGCTGGAATAGTTATGGCACTGCTGCTATTTGGTTCAGTGTTGTTACATGAGTTGGGTCACAGCTTGGTAGCCCGATCGCAAGGCATTAAAGTTAATTCAATTACCCTATTTCTATTTGGCGGGATTGCTGCTATTGAAGAAGAATCTAAAACTCCTTTCAAAGCTTTTCAAGTAGCGATCGCTGGTCCTTTGGTGAGTATCATACTATTTTTCCTGCTTCGGCTGGTAGTTACTGTAATACCGGATACTAGTCCACTCAGTGTCATGGTCGGAGATTTGGCGAGAATTAACTTGGTGGTGGCTCTATTTAACCTGATTCCCGGCTTACCTCTAGATGGAGGGCAAGTGTTAAAAGCAGCACTATGGCAAATAACAGGGAATCGTTTTCAAGCCGTACACTGGGCTGCAAAGGCGGGGCAAATTTTGGGTTATGGTGCGATCGCTTTAGGATTTGTTGTAGATTTTCTGACAAGGGAGTTAGTAGTTGGTTTGTGGATTGCGCTGTTAGGTTGGTTTGCTGTCCGCAACGCCAACAGCTATGACAGCATGACTACATTACAAGAAAGCCTACTCAAGGTAGTGGCGGCTGATGCAATGACCCGTGACTTTCGGGTAATTGATGCTGACCAGACATTGCGCTCTTTTGCCGATTTATACCTCTTGGAAAGCGCTCCCTCACAGGTTTATTTTGCGGCTTCTGATGGACGTTACCGCGGTCTAGTTTCCATTGACGATTTCCGTTTAACTCAAAGAAGTGAATGGGAAACCCAAACTTTACACAGCATTGTGCATCCCCTGACAGAAATACCTACCGTTGTGGAATCAACATCGATAGCTGAGGTAATTAACAAGCTGGAAAATGAACAGTTACCTCGAATTACCGTACTTTCTCCGGCTGGCGCTGTAGCTGGTGTAATTGATCGGGGAGATATTGTGCGATCGTTGGCACAAAAGTTAAATTTGCGAATGACGGATGCTGAAATTAAGCGAATCAAAGAAGAAGGGGGCTATCCGCCTGGGTTGCAACTGGGAATAATAGCGAAGTCAATTACAAATTAAACGTCATACACTCGTCATAGTTTTGCAATAGATTTGTCAAAAGCGTGTGTGATATTTAAATTGGTATTTGGTTACAAAATGCTTTTTTTGGGTAAAAGGTAGGAAATCCTACCTTTTTTATTTTTTAAACCTAAGTTCGACATAAGAAAATGTCCTAAAACATTAGACATAAAGCTTTCGGGTGAAAAACGTACTCATGCTTTGTGATCAACAAGTCTCTTATAGGCAATACCGCGTCTGATTTCAAGATACTCCACATTCTCAAAGACTTTCAGCTTTCTGAGGGTGAATAGTACTGAATATTAGGAGAGGGAGTAACTTTATCTACAATTAAGTTGATTTTCATTCCAGAGGTATAGGTTGCTCCAGAATGGGTAGTCTGTTCAATCCGAATTTCATACTGAATAGGTTGCCCTGCTTGCAGCCAAGAATCGAAGCGATCGCCTAAATTGACCTTATAAAGATTGCCCCAGACTGATAAACCTTCAGGATAGGGTGGTTGGGGAGCAAATGGATAAGAAATCTCACTAACTTTGGAGTCGTTTTGGTACAGAATAATTGTGAATTTAACCGCTTTTAACTCGCTTAGAAGCGTACCTTCATCTAAAAGAGTAAAGTTGCGGGGATCGCGGAAGCGGTCAAGTCCCTTAAACTTAAAGCGTCCCAAGCGTTCGGGGTGAATACCTCCAGTGATAGCAACCACAGTTTGGTTTTGTGATTTACTGAGTTTGTATTCCAATGTGCCTGGAATATCAAATTGCAGTTGCCCCGATTCCGTAATCACAGCTTTCATCTCAGGATCTCCTAACTCTTGTGGGCGTTTAGCGGCTTGCCAAGCCACTTTAAAGTCACCTTGGACGGTTTGTAACAAGTCGTAAGTATCCCGGACATCAGAACCATTACCAAGTAAACTCCGTAGTCCTGTCTTCTCCAACCAGTTGTTTTTGAGGAGAGGAATGGTTTTATCAGCTAACAGGCTGATGCGATCGCTATAACTGATTTGTTCTTTGGGAATATCATCACCCTGGACTAACGAAAGCTGACCATAACTGCCTGCTTGCCCATCTGCACCTTTGTGTCCCTGTTTACCACTCTGCCCATTTTCACAAGTAAAAGTTTTCTGTTCTGACAGATCAATGTATTTCCAGCCATAACCGTAATTCGCATCCGGAGGCTGGGGCTGGGGGCGATTTTCTTTTTCATCATAGAACGCATCGCCAGAACAGCGAAATAATTTCCGTTCTACTTCTGCCCAGGTAGCGTTAGCTACATTCAGCGGTTGCGCCATTAATGCCCAAGTGCAATAGTTCACAGTCCGGCGCGGTTGAGTGCAGTTACATCCATCACCAGCCTGTCCGCCATTTCCCCCAGAACCGGCTCTCCCGCCTCCATTACGTAAAACTACATTCTTGAGTTGAGAAAGTGACTCAAAGTAAAGAGTGACATTTCCTCCTTTGCCACCATTTCCCCCATCACCACCATTCCCGCCATTGCCACCTTCTGCACCGCATACGTTAGCTGCTTTTTTGGGCTGTTGGCATCCAGAGGCGTGTTCACCAGAGGTAGCAGATTCTCCGGCTTCGCCATCTGTACCGAAGAGGTCAACTGTTTGTAGTTGCTGGCTGGCGTGGATTTTTTGGTCAGATGCTGAGATGCCGTTTCGTCCAGAGCGACCATCTACTCCATGTCTACCAGCTTGACCAAAAGTTTGTACTTCGGCAGCGACAACATTGATAGTTAGACCGTTCAGAATTGTCGTCAGCAGACACAGTTTTAGGATGTACTGAAGTGGCTGATTAATATTCATAGTAATAAATAAAACTGAGGATGTTATTGACAGTTAAAATTTTAATCTATTGATAATTTAACATCCAACGAAAGCAATTGCACTCATATAAGTTATCGCATGATTAAAGTGCGATTGGCTTTGCCAATACCATAGGCAATCGCACAAAATCATTGAGTCATAGAAAGCGCGAACGCTCTCATGATCCACAAATTATCTACTGAGCATTGCGACAAGCCTGAGCAGCAGTTTCCTCGCTCACATCAGTTCGTATATCCTGCGTCTGCCAACCTGCAAATCCTTCATCAGGAATTTGGCTACACCCAGGAAAATCACTACGAGTACAAACTAATTTGCGCTCGGACATCAAGCGTTTCATACAGTCAGTAATAGCCTTTGGCGCTTTCATGGCTTATTTGCTACGTGTGTAAAAAAACTGAGTCATCGCACAAAATTATAGTTTTATGAAGAGTGTGAATGCTAGATAGCAGTGACTAGTGACAACGAATTATAAATTCAAAAAACTACCAATGTTCCATTATCCTACTGGTATTCCAACTGAAATTATCAAATTGCTTCCTGAGACTCTAGCTTTAATATTCCTAATACTCATATTGATTCTCTCAATTACATCTTGTTGCTGATAGTTTGTAACCTGACTACCATATTGAATTAGAAGTTGGCGCAAGTTCATTCCGTTAATATTCTGAACCTGACTTGATAAATCTTGTCGGACTTTACCATGTACATCAAATAAGCCAGCAATTGTATTGGCAGACTCTGTATACCACCGCTCCCCTCGAATAGTTATACCACCAGGCTGAAGATTTAATTTTGAGTTATTCACCTTAAAGTAGAAGGGTTGAGAGAAAGTACCGCTTACTGAACTCCACGGAGTATAATGGCATCTTATTGTACATGCAAGCTTTTCTCTGAATTGAAATTGCCAGTGACCGTTGACTCTAAAGCAACTTGAAACTGAATGATCCTAGGAATACAGTTTGGTCTATTGCCACACTGATCCAAACGTTCTTCTACTAATGAAAAACGCATATTACTGACATCAAACTTTTGAAACTTTGTGTCTTTCATTCGACCTTCATTTGCACGGAGAATCTGATCTATTGGTGCTGCGAGCATCGCTTGATGAATGATTAAATCAATGGTTCCGCGCTTATCCCACCGTGCCTCTGGCTTGAAGTTTGGAATATTGATTGTAACCAATTGAGAATTTTTATACTGTTCCTCAATTTTGATTTGGCTAGCACTTACTAATTGAAGTGATAGTAATGGAAAGACAAGAGATGTTACAATTGCTGACAAGCGAAGTTGTCTCTTCATAATTTACCTATTTTTGACTAACAGTTTATAGTTTAGAAGTCTGTGCGATCGCCCCTGGTTAAGTTAACCTGATGACGATATGCCTACCCGCGTTATGCAAGTTAAATGTGGAACATCTTACTAAGGTTCAGGCACAGTTTCAGTTTTAGATTTAACATCTTTAAGCAGTGGTTGCCCAGTAAACTTTTGTACTAATGCTTGTCGAAATTACTTAAGTATTTGTTCAGGTTTTTCGCCGCGTTCTAGGGTAATAATTAGTCCATCTTCTGCACATATTTTTGCTGCTGCGTCACTTGATGACTTTGCAAGACATAAAATATTCAGGGAGTATGGTATCGAACCTCCATCTTTTTGGATTTTGTAGGTTCTCACGCTGGAAGTGATATTTTTGGGATTTAATCTGCCTTCTTTTTGGAATTTTTGTAACCTTGCAGACACCTGTTGACAACGTATCTGTGGATTGTAACCCGAAGGAGTAAAAGCTATAGATTGCCAGTTTATTAAGATGTGCTGTTTGCCGTTAGTTGTGCGTAGTGTTAAGTTACTAGTTTTTGGATCACAACTGAAGGTTGAATCTGGAGTAACTGGATCTATAGAACTCTTCTTTTGAGGTGTTGGATTAGTTGCGGGCGGTTTCTTAGGTGAAACTGTTCGTGAAAGGCAGTCTTCTGGGCTGATCTTGCAAAGATCCATCCTTACAGATGATGCACGAGCATGATCATTTCTTTGTTATCATTTTGATAACTTAAGCCATAGTATTGTTTGCCAATTGCGACTAATTAAAAAGCTGCTCTTGTAAAATCAAAATATTTTCGGAGCTTTTCATTTCTTTCTGCGTCTACTATTTCAGTATTTACATTTTTTAGTGCTTCATTTAATAATTTTTTTTCATTTGGCTACCATTATTAAGATATCCCTGAATAAAAGCGAGATTTAAAATTTGTATAACTGGTTGTGTTCTAAATACTTCCTTATTATTCAACAGATTATGAGCTTCCTGATACTTGCCTCCTTCATAATCAATAGCTGCCTGTCGCAGCACGGTATCGATTTTGTAAGCCAAATCTATATCTTCACTATCTTCACCACCTTCACTATCTTTTGAGGGTGAAGGTGGTGGAAATAAATCATCAGCTTTCTTATATTGTTCAAGAGCTTTTGCCTTTTCCCCGATCTTATGATAGGCATCACCTAAAGCCAAAAAAGCCATAGCATAAGATTTATCAAGTCTGGTCGCTTCTTGAAGATGGTCAATTGCCTGAGACAATTTTCCTTGTTCCATTGATTGAACTCCGTTACGATATTCAAACCGTGAAGATTTGGGAAATTATTAAAACTTCAAGTTTAAAGTGAGTAAAATGTAAGTACGTGATATACTACGTCTCTCACTTATCCTGGTTTTATGGCACTGCCAATTGTTGCAATTATCGGACGCCCAAATGTGGGCAAATCCACCCTGGTTAATCGACTCGCCGGGGAACAAACGGCGATTGTCCATGATGAACCGGGAGTGACACGCGATCGCACTTACATGCCAGCTTTCTGGAATGGTCGCGAATTTTTAGTGGTTGATACTGGTGGTTTAGTTTTTAATGATGATACCGAATTTTTACCACTGATTCGCCAACAGGCAATGACAGCGCTTGCAGAAGCGTGTGCCGCTATTTTTGTAGTAGATGGTCAAACAGGCCCCACATCGGCAGATTTAGAAATCGCCGAATGGATGCGCCAACAACGCGTACCTGTGCTACTAACTGTAAATAAATGTGAATCCCCAGAACAAGGCTTAATCCAAGCTGCCGAATTTTGGGAATTGGGATTGGGCGAACCTTACGCCATTTCCGCAATTCATGGCAGTGGGACAGGAGAGTTACTCGACGAGTTAATTAATCACATACCTACTATTGAAGACATCCCAGAAACTAATGAAATCAAAGTAGCAATTGTGGGACGCCCGAATGTGGGTAAATCGAGCTTACTTAATTCTTTTGTCGGGGAAGAGAGGGCAATTGTCAGCCCAATTTCCGGCACCACCCGCGATGCTATTGATACCGTCATTGAACGAGACGCACAAACCTACCGCTTGATTGACACCGCCGGCATTCGCAAAAAGAAACACATAGAATACGGCACGGAATTCTTTAGTATTAACCGTGCTTTCAAAGCGATTCGCCGCGCTGACGTGGTTTTATTAGTACTAGATGCTGTAGATGGAGTCACTGAGCAAGACCAAAAATTAGCTGGGCGGATTATCGAGGAAGGTCGAGCTTGCATCATCGTCGTTAATAAGTGGGATGCTGTCGAAAAAGACTCTTACACAATCTACGACTACGAAAAAACTCTGCAATCACGATTACATTTTACCGAATGGGCAGAAACAATCTTTGTTAGCGCCTTGTCAGGACAACGGGTAGAAAAGATTCTAGAATTGGTAAAAACGGCGGCTGAATCACACAAACGTCGTGTCAGCACATCAGTAATTAACGAAGTCTTAACAGATGCTGTGAGCTGGCATTCACCGCCAGCATCTCGTGGTGGGCGTCAGGGCAAAATTTATTATGGTACACAAGTAAGTAGCCAACCACCAACGATCGCCCTCTTTGTCAATGATTCCAAACGCTTCAACGACAACTACCGCCGCTACATTGAACGCCAATTTCGGCAACAGCTAGGATTTAAAGGCACGCCAATTATTCTACTGTGGCGGAGTAAAAAAGTCCGTGATGTCGAAAGTGGTAATGTTAATAGAGCAACTCGCGTCAAATTAAGTTAGGAGTTAAAAGTTGAGAGTTATGAGTTAAAGTCAAAACTCCTAACTCCTAACTTCTAACTCTTAACTCCTAACTCTAAAATGGATTTATTGCGATCGCTGCCACTTGGACTTTATTTAGAACAACCCCAAACTTGGCTGCATAAAATCGATCCGCGAGTCAAGTTCGCTTGGTTAATGAGCTTTTTAACAAGCTATGTTTTGGCCAATAACTTTTGGCGTGTGCTGCTGGTGGTATTGTTGATTATTGCCACCTTAATTGCTAGAATTCCCCGACGAGTATGGCGGCAGCAAATGGGTTGGCTATTAATGCTATCATTTTTTGTCTTAGCGATCGCAGCCGTCAGTCCTGATGGATTGGGTGTAGATTATCAGCCCCGCCTCCCAGTTAGCTGTAATGTGCTACCTGATGAAAAAAAATCCCAAGAAATTACCCCCAATAATACTGGTTCAGATAAAGCAGGTGATAAAAAAAAATCCCGAGTAACTACCTCCAATAATGTCGAAGAAACTTGCCCTGATGAAAAATACTACGTGCTATTTCATAAAGGGCCAGTCAAAGTGACTCGCTACTCCTTGAGTTTAGCAGTACGCTTGAGTACACTTATATTTACCGTGATTTACAGCACTAACCTGTATCTGCTGACAACCGCACCAGAAGAAATCACATCTGGTATAGAAAGCTTAATGCAACCCCTGCGACGCTTCAAGTTGCCTGTCACAGAAATTACTTTAACTTTAACCTTGTCCTTGCGCTTTATTCCCCTGGTTTTAGAAGAAGTGCAAAACTTATTTCGCTCCGTGATGACAAGGGCAATTAATTGGAAAAAGCTGGGATTAAAAGGAGCATTCAAGGTTTGGATGATAGTCGCAGAAAGACTATTAGAAAATCTGCTCTTACGAGCCGATCAAATGGCGAATGCAATGATGGTGCGGGGTTTTACCAGTCCCAATGAGCATCGAGTCCAGTGGCACGACTTACGATTAAAAAGGCTTGACTGGCTTGCTATTGCAACTTTAATCTTATTCTGGGGAATACGGCTAGCGATCGGAACTGAAGTCTAACTTTGCACCGGGAAATGGTAATAGGTAATAGGTAATTGCATTTTGTCAGTGGTCAGTAGTCGTAGTTATTTGTACTCACTGCTGGAAACTGTCAACTAACTATTGACAACGCTTTTAAACAGTATGACCAAGGCTTGGTATTGGCGATCGCTACCCTTAGAAAAGCGCACAGGTTCGGAAGTTTTTGCTGCTCTTTTTCGCCCCACCGCCGCACCGGGAATTGCTACCCTACTGGAAAGTCCCTACCCAACGCCAATCTACCATCCCCAACTCAGCCGATATTCTATCTGTGCAGGTACTCCTCGCATAGTCGATGGTATTCCACAAATGTGGACACCAGAAGTAGGAAAGGTTTTTCCCTTCCTAGAAAAGTTGTTACAGCAAGGGATAAGGGGCGATGAGGGGGACAAAAAGGAATTTACTCCCCCTGCTTCCCCATCTTCCCACCTCCCCTTCATCGGCGGTTGGTTGGGTTGGCTAGGCTACGATGTCGCATGGGAAATTGAACAGCTACCCCGTGATAAAATTGATCCCCTGCCATTTCCCATAGCTTTCTGGTACGAACCAGATTGTTTTGCCGTTTTGGATCACGTGCAACAAATTCTTTGGCTAGCCGCCAGTGATGCAAGTGGACTCGATGAATTACAGGAGAAGTTGCAGAACAGACAAGAAGAGAAGGGGGAGAAAATTCTACTTTCTCCCTCATCTTCCTTGTCTCCCCTTTCGCCTTCCCTCCCTGATTTTTTAACATCTCAGGCAGATTATGAAACAGCTGTAAACCAGGCGAAAAAATATATTCAAGCTGGAGACATCTTTCAGGCAAATCTTTCGTTGCGATTTCAAGCGTCTACATCGGCTTCTGGCTGGGAAATTTACCAAGCCTTGCAAAAAATCAATCCTTCTCCTTTTGCTAGCTATTGGCAGACGCCTTGGGGGGAAGTGATCAGTTGTTCGCCGGAACGGTTAGTAATGTTGCAAAATCAACAAGCCGAAACCAGACCGATCGCTGGGACGCGATCGCGTGGTGTCACACTAGAACAAGATATTCAACTGGCACAAGATTTACTCAGCAACACCAAAGAACTTGCAGAACACATCATGCTAGTGGATTTGGAACGCAATGATTTAGGGCGAGTTTGTGAATGGGGAACGGTTACTGTTGACGAATTGCTGACAATTGAGCGATATAGCCATGTGATGCATCTTGTCAGCAACATCAAAGGTACTTTAAAAGGCGAATACACTACCATTGATTTGATTCGCGCCACGTTCCCAGGTGGCACAATCACAGGTTGTCCCAAAGTCCGTTGCATGGAAATTATTGAAGAATTAGAACCCGTGCGGCGTAGCTTGTTCTACGGTTCCTGTGGCTATTTAGATTGGCGCGGTCATTTAGACTTGAATATCTTAATTCGCACCCTGCTAATGGCTCCCGTGTCCCAAGAAGCAGGGGGAGCAGGGGAGGTAGGGGAGGCAGGGGGAGTAAATTTTTCTTCATCTTCCTCATCTCCCTCATCTCCCCACTCAAGACTCATCCCCCAGCACTCAGCACTCAACATCGTTTGGGGACAAGTTGGCGCAGGAATTGTCGCAGACAGCAATCCTGAGAGAGAATGGTATGAATCTCTGCACAAAGCTCAGGCACAACTGGCAGCACTGAAAATGCTGAATCCTCAATAAGGGTATAGGGTACAGGTAATAGGGAATAGTTTTCTTTCTCCTCCCCACTCCCCACTCTGGTGTTAAATTAGCTATTTTGCGCCATTGGGCGACAGTTGTGGCAGTATGGAAAGAAGTTGAAAAGTTCGCTGTTGCCGTTGGGAACTTCAAAGGGTGTTTTTCCTGGCCACGCCAAACTTTCAACAAGAGGATCAGGACTGTTTTGTGCTTTGTCTCGACATATTGGGAAATTAGGGTCACCAAAGCAGATGGTGATGTTTATCGACCAGCCTCTACTCTGTAAAATCTATGCTTCGCGGCTTCTGTTGTACCATTTCGCCTCACTACTACTAGCTTCATCTGCCCATTCAGAACTAGATCAAGGTCTTCATAACCACAGTTTTGCATTTTAAAGAAATATTCTGGCGAAAGGAAGGTATTATCGTCTGAATGTTTGGAATTCACTGCGAAAAGATATATATACTCCCACCTTGACTACACCTTGACTCTGAAATGAATCCAGAAAACGCAGAAACTTACATAAACCATCCAACTTGGGGTTTACTCTATAAAATCTGTATGGTTGATGAGAACCAGGATTTGTTTACCACACTTTATGCCCAGCGTTTATTTTTTTTGGTAGCAAATGACGTTAAAGGTGTTAAATTCCAGTCTCTAGGACGTACTGAGGCTAGAATGATGTTGGAAAATCGCTTACGTACCCTGCGTCGCAGTGGACAATCTCAGGAGTACGATCAGCTTCAGAGTGTTTTCCAACGCACCTTCCAATGAGCAGTTCGATTTCCGAACGTATTGTTTCCATTCGCTCCTCACTGCCAACTTCAGTCCGATTGATTGCTGTTAGTAAGCAAGTTTCTGCCCAGGCCATTCGGTCTGCCTATGCCGCAGGAATTCGTGATTTTGGGGAGAGTCGTATCCAAGAAGCTGCCAGCAAACAAGCCGAGTTGCAAGACTTACCGGATATTACCTGGCACTTTATTGGACATTTGCAAAGCAATAAAGCCAAAAAAGCGATCGAGCTATTCCCTTGGATTCACTCCGTTGATAACTTGAAGCTGGCACAGCGCTTAGATCAATTGGCGCAACAGCTAGGAGTGAGTCCCCAGGTTTGCCTGCAAGTGAAAATTCTCCCCGATCCCAACAAGTCTGGTTGGAGTGTGCCAGAACTGTTGGCTGATTTACCCACACTCAATCAATACAAAAATTTACAAATTCAAGGTTTGATGACAATTCCGCCTTCAGGATTAAATGATTCCGAAATTTTGAGTGTGTTTAAACTCAATCGTGAACTGGCAAAAGAAATCCAGGAGCAAAACTGGTCACATATTAAAATGCAGCATCTATCTATGGGTATGTCAGGCGACTACGAACTGGCAGTGCAAGCAGGCGCAACGATGGTACGATTAGGAACCATTTTGTTTGGCGATCGCTCTTAGCCTACTAGTCATCAACCTTGCTCTTCAGTATTAATAAAGCTCAGGATTTGATGACAACAATTTCGTAACAGACTGGTGCAATTAGAAACAAAGGATATAGTATTGACAAGAGCAATCGCCAAGGGAAAATGGGGTATAAAGAACTTTCCTTCGGACAAACCTTAGGATATAATCTTTACTCATTATTCTGTTTAGGCGATGCACAGACCTTTCCAACAAGTGTCAGTTCATCGCCAAAACCCGTAGTATAAGCTACAAATAGCAATAGGCTTGCTCAAGTATCCACCGATGTAGCTTAGTTTACCGCCATAGGCATCGCTCCTAGCTCAATCAATCTTAAGCCAAGTCAATACCGGCTATTCGCACCAGGAGAGTACACACGCAATGAACAATATATTTTCCAAACTCAGAGACTTTGTGGGTCTAAATGAGCAAGTGGAATACGAATATTACGAAGAAGAACCAGATAGAGATAATAATTATCAAAATCTGTATCAGCAAGAAAATCCCCAACCAGCACCCCAAGAGAGCGCAACCGCTCAAAATCGACGCTGGCGGGAACCAGTGCCTACAATGGAAGATGATATAGCAGCAGGTTCAAAGCCAATGGGGAATGTGATTGGTATGCCAGGAGCAATTAACGGAATTTCGGAAGTTTTAGTACTCGAACCACGCACCTTTGAAGAAATGCCCCAGGCAATTCAAGCGTTGCGAGAACGCAAATCAGTGGTATTAAATCTGACAATCATGGACCCAGATCAAGCTCAACGAGCAGTGGATTTTGTTGCAGGTGGTACTTACGCACTAGATGGACATCAAGAGCGCATTGGCGAGAGCATCTTTTTGTTTACGCCAAGCTGTGTGCAAGTTAGCACCCAAGGTGGCGTTCTTCATGAAGTACCACAACCACCAGCCCGTCCCTCTCGTCCTACAGGTTCTCCAAATCAAACCTGGGGCAACGAAACTAACCGGATGGCACAATAAAGTTAAATTAGTTGTTAGTCCTTTGTCCTTTGTCATTTGTCCTGGGTTTTGATCATAGTGACAAATGACAAACGACAAACGACTAATGACTCATGATCAATGACTATAAAATTTGGCTTAATTGGTGGTGGGGTAATGGGAGAAGCGCTCTTATCCCGCCTTATCGTGCGTGGGATTTATCAATCATCAGAAGTCATAGTTAGCGAACCGCTACCTTCACGCCTAGATTTTTTAAAACAGCAATACGATGTTGCTGTGACGACAGATAATAGCCAGGTTTTCACCCAGGCAAAAGAAGTTGTCTTTTTGGCAGTGAAACCGCAGGTGTTCAGCGCGATCGCTCAAGAATTAGCACATATTGATCTTCTGAATACACAACACTCACCGCTGATCATTTCCATCTTGGCGGGCGTACCTTTAAGTCAGCTAGAAGCTGCATTTGTGCAATTGCCAGTAATTAGAGCAATGCCCAATACACCAGCAATTGTAGGAGCGGGAATTACCGCGATTTGTTCAGGTGCATACACCAGCCCCAAGCACTACGAAATAGCACAGCAAGTTTTTTCTGCTGTGGGGGAAGTAGTGGAAGTGTCAGAAGCGCTAATGGATGCAGTCACAGGGCTATCTGGTAGCGGCCCGGCTTACGTGGCGCTGTTGTTAGAAGCACTTGCTGATGGCGGAGTAGCCGCAGGTTTACCTAGAGCAATTGCCAATAAACTAGCCTTGCAAACTGTCCTGGGAACAGCGAAACTGTTGCATGAAACCAAAATGCACTCAGCAGAACTCAAAGATCGTGTTACCAGTCCCGGCGGTACAACGATTGCGGGGATTGCCAAGCTAGAACAGGCAGGATTTCGTTCAGCTTTAATTGAAGCAGTAAAAGCTGCCACAGAGCGATCGCAAGAACTGGGAAAATAAATAAGAGTCATTAGTCATTAGTCCTTTGCAAATGACCAATGACCAATGACCAATGACGAAGTTGACAAAAGACTCGTTAGTATAGTAAACAATCTGGTTGCCAATGTGATTGAGTGAATTATCCTGCGCCGTCTCCAGAACTTGACTTAGGGTCTATATTTCCCTTTGAACTGGATCAGTTTCAAAAAGAAGCGATCGCGTCCCTAAACGCCGGACGCTCCGTAGTCGTATGTGCGCCCACAGGTTCGGGCAAAACATTAGTAGGGGAATACGCCATTTATCGCGCCCTAGCGCGAGGAAAACGTGTATTTTACACTACTCCCCTGAAGGCGCTGTCGAATCAAAAATTACGTGACTTTCGAGAGAAATTCGGGTTTGATCAAGTCGGACTGTTAACTGGAGATGCTTCGATTAACAGGGATGCACCGATTTTGGTGATGACCACAGAAATCTTCCGAAATATGCTCTATGGCACACCGATTGGGCAAATCGGCATCTCATTAGTAGACGTTGAAGCAGTGATACTTGATGAGTGCCACTACATGAACGATCGCCAGCGCGGTACAGTTTGGGAAGAATCAATTATCTATTGTCCCCGTGAAGTTCAACTGGCAGCCCTTTCAGCAACGGTTGCCAATAGTGATCAACTCACCGATTGGCTAAATCGCGTTCACGGCCCAACTGACCTGATTTACTCCGATTTTCGTCCAGTCCCCTTAGAATTTCACTTTTGCAATCCCAAAGGGTTATTTCCCCTGCTGAATGAGAGCAAAACCAAAATTAACCCCCGCCTTCAGAAGAAGAAGGGGAGAGGGGGAGAAAGGGAAAAGGGGAGAAGTGGTAGGCCTGAGGCTCCTGGCATAATTTATACCTTGAGCCAGTTAGAGCAACGGGATATGCTACCAGCGATTTACTTTATCTTCAGCCGCCGGGGATGTGATAAAGCGGTGGCAGAAGTGGGAGATTTATGGCTGGTAAATAGTGAAGAGTCCCAAATTTTACGGGAACAGATTGATGACTTTTTAGCCCGCAATCCTGAAGCAGGACGTTCTGGACAAATTGCACCCCTGTACCGGGGAATTGCTGCCCACCACGCCGGAATTTTGCCTGCTTGGAAGGTACTGGTAGAAGAACTATTTCAGCAGGGGCTGATTAAAGTAGTATTCGCCACTGAGACACTAGCAGCCGGAATTAATATGCCCGCCCGGACAACGGTAATTTCCACCCTTTCCAAGCGTACCGACACTGGACACCGCCTGTTGAACGCTTCCGAATTCCTGCAAATGGCGGGACGAGCCGGCCGCCGGGGGATGGATAAACAAGGTCATGTGGTGACAGTCCAAACTCCCTTTGAAGGAGCCAAAGAAGCCGCGTATTTGGGAACATCCAAGCCAGACCCCCTAGTCAGCCAGTTTACGCCCAGTTATGGCATGGTACTCAATTTGCTGCAAACCCACACCCTAGAGCAAACTAGGGAACTCATAGAGCGTAGCTTTGGGCAGTACATGGCCACCTTGCATTTAAGACCAGAATACGATGAGATTGGGGAACTACAAACACAATTAGCTCAACTTCATGAGCAAATCGCCGCAGTTGATGAAAATGAACTGGCTGTTTATGAAAAATTGCGGCAACGCCTGAAAGTGGAACGCCAGATATTGAAAACCCTGCAAGAGCAAGCGCAGGATGATAGACAAGAAGAATTGGGGATGATGTTGGGCTTTGCAGTGTCAGGAACTCTGTTAAGTCTCAAAGGCAAAAACATCACAGTGTCTTCACCCGTAACCGCAGTGTTAGTGGGAAAATCGCCTGGTTCTGGTCAAGCTCCTTACTTGGTATGCTTGGGACACGATAACCGCTGGTATGTGGCAACAACAGGGGATGTAGTTGATTTGTATGCCGAACTGCCGCGAGTTGAGGTGCCGCCTGATGTACTACCACCGCCAGAGATGCCTTTGAAACCAGGACAGTCACGCCGTGGCAGCCAAGAAACATTTGCGATCGCCGGACGTATTCCCAATCCGGTAGAATCTTTGCATCTGGCACCAGAAGTAGCAGAACAACTCAGTCGCACTGCTGCCGTCCAAGAGCAACTAGAAGCTCATCCCCTACATCAATCAGGCAATGCTGCAACGCTTTTCAAGCGCCGGGCCCGCTATGTGGAACTAGAAGCCGAACTCGAACAGTTGCAAGGGCAAGTAGAGCAACAGTCACAACGTCATTGGGAAGAGTTTCTCAATTTAATCGCAATTTTGCAACACTTTGGCGGTTTGGATAACTTAGTCCCCACACAATTAGGGCAAATCGCTGCTGCCATTCGAGGTGAGAATGAATTGTGGCTGGGTTTAGTATTCGCTAGTGGTGAATTGGGCAATTTAGATCCGCATCATTTAGCAGCAGCAGCAGCGGCTTTGGTGATGGAAACACCCCGTCCAGATAGCAAGGTTAACTACGAACTTAGTAATGAAGTGGCAGAAGCCTTGAAAAAATTGCAAGGAATTCGCCGCCAAATGTTCCAACTACAACGGCGGTATAACGTAGCGCTGCCTATATGGTTGGAGTTTGAGTTAATTGCGATCGTGGAACAATGGGCGCTGGGAATGGAGTGGACAGAACTCTGCGAAAATACCACTTTGGACGAAGGCGATGTGGTGAGAATTTTACGGCGGACGTTGGATTTATTATCGCAAATACCCCACGTTCCCCATTTACCAGACTCTTTCCAGCGTAATGCCTATCGAGCGATGCAGTTGATTGATAGATTCCCTGTGAATGAGGTGGTTGAATAAACTGACTTTTCCCGTTAAGTCCCTTTAGCAAGCTGCTAACCCTCACAGAGGTCATGCAATTTTAACCAGCCCCTCCACAGTACCTGGATACCAATAGGAGTTTTATGTCGATGTTCAAGATAGCCTCCAAGATGAGCGATGCCTACGGCGGGCTTCTCTACGAGACGCTTTGCGAACGCCAACGCTTCTAAAGCCCAACTAACAACTCACAAGTCGCAAAATTTTTCTCCCACCAGTCCAACATGATTTGTCGCCTCTAATACCACGCTTGACTTATTTTACTGTCAACCTTGTACCTTGCCCTAAATCTTTTGTAAGCAAGCTTTTCAAGACTTAACGGGAAAAGTCAGACCTGTTTGAGCTTGTGTCTTAATTGATCCAAGTGTATGCAATGTTCCCAAGACAATTCGTACTTAATGTGTTCCCATAAACGCTCAATGGGATTAAGCTCTGGACTATTGGGGGGTTGAAAAATATGTAGAAGATATGGCAGATATAGAGGCTTAGATTGCATCAATAATTTAGCAAGTGTAAAGCTTTTATAAGGCTTACCTATTAATTTCCTAAATTAGCGTTGTATAGAATAAAACTGTCTTATGCGTAAAATAGGGTAAATTAGGGGCTTTGGTAATTTTCCATTATGAAAGTTAACAACATCTCCTCCCCTGAGCGCCTATGTTGTCATGATTGCCTCAAGGCATAGGAGATATCTGATGTATGACTTGCAAAAATTTACTTTAAGAGATATGTCAGAATGCGGTTTAGCTCTACGGAATTTAGGCAATGCAGCTAACAGCATGGAAGAGGCTAGTAATCACATTATCCAATATCTGTATCAAAATTTAATTGAGAAAAAATCTGGGGAAAAATCCTGCATACTAATTCGATTTTTTAAAACTCATTCTTATGGAGAATTAACATCAGAATTACAAGAATATACGGATGATTTATTAGGTAATTATATACCTGATGATAGTCTAAAATGCTTGACATTATTGGCAACTGCTGGAGAGTTACCACAATGGAATTCTCGATACCAATCTGAGCGACACAAGGTAATTCCCCTAGCAAATGAAGAAGCAATTGCTCGTATCCCCATGATTTCTCAACTTATCCAACAATTAGGGTTAAATCCAGGTACTGTAATACAACCAGATCCTAATTTATTAACGGATTTAGAACAGAGGATGTATAATGTATTTTACATTACTGATGCCTTGAATAGCCCTTATATTCCTTCACAAAAATCATTTGTAATTCCATTTAATGTTAAATCTGTAGTTGGCTTTGGAGGTTTATTACCTTCCGGAAATATGTTTGTGATTCTGATATTTTTGAAAGTATTAGTTCCTCGGACGACTGTAGATTTATTGCGTCCGCTAGCATTAAATGTCAAGATGATAATCTTACCTTTCGACGACAACAATATTTTTATTAATCAAAGTCAATGTGTTATAAATCAGAAAAATAAAAAGACAATAAATCAAAATTATGTTTTACAGCATCTCACATCACAAATTACCACATTAACTCAGTTATTAGATGTTTCTGAGCAATCTACCATCAGTCAATCTGATTACCTTGAGCAAGCAAATATCCATCTGCAAAAAACTTTAGATGAGCTAAAAAAAACTCAAAGTCAGCTAGTGAATACTGAAAAAATGTCTAGCTTAGGAAAACTCGTTGCTGGTATTGCTCATGAAATTAATAACCCAGTTAACTTTATTCACGGTAATCTATTTTATGCTAATGAATATACCAATTTTTTGCTTAAAGTAATACAAAATTATCAAGATTATTATCCAAATCCTCCTCAAAAAATTCAAGAGTTAATCAAAGAAAATGAACTTGATTTTTTAACTAAAGACTTAACAAAAATCCTAAATTCAATGACAGTGGGGGCAGAACGAATTAAAGAAGTTGTTCTATCACTACGAATATTCTCTCGTTTACATGAAGCAGAAATCAAAAATGTCGATATTCATGAAGGCATCAATAGTACTCTCATGATTCTGGAACACTACTTGCAAGCTCAAGATGAACATCCAGAAATCAAAGTTATTACAGAATACGGCAAATTACCTTTAATAGAATGTTATCCTGGACAACTTAATCAAGTTTTTATGAATATCCTTACTAATGCCATTGATGCGTTAAAAGATCATAATGCTTTCTGGTTTATGAGTAATAAAAAAGAGAAGTCCAATGAACAATTACCGACAATTCTTATCCGTACTAAGATCCTTACTCAAGAGTGGATTGAAATTAGTATTGCTGATAACGGTTGTGGAATTAATAAGGAAGTGCGTTCAAAGTTATTTGATCCCTTTTTTACTACCAAGTCCGTTGGTAAATGTACTGGACTAGGTTTATCGATCAGCTACCAGATTATAGTCGAAAAACATGGTGGACAAATTAGCTGTATCTCTGAACTAGGGGAGGGAACTGAATTTGTAATTAAGATTCCTACAAAAGCCCTAATGGTTGCAAGCTAACGAAAGGAACATTAACCTATCTTGAACCAGAACAAACTGGACGGATGAATCGAGGTATTGATTATCTGACTTTTCCCGTTAAGTCTCTCTAGCAAGCGGTCACGGTTATCAAAACGGTAAGGAGTACGGAGATTGACCGGACAAAATCGTATAGCCAGTTTGGTTTGACGAGCAGTACGCTGGCTCGTCTGGGGTAATTCGATTTCCTGTTCAAAACTAATAGGTTGTGCTTCTAACTTTGACCAAAGACGCTCACTATCAGAATCTAAACTACGGTTATGAGCCGCGCGAACCATAACTCCTGTGTGCTTTTGGTGGCGAAGTTTATCAAAAACCTCTGTGATGTCACCTTCTCGGTCGAAAACATGAATAACCCGCTTGTGCTGGCTTAATAATAGTAGTGGTACGTAGTTAAAAATGCTTTTTTGGTTTTGAATATCTTCTTATACGTGATTAATCACGTATATCTAACAGAAGTTACACCTTGCGAACAGTCCTCTTCAACCTTAGTACACCAAGTTTCCAGTACCCTGCAACTGACGCAAAGAATTTATACACAATGGACAGTCGCATCCAAATAACTGAATTGCCCGATCACTTTCCGCGTCAGTAAAATTCAACATGGCAATATTCTGATCTGATACTGATGTGACAATGGTTGAGGAACGTGTAGATGAGGTATACGGTTGCTTTCTCTCTGAATCTCGAATGCACACAAAATCTTTTTGCCCATGTGGATTAGTGATACAGGTACGACCATCTTGTGTATGCATTAATTTCTGTGTAATGCTAGTACTAGCATGGGCAGGATGAAATACTGCCAGCGTAGACATCATCGACACAAAAATTGAGGAACTAGAAAGCAAATTCAGGAAAATTTTTTTGTTCATAGATTTCGTTGAGAAAATTGTCTACTAGCTTAGGGTATTCGATTCACTTTCAAACTTCAAGTGAGTTTTCTCTAAGAATAGCTAGGTTGACACTTGTTACCTAAGAAAGTTCCATATCTACCCAGTTTGATCATAAATTAGATTGGTATAAACATAATACCCAGAACCCCAACTTTTAATCAGAAGTCGCGCTTTTATGTCCTGAGCATTTGATGTTTGATTAGGTTGATCTACTTACCTGGTTAAAGTCGGCCAAAAAGCAGTTGCAGCCCGATCGCACTTCCCAAAACTTCCCCTAAGTCATAAGCTGCGATCGCTATCTCACAAAGTACCCATAACCCGAAGTTGACACGCAAACTGAAGTGATCTCGACAAGCCTGCGCTAAATCTCGCCCCGTTGCTACTCCCAACCGCACACACAGAGATTGGATTATAAATCGCCATCAAGTTGGAGAGCATAATTACCGTTAACAACGCATAACCAAATTTAGCCCCGCCAGCTAAGTCAGTCCCAGTTAGCAGGGTCTATATACCCTACAGATACGAGATATCCTGGGCCTGCATAAGCCAGCATCTTACGCCAGATGCTTGGTGTTAGGAATTTTTATACTGCGGTGAACTTCAGGTAGGCTGGGCTGAATGATGGGCTTTTCTGGAAAGGCATTTGTTTATACTCTCAAATTTTCATAATTCTCCCCTACTGACAAGAATAGCTACCTTCAGAAAGTTACAAATCTTGATATTAATAAAATATTAGTAGAAAAATTCAACGATAAACCTAAATTTTATATTGATATAGATTCTCGTTCTTAAATTAGCAACTTGTAAAAACTTCTTTTTTTCATTACATTTGAGAAAAGGCTCATATATCAAATAACTTACTAACCTTAACAGAAAAAATGAAGCGAAAAGTACATTCAGAATCTTCAGGTTGTTCCAACTGTGAACATCACCATTACGAGAATCATAACCATGTTCATAATCACCATCCTGATGATAATCATAACCATGACCACAATCACGATCACGGTGGAGAATTCAATCTGAAAAATGAGGTATTGCCTTTGGTATTGATTTTAAGTTTATATGCACCTGGTGTAATTTTTGAAAATCAATTACACAATACATTCTACTCGATAGGTGAATATCTGCTTTTCATTCCTGCCTATTTATTAAGTGGATGGAGTGTTTTAAAAACTGCTGGGCGCAATCTACTCAGAGCTAGAATATTTGATGAAACCTTTTTAATGACAGTAGCGACACTAGGGGCGATCGCAATTCATAAATTACCCGAAGCTGTCGGAGTCATGTTATTTTACAAAATTGGGGAATTGTTTCAAGATATTGCCGTTAGTCGTTCTCGTAATTCTATTAAAGCTTTATTAGAAGTCCGCCCAGACTATGCCAATATCAAAATAGAGGGAGAACTCAAGAAAGTATCGCCAGAAACGGTTAAGATTGGGGATATTATCGTTGTCAAGCCTGGAGAAAAGATTCCCTTAGATGGTGAGATTATAGATGGTAATTCGCAAGTTGATACATCTGCATTAACTGGAGAATCTGTGCCGCGAACGGTGAGGCTGGGAGAGACAGTTTTGGCTGGGATGATCAATAAAATGGGTGTGATCAGCATTAGAGTAACAAAACTCTTTGATGAATCTTCCATTGCTAAGATTTTAGACTTGGTGCAAAATGCCAAAAGTAAAAAAGCAGAAACAGAAAAGTTTATTACTAAATTTGCCCGATATTACACGCCAATCGTAGTTTTTACGTCTCTAGCAGTTGCAGTATTACCTCCTTTATTAATTTCTGGTGCAACTACTTCAGAATGGGTTTATCGTGCCCTAATTTTACTAGTTATCTCCTGTCCGTGTGGACTCGTTATCAGTATTCCATTAGGTTACTTTGGAGGTATAGGAAGTGCTGCTAAACGCGGTATTTTGGTTAAAGGCTCTACTTTTTTAGATACTTTAAATGCAGTCAATACAGTTATTTTTGATAAAACTGGAACGTTAACTAAAGGGGT
Organism: Nostoc sp.; assembly: GCF_036917615.1. Lineage (GTDB taxonomy): Bacteria > Cyanobacteriota > Cyanobacteriia > Cyanobacteriales > Nostocaceae > Nostoc. The sequence goes on from NZ_JBALCZ010000081.1 coordinate 106,029, forward strand.
GTTCAAAGTAGCAAATATAGTAGCATTAAATGGCTTTAATGAACAAGAGTTACTGCAATTAGCTGCCAAAGTAGAATCGCACTCAAATCATCCCATCGCTCAATCTATCCGCAAGGCTTATGCTGGAAAAATAGATGAATTTGAGGTGAGAGATTATGAAGAGATAGCAGGCTATGGAATTAGAGCCAAGGTAGAAAATAGGGTAGTAATAGCGGGAAGCGATCGCCTATTACATAAAGAGAATATTGCTCATGATAATTGCCAGTTAGAGGTAACAGTGATTCATTTAGCAGTGGATAATATTTACGCTGGGTATATTCTGATTGCTGATGAACCCAAAGAAGATGCGAGACTTGCTATTCAAGCACTCAAGCAAATGGGTGTAGAAAAAACAGTAATGTTGACAGGAGATAATCAAGCGATCGCTTCTCGGATTGCTCAACAGCTTGGCATAGATACCTACGAAGCAGAGTTATTACCTGAAGAAAAAGTTAATGCCATTGAGAAATTAATCAGCACCGCCGGCAAGCATGGTAAAGTTGCCTTTGTTGGGGATGGTATTAATGATGCGCCAGTGATTGCTAGAGCAGATGTTGGCATGGCAATGGGCGCTTTAGGCTCAGATGCAGCCATAGAAACTGCCGATATTGTGATTATGACAGATGCACCGTCAAAAGTGGCAGAAGCAATACAAATTGCTAGAAAAACCCGCAGAATTGTTTGGCAAAATATTGGGTTTGCTTTAGCAATTAAAGCTGTATTTATTGGATTGGGTATTTTAGGTGTAGCGACGATGTGGGAAGCTGTCTTTGCTGATGTGGGAGTAGCTTTACTAGCAATTTTCAACGCAACTAGAGTGATGAAATAAAATTATTGGGAAATCGGGAATCTGTAATTGGGAAATTGTAGAAGTTAAAACTGAAGAACAAGGAGTTTTTTTTTAACGTTTCTGGCTGATATTCTGCTACCCAAAATAGAACCCATGAATTCATCAATCAAAGGCATTACTACAGCTACTTTAGCTTTACTGCTAAACTATTCAGCAAACCCAGCCTTTGCACTACCCCAGAAAATCAATCATCCAGTTACTGTTGCTAAATCGCAACCATTAACAGACACCTTGATTGTTCCTGGCGAACGAGTCGGGCCGATAAGACGCACAACCACTAAGCAAGATTTAGTGAAGCTGTTTGGTGTATCCCATCTCATTGATAAAACCATTTCAGGCCCTGAAGGAATGGGTAGTTTTGCAGCTACTCAGTTAAATCTAAATCAGGGGCGCTCTCTGCTAGTAGTCTGGAGTGATAACACTCGTACTAAACCTCTAGATGTGCGTAACCTGGGTTCAGCTTGGAAAACCCGCGAAGGTATTGCAGTAGGAACCCCTTTGAACGAATTACGTAAAAAATTAGGTAACTTTAAACTTTATGGATTGGCGTGGGACTACGGCGGTACTATTTTGTTAGATAGTAGTAAATTATCCCGTTATCAAGGCAAACTCATTTTACGAGTAGACACGGCTCCCAATGCTTCTGAGAAGTTCCCCAATGATTACCAATCAGTATCTGGTGATGGTACTTTTTCCTCCAGCAATCCCCACTGGAAACCTCTGGGAATTAGGCTTACAGAAATTATTGTTATCTTGAATCCTAGTAAGCAATAATCGGCTGCTCAACATCTAATTTAGCGGCGATCGCAATCAACAATCACATCAGCAAAGCGCAATATCTGACGATAAGCCGTTTCACGTCTAAGCATCTTCCCACAAGTATATAGAGTATAAAAGGCGATCGCATTCCTCACCCACAGCATGACAAACCAAACTTTTACCAACGGTTATGCATTACTTATTGGCGTAGGTGCAGATTTACCTGTCACTGTACTAGATGCAGCTGCCCTAAAAGATGTACTGATTGACCCAAGTCGCGCCGCCTATCGACCAGAACAAGTCACACTGCTAACCGAAACCTCTGCAACTCGGCAAAATATCCTCACAGCTTTTGACCAAATCATCACCCAAGTAAATCAAAATCCTGATGCAACTGTGATCATTTACTACTCTGGTCACGGTGGACGCATCCAGCGTACCAATGAATACTTCCTTGTACCATTCGGCTATGACCCCAGCCAACGCGCAGACACAGCTATCTCAGGTGTAGAATTTACCCAAAAAATTGAAGCAATTACAGCGCGTAAACTCGTAGTTTTATTAGATTGCTGTCATGCTGGTGGCGTTCCAGCTTTGAAGGAACCAGGGGAAGCCTTTGTAAAATCACCCTTACCGCCGGAACTGTTAAATGTGCTAGGAACAGGAAGCGGTCGAGTTGTGGTTGCTTCTTCGCGGGAAGACGAATATTCTTACACGGGTCAACCCTACAGTGCTTTCACAGATTGCTTATTGTCAGCCTTGCAAGGTAAAGCAGCGGTGAATAAGGATGGCTATGCACGTATTCTTGATATTTTAGTTTACTTGTTTGACCAAGTGCCAAAAAGAGCATCAGGGCCGCAGCACCCATTTGTAAATAAAGTGCTGGATTTGGGCGATAATTTTCCCCTTTGCTATTACGCAGGTGGAAGTAAATTTTTATCTGGTGAAGCAGCAACTATTGAAACTAGTCCAATTTCTACTAGTTTAACTGCTGGAGGGCGACGGCGATCGCAACAAAAACTAGACGCACTTCAAGCAGAATTTGACATCCGCAGCGAGAAGTTTAAGCAGATGAAGAAAGCTGTAGCAATTGAGGCTGGTACTGCCGTTAAGTTTCAATTAGAACAGCAGCTTCTTGATGAAGAGGCAAAACTGGCACATCTTGGCGATGAACTGGACAAAATTGAGTCTGCATTGCAATCATGAGAATTATGTAAATATACAGTTATTTGGCCGATGGAAATCAGGATTTCCCCACCCAGAAAACAAGGAAAACAGAGATATTCAGTTAATTGGTGTTTGTTTATACTATTTCAATTTTTTGTAATCGTTATACTCATAACTTAGGTTCTACCTGGGAATTAGGAAGTGGCTTTGCCACTTCTTTTTATTGATCTAGTAGCGCAGTAAAGAATAAATTAAAAGTTAAAAGGAATTTCCTTGAACTTTTAACTTTTATTAATTATTATATAATTTGACAAAATACCTGCTATATTTTCCATTGCTAGTAGGGGCGTGTAGCTGTACGCCCCTACAAACGATTCATTCGTTGCAAAGATTGTTGACAATGGTATAATATCGTGTCCGTTTAATTGACCAAGCAGTCTAACGGAATTTTGGGCATATAGACATGATATTAGTCATTACTCATTGTATCTTGCCATCTCTCACGCTTGGGCTTGCTCTCCACATCGCGCGATCGCCCTTCTTGCCAAGTCCCCCACATTAGAGATTGCTGTTTTTCAACATGGTTAATAAACTGCATGATTGAGTGATCTACTTTGATGGGAGTTTTCAAATTAAACTGAATTGTTTGGAGAATCTTGATGTCACCCATCAGAAAGTACTTAGTTGCAATCTTAGTCAGCTCTAGCACAATTCGATTGGATAACCAACCAAAAATTCCTTTACGTTTTTTAGTCATGAACAGAATTTGACCTTCAGTTTTTCCGCCTTTGTGAAGGCGAACTGCAACCATCATGTGGACATGAAAGAAATCCGGGCCAAGTGTCACAATGCCAATGCTACCGTACCAATAGCAAATACTGTAAGTCCAATGGCAAATACTGTAAGTTATGGCATTTTTGTAGAAAAGACAGATGAGCTTAATGAAAAATAAATTGTCTTTGACGGGTGTAGTATTACTGAAGATAATCGCATTCTCGTTCAGTTCCTGTCTTTCAAAAATAATTTCTATTGGCAGTTTGTGAACTGCATTTAGGTGTTGAGCATCAATCGCATTAATCATCACCACATTGGGGTGACAGTTTATCATGAAGTGAGAATGGATGGCGATATCACACTCTTTTTGTTCCAACTCTGGAACAAAAGGTAGAGGTTGTTGTGGGATTTCTCCAGTCCAAACCCAAATCATCCCGTACTTTTCAGCAGTAGGCCAAGTTTGTAATTTCAAGGAAAGCGACGTATTTAAACATGGGATATCAATACACATCCCTTCAGCATCAAACTTCCAGTGGTGGAAAAAACAACGTAGTGCATTACCCTCAACTTTACCTTCAGCAAGGTGAGCGCCCATATGTGGACAGTAGGCATCAAAGGTAACTACTCTTTTGTCTTTACCACGGTAAATCACTAATTCTCTACCCAAAATCGTGACAGGTTTTACTTCACCCACCCGCAGATTTCGAGAGGGTATTACCCAATACCAGCCCTCAATAAAACGCTCTGGATTATTGAAAATTTTAGGTTTACGGGTTGAGCTAAAAGTCTGCGAGTTGAGATTCATTTTTATAGTTTCACTTGAGGTGAAGCAGTTGATCTAGAAATAACATGCAAACTAAAAAAAAACAGTTACTTTCAGTACCATGAGAAATAGTAACCCAATAAATAGATAAAATTTAGCAGGTAAAATTTTGAACAAATATTGTTAACAATGTCAAAATTATGCCAATCCAATATCAGCTTAACTAAGCTAATATCCATTTAGAATAGATATTTGAAAAATTAAAACTTAGTAAAATCTCTAATTAGATAAAAATTTAAAACACTGATGCCGATATTTTGCTTAACTCTCAAATAGCTGAATAATTATATAAATTATTAGTTGACAGAAAAAAACAAATATGCATTATTTTAAAAGCCATATCTGTCGTCGGGGTAATTCATCAATTGCCCCTACAGCGCGGGTCTATTTACCATTAAATAATGATTAATAAAAACCCGAAACGACGTGTTGACGTTGATACACAACATAATTCTTTTGCACAATGCGTAAGTCATAAATTAGGAAAATATGTAATAATAATTACAAAAATAGGGAAAATCTCCGGTGTTAACTCAAGAGAAAAAACTGCTTTTAATTGGTCAGGTAACAGATTTAAGCGGAATCCCCATCAGGACAATTCGATATTACGAGAGTTTAGGCTTAATCAAATCATCAAGACGAACAGAGGGAGGCTTTCGCCAGTTTTCATTGGATGTGCTGACTCGTCTAGCCTTCATTAAAAGGGCGCAAAATCTTGGTCTTAGCCTAGAAGAAATTGGAAATATTCTTCAGGTTTATGACCAAGGACAAGCTCCCTGTGGTGAAATCAAAGAAAAGCTCAAAGCTAAGGTCTTGCAGATTGATCGCCAAATTGATCAATTGTTAACCTTACGTTCTGAAATAGATGGATTACTTTCAGGCTGGAAGAATATCGGCGACCACCATGAGGATAGAATTTGTCCGATAATTCAAAATAAAAGTTACAGTAGGAGTCAGGAGTAAAATAGGCTTTATATCTGACTATGAAACATAGTTTGTGTACTGCACTAATTGAAAATCCGCTGTAGTACTCACTGGGATTAGTAAGGATAAAAATATGAATTTAGGTTAGATTTAGCTTTGTTCTACCCAACAAATGTCCAAATAATGTTGGATTTAATTCCTCATTTATGACTCAGAACTTTTATAGAGAATAAACCACCACAACTCTAGTCCAATTAAGGCTAAACCACCGATCACAACACCAACTTTCAAGCCCAAAGGTTGCTCAATCCGATGAAATTGGCTGGTTTGCCCTGACGAGTGGGCTGGCATTTCTGCTAATGCTACGCCTGATGTTCCAGTGAGAAGCACTAAAGCTGTAAGGCTTCCCCAAAGCATTTTTTTACTCAACATTTTCTAAATTAACCTGCAATTATGAGATAACTTTTGGTTGAAAGTTACGCAATCTTAGAGCGTTGCTAACAACAGAAAGCGAAGAAAGAGCCATCGCAGCTCCGGCGATAATTGGATTGAGTAACCAACCAAAGATAGGGAATAGAATTCCAGCGGCAATAGGAATACCAATGACGTTGTAAATAAAGGCAAAGAATAGATTTTGCCTGATATTGTTGATGGTGGCGCGGCTCAGTTGAATTGCTGTGACAATTAACAGCAAATCTCCAGAAATTAGGGTAATATCGCTAGCTGCGATCGCCACATCTGTTCCCGTACCAATAGCAATTCCCACATCAGCCTGTGCTAGGGCTGGCGCATCATTTATGCCATCACCAACCATTGCAACAATTTTAGATTTTAAATTTGGGATTTTGGATTTGGGAAATCTCTTTATCTCCCTTTGCAAAGATTGGATAATCGCCGCCTTTTGATCTGGACGCACTTCGGCAAAGATTCGCTGGATACCAACTTGTAGAGCGATCGCATCGGCAGTTTGACGATTGTCTCCGGTCAACATTACTACTTCTAAACCTAACTTTTGTAAAGCTTTCACCACTGCTGCTGATGAAGGTTTGAGGGCATCGGCAATACCCATTATTCCTTGTAGTTCGCCATCTACAGCAATCAAAATGACTGTTTTACCAGCAGCTTCCCAGGCATTCTTATACTGCTGGAGACTGATGGTGTTAATTCCAAGTTCCGTTAACCAGCGTTGTGTACCAATTTGCACAAGCTGATTTGAAACAACTGCTTGGACACCACTACCTGCGTTAGCCACGAAGTGGGTAGCCGTTGGCATCGCCTGAAAGTTCTTTGCATCTATTAAACTCACCTCTTGAGACTGGGCGTATTTTACAACTGCTGATGCTAAAGGATGCTCAGAATTGTGTTCCACCGTTGCTGCTAACTGTAAAAGCTTGATTTCATTACGATTAGCTGTGCCGTTAACAGTCACAAAGTCTGTAACCGTAGGTTTACCCTGAGTCAAAGTGCCGGTTTTATCTAGAACGATGGTTTGAATTTTGTGTGCTAATTCTAAGCTGTCCGCACCCTTAATCAAGATGCCATTTTCTGCACCTTTGCCCGTCCCCACCATTACAGAAGTGGGGGTAGCTAAACCCAAAGCACAGGGACAAGCGATAATCAGTACACCCACCGTTGTCATTGTTGCTAGAGTCAGGTTACCCGTGAAATTAAACCAAATGACGAAAGTAGCGATCGCGATCGCAATCACAGCTGGGACAAACCATCCTGTCACTTGATCTGCCAAGCGTTGAATTGGGGCTTTAGAACCTTGTGCTTGTTGCACTAGTTTGACGATTTGAGCCAAAAACGTATCATTTCCGACTCTTGTCACCCGAAACTGAAATGCACCCGCACCGTTAATCGTCGCCCCAATCACCTCATCTCCTGGCTGCTTTTTGACTGGCAAACTTTCACCTGTCACCATCGCTTCATCTACCGTCGAAGCGCCTGTAATCACTTCGCCATCTACCGGAATCTTTTCCCCAGGACGCACCAAAATCACATCGTTGATTCTGACTTCGGCGATGGGAACATCAATTTCCCTACCATCACGGATAACTCTGGCATCTCTAGCTTGTAGGCCAATGAGTTTGCGAATGGCTTCAGAAGTTTGTCCCCTAGCGCGATTTTCCAACAACCGCCCCAGCAAAATTAAGGTAATCACAATGGCAGCAACTTCATAATAAATATGAGGTATCAAGCCCTGAGCAATAAAAAATTTCGGGAAAACAGTAACAAACAAAGAATATAGATACGCTGCACTTGTACCCAAAGTAATCAGCGTGTCCATCGTTGCTGTATGGCGCTTAAGCGTTTTCCAACCATTGCGGTAAAAAGATCCACCACACCAGAACACGACGGGTGTTGTCAGCACTAACTGTACCCAAGGATTTTGCAGGAAGCTTGGAATTAAGTCCAAGTTCAGCCCAGTCATCATGGGCAGCGATCCCAAAAATAGGAAAATGCTGATTACACCTCCCACTACTACTTTGAGGGAGAGTTCGCGTTGTAATGCTTGCCTACTCGCTTTCTCAGCATCATCTTCTTCAAAGAGCATTTCTTCCTGGAGTGAGTAGGAAGAGTATCCCGCAGCATCGATCGCATTTTGGATTTTCTCCAAATTGGCTAGAGAGCGATCGTACTTGATGGCGGCTTGTTCGGCTCCAAAGTTAACGTTGCAGTCCCTTACCCCAGGAACAGAGCGAATTGCCTTTTCGACGTTGTTGGCGCAAGCGGCGCAACTCATGCCTCGAAGTTTGAGTGTGAGAGTATCCATAACTAGATGAACCGCCGTGATTGATGTGGGAGGATCTTAAAGATTAAGCAACTGGATAGCCAGCAGCAGCCAACGCTTCCTTAATTGCTGTTTCTGATGCTTGAGTTTCTACACTGACGAGCTTGGTTGTCGGATCAGCCTGAATGCTAGCGTTGGCATCGACTGCCTGAAGTGCTTTGGTGATGGTGCCTGCACAAACAGAACAAGCCATGTTGGGAACTGTGAGTTGGAGAGTCATAGATTTACGGGATAAAATGAACAACCTAGCCAGATCAAACTGGATGACTGAGGGACAACCGTCAACAGTCAGAAATAACTGCAAAGAAAGTCGCCTTGAATTCATCCTAGACTCTCTAGCCGGCTGGAGAGTCTAGAGAATTTTAAAAGTTTTTCGCTAAAATTCAAATTTATTTACAGACGTAGTATATAAATCGCTAAAAATACAACATACTACAATAAACTTGTCTTCCGATGCAAGTCTGTGTTATCAAGGCTATATAACCAGTTGTTTTCCCCACAGTTCTGGAAAATGACCTTCCGCACCACTTGAGACGCGGCTGCTGAACCCAAGTCTCGTAAATCTCTTCACAACAATGAGTCTTTTTTAAGGCTCGATTTTGAGTTTTCATGCAGCCAAAAAATCTGAAACGTCTCCTGCGTGCTTTAGAGCGGCAGGGTTTGGATGTAACTTACAACAATCGTACTTATTCAGTTCGTTTAGTTAATTCTCCTGATGCCCCTGTAGCAGAAGTGCTACTGCCAGAAGGTTTCCCCGTAGAAGCTAAGGCACTGAAGCAGTTAGCGAATTTGGCAAGCGTCCGCCACCCGTCAGGTGGATGCGTGTGTCGTGCCTGTGCTACGCCTGACTTTCACCCAGGTGATGCGGGTGTTGCCATTGGTTCAGTTGTGGAAACTGTGGGTCAGATCATCCCTAGCGCTGTCGGTTCTGATATTAACTGTGGGATGCGCCTGCATGTTGTTAATTTAACAATCGAGGAATTTCTGGCAAAACGTGACCAATTCGTAGAACGGATGAAGGGGGATTACTTCTTCGGTACGCGTAATGTGACGATGACTACTGATTGGAAGAGACGATGAGCAATATATTCCTTACATGAATACCAGACTAATTCGATGATATTGTAGTCAGGACTATATGCAGGTAAAAATTTTCTAGTACACCATATATAAATTAAAATTAATCACTGAATATTGTCAATTATTTTTTTAATAAATAAATTAATAAATATGTAGACACGAGATGTTGTAATCGCACTAAAACAACCCCAAACTTTTGCTATAGCTAGCTTTTATTGCTCCTCTTGTCGATTGGCTCAACTTAAAACTGTCCGGAGTATTGATCTATATAGATACTCTAATCAAGTAATCTTTTAATACATACTCTGATGAAGTAATCTTGATATGTTTAAACGCTTCATAACTTTTGCCGCCTTTGTTACTCCCTTTGCTTTAAGTCTGGTTAGTCCTGCTTTCGCAGCACCTCAAAACTTTGTTACTAGTACTAGTTTGACAAACAGTACTCGTGCAATGAGTCGTGCGGTTTCAGTGGGGGATTTGGCGCAGGTACAGCTAGGCGTATGGTCTCCGCAACAACTGACATCCGGAGACCGGGGTACCTCAACCACACCCGCTCTGGCATCTTATGGGGGCAGGTTGTACATGGTTTGGAAAGGCGTAGGGGATGACAGCGCAATCTACTATTCCTCTTTCGATGGTAGTTCGTGGTCTCCGCAACAACTGACATCCGGAGACCGGGGTACCTCAGCCGCACCCGCCCTGGCATCTTATGGGGGCAGGTTGTACATGGTTTGGAAAGGCGTAGGGGATGACAGCGCAATCTACTATTCCTCTTTCGATGGTAGTTCGTGGTCTCCGCAACAACTGACATCCGGAGACCGGGGTACCTCAGCCGCACCCGCCCTGGCATCTTATGGGGGCAGGTTGTACATGGTTTGGAAAGGCGTAGGGGATGACAGCGCAATCTACTATTCCTCTTTCGATGGTAGTTCGTGGTC
>NZ_JBALCZ010000082.1:0-35337 GCF_036917615.1 Nostoc sp.
AGCGAGTTAAGTGAAGCAATGATTTATGGCTCATTGATTCGTCTTATGGTCAGGCGAATGGCATCTTAAGCTTTTGTTTACGAATCAGCTCTTAATCCCACCAGATTTAGTTCTAAAAAGGTGAAGTGTTCAGCCCATTTCTGGGTGCGTGGGTTGAAGAGAAAACTAAAAGCCCCTGTTTTTGGATCAAACAATCCTAAGTCAGTACCTTTATGACGATTACATCGCCAGCAGGTGAGCGCTAAATTATCAGCATCAGTCCCACCACAGTGATTTTCGGCATGTTGCGCTTTCCTGAAGTGTGTCCTTTTCCCTATTGTAAAGGTGGTAGAACAAGCATCAAATCAATATTGCTCATTATACTGTAATATCAACCTTGTAACATCGCGTGATTTCACTAAACAATGCCACGGCAAGCCCAAATAAAAAGCTTCAGGAAACGTTGGTTTCCTCAGATTCTCAAAATAACTTTGATTGTGCTGTTAGTGCTAGGGCTATTATTAGTGGGATTTGCGACTTACACTGTGCGCCAATCCTTTCCTCAAGAGAGTGGCACAATTCAACTACCTGAACTGAAAGCTGAAGTAACTGTCCAGCGAGATAAATGGGGAATTCCCCACATTTATGCTGCCAACTCCCACGATTTATTTATGGCGCAAGGTTATATCCACGCCCAAGACCGCTTTTGGCAAATGGACTTTTGGCGACACATTGGTTCTGGGCGACTCTCAGAAATGTTTGGTTCTTCTCAGGTGGACACTGACAGATATCTGCGGACAATGGGTTGGGCAAGGGTGGCACAGCAAGAAATTGCGGATATAAATGCAGAGATGAAAGCATACCTGGAAGCTTATGCAAATGGTGTCAATGCCTATCTGGCAGAGCATCAAAACAACGCCCTAAGTTTAGAATACGCTGTGCTAAAATTCCTCAATCCTGGGTATAAGCCAGAACCTTGGCAAATGCTGCATTCCCTGACTTGGGGGAAGGTAATGGCTTACGACTTGGGCAGAAATTTCCAGAGCGAAATTGAACGTGCCATTTTGCTCAAAACCCTTACCCTGAGTCAATTAGAGGAGCTTTTTCCACCATATCCTCAAGACCTGCCAGTGATTTTGCCTGAATTTCAGCAAGGAGAGGAAGCAGGGGGGGGCAAGAATGCTAAACTACTCTACTCTCCAGATGTCTTGCCTGCTTTAGAGTCAATTACTAAGCCGATGATGGCTTTGGAACACATAATAGGGCCTACGGGGATAGGCATTGGTTCAAATAACTGGGTGATATCCGGTGAACGCACGGCTACAGGTAAGCCAATTTTGGCGAATGACCCGCATTTAGGTGTGCAAATACCTTCTATCTGGTATGAGGTTGGTTTGCACTGCACACCCAAGAGTACAGAATGTCCCTACAACGTTACTGGCTTTTCCTTTGCGGGAATGATTGGGGTAATTATCGGTCATAGCGATCGCATTGCCTGGGGTGTCACCAATGTAGAATCTGATGTGATGGATTTATACATTGAGAAAATCAACCCAAAGAACTCTAACCAATATGAGATAAATGGCAAATGGGTTGATATGCAACTTGTGAAAGAGACGATTCAAGTAGCCGGAAGTCAGCCGATTGTACAAACAGTGCGCTATACCCGACATGGGCCGATTCTGTCTGATGTTTCGCCTAATTTGAAGGAGTTCAAGCCAAGTCAGTCCTTAGAATTACCCCAAAACTACGCCGTAGCCCTGCGCTGGACAGCCCTAGCACCTTCCAAACTAGGGTATGCCATTCCCCAGATCAATCGCGCCCAAAACTGGCAGGAATTCCGTGCTGCTGCCAGTAACTATGATGTCCCGGCTCAAAACTTGGTCTACGCTGACCTTGATGGCAATATTGGCTACCAAATGCCTGGCAAATTCCCCATCAGAGCTAAGGGAAATGGGCGTTATCCTGTTCCTGGTTGGACGGATGAATATGAGTGGCAAGGCTATATTGACTTTGAGCAGTTACCCAAAAGTTTCAATCCATCTCAAGGTTATATTGCTACTGCCAATAATTTAGCTATGCGTAAATATCCTTACTTAATTACCGCAGATTGGGTTTATGGCTATCGGGCAAAGCGCATCGTTGAGATGATTTCACAACAAACTCAGCCAATTTCCCTGAAGGATGTGCAGCAGATACAAGGTGACGATCGCAATCTGAATGCCCAAACACTAGTGCCACTACTGCAATCTATCACTGTTGATACCCCCCGTTTGCAAGCAGCCCAAAAACTGCTGCGAGATTGGAATTTGCAGTTGGGAATGACATCACCTGCTGCTGTTTTGTTTGAAGTATTCTGGAAACACTTGTTAGCAGATACGTTTCACGATCAGTTGCCTGAAAAATACTTTCCTGATGGAGGCGATCGCTGGTATGCTGTGGTAGCAAATCTGGTAAAACAGCCTAATAGTTCTTGGTGGGACAACCGCAACACCCCAAAAGTTGAGAACTGCGACCAAATCCTGCGGCAGTCTTTTACAGAAGCCGTGGATGAACTAGAACGTATTCAAAGTAAAGACCCAAAAAACTGGAATTGGGGCAAACTACATACTGTTACTTTTCGTAATGCAACTTTGGGTAAATCTGGGGTTGCACCTATTGAAGCTTTATTTAATCGTGGTGCATTTGCGACGGCTGGTAACGGCGAAACAGTGAATGCTAATCGCTGGAGAGCAAACAAGTCCTTTGAAGTGACTGATATTCCTTCACTGCGGATGATTATAGATTTGGGAAATTTGGATAATTCAGTAGCGATTCATACTCCTGGACAATCAGGTCATGCTTTCCATAGGCACTACAACGATATGGTTGACTCCTGGCGCAAAATTGAATATCACCAGATGCTTTGGGAAGAGAAGACTGTTGCAAATAACACTGCTGCAACACTGGAGTTAGTTCCAAAATTGCGAGAGTAGATGCTGTGGGATTAATTACCGACGATCGCTTTTCTGGCAGTACTTATGGTATGGTGGTTGGCCACGTTGCACCAGAAGCAGCAGTTAGGGGTGCGATCGCTCTTATACTATAGGACTCCTGTCTGATTTCTAAACAAGATTTCAAATGAAACCTTGATAAAACAGGCTTTTCGGTCTCAGTATGTTTTCAAAAATAAAATCGGAGTCCTATATATTGATTAGTGAGGACTAAGTACTTTACTTTCAGTGTAGTCGTCAGAAAAACGTTCGTTCCTTGGAATCCTGGGATGATAGGAATTTAGTTGATTGGTATTAATTGGTTTTTTGTGTTGAACAGGCATATTTCGCCAACCTAAATCTTTGAGGATTCTCACAGCTGCAACTTCACCTGTTCTACAACCCCCTTCCATATATCCTTGGTAGGAGGGAGAGCAGTGTTCACCAGCAAAAAATAAATTACCTACACGTTCTTGTTCAGCTCCACTTATCCCTGTCCATTGTCCGACTAAATAGCAACTATAGGAGGCTCTTGTGTATTGCTCTCCAGTCCAATAGGCGCGAATGGCTTCACCTTGACGCAGGTTTTTGATTCCGGGGAAAATCTGATTTAATTGTGGTAAAAGTATTTCGGCTTGAGATTCTGCTGAACCTTTGCCTAAAGATAAACCATGTTCACCACCAGTAAAGTCAGTAATCAGACCTTTGGGACCTTTTTGGTAGCAACTGGGTTCCCAAGTGTTTTGAAAGCCTGTATCGGTAAATGTTGCTGCTGTTGAGTTATATTTAGTGCGCCACAATTTTTGTTGATAGGCTGTAATTAATTTGGCATTTGTACCATATCCTAGTTGTGCGATTGCTTTCTTTTTAAATGCTGGTAAATTCACATCCAGCTTCACTAAACGCAAGGTGCTAAAAGGCAATGTCAGCAAGATTCTTTCATAAGTGCGATCAAAAGTTTTATAACCAGACCGTAAACTAACTCGATAGCGACCATCGGGACGGATACAAATAGCTTCCAATTCTGTTTCAGTTTGTATAGCATAAGCTAAGGAATTTGCTAGCAAACGGGGTACTTGGTCGTTACCACCACAAATGGTATAACGTTCATCGCTTTCGCCGTAGAGTGAGAATATATCAGTGTTAGTACCAATCAAAAACACTAGATTCAAACAGGATTGTTCTGCTGCTTCTCGACCATATTCGGTAGTATAAGATATCTTCAGCATTTGTTGCAGAATGGGATTAGTTTGTGCTTGCTCTAAATACTCTGCAATGGAGGTATTATCTAAAGCAAAAGCTGCCTGATTGTCAGAGCGATAAGTTATATCTCCATCCCCAATAGCAACTAAATCCTTCTCAAATTTATCTGCTAAAGGAATAAAGTAATTAATAATTTCTAGTTCGGGGATTTTACGTCCTTGAAAGTACCATGTTTCTGGCACTAATCCCTTATCAGTAGCGAGTAAATCGACTATTGTTAAACCAAGTTCTTGAGCAAGCGATCGCAATTTCGTATGATCTGTATCAATAAATTCTCCACCTAGTTCCACAGTCACGCCAGTACCGGCTGCGTTAGCTAAACTACGCATCCGACCACCAACGCGATTCCTCGCCTCAATGATGTCTACGGGAACCCCAGCTTGACGTAAGCGATAGGCAGCAGTTAACCCAGCAATTCCTGCACCCACTACCAGCACCTTGGGAATCGTGGCAAAAGCCGTAGAATCACGTCCATTATGCCAAGTAGCTGTAGCTAATGCGCTTGCTAATCCCAAACCCCCATACAGTAAGCGGCGACGAGTGGTTTTTTGTTTTAAAATATCAACTATTTCATCTGTAGGAATGCCAGTTTTGATCGATGCCCTCGCAATTTTATAAGCGCGTTGCAAAGATGCCATTAGTGCAGACTTAGCCATTAAGTATACCTCTATTGTAGCTAACTTTAAAATAATATTAATAATTGCAGGTTTAAATAACTTTTTTGATGAAGTAATTAAATTAAAATATGAAAAATAATCAAATTTATCTTAGAATTTTTGGTTTATAAAAGTAAGTGGTTGTGAATAATTTAAGGTTTGTAGTAAGCGGCTACAGCCCTGACCACGAAACAATTTAATTAACTTTAAATTGCGTTATGTAGTTTGATTTATTCTTGCCCACTTACTGATATTAGGTCAAACACTTTCCTTTATTTTTGACCGTGACTTTGCCAAAAAATGCGATCGCCTGTATAGGTCTATCTTCAAAACTCATCTTCTTAGCAAACCAACTGTGGTAATAGCAAGCAAGGTCAAAGACATTAGACATCTCCAGAAATTAATGATGCGTCACCTGAAACCCTTGTAGAGACGTTACAATGTAACGTCTCTATATTCATTGGATAAATCTGATTCTTTCGTTGGTTTATTTCCTCAGATTCCGCTTCATTTGTTCTAACTCATCTTGGGTTTCCCAGCTACGGAACTTCTCTTCTAAGTCATCAAACCCACTAGAATAACTGCTAGTTTGATTCGACCAGCCACTGGTTTCAAAACGCTGCTGAGTTTGCGCTTTAGCACGGACAGTCTGTGCTTCAGCGGCTTTAGCTTGCACCTCCTGTCGCCGCTGCTGAATTTTTCGCAGTAGTTCCTGAGATTGGTTAATGCGTTCTTTCAGCCCTTGCATCTGTCCCCAGCGCTGATTTCCTTCTCGCAACAAGGCTGCTTCTCGCTCACCCGCAGCAGTCGCTAAATCCTCTCTACCAGCGTTTTTGGCTTTTTGAACACGGATATGCCAACGCTGAATTTCTTGAGCGGTGGACAGAATTTCTTCTTGCGATCGCTTCTCTTGTAATTGTAAATCTGCGATCAGCTTTAATGTATCTTCCTCTTGCTCACGCAGCTGTTCTAGCAGCGCCTCTAACTCCAAATGTGGATTGTTACGCAAGAATTCTTCTAAACGGTTTTCTAAAAACCGACTCAAATCATCAAATAAGCCCACTGCTAGAACTCCAGAGATCGGGTGCGTGACTATTTTATTGTAGTAATGATCATCGTGGGTGGAATTTATATTTTAATAGTTCTCGTTATTAGGACTTATACACTGTACAAATTAGCCATAATATGTATAACGGTATTTGTCCGTTTTGGGTGCTTCGCATGACCCTTATTTATTCGCTTATTTGCAATCGCTAGATGCTAAACATAGCTGAAACACTTAAATTGCGTGTAGTACCTATGTACGATGCGTAAGTGCTAGTTATAATAATTTTTACCTTCAGATTGTTACACTCATCTGTATCGTGCCCGTTTTGTCAGAGCAGATAACTGTAACAGCGTTGAGAGTCTCGACTGCTGGCAATTTGCGTGCCTGCCATGCGGTAAACAGGCGTTGCTTGGGTAAGGGTGACTCACTTTTGCATCCCGTGAAAAGTCAGGTGAACTTCTGGGTGTCAGTTAGATTTCAAAGTTGGGAAGAATGTATTTGGTGAAACTACGCTTTTCAACACTGATTTATCAGATGAGGCTTTAATCTGCATGGGTTTTGATTTTCAACCGCCACCTAAAAGCTTGTCCATACTAGTTTCTGTAGGAGGAGTCGTTACCTCTGTAATTGAGGAAAAAGTTACAGCTATCGGTTGTTATGAATCAGAGTTAAACAAAGCATTTATGCAGCTCGATGCAATACTTTTTCTGTCTCGTTTCTGGGCGCGATAATTAGGTCAAAAAGATAGTTATTTTGAAACTTTTGAAATTTCCCGACAATGGGTTGATGCTAGCTTCCTTACTGCTATAGCAAATAATAGTAATCACAAAACAATAAAACAAAGCTAATTGCATACGTAACACAAAATTATTGCGATATCTATTGCCGTTTGCCTTAGTCCAATGCCAAAATATAAATATATCGTTTTTAAACCAAATAATAGGACAACAAAAACATGATCTCGAATGTAAAAGTACTAAATTTATCTGGCATTTTAGATGGAATTAGAGGTAATGAACTACGTCACGAAGTTAGCAACCTTATGGACAATGGAGCCGATATTTTGTTGCTTGATCTTAAAGAAGTAAAGTTTATTGATAGCTCTGGTTTAGGTGCTTTAGTATCAGTGATGCAAATGGTACGAAATGCTAATAATAAACTTTATCTCTGTTCAATCAGCGCTCAAGTCAGGATGTTGTTTGAACTAACTAAAATGGATAGAATTTTTAAAACCTTTGCTGACCAAGATGAATTCAATCGCCAAGTATTGGCAACACAGTAAGCTGCTAGACAATACAAAAGTTGAATATGCATATTTGACTATCTTAACCAAAGTTAACTTTTACTAAAGATAAGTCATCATTAAGATGATATTGAGCATTTAAGGTGAGAATCTCTGCTAATAGTTGATTTAGGTTACACGGATTTTGGCGGCTATATTCGGTTAGTAAGTCAATGAAAGCATCAATACCCCAAATTTGACCATCTGGCTGATTAATTTCATAAGCACCATCACTAAAAATGTATAAAGTGCTGTTTTCTTCGATTTCAAAAATAGCATCCTCAAATTGAACTTCAGGTGAAAAGCCAATTGGTAAATCTAAAGAAGTTAGCTGTTTAACTTGAATACTGTTCGTAGAGGTATTAGATAACAATAAAGCTGGGGGATGTCCGGCGTTGGCATAAATGAGTTTACGTTTAAGGCGGTGATAAACTCCATACCAGATTGTGAAGTATTTATCACCGTGCTTCCTCATTTGGAAGGTGTGATTTAGGCCTTTCAGGACTTCACTTGGTTGACAAAAGTTAGTGTTTGGTAGAGATTGCGATCGCAAAACATTCAACACGGATACAGATAGGAGGGCTGAACCTACCCCATGACCTGATACATCTAACAAATAAATTGCCAAATTATCATCGTCAATCCAATGATGATCGAAGCAATCACCCCCTAGCTGTGCTGAGGGAATAAACAGATTTTCTGTAGTTACTGCTCCTACAAGCGGTGAGGGTAAAAGCGATCGCACATAATCAGCGGCCTCAGCTAATTCTGCTTCCAAAATTTGCTTTTGGGTTTGTAAATCTTGATTTAGTATCTCCAAAACTTGCTTTTGACTTTGTAAATCCTGATTTAGCTGGTGTAATCTTAGTCCTGCTCTTACCCGTGCTTTCAATTCATTCATCTCTATTGGTTTAGAGATAAACTCATCTGCTCCAGCGTCAAGTCCCCTAACTCTATCTTCCTCCTCTCCTCGAGCTGCTCCCCTAGCCGTCAATAGAATAAAAAAAGTAGTTGCCAACTCTGGATCTGTTCTAATTCGACGACACACTTCTAGCCCATCTACGTGGGACATCATCCAGTCACAGATAATCAGAGCAGGACGTAACAGTTGTGCTTGTGTAATTCCTTCTTCGCCATTGCTAGCTACAGTAGTCTCATAACCCTGCTTTTGGAGTGTACTTTTCAGTACTGCTCGCACTATAGGGTCATCATCAATAACCAGAATTTTAAACATAAATTACATTTGTCTAGGTAAAACGCTCAATAAATAGTTGCTTTAATTTAAGTTATATGAAATTTAGTTTTTAATGTATAGTAAAAATACTCAACTTAAAAAAATAGTTACCGAATATGATGATTTAAAAATATTTGATTAGTTAAGAAGTGAATAATAAAATTTATTTAAAAGTCAAGACAGACCTGACAGCTTCACCTCAAGTTTTATCTTGGTTTGAGCAAATGAATCAACCACCTTTTCTCGATAAAAAAATCTGGTGGCAATGTCAAACACTGATGATGGAAGGCTTTACTAACATTGTTGAACATGCCCACAAAAATTTACCTATTGAAACTCTTATTGAAATGGAAGCTGTGCGCTTAGATGAATACATAGAAATTCGCATCTGGTCTCAAGGCGAACCCTTTGACTTAGAGGAGCAATTACGGCAAACATCTGAATTTGAGGAGAATGATCAAGAGCGCGGGCGTGGCTTAAAAATCATGTCCGCCATTGCCGACAAGTTGAGTTATGAGCGGGCAGTAGATAATCGTTACTATTTATTTATTAGTAAATATTATTAAATATGGTTATGATAGACGCTACTGTAAACAAGAAAATAGGGAGATAAGGAGACAAGGTAGGTAGGGGATAAATAACACTAACTTCTAACTTTTAACTCATAACTCCTAACTCCTAACTTTTAACTCATAACTCCTAACTCCTAACTTTTAACTCATAAGTTTTCACTTCTGACTCCTGATTAAAAACTCTTGAATGCGTTTAACAAACTCTTCTAACTCTGAGATGAAGTTAGTAGTACCTCGACGCTCTTGGTTGTATGCTAGTTGTTCTAGTTTTTCTGCTGCCAGATGCATGGTTGTAATTCCCATATTGGCACTAGCACCTTTAATTTGATGGGCTTCTCGCGCTACTTGCTCAAAGTCATGAGCAGCGATCGCTATTTTAATCACTTCTAGACGAGGTTGAATATCCTCAACAAATATTTGCAGTAGTTCCAATTCAAATTCTGGGTTATTTTCCGAGAGTTGGTGCAAACGTTCCCAATCAATTGGGAGGTCAACTGAATCTACATCTGTTGTAGGAACTGTCTGCTCTGTGGCAGCTATTTCTTTTGCCTTGAATATCACACTTCCCCAACGCTCTAGCGCCGCAGCCAATTTTTCTTTTATTACTGGTTTGCTCAAATAGTCATCCATTCCGGCATCTAAACACATTTGTTGGTCTTCTTTCATGGCATTAGCTGTCATTGCAATTACCACAGGACGACGACCACTGGCAAAGCTGCTTTCTTGCCAACGATAAATTTCTTTTGTGGTTTCTAAACCGTCAAGAACTGGCATTTGGCAATCCATCAGAATTAAATCATAGGGAATTTTTTCCAAAAACTGCAAAACTTCTTTCCCATTACCAGCGACATCAGCACTGTAGCCCAGGCTTTGGAGTTGTTTCAAGGCAACTTTCTGATTCACCAGATTATCTTCAGCTAAGAGAATTCTAAGTTTAAGAGAGCCGAAAGCCGGCTGCCGGGAGCCAGGAGAATGATGGTTGCTGTTGTTTTCGGAATTTTTTAGTTTTAACTCCTGACTTTTGAATTCTGACTTCTGAATTTGG
Source organism: Nostoc sp. (assembly GCF_036917615.1). GTDB lineage: Bacteria > Cyanobacteriota > Cyanobacteriia > Cyanobacteriales > Nostocaceae > Nostoc. The sequence goes on from NZ_JBALCZ010000082.1 coordinate 10,052, forward strand.
ACTTCTGAATTCTGACTTTTGACCCCAGTTTCTTGTTTTTCCAGCTGCGGTTCTAAAATAGTCATAATGGTATCGAGGAGTCGGGACGGCTTAACAGGTTTGACCAAATAAGCGGCAAATCCTATTTTTAGCGCTCGTTGGATTTCATCCCGTTGATTAGTAGAGGTAAGCATAATCAAAGGTAGCCCAGCGATCGCTGAATTTGCCTTAATTTGCTCTCCCAAGGTCATGCCATCTATTTCTGGCATCTGCATATCAACCACAGCAATGTCATAGAGATTTTTTTGCTTGGCTGCTTCCTGAATAGCTTGGAGGCCAGTAGCAGCCGAAGCAGCCTGATCCACCAGCATCCCCCAACGGGTAGCTTGGTGGTGGATGATTTTGCGATTAGTAGCATTATCATCCACTACTAACAAGCGCCGATTAGTCAGAAGTTCGCGTTCGCCCTTGGCGTTGGCGTTCGCGTAGCCTCTGGTAGAGAAGCCATCGCCTTCTGAGGAAATAGAGTGAAGTTGCTTGGCGAGAGTTATTTCAAACCAAAACTTAGATCCTTTCCCCAACCGACTTTCTACGCCAATTTCTCCTTCCATCAAGCTCACCAGTTGCTTACAGATGGCTAATCCTAAACCTGTGCCGCCATACTTGCGGGTGGTGGAAGCATCTACTTGAGTAAATGGCGTAAAGAGTTTGCATTGGTCTTCAGGGGTAATGCCAAGACCAGTATCTGTGATCGCAAAATAAATGGTAGCTGTAGTAGAGGAAAGCGAACGCAATTCGGCTCGTAATATTACCTCTCCATTACTGGTGAACTTGATCGCATTGCTGATCAGGTTCATGAGAATTTGCCGCAGGCGGCCAGCATCGCCTTGGAGGTGGGTGGGGACGTTGGGATAGATTAACGCTGCAATTTCTAATCTCTTATGATGGGCTAGGGGAGCCAATAATTCTAACACCTCTTCTACACAGGTAGATAAGTTAAAATCTAAAGTTTCTAGTGCCATTTCTCCAGCCTCAAGTTTGGACAGATCCAAAATTTCGTTGATCAGGCTTAAGAGAGCGTCTCCACTAATGCGAATTGTTTCAATAAAATCCTGTTGCTCCGAGTTGAGGGGAGTTTCTAACATTAAGCCTGTCATCCCTAACACAGCATTCATCGGAGTCCGAATTTCATGGCTCATATTGGCCAAAAAGGCACTTTTGGTTTGAGAAGCTAATTCAGCTTGGTGACGGGCAATTTCTAGTTCTCGTCGCTGTTGAGTTTCTGCGTTTAACATTTGGGCTTGGGCTAAGGCAATACCTACTTGGTCAGCTATTTGCCGTAAAAGATGAGTTTCAAAGCTAGACCATTGGCGGGAATTGCCACACTCATGCACAATCAGTAAACCGCAGAGTTCTTCTTTGACAAGAATGGGTATGACTAAATTGGACTTGACTCCAAATTGTTGCAGTAATTCTATGTGGCTTTTTTGGACTTCGACTATATCCAATTCAGCAAGCTCGATATTCCGTTTTTGACGATACTGCTGTAGATAGTACTGCTGTGTATATTCGGCTTGAAAGTAAGCATCAGTGAGCTTTTTCTCTTTAATTGCCAGCCAGCCAGAAACTACTGCCTCAACCACGGTGGTTCCAGATCCATCTGCCAAAGGTTGATAAATCAAAACTCGATCGCTATGGATAATTTTTTGTACCTCTGTAACAGTGATTTGGAGAATTTCTTTGATTTGCAAAGACTGACGAATCTTGAGGGTGATTTCAGTAAATAGTTGCGATCGCAAGTTTTGGCGTTGAAGTTCTTCTTCTGCCTGCTTGCGCTCAATAAACTGCCCTACTTGCTCACCAATAGAATGCATTACTGTTGCCAAATCCAGGTCAGGTTGCTGGATCTCATGGCTAAAGCAGGTAATAACACCGATGATTTTTTTACCACTACGGATCGGAAAACCGAAAGCTCCGTGCAGTTCTACTTCGGCAGTGATTTGAGAGCGCATGAAATTTTGCTCTTTAACGACATCAGCGATCCAAACAGGTTCAGCACTAGCCCAGACACGACCAGGTAGCCCAATTCCTGGTGCAAAGGTGATCTGCCGACTTAGGATTTCAAATTCTTGCATCTTTGAGGATATTTTATACCATAAATTTAGCAAAGACAGTAGATTTGCTCGCTGATCTACCACCCAAAATTCACTTAAATCCCATGCCAAACTTTCGCAGATTCCTTGCAGGATTTGAGGTATGGCTTCGTTGATTGTAGTTGACTCTGCTAAGACACGGGTTGTAGAATATTCTGCTTTGAGATGCTGTTCAGTTCGTTTGCGTAAGCGCAGCTCCTCGAAGACATCGCTGATGTCGATACCTGTGGCAACAATGTATTCAACTTGGCCCTCATGGTCTTGCAAGGTAGTGTTAGCCCAGGCAATCAGCCGCCGACTGCCATCCTTAGTTACCCAATAGTTTTCATATTCTTTGGGCCCTTCACCAGCTCGTAACTGTTCAAAAACTGCTTTTACTTGCTCTACCTGTTCAGGAGGTAAAAACAGGTTCCAGAAATGCCTTCCTCTCACTTCATCAAATGAGTAACCAGTTGTTTGTTCACAAGCTTGATTGAAGCGAACAATTTTCCCTTGTGTGTCAATAACTATTACCAAAGCGCTGGCTGTATCAAGGACTGCTGAGATAAAATTGCGTTCTTGGTTCAGTGTTTCCTCTGTTAATTTACGCTCTCTTACCTCACGATAAATGAAGTAGTAGAGTATAGCCAGAATGATAAAATTTAGACAAATAGCGATCGCAAGTGTCAAAAGCGTCTTGTTAGCACTGGCTTTTGCAGCTTGTGATTGCTGTTGGAGCAACCTTTTATCCTGATTTTCTATCTCATGTACGACCTTGCGGATATTATCCATGAGATATTTTCCCTGATTTGTCTGAATTAACTGCAACGCTGCGTCGAATCCCTGATTTTGACGCAGGTATATAGTCTGCTTGAGTATGGCAAGTTTTGCAGCTATCAGAGATTCAAGGGTTGCAAACTGCTTTTGTTGGCTAGGTTGATCTACGATTAAATCCTTCAGTTCTGCAATTTTTTGATCGATGTTTCCAATTACTGCTTGATAAGGTTCCAGATAACTTTCTTGTCCAGTGAGGATATAACCGCGTTGTCCAGTCTCAGCATCCTTCATATCGGACAGTATTTCTTCCAGTTTATTGATTTTCTCTTGGGTTTTTTGCACTTGATTTTTTGTATCAATCAATATACGTGTATTTTGAAAAGAAATCACGCCAATCAAAACTAAAATTGCTGATGCTAACCCAAATCCTCCGGCTACTCTTTTAAAAAATTGTTTGCGTCCCTTCTGTGCCTGTTTGCGTGTGTCACTCGCCAACACCAAACCTGCTAAGTTGCGCCGCATTTCTAGTTGCTTGATTACCTGGCGACCTATAATTCGCAATGCTTCAATTTTTTCTGGAGAGAGGTCTCTTGGTACATGGTCAATTACACAAAGTGTTCCTAGTGCATATCCTTCAGGGTTAATCAGCGGTACACCAGCATAAAACTGAACATTCGGGTCGGAGGTGACTAGCGGGTTTGTAGCAAACCTTTCGTCTTCTGTTGCATCAGGCACAACACAAACTTCAGGTTGCATAATAGCATGGGCGCAGAATGCTACATCTCGCGGTGTTTCTAAGGCATCCAAACCAACTTTTGACTTGAACCACTGGCGATCGCTATCAACTAAACTGATTAAGGCAATGGGAGTTCCACAAATATATGAGGCTAAACGGGTGAGGTCGTCAAAGGCAGCTTCCGAAGGAGTATCGAGGATCTTATACTCCAAAAGAGATTCGATTCGCTGTGTTTCGTTGTCAGGTAATGGTGCTTTCATTCTTAAGCCTTATACCATTTTGGATTTGGGATTTTAGATAATGGAATTGGGAATCGCCTTGGTGCGTCTGGTTTGAGATAACGTCTAAAACTATCTGCCATTGGTCGATACTATAGTTGTAGATGAAAAACTTGCTGCCAAAGAGTTTCTGGCTGCTAGCTGATCTATTCGGCTTAAGATTATGATGCCCACAATAGATGCTTATTAAGACATGCCAAAGGAAAACGACTAAAAATTCTTTTGCTTGACCAAGGCAACTTTTCCTGCGGGAGTTAGAACTTTCTGGTTGTCTATATCAGCAGTTTTCTTCCGTTGGTTTTCCAAGGTAACCACTTCTAAAAATCTAGGCAAACCTGGGTAAACCTAATTTAACTCTACGGTGTAAGTTTAAAACGTTCTTTCTTAGTGCAAAATCGCTTCCTCTTTGTTGAGGTTGTCCAAAAAACTCCAGTTAGAAACAGTAAAATAATCGTGTCTGCGATTGATTTTACTGGAACGTTTAATTTGTTTATTCAATTGACTCCAAAAGCTCCATACGTGCTTATCTTCATTCACTGAAGAATAGGCGGTTATGGAGCTAGGCGGTTTTTCAGACAATCTCATACCACGACGCGCAATCACCAACGCTGCGGCACAATCGCTTGATAGTGCATACATTCTCATGTATTTTACCAATCCAATCAAGCTGGAGTAGGCTGGATTAACAGTCTTAAGTTCAATACCACGATTAGATAAGATTGATTCAAATAATTGATAAAATCGGCTGTATGCCCAGCTTGGTAGCATTCGGGCATATCCTCTGGACTCTTCCCCCAATCGCTCTTTTTTGTCTTTAAAATCCAACTCTTCGCAAACAATAGGACACTGATATAAATATGCTAGCTGTGTAAGTTCTAAACACGCTTTGATGATTTGAGCATCTTGCTTACCAGACGACAATCCCATCAGTAGGAGAATTCTGCCTTTGGCTTTTAAATTACCTTCACTATCAACATAAGCCCATACCCAGAATTTATTTCTCTAATTCTAGGTAAATCTATATATTTTGGCAACAGTCAGTAACCCTTCTTACCGACAGCAGCAGGTTGGAGTAGCTGCGTAACATCAACTTCATGAGACTAAGAACGTCATTCCATTGACGGTTCCCAATTGCGCGATAAATCCTCTGTCTCAAGTTTATAATCCGCTTTTTGACGAGCTTCCAATTAATGTCTGCCCAATCTTTTAGCGGTTCCTTCGTTCCGATAGCAGTCATTAATCTCCTGCCTACTTCGTTGAGGAAGGGGTATTACGGCCAGGGGAAGCACATCTAAATTACTCTTGACAAAAACCTTATTTAATGTGATTACAAAATAATCAGATTTATCGCTTGATTTATTTTCTAGGGGTGAAAGTGATGTCTACAATGGTCACTGACTTGTACTGAGCGCAGTCGTTGGCGCAGCCTCTCGCAGAGAAGTAGCTTATCGTACCACTTCCCTACGGGACGCTCCGCGAACGTAGAAGCAAGCTACGCGCAGCGTCTCGTAGAGAAGTGGGGGCTACGCCAACGCCTAAAATCTTCTCAATAAATAAAGATTAATGCGATTAGTTTTGAATTTATTGAGATTAAGGTCTTGTTATTGACAAGATGTCCTTACCCTGGTAAATAAGTGGATCAAATTAAATATAAAACCTCACCCTGCCTCCCTACTTACTACGGCGAGTTTGATAAAATCAGCAGTTATGAGTTTAAAATTCCTAACTCTTCACTCCTAACTCCTAACTCTCTTTCTTTCCCTCAAGTAATTTAGTTGCTTCTCCACTCAAACCATATAGCTCAACGAATCTTTTAAACAGCAACGCAGTCTCGTGATTTGAAGTCCTATTTAAGTTGAATAAACGCTCTATATTTTTCTCAGCTAAAGCTCTTAAATACGGCAAATCTTCAAAAAGCGTCAAACAAGAAGCGAAATGCAATATTATTTGTAATAATGGCTTTGGCCACTCTAGATCACTATAAATATCTATAAATAGCTGATGTTCTGAGTCATTTAAGGGAAAAGCATAAAATATAACAAATATTCTTTTCTGATTGTAAACTGGAATACTCAGTTCAATAGTGTAGGGAGTATGTAATATTAAATCCACCTCTACAGTCGGTTGTCGCCACATCCTCAGAGGATTAACTGGCGAATCTAATATTGTTTTAAATTTGATTATACCACCGCTGTCTGTGGTCTGGAACTGGCTAATATTAATAATTTTAAGATTATTAAGGCTAAACCTATGAACTGTTTCTAAATGTTTTAAGTTCAATAAATGATAGATTTGGCAAATATAAGGAAACGGTAAAATATACTCCTGGCTAATCATGTGTAGCTTTTTTAATTGAAGCTTGTTAGCTTGAGTACGCTCAACATATTCTTGATATTGGCTGGGACCTAAATCATTGCTATTGAAGCTTTCCTCCGGCTTGAGATATAACCAACTCACAAAAAAGAAAAAGGTTGTAAATAGCTGAAATATTTCTATAGGAGATAGATAACCATCAGCAAATACAGCTATGCTTCTATCGGTTATTCCAAAAAGCCAAGATGGAATACCAAATAGCCAGATATTACTTTTGATTTTATCTATAAAAAGTGCTATTTCAACATTTGAGACATAGCTAGCTTGATTTACGCTTAATTTATTATTTCTAAAACAATTACTAGACATAATATTTTAATTTTGCTTAATAGTAGTAATTCATAGAGTTGAGATTTGCCTATAAGTTTAAACCAAAATATATAGTTACACCCTCTATCTTTAGTTGTATATACAAATTTGAATTCTTCATATCGACTTCAAATAAGTTCTCATGAGTCTGGCGAAAAAATACAAGTCCTTAGGACAGATAATCCTAGATACTATGCATGTCTAACCAAAATTAAATTCATTGTAAATATTGCTATAAAAGATTGCAAATTGTATTCTCTAATGCAGAAATTAAAAGTGAAAACTTTGCTAAAATATTTTCGATAACTGAGGTTAAAAACTTAAATTATCTCAATTTTTAAAAAGCGGTACATAGATATTTAAATAAAACTTATTTTTCATAATATGAGAGAAATATCTAAGTAGGGCGGTGTGATAAAATCAAGCTATGTAAATATAAATAAATAGGATTCTTATATCTACCGAGGCAAATGAGATACGGACGCTCGTATAAGGGTATTTCTAACTCGTTAGCAATGACAAAATCCTGTTAAACGTGAGAACTAGCGATGTAGCATATAAAGTTGATAAATCGAATCAAAAATGATAATTTGTTCTCCGTTAGCTCCTACCAGTTTCGCCTGAAAAGGTTTAATACTCAGTATCCGAAAAATAAAATAAATTATCTTATCTGATGCCAAACTATTTAGGGAGAATATCTCAAAAATCAATTTATAGCCCCTGAACACCAGATAAAAGTGAAAATTCAGAGTCCTAATTAGGAAACAATTTTAAGTTTTTTTCCTCTGGTGAGTATATGCAGGACAAGAACTTCACATTCTTAGTCTTGATTTTTTGCCACTTTCTTTAGCAAGCATTTCCATATTTTGATAGTGCTAAAGTAATAAAACTTTCTTCACAAAGCTACTGTCAGCGTTTTATGCCTATCCCAAGCTTATTAGTTCTAGGTAACTTTCCAATGAAGCAAATTTCTACAATTTTATTGAGTTTTTTGTTGATGACTTGTGGTAGCTTAAACGGCATTGTTGTGGAACCAGAGGCACTGCAAGGATGGCGATCGCCTCTGGTATTGTTTAGAATGAGCGCATTTTTTTCACTTTTCCCACTATCAGCTTGTAGGAGAATAGCTACTCGACTTCTGGAAGTTTATATATGTGTTAAATTCGCTATATGCCTGTTTGCGACTTTAAGTAGTAGATGATAATATATCTCAAGAAAGATGCGCCGAGTCGAACAATTGTGAGAGGTTAATCGTGTCCTAAATTATTTCAGGAAAGTCTAGAAATGGTTGTAGCTTTAGATGATACCAAGCGGAGCGCGATCGCTACAGAGCTAGCAGATTTGAAAGCTATACAAGAGTTGCTAATTGCTAATGAACAAAAAGTAATACCTGCTGTCAGCAACGATCAAGAAATTAGCAAGCGCATAAACGACTTTCTCAAAGATGACCAAGAAAATCTCACAGTGATCGAGCAAGTCATCGCAAAATTTGGTGGTGGTTCAGCCCAGCCTAGAGATACTATAGGGCAGTACGTCGAGCAAGTAAACCGTATAATAGATGGAAATGAGCTGACATTGTACCAAAAGGTTTCTATTCACGAAAGGATTAAGCACCAAGCCGTAATGACTGGTTTAATTATCCATAAGGCTGCACAGGTGGTTGGTGATGATGTCAAAGAAGCTATTGGGCCACTCAATCAAGTGAACTTTGAAAATCGTGCCCATCAAGAACAATTGAAAGGTGTGTTGGAAGTGTTGGGTACAAGAGAACTTACAGGTCAAGACCCAGATCAAGGTGTTTGGGCGCGGACTCAAGATGCTGTTGCAGCTTTGAGAGGTGTATTTGAGGGTTTGACAAAGTAAATACAACTGAAGACCGCCTCGACTTTTAGTTGGGTAAGTACTAATTGATAAAAATCCTAATAATCTCTTTTGATTTAAGGAATCCGATTGCGATCGCACTCAGTTTGAGATAAAAACTGAAATGCGATCGCTTTTTTTAGGAGAATATGTCGGAAACTCAGAGAGGTTAGGAAATGGTTCATCAGACATACACAGCTGATGTCCTAGTTGTCGGTGGAGGAACCGGAGGCACTGCGGCTGCAATCCAAGCGGCGCGACGGGGAGCCAAAACGATTTTGGTGAGTGAATTTCCTTGGTTGGGGGGGATGCTGACTTCGGCTGGAGTAACTGCACCCGATGGCAACGAATTAGAAGCTTTTCAAACGGGGTTATGGGGTGCGTTTTTGCAGGAATTGCGACAACGACAGCCCGGAGGATTAGATAATAGCTGGGTGAGCTTTTTTAGTTACAATCCTCGGATTGGGGTAGAGATTTTTGCAGATTGGGTGCAGGAATTGCCAAATCTGCACTGGATTTCTGGACAAGTGCCTTTAGAAGTATTTCGCCAGAATGATTCTATTACTGGTGTCCGCTTTGCTGATTTTGCTGTCACAGCCAAAATTATTCTCGACGCTACAGAATTAGGAGATTTATTGGCTTTAGCTGAGATACCTTACCGCTGGGGCTGGGAATTGCAATCTGAGTGGGGAGAACCCAGCGCCCCAGTGACTTTTAACTCTTTAACCAAGAGATATCCAGTGCAAGCGCCCACTTGGGTAGTGATTATGCAAGACTTTGGTGAAGCCGTCGCCCCAGAAATTCCGGCTGCCCCTAACGATAATCCATCCCAGTTTACAGGTGCTTGGGATCGCTATGGAGCAGAGACTTTTTTGAATTACGGACGCTTGCCTGGGGGTCTGTTTATGATTAATTGGCCAATCTGTGGGAATGACTACGGCGAAGGAGTAGGGCGATTGATAGAGTCAGATGCATCCAGAGGTGAATTCATTCAAGAATCTCGCTGGTACAGCCAAAATTTTGCCCGTTTTATCCAAAATCAGCTTGGTCGTCGTTATGGTTTAGCAAAAAAACTATTTCCTCACACTCCTACAGCTTTTGCACTGCATCCTTATTACCGGGAAAGCCGCCGCTTAGTGGGGCTAACTACTGTCCGAGAACAGGATATTTTGCCAGTTGCTGGAGGTAGAGTTGCATCTATATTTAATGATGCGAGTTTTTGCGTTGGCGGAGCCTCTCGTAGAGAAGCAATCGCTGTTGGTAACTACGCCAATGACCATCATTATCCTGGTGTTAAATTCTCACTGCAACCTAAATCTATCCGCTGGGGGGGACGTTGGACTGGGACTCCCTTTACAATTCCCTACAGTTCCCTAATTCCAGTTACAACAGATGGCTTCTTGGTTTGTGAAAAAAATATTTCTGTCTCCCACATTGCCAATGGGGCCACGAGATTACAACCTGTGGTTATGGGCATTGGTCAAGCAGCAGGGATGGCAGCGGCGATGTGTGTTGAGTTAAACTGCCAGCCGAGGGATTTATCTGTCAAGGCGCTGCAAACAGCTTTATTGGAAGATAATCGCTCAAAAGCAGCAATTATTCCTTTATTTAATCTTCCACCCAATCATTCGGATTGGCAGCACTGGCAATTGTATTACTTAAATAACCCACAAGCCTATCCAGCTAGTGGTGATTGCCCTTGCCGATCGGGAAATGAGTACCCTGACTCTGTTTTTGACAAGGCATTAATTCGGGAAAATAACTGTTTCAAAGGTATTTTCCACCGCTTGGATCAGCAGGAATACAGATTCATTGTAACAGCACCAGCCGCATATCAAGGCCAAAATTGGCAGCTTGTGACTTTGCGATCGCATATCGACGAGCAATTAGGCGTTTATCCCCACGAACAATTAGTCACATTGTGGGGTCGTCAAAATCACTCTGGTAATTGGTTATTAGTCGAACATATAAACGGAGGATAAAAAGAGTTTATTTTCAGTAAAACAGAATACTTTTTGATGAATTGTCCGGATATTCCTTAAAAAGCTAAGTATCAGTGAAGTGGAGAGTTCCAAAATAGACATCTGCTATGCGTGCTGCCATTTCACTTTTAATATCGAGTCTGGTGTTCGGCTCCTTAGCTTTTAACTGCCAAGCAATGGTCAATCACTTATCCTATGAACTGCCTTCCACGCCTGCTTCGGAAGAGTGGCTCTCGGCGGCATCTGAACAAAATTCAGATGATGTGCCACGTCATCGCGGTAGTGGGCGTAGAGAAGTGACGCAAAAATTCGGAAATATTTATGTTGTGGTTTAACTATCGTTGGCGAATGCCTCTTTTTCCAAAAAAACCAAAATACCAGAAAATCGGCTGTTGTGCTAACATCTTTTACACAGCTTTTCTGGCAGAAATATATACAGTTGACACACGAAACTCTTCAGCGATCGCTTAGTATTTCAACTGCAAGCTTTGTATATATAGTTGGCGTCAATCCTGACGATCAAAACGCAAATCAAATTAAGTGCCTTGATCAACAGCATTACCAACTCCTCAAAAGCTACACAACTGTTGCTCATATTCGGTGGTAAGCTCTGCGTCTTAATCCTCAACGGCTCTAGAAATAGATGTTACTTAGGCTGTCAGTTAATCTAAAGCACATCTAATTCAGACATTTTGCTTGTTGAGAAAACAGTCTTAAAGTAACTTAACTTTATCCCACAATAAGTTTTCTTCTCGTACATTGAGTAGCTGGTTATCTACATCAACAAGTAATTGATCTTCGCTCCGACGCTTGTTTAGCGTCCTTTGCCGAAGCATAAAATCCCTTCCTTGTTAGACATCACTCAGCCCCATGAAGTAGCTCGTTTGAGTTAAGGTTTAAATCCCTAACTCAAACCTTGATAACTATTCACTGATTTAAGCTGGCTTATGAGCAATAAAATACTTGCTCATAAAATGGACTTGGATTTCAATATTCTCAAAGCCTGCTTTCTCTAAACGTTCTACCAAATCATCAGTACTGTAATGCTTGTAGTAGGGTTCATGGAAAGCTTCAGGGAAAAAGTCCATCATATGCTCCAACTCAGGTGAATCATTTAACTGAATTGAGTCGCAAATAATAAAGACTCCCCCTGGTTTTGTTACCCGGAAACATTGCTCAATAATTGTTTGACGTGCAGTTGCTGGTAACTCATGGAAGAGAAAAACAGAAGTTACAGCATGAAAATAGTCATCTAGATAGGGTAACTCTTCGGCATTGGCTTGTAAAAGTTGCGGCAATTCTCCTGGAATTTGAGATAATAGCTCGTTTGCTTTACGCAAATAAGCTGGTGATAAATCCGTAGCAAACAAGGATGCTTGAGGCAAGGCTGCGCGAATCAACTTCAGAGTCCGCCCAGTTCCACAAGCTACATCCAAAATACGAACTTGTCTTGGTGAAACAGATTCAAAAACTTTCAGCCCTTGCTTGAGGGGAGCGAGAATCCGTCGCCGCATCGGATCAGCTGCCCCACCAAAAAGAATTTCCACCTGTAAGTCATATAAATTGGCTGACATATCGCTTAAGTAGCCATTACTTTGATGATGGAAATTCTGTACGTAGTAGCTGGGATAACCATCTGTGTCTATTTCTGGTGAAAAATCTTGGTAATTCCGTTGTTTAACCCGCTCCCAGATTTGAGGGAAATCTAGCCATACCAAAGGATAGTAGCGGAAAAAGTCTTCCCAAGGGTTGTCAAACAGCAAACTTTCGGGATACACACCTTTTTGGGCATCTTGCCAGTCTGTTTCTAGAACCTGATTCAATCTCTGTTGAAGTTTGAGTACAACCTCCTTCGGGATTGGTTTGGTTTTTTGTTTAAGCGTCGGATACACCAGGTTCTTCAACTGTGAACTTAATATTTTGTGAGCCAGACCAAAGTAATTTTTGCTTTGTTGAAAGGTCTGATAAGTCAGCTTAGTTAAAGTGTCACGCATAAAAATAGGTCGAGTTTCGATTAGTTATAGTTCTTTTTGTAAACAATTGTAACAAATAAGTTATCTACTGTTAGAAAGGTATATGCCCTGAGCTAAGACAAATCTCAAGCCAGATGATTTTAGTCGTCAAAGCTGTTTTGAAAAAGATTTTCTAGGCTTTTGGCAGAAAAATCCCGATATTTATGGTAATTTTTTAGAATTTTGTAGCTTATGTTACAGAATTTTTACTATATTAGTTTTTGAGAGAACCAAAAATTATATATTCACTACAAAAATAGGGAGGACTATGGTTATGTCTATTGCAGATAAATCTCGTGCGTTAATGGTGCGTGAACATCAGCAAGTCAAGAATCGCCAACAATCAATGCTGATGCGGGCGGCACAAGAACTTGGTCTACCTGAAGAAGCATCCTACTACTGGAACCCGATTCAAGGCAAGGTAGATGCTAACACTCGGATGATTTATGGGCCCAGCCATGCTTCCATGAGCTAAGTTTCAAGAGTTTTAAGATTTATTTTTGAGTGAATGTCTCAACGGACAACTCTAGAAAAAAAGCCACCCTAGAGTAGAGGGTGGCAAAACTTATTACTTTTAGTTAGATACGACTGTTAATTAAGCATCGTAGTAGAGGTAAAACTCGTAAGGATGAGGACGTAGCTGCAACTGCTTGACTTCGTTACTTAGCTTGTAGTCAATCCAATTTTCGATAAAATCTTCCGTGAAGACGCCTGATTCTGTTAAGAAGGCGTGATCTTTTTCCAGTGCTTGCAACGCCAATTCTAAAGAACCTGGAGTTGAAGGAACCTTTGCCAGTTCTTCGGGAGAGAGTTCATAGATATTCTTATCTAAGGGTTCACCAGGATGGATTTGGTTCTTGATGCCATCGATACCAGCACAAAGCATTGCAGCAAATGCCAAGTAGGGGTTAGAGGTGGCATCTGGACAACGGAATTCTAAACGCTTGGCTTTGGGGTTAGTGCCAGATAGAGGAATACGGATAGAAGCAGAACGGTTCCCTTCGGAGTAAGCTAAGTTCACTGGAGCTTCATAACCAGGTACTAGGCGCTTGTAAGAGTTGGTACTGGGGTTGGTAATTGCCAACAGCGCTGGTGCGTGTTTGAGAAGACCACCAATGTAGTACAACGCCATATCGCTCAAACCAGCATACTTATCACCTGCGAACAGAGGTTTGCCGTCTTTCCAAATGGACTGGTGGCAGTGCATTCCCGAACCGTTATCGCCAAAAATCGGTTTTGGCATGAAGGTGACGGTTTTGCCGTGTTTTTTGGCAACGTTCTTGATGACATATTTGTAAGTCATCAACCAGTCAGCCGCTTCGATCAACTTCCCAAACTTGAAACCTAGTTCGCACTGACCACCAGTAGCGACTTCGTGGTGATGCTTTTCAATGGGTACACCTAATTGTGCCATTGTCAACAGCATCTCTGTACGGATATCTTGAGAAGAATCCGTCGGTGAAACTGGGAAGTAACCTTCTTTGAAGCGTGGTTTGTAAGCCAAGTTGGGTTTTTCATCAGTACCGGCTTTACCGGAATTCCAAGCACCTTCTGCGGAGTCTAAGAAGTAGTAGCCTTCGTTAGCAGTTTGGGCAAACCTAGCACTGTCAAAGATGAAGAACTCAGCTTCCGGGCCAAAGAAGACTGTATCACCAAGACCAGTAGAAACCAGGTAGTCTACTGCTTTTTGCGCAATAACGCGTGGGCAACGGTTGTACCATTCACGCGTGCGGGGTTCTTTGATACTACAAATTATACTTAGCGTTGGGACTTCCATGAATGGGTCGATCCAAGCAGTGTTGGGGTCGAGTACCATTGTCATGTCCGATTCGTTGATCGCTTTCCAACCCCGGATGCTGGAACCGTCAAAAGGTACGCCATCAGTGAATGCAGTCTCATCAATTTGGTTTTGGTACAGTGTGAGGTGCTGCCAAGTCCCTACTGTATCGATGAATTTGAGATCAATCAGCTGAATTTTTTCATCTTGAATTCTCTTCAAGACTTCTTGTGGTGTTGTCATTGTTACTCCTTCTCTACCAATTTCCTAAAGTAAACCAAAATCTTCCAAAGCATTTTAACCCTGCTGATCTCAATCAAGCCGTGACACACCTGAAATAGTTTAAATACTAGACATTAGCGGATTTTGTAGTCTGTGTTACAGATATCTGGATTACAGGTTATATTAACCTTTCAGCGATCATCTGTACAAAACTGGAAAGTTCATCACATAGGGGTCAACTTTGGCATAAAATCCTTAAATAGTGGATAAATTGTTTTTGTGCCGAATCTATTTTTAATAGCACAAAAATTTACTGGTGCATAAGTGCAGCCAAATAAATATCAAACCATAAATAGCAAGGATTGGGAGAAGAAGGAATGCGCGATGCGGTAACAAGTTTAATTAAGAATTATGACCTAGCTGGTCGGTATTTTGACCGGAATGCGATCGATAGCCTGAAGTCTTACTTTGACAGTGGTACAGCACGAGTACAAGCTGCGGCGGCGATCAACTCTAATGCAGCTGCACTTGTCAAGCAGGCTGGTTTAAAGTTATTTGAAGAACTGCCAGAATTGATTCGCCCCGGTGGAAATTCCTATACGACTCGTCGTTATGCAGCTTGTCTGCGGGATATGGACTACTATCTGCGCTATGCCACCTATGCGCTGGTTGCTGGAAATACGAATGTGTTGGATGAACGAGTGCTACAAGGGCTGCGGGAAACTTACAATTCTCTAGGAGTGCCTATTGGGCCTACGGTTCGCGGTATCCAGATTCTCAAGGATCTGATTAAGGAACAAGTAGCAGCAGCAGGTGTGGTTAATACTGCTTTTGTAGATGAACCGTTTGATCACATCACACGCGAGTTGAGCGAACAGGATATTTAGGATCTAGCCCTGGCGATTATAAATCGCAGAACTATACAAACAAAGTTCGCGTAAATGCACTTAACGTTTATCGCACTTTGCCTTGATTGGCAAGGTGCGTTTACTTTTATTAATGCAAAAAATTTCATCTGATGAATTAATTAGCAGTATCGAGAATATTTTATACCTAATTTTATGATGTTTATTATGGATATAAATAATTTTTGACAATAGTTTTATGAGTAATAATGGCAATACACGGATTTTGCTGTATCTTAATTATTTTGATGTCGTGTATTCCAGAAGAATAATACATTTAAGTAGTGATCGCTCCCAATCACTTAAAGGAAGCGATCGCTCATACATTAAACGCATTAGCTTATGTTATCTAAACTATTAATCTTACCAGGAGAGTCTAGTTAATTGGCTAAACAGCGACTCGACACACTATTAGTAGAGCTAAATTTATGTGCTTCTCGCGCCTTGGCACAGCGGTTAATTCAGGCGGGGGAAGTTACTGTTAATCAGCAGCTAGTTGATAAGCCTGGTACAGAAGTTGATATTGCAGCTCAAATAAATATTAAAGAGCGATCGCCTTTTGTTTCTAGAGGCGGTGAAAAACTCTCCAAAGCTTTGTCAGTATTTACTATTCCCGTAGCAGAGCGCGTTTGTTTAGATGGTGGGATTTCTACTGGTGGTTTTACTGATTGTCTCTTGCAAGCTGGAGCAAAACAAGTTTACGGAATTGATGTTGGTTACGGGCAAGTTGACTGGCGATTGCGAAATGATTCGCGGGTGATTTTGCGGGAACGCACCAATTTACGGCAACTACGACCAGATGAGTTATATGGCGAGGATGACCCGATTCCTGATTTGGCGGTGGTCGATGTCTCGTTTATTTCTTTAACCAAGATTTTGCCTGCTTTGTGGCAACTAACTCAAGCTAACCGAGAAGCTGTATTGTTAGTCAAGCCACAGTTTGAAGTCGGCAGATCCCGTGTAGGTAAAAAAGGCGTTGTGCGTGATCCAAACGACCAAGCTGATGCCATTTTCCAGGTGTTGCAAACAGCCCACGAATTAGGATGGAAATACAAAGGCTTAACTTGGTCGCCGATCACTGGCCCGGCTGGGAATATCGAATATCTTTTGTGGTTGGGAATGGAAAGTGAAACACCATCGCCTGATTTAGAGGCAATTAAGCAAATAACGCAATCAGCAACAACTGATTTACGGAAGAGTTAAACGTCGTATATTAGACACTCTACCGAATCGGGATGGGTATCGCAATAATTTTCTAAAGAGGTTTTCTTGTGTTTTGCTTGGTGTTGATCAGCTTTCTCAGCTTGCAATTCTTCCACAATGTCCCAGGCTACGGCACAATCAGCAGAATCACTGCCATCTTGCTCACAAGTTGTGCGGGCTTCAGTAATGGCATTAGTAATGGCTTCTTCAAGATTTGCCGCCCCAGCAGTTTCAGATGAGTTTAGGTTAGTTGTCATGATCCTTTCACCTTTAGTTTATAGAGATAGATATTAACTGTGAGCTTTCATTGACCTCAGAAAGCTCACCCTTCGGGTGACGCTTCTGCGTCGCTAACGCTGCGCTAATGCCAATCCCTCTTTGTTGAAGCAACAAGACTGGGCTGGCTCACATTTCCAGTTTAGATAGGCTTTCTACAACAGGTGGTAGTAAACACCGTCATCTTTTTCGCAAAATTGAGTGGGAATTACCCTATTGTCATCTTTAATTCAAAAAGGTAGGGAAATTCTACTACTTGTGGTCACTAATAGAGATGGTCATGTTTTCAATCTTGCATCCCAAATTGGGAATCTCAGTCAATTGTCAGAAGAGCTTGATAGAATTTGATAAACACTTATAAACAGCAACAAACCGGAGACAATTTTTATTTATTCTCAATATTTTATCCCTAATTCTTGTCGCAGACGATACAGAATTGTATTCTGGTCAACTTGAGAGAGAATTTCTTGAATGACGCTGCTAGCGCCCAACTGTCCCCAGGTGCAGCCTTTTTCGAGATAGACTTGGGCGGCTTTGCCAACGGAGTATGCTCCATAACCGGCGATCCCAGCTTGAGCGATCGCACTGCCAGCAAAGGCAGTAATATTGCTGGGATTGTCACCACTGGTTATTGCAGCAGTACTCTTGCCCAAACCCAAAAGGAAACTACTACCTAATTCTCCCAGCAGTAAGCCACCAGAACTAAATAAAATCGTTTTTAAAATTTTTCCGGCTTGATAGCTAGTCATTGGCAAACCATACAACCTAGCTAGAGCGCGAATTAAAGCCAAATCGGCAACAGTTCCGCCAAGTATATCTAAAAAGGCGATGGGATTGAGCATTACTGCCAAAGCTTTGTATTTGGTAAATTGCCAGATGATATCTTCGGCTTCTTGTTCGCGTAAGTCGATGGTTTTTTGAGCGATCGCGGCTTCTGCATCCCGTGCTTGGATCAGTGCATTTAAAGCCAGAAGCGATCGCCCTTCTCGATTGAGAATATTCAGAATTGTCTGTTTGAGTTCGTCTACTTGCGGTGGTGGTGTCTCCCATTCATAACTGACACGTCCATCAGTCCACTCAACCCGTACTTCCATTGGTGCTGGTTCCGCCGCCACCATCACAATTTCATCAGGTAGTAGAGGCTTCGCTTGAGGATGTCCGGCACCCAGTTGTTGCAAATTTTGGTAAATCGTTCCCTGATCTGTATCTGGATAAAGGTCTATCTTGTTAAACACCAAAATCAAGGGTTTTTGCGCTTGACGCAATTCTAGCAGTGCCTGATACTCAGTGCGCGTGATATCACCAGACACGACAAACAGAATCAAATCCGCCTGATGTACCACAACTCGTGCCATGTCTGCCCGTAACTCACCCTCAATTTCATCTAATCCAGGGGTATCAATTAACTCTACTAGTACCTTACCCCCTGGCTGCCAACGCACGGAACGCGGCCATTGAGTGACACCGTTCAAGGGCCCCGTTTGCAGAATCTTGTCTCCCAGCAAGGCATTTAAAACTGCTGACTTACCACGACTCACCAAACCAAAAGCCGCAATTCTAATAATGCTAGAGTCCAGCTTGTTGAGTGTGGAGTTCAAAGCTTCCAATTCCGGTTTCACTAAACCTGCCAATTCTGGGTTAGATGAAAGCTGTCCTGACTTGCGAAGATATCCATACCAAGACAGCGCTTGTCTGAGACTGGCGCGGGCACGATTTAAGTGAGTTTCTTGCAGATTACGCACGAAGTTAGGTTGATTCAAGGTTGGACAAACAACAGGCTACATATCCATTTTGATCTAATTCCAAGGCTGTTAGCCTGTTTTGTCAAATTAGGCGATTGTCAGAATAGTTTGCATACCCTCTTTGGTCAATATCCATTTAAAACATGGGATTGTGTTCATTATCCCAACACTTGCGATCGCTCCAGTTTCTGCCGATATGTTCAAATTCAGATGCATTATCTATCCAAGAATCGATCTAGAGTGCTGCGAGGTTCCAATGGAAGCGAATAAGCTAGCAGTGAAGAAAGGCTAATAATGAGGATAATCAATGTACAAATCGGTAGAGTGATTAAATATCCAGTGAGCAGCACAAGGTTAGCAAAATTTTGCGTGATGCTGGCAGTATAGAAGTAGCGTTAATTCTTGTTTATGTCTAGAGATGATAAATCCGAAGCTTCACCAAATGGCGCATCTGCGATCGCCTCTATATGATTCCTGGTGCTTTAACCTACAGCCTGCTGTCGCCGATGCTGCAAAAACCACTCATACAACTCGTAATTATTGTATGTCTGCGTCCACGAGTCGTGATCGGCTTCTGGGTAAACTGTAAATTTTACATTTCCGCCGCGGGCTTTGAGTGCTGAAACCATGATTTCGGACGCACTTAAAGGAACTACATTATCTTTGGCTCCGTGAAATGCCCACACGGGAAGATTTTTCAATTTACGTGTTACTAGTGGATTACCACCGCCACAGATAGGGGCGATCGCTGCAAATCTTTGGGGTTGTGCCGCTGCTAAATGCCATACTCCGTAACCACCCATGCTTAAGCCGGTTAGGTAAAGCCGATCTGGATCAATAGGGTACGATGCGTAGCCGCTTTGCGGTGAGGGGGTCGCAGTCTTGGCGGTTCCCGTCGTTAGCGCAGCGGTAGCGAGTCTTCGAGCGTCTTGCGATCCCCCGAACCCGTTGGCGCAGCCTCTCGTAGAGAAGGGCTTGTCGCCAAACATCGCCTCATCCAGAAGGCCGCTTAATCGTTCTACATTCCAATATTCATCGCGCGGACATTGGGGAGAAATTACAATGAAGGGAAAGTCTGGCTGTTGTTCAACAATTTTGGCAACACCCTGCTTTTTCACATCATCTAAGTCACAACCTCTTTCACCCGCACCATGTAAAAATAGAATAGTTGGCAAAAGTGGCTGTTGTGTTTCGTTGCCTTGACATGTACTCCTACGGAGAAGCAAGCTACGCGCAGGATCTAGTAGAGAAATGTCTTGTCGTAAGACATCGGGCAAGAATAGCAGGTAGTTGTAGCTGTCGGTAGAAGTAACTTGTTGTTGTAGTGACGGCATAGCATTAGAAAATTTTGTCAGTTCAACCTCTACGAACAGCTACTGTATAACTTGGTCGTTGTGTTGCTTCTCGTTGACTCTTAACCAGTCGAAAGTCATTATCTATATATAGATGCTCTAGAAAAGAAGTAGCTAGGTAGGCTTTTTCAAATTTCTTGACAGTATTTCTGTCCATATCTTTTAATTTGAGTTCTTGCCGTAGGTCTATGTTTGGCGCTGCTTCTTTAAATTTAGATTCGACTGTTGTCGTAAACCACTCGTCTGCATCGTCAATTTTCAATGGAATTTCTCTATTTCTCCATGCTTGGAATATTCCAACATTTTTAATATCCCACTGCTCATCTCGAACTGAATACTTTTGCAACACCATTAAGTCATAAGCTGGTAGTCTTGATGCAAATTTTTCCCAAAAACCAGACTGATGTCCCGGTGCATAACGGGCAATATTTGCATAGTAACCATCATTATGAAAAATTTGGTAAGACTGCTCGTATATCCTACCAGGTAAAATGTCTTGAAAAGGTATAGTAGACCATATTGGCATCCATACTCCCGTGACGATCGCCACTTGATCTGCAACTTTGCTAAAGGGGTTACGTCGGCTCAACTCTGTAAAATATGGCGCTAATTCATTTTTATAAAATTCTACTTTGGCTTTTAACGGCTCTACATTACGACCTTTAACAAGTTCTAAAATTTGATTTTTAATTTCTGGTGTACTCCAATATGTCAATTCTTTGGTACTTATAACATTTGCCATTACTATCCATCCTGGGAGAATTTCCAGATTTTGATTGTGTTCTTAATAGACTAACTTGACCAAAGAATACAGATACCGGGACGCAAAGAAAAAACTTTCAGTATCCCTTTGTCCCCGTGTATCTTAAATGAAAAACTACTACCACTTCCGATTTCCATCTTCGTCAACTCGTGCTTGCCGAATTACGTCGGAAATCTCTTCAGCATCTTTAACGTGGTGGAGTGCTTTCTTTTCGCCGTCGGGTTCATCTACAACGAAGTAAGTCGGGACTGTGATTTTGTCGCCTGTAATATCTGGTACATCATCCACAGCCACCTGTTGAGCCTTTTCTTCAACAGATTCAGACTCATCAGCGATTCTATCTCCTGGATTCGCTGTTAAGTTTCTTTCATTGACGTTCGGTTCTTCGCGTAAATGTGTATCTTCACTTACTGGTTGATTAATTTGATTTTCTTGATTTTTATCACTCATGGCTTTTTCAGGTGTTGAAAGATATAGCTTGACCAATAACACTTTAAAAAATCGAAGATACAAAGAGTTCTTTCTCTGGAGAGACTTTGATAAAAGATTAGAGAGGAACATGTCTTAGGTTAGATATTTGCTCTGATAAATTTACCTCTTTGGTTCAAAGGGCGTATATTTTTTTGCCAATGGCTCGACAATGCTGCGGGTATTCGCTTCCATCATCTTGATGTAGAAATCTCCTTCACTTCCCACAGCACCAATTGAATCAGAGTAAAATTGATTGGGCGCTAATTTCACCCCTGCTTCTTGGGCAATAGTTTTAATTAAAGTGGGATTAATTGTAGTTTCGGCAAAAATGACGGTAACACCTATCTTTTTAATTGACTCAACCAATCTCTAAACTATTTGAGCGCTTTGTTGTTCTTTGGTACTAATGCTAATTAAAATACCTGCGATCGCAATCCCATAAGCACGTCCATAATATTGGAATACATCATGCATTGTCACCAGTTTGCGCTAATCTGCGGGTATAGTTTGAATCTGTTGATTAATCCAGCTATGCAACTGCTTTAATTCATTAGTAAGTTGCGATGCCTTATGAGTACATTTGTCTCTATCTTCAGGTAATAACTCAATATATTACTAAATCGCGAATTAATCACTACAGGTTCACGGCAACAAGTACTCTTAATTTAGCTGTTGCAATACGGCTTTATCCAGCGATCGCTTGTGATTGCCATTTTAGTTGGCTTGTTATGTGCGGTTGCAGGCAGCTACTTGATGGTGTAGCAACTAGCATTCCTGGATGATGCTATCAATCACTCAGTTTTGCCCGGACTAGCGATCGCTTTTATGGTGGCAATTAAAAAAGCTAAAGCCACAAATAAAAAGCGAATGGTGAGATTTTTGATAGTGGTTTTAATCCGACGCTCAATTATTGCTAAAATATAGATGAGAGTTGTCCTGATATTTTTAGCTAATTGATAGGTTTAGCTTATATTATAAGCTAAGTGAGTTATTCAAAAAATGTATTAAAAAACACGGTTTTTTAGACAACAATTAGCTAAAGCAGGTATGTACCTCAGAGTGATACCTTTTTTACGAGAGGCTACGCCAACGGTGAGCTTCCTAACGCAGAACTTTTCGGTTTACTGAAAGTCAACCAAAGTCCTGAGATAGTCGTTCATGGTCTAGCTAAACGTTCTTTGCGACTAATCACTGTAGTAGTCAAGCAAAACCAAATTCGTTTAATTGACCGCAAACTTGCTGTAGATCCTCGTTAACCTACCAGTATAAAATCAGATTGGACAATGCCACCATAGTTTTTGAGCAAGTTATAAATTATAAAAGACTAACAAAAATTACTGCACGATTTGAATTTCTCAGGTAAGCTGACAACAGCAGTTTTAATCCTCAAAACAATGACCGCAAGTAGTCCCACGATTTTAGCCCTGGACTTTGATGGAGTGATTTGCGACGGACTAATTGAATATTTTGAGGTAGCATGGCGCACCTACTGTGAAATTTGGTCACCTGCTAACGCCACACCACCAGATGATTTAGCTTTGAGATTCTATCACCTACGACCTGTAATTGAAACAGGTTGGGAAATGCCCGTTTTAATAAAAGCGTTGGTAGATGGAATTTCTGATGAGAAAATTCTTCATGAATGGTCAAGCATCACCCCAAAACTTTTGTTAAATGACAAGCTACAAGCAAGAGAAATTGGTGCGAAACTAGATAATCAACGGGATGAATGGATTACCACCAATTTAGACGATTGGCTAAGTCTGCATAGATTTTATCCAGGTGTAGTAGAAAAAATTAAATTAACTCTTGACAGTGGAGTTAAGTTATACATTGTGACAACTAAAGAAGGGCGTTTTGTACAGCAGTTGTTGCAACAAGAAGGAGTGAATTTACCAGCAACAGCAATTTTTGGTAAAGAAGTCAAGCGTCCCAAATTTGAAATCCTGCGAGAATTAATTCAACCAGCAGATAAAAAGCCAGTTAGTCTCTGGTTTGTAGAAGACAGACTCAAGACATTGCAGTTAATCCAACAGCAAGCAGACCTTGAAGATGTGAAACTCTTTCTTGCAGACTGGGGCTATAATACCCAAACAGAACGGGAAACGTCCCAAAATGATCGGCGAATTCAGTTGTTATCACTGTCTAAGTTTGCAAAAGATTTCTCTGCTTGGCTTTAATATATTAAATGGCGTTGCAATAATCTTTTGATACTTCACCCTAAAAGCGCTTGTCATTGTCAAGATGTTTGTAACAGTCAAATTGTTGCCTTTACCGATATTATGCCCAGAACTTAAGTTCCGGGCTAATAGCCCCAGTCCACTCAAGTAGACTGAAATCAACGAAGCAGAATATTTAAAAGATGCACGTAAATAACAATAATTAAAAATTAGAAGCTTCCTTCCTTCCATTTCAGTGAAATAATAACTCTTCACTCTTGACTTACCTTTATGCTTGACCTGACAAAACTGGCGCGACAAATGCAGGGTTTAAGTCAGCATCTTACCTTAGAAGCTGCTGCCAGCCGCCAGCGTTTAGAATTGGCGCAACAACATCTCAAAAATGCTTACGAGTGTCAACAAGATTTAATCGATCACCAGGAAAAATGGCGCGATCGCATTCTCTTTGCTAATGCTACCCCAATTGAGCCGTTAGAAACCTCCATTAATATCCCAATTCCCCCCAAAGTACATACCGTCATCGCTACCGATGGTTCGCAAATTGCCCCTAACCATCATGAAATTGCTTACTGTTATCTTTTGAATATCGGCAGAGTAGTCTTACACTACGGGCAAAATCGCCATCCGCTACTTGATAGTTTGCCAGAGGTATTTTATCGTCCAGAAGATTTATATATGTCTCGACAGTGGGGAATTAGAACCGAGGAATGGATGAGTTTCCGTCGCACTGCTTCAGAAACAACAGTGTTAGCAGAACTTGCATGTGCAGCGAAAGGAGAAACGCCAGCACTGGCAATGGTAGATGGTTCGTTAATTTACTGGTTTTTAGAACAATTGCCGATGGATGCACGCGATCGCATTTTACCTCCCATCCTCGAAGCTTGGCAACAGATGCGTGATGCTCAAATTCCGTTGATGGGCTATCTTAGTGCCTCTCGCAGCATCGAAACAATGAATTTTTTACGGTTGTTGGCTTGTCCCCATCCAGTGCCAGACTGTAAAAGTTATTGCCCAAATCAGCTAGAAAAAGTACCTTGTAAAATTTTTGAACAGTTGCGAGATACTTCTGTTTGGGCAACCCGACTCAAACCAGGACAACGCAGTACCTTGTGGCGCAGTAATTCCCCTATTCTCGAGCTCTACGGAGACCAAACCATTTACTTTTGCTACGTCCACGTTGGTACTGAAATCGCCCGGGTCGAAGTTCCGGCATGGGTAGCAGAAAATGTAACTATGCTAGACCAAGCTTTGGGACTAATGCTGGCACAAGTGCAAAAAGGATATGGCTACCCTGTAGCGATCGCAGAAGCCCATAATCAAGCAGTGGTTAAAGGTGGCGATAAAGCACGTTTCTTTGCCCTCCTCGAACAACAAATGATTAAAGCTGGTTTGAAAAATGTTGGAACTTCCTACAAAGAAGCCAGAAAGCGGGGCAGTATTGCTTAAATAAGGGAATACTAAATAGTATGAATTAAGATTATTGACTGATAACTGTTAACTAAGCTGCGATAAATTGTATTGATCTATTTTGGTGTATGGGGTTTTATACAAATATAAATAGGAAAATTACATAGTTCTAAATTTTCCCACCCACCTACTTAAAGTTTAACCAACCTACGATACCACCAACAGATCTAGTAGTAGTTACAACTACAGGTACTGTAGCGACGGTAATTGACCTTAATGAAGAACCTGCAAGTGTCGCCATCCCTGCAATCAATTCGTCTTTCATTTTATATTTTTCTCCAGGTAAAATTTTTGACATTACATAATAATATTTTCCAATTTGCCTAAGTAATAAACGTAAAATTTACGTGAATTTTTTACTATGCACTTCTAAACTTTTACTTACATTTAGACAATTAAAGTACAATCCTCATACTCAAATCCAGCCACTTCGACTGAGTAATCGGCGCACTGGTAGAAATATAGTCAACACCCGTCTGTGCAACAGTGC
>NZ_JBALCZ010000083.1:0-13443 GCF_036917615.1 Nostoc sp.
AGCGAGTTAAGTGAAGCAATGATTTATGGCTCATTGATTCGTCTTATGGTCAGGCGAATGGCATCTTAAGCTTTTGTTTACGAATCAGCTCTTAAAGCAGGTATAAGGCAATGGTGCGATTAAAACCGTGGCAGTGGGTCGTCTTAGCAATCCCGATCGCTTTCATCATTATTTTCTTATTGGTAGCCGCCGGTTCACAAATTCATGCGTGGGGCATTAATTGGATTTGGGGTGTATTCACCCTTTTATTTGTGGGTTGGCGTTGGCTGTTGGTCAAATGGACTCAACCAGCTGTTAACCAAGTGGAAGCTGTATTAGCCCAAGTCCGCGAAGAACTGGAATCGACAGCAGAGGATACAGTAGGGTCACCAGTGGGAAGTGATGTTACAAAGCAAGCAGAAACCGCATTTCAAGAGATACTGCAAGCAGCACAGAGCGATCGCCCGATTTGGGAAGACTGGCAAACTTTTTGGACGCGATGCCAGGATTTGGTTGTAGCGATCGCTCATATCTACAATCCTCAAATTCAATATCCGCTACTGAACATTTACGTCCCCCAAGCTTACGGGTTGATTCGGGGAACGGTGGATGATATGGATCAGTGGATGCAAAAGTTATCTCCTGTCCTGAATCAGGTGACGGTTGGGCAAGCATACCAAGGATACGAAGTATACCGGAAGTTGGAACCATCGGCTCGGAAATTCTGGAAAGCTTGGAACTGGGCACAATGGGTTTTAAATCCAGTGGCGGCGGTGGCAAAACAAGTCAGCAAGGGTTCTAGTAACCAGGCAACTCAGCAATTATTGGGGAATTTGAGCCAGTTATTCCGGGAAGCTGCCCTGAGAAACTTATGCCGGCAGGCGATCGCTCTCTACGGACGTGGGACATTACCAGCTTCAGCAACCGTTGTTTCCACACCAACTTTACCCCAGGTAAAAACCCAAACACTCCGAGAAATCCTGACTCAAGCTCAACCAGCCGAGGCAGTTGAGCAAAAACCTGTGAATATTCTGCTGGTAGGGCGCACGGGGTCGGGAAAAAGTAGCCTGATTAACACACTATTT
The DNA here is from genome assembly GCF_036917615.1 of Nostoc sp. Taxonomy (GTDB): domain Bacteria; phylum Cyanobacteriota; class Cyanobacteriia; order Cyanobacteriales; family Nostocaceae; genus Nostoc. The sequence goes on from NZ_JBALCZ010000083.1 coordinate 1,065, forward strand.
CAGGCGGATTTAGCAGAGGTAGATGTTTTACCCAGTACCGATCGCATTCAGAATTACCAATGGCAGACTCAAAGTGGGGAAGCCCTGACGCTTTGGGATACACCTGGTTATGAACAAGTCAACCGTGCTGCTCTCCGAGACCTAGTGCTTGATTATGCCACCGATGCAGATTTGCTGCTGTTAGTTACCCCTGCTCTCGATCCTGCCCTCCAAATGGATGTAGACTTTTTGCAAGATATGAAAGCAGAAGTTGCAGATTTACCTGCGATCGCGATCGTTACCCAGGTAGATCGTCTGCGTCCCATCCGCGAATGGCAACCGCCTTATGATTGGGAATGGGGCGATCGCTCCAAAGAAATTGCGATTCGCGAAGCCACTGAGTATCGCGCCAAACTGCTGGGAAACTTCTGTAATCTAGTTCTACCTGTGGTTACATCTGACAGGAAAACAAGTCGAACCGCTTGGGGAGTGGAGGCGCTATCGTTGGGATTAGTGGATGCGATCGCACCTACCAAGCAACTCCGTCTCGCCCGCTTTTTGCGTAACCTCGAAGCCCGTACCATCGCTGCTGCCAAAATCATCGACCACTATACCTTCCAAATGACGACAACACAGGGACTAACGGCATTGCTCAAAAGTCCTGTCCTCCAGTTTGTTTCTACCCTCTCAACCGGATCTCCAGCCCTAGCCTATATGCTGGCGGAGCAAATTCCCGTGGAACAGTTGCCGATTGTGATTGGGAAACTCCAAATGGGATATGAGCTTTTCTCGCTTTTGAATACAGGTAACCTTAACCCGCTCAACTTTGAATTGGTATCCCTTTGGCCGCTACTGCTGGAAAACTCCGCTTCACCCGACCGCAACGCCTGGGCATTTGGTCACGCCCTAGTGGAGTACTGGACTCAAAATTTGACAGTTAAACAACTCCGAGAGCGATTTGAGTATTATCTATCAATTTCCAAATAATCTGTCTGCCTTGAGGAATTAATGTCCTTGACACTTAAGCAGGTTGATTACCCTGGAAAATCTTAGTCGATTACACCTTTGTTCCTTTTTGTTTCTCCCGATGCTAAATCCTCACCGTTTTGATATGATTCTTAAGCTTAAAACGATGCAAAACCAGATTATCGCTAACTTTTAAAGATACCCCTTTATAATCAACTAAAGGGGTATCTTATATGATGTCACGAGTTTTTATCTATTACTTAACAAACAACTGTTGTCCGAGCTTGCTTACGGTCTTCAGGTTTTCGTTTTATGACAATCTCTACATCATTATCTAAATCATTCAAAAATTGAAATAATCTATCAATTGAAAAGCCTGAAAGTCTGCCTCTTACCAATGCTGAAATTTTTGGTTGATCAATTCCTAAAAGTTCAGCAGCTTGGATTTGTGTTAATTTACGGAAAGTGATTGCTTCACTGATTTTGCGTGCTAGTTCAGCTTTCACTAATCTTTCTTCATAATTAGGTAAACCTAAGTCAGCAAATACATTTCCACTGCTAGTATAAACGCTATTTTCTTTAGTCACTTATTTACTCCTTTTGTTTAGCAGCTTGTTCCGAATAGTCTTCCTGGGCGGATTTTAACCTCTTTTTTACTAAATCTATATCTTGTTGTGATGTACCAATACCATGTTTTGACTTCTTTTGAAACGCGTGTAATAAGTAGACAAACCCCGCAAATTTTACAGTCTACACTGCTCGGTATGTATCTCCATCAAAATCATCTACAACCTGTAAAACCCCGCCTCCTTTAAAACCGTGCAGGGGTTTTGCATCGGGATGCTTACCCCCATGTTGTGCTACATCAAGGGCGTAACCCATTACGTCTTGTACGTCTTCAGGGAAATCCTTTAAGTCATCTAAAGCGCTTCCAATCCATTTGAAAGCTTTTTGGTGCGTTTGGCTCATGTAATAGTTAGTATGCTAGATTTAGCATACTATGTCAATAGGTAAATCAGTTGTATCAAAACTAGTACACCACTACCAGCTATTTCTGAATTTAGTTACAGATTGGAAGTGACTGACGAGCAGGTGTTGGGAGGGGCGGCGGCGTTGGCGATGCTGTCGCCGATGAGCAAAAATGTCAGGAAATATAACATTTACAGCCAGAGGCTGTAAACAAGGATTTTCTCTAGTATTTTAGCTGAAGTTGATACGCATTATATCTGTGCGCTCTTACAGTTAATTGTATTTTGAAAAAAAGCTTTGAATCTAACAGCTAAAAAGTCACCACACTGCGAATTGATTCACCTTTGTGCATCAACTCAAAAGCATCATTAATTTGCTCAATTGGCATCACATGGGTAATCAAATCATCAATGTTTATCTTACCTTCCATATACCAATCAACAATTTTCGGCACATCTGTACGTCCTCTAGCGCCACCGAATGCTGAACCTTTCCAAACGCGCCCAGTTACTAGTTGAAAAGGACGAGTACTGATTTCCTGTCCAGCACCAGCAACACCAATAATCACGCTGACGCCCCAACCCTTGTGGCAACATTCTAATGCTTGACGCATAACTTTGACATTACCGATACATTCAAAACTGTAATCAGCACCGCCTTTTGTTAAATCAACCAGATAGGGAACTAAATCACCCTCTACTTCTTGGGGATTGACAAAGTGCGTCATGCCAAACTTTTCTGCCAAGGCGCGTTTGCTGGGATTAAGATCCACCCCGACAATCATATTTGCTCCCACCATCCGCGCCGCTTGGATGACATTTAAACCAATACCACCCAAGCCGAAAACCACGACATTTGCTCCTGGTTCCACCTTGGCAGTATTGATGACTGCACCAACACCAGTAGTCACACCACAGCCAATGTAACAAACTTTATCAAATGGGGCGTCTTCCCGAATTTTTGCCAGGGCGATTTCCGGCAGCACTGTATAGTTGGCAAAAGTGGATGTACCCATGTAATGATGAATCATCTGCCCATCGATACTAAAGCGACTGGTGCCATCGGGCATGACACCCCGTGCTTGAGTTAGGCGAATAGCTTGACAAAGATTAGTTTTGAAGCTTAGACAATATTCGCACTGACGGCATTCGGGAGTGTAGAGGGGAATCACGTGATCCCCTGGTTTGACGCTAGTCACACCAGCGCCTACCTCTACTACCACACCAGCACCTTCATGTCCCAAAATTGCCGGAAACAAACCTTCGGGATCGTCACCAGATAGGGTAAAGGCGTCGGTATGACAAACCCCGGTGGCTTTAACCTCAACTAATACTTCCCCAGCTTGTGGTCCCGATAGTTGAACGGTTTCAATCGTCAACGGCTTACGTGCGCTGTAAGCTACTGCTGCTTTAACTTCCAACCTCAGCCCTCCTGTATAGTTTTTTCACGTTCTTCCGAGTGCTGAAGCACGGCGATTATTTCACTTAAACATATTGAGCGCATGATAAACTTTTGTATCACTTCCTCGTATTTACTAAGGACGATCGCCCCTATAACGATAAATATCACTTTGTTAAAATATCATTCTGTAGCTAAATTGGTTAAAGGCGGCAACAGCTGTTTTGGCAACGATGTAAACTTGATGTCAGCAGCAACCCCCAAATAATTTGTCCACCCCTCAAATAATACATTTTGTCACAGCTTATGAACCCTGCCCTCACTCAAATTGGCGCTCAAATGTCCAACCTGACTGGCGTAAGAGCAATCATGAAGGATATTATCGAAACATTACGAGCAGGTGCAGGGCAGCAGTTTATTAATTTGAGTGCTGGTAATCCGTTGATTTTGCCAGAGGTAGAGCAGTTATGGCGGGATTGTACTGCACAGCTTTTGGCTAGCCCAGAATATGGTGAGGTAGTTTGTCGCTACGGCTCAAGTCAGGGCTATGCACCATTAATTGAAGCGATCGCTAATGATTTTAACAAACGCTACGGGTTAAACTTAAGTGATCGCAATATCCTGATTACCCCCGGTAGTCAAACCCTCTACTTTTACGCTGCGAATACCTTCGGTGGCTATACCCCTAGCGGCGAGTTAAAACAAATTGTTTTGCCCCTCTGTCCTGACTACACAGGTTACGGTGGTATCTGCTTAGTTCCAAAAGCCCTAATCGCCCACAAACCGACTCTTGATATTGATGCACCTGCCCACCGATTTAAATATCGCCCCGACTTCAGCCAACTGTCGATTACAGAAAACACGGGTTGTGTCCTCTTCTCTCGCCCCTGTAATCCCACTGGCAATGTCCTCACTGATGATGAGGTGAAAAAGATTGTTGCCCTGGCTGCGCCTTACAATCTGCCGGTGTTAATTGACTCGGCTTATGCACCTCCCTTCCCAGCATTAAACTTTACCGAAATGACACCAGTGTTTGGTGATAACATCCTCCACTGCATGAGTTTATCAAAAGCGGGATTACCTGGAGAAAGAATTGGTATTGCCATTGGGGATGAAAAGTGGATTGAGGTGCTGGAGTGTTTCCAAGCAAATATGAGTCTCCATTCTTCACGTTACGGCCAAGCGATCGCAGCTTTTGCAATCAATTCTGGTGCTTTAGTGGAAATTTCTCACACTGTCATCCGTCCCTTTTACCAAAATAAGTTTACAGTTTTAGAAACCAGCTTAGAACAAGCAATGCCCAAGAATTTACCTTGGTTTCTCCATCGCGGTGAAGGAGCAATTTTTGCTTGGTTGTGGTTAGAGGATCTACCCATCAGTGACTGGGAATTTTACCAGCAACTCAAGCAAGTAGGTGTGATTATTGTCCCTGGAAGTACCTTCTTCCCTGGTTTAGAGGAAGAGTGGGCGCACAAGCACCAATGCTTCCGGATCAGCCTTACCGGCAGCGATGAGGAGATTGCCACTGGTATGCAACGTTTAGCAAAAGTGGCTGAAGAAGCTTATCAGCGTACAGTTGTGAGTGCGTAGTAATGAGGGAGTGGGGAGAAATCAATTCAAAATTCAAAATTCAAAATTCTACTCCTACAGAGAAGCAAGCTACGCGCAGCGTCTCGTAGAGAAAAAAAGACTCGGAGAGATGTAGCTTTAGCTTCCCGGAGGGTGGGAGATGAGGGAGATGAACCAATACCCATGCCTAATGACTAATGACTAATGACTAATGACTAATGACTAATGACTAATGACTAATGACTAATGACTAATGACTAATGACTAATGACTAATGACAAATTAGATGATTGGCTAGAAATTGGTAAGATTGTTGCCCCTCAAGGATTATCTGGGGAATTACGGGTTTATCCTGTATCTGACTTCCCCGAAAGATTTGAGGTGCCGGGAAAACGTTGGTTGTTGCGTTTAGGTGACACAGAACCACAACCAATCGAATTATTGACGGGACGTTACATCAGTAACAAAAACTTGTATGTGATCAAATTAGCTGGTGTAGAAAATTGCGATCAGGCGGAGGCGTTGCGCGGTTGTAAGTTAATGGTGCCAGCAAGCGATCGCCCTCAATTAGGCGAAGATGAATATCATGTCCTCGATTTGATTGGCTTGGAAGTCTTCATGCAAGCATCTGGGGAACTCGTGGGTACGGTGGTAGATATCATCCCCGCTGGCAATGATTTGTTAGAAGTGAAGTTGCATAAATCATTTGCGACTGACAAAAAGCAAAAGACTGTTTTGATTCCATTTGTACAAGCGATCGCACCAGTGGTAGACTTGCCATCTGGTCGCATTGAAATTACGCCGCCACCTGGGTTATTGGAAATTAATAATTAGGTTATTTAATCAATAGCCTCACCGAACAGCCCTTAGTAGACATCGCTTTCCATCCTGTGCCAAGAGCGAAGGATTTTAGTCACTTGGCGGCTGTGGACATTCTGCGCCAGCACTTCCCTGAATTAAAGGTGCGGGTAGTGAACGTATTCGATTTGATGACACTACAGCCAAAAAGCCAACATCCTCACGGTTTGAGCGAAAAAGACTTTGACACGATTTTCACCACTGATAAACACATTATCTTTGCCTTTCAAAAATAATCTAAGCATATTTTCTGAGGTTGAAAATAATCGTTATTTCTTATCCTTAGTCTAGAATTCGCACTTAGGGTAATAATGTCGCGACTAACCTCTGAGCAAATAAACTACCAATTTTTACTCCTTACACACATGGTGTGTGCTGATGAGCAGATTCACAGCGAGGAAGCAAAGGCGCTACGAGAGTTAGCACAGAAGACAAACATGGAAACACACACCATCAAAGAGATGGAGAAAATATTGAGTCAAGATGAAAACTTTGTATCTGTTGAGAATGTAGCACGTCAAATCCAACAGGGTGAGCAAAGTGAGGCAATGCAACAGATGATAGCTATTGCCTATATTGATGGTTATTTTTCACCATTAGAACGGCAGATGGTAGACCATGTTGCAAAAATTTGGAACTGGCCAAATTCAGAAATTGAAAGGTTGCTTAAACAAACCGAAAAATTTAATCCAGTTAAATTCGCTTGTTCCAATAGAGACAAATCAGAATTATCTGTTGGTGCGCGTCTTTTAAAGGGGATAGATTCAGTTTTATCTCGTGCATTAGTAGATAACTTAGCAAAAGTTGCTCCGGAAAATCTTGGACATAAAATTGGTCAACTGCGGAAGGAAATATTACTAGCAGGACCTGGATATGACGATGCAATCCAGCAATGTACAATTATAGCAAATGAAAATTATAAGTATGCAGAAAATTCGCTCCAAAGCGCTTATTCTGCGCTTGCAGGGTTAGCTAAAAATCTTGAAAAATATACTGAGGAGATACAAGAAAGAACAAGTAGTAAAGGACAAGATAATACTGCCAAAGAAGTAGCAAAACAGCTTGAAAGTACCAGAAACGATCTGACGGTTAAAACTCTAAAAGAGCTTGAAGGGGTAAGTGAATCTCTGCGTGCAAAACAACGTGCTTTAAACCATTTTAGTATAGCTTTTATAGGTAAAACTAAAGCAGGCAAAAGCACTCTCCACGCGATTATTACAGGTGATGGCTGGGATGCTATTGGTGTAGGTAAACAGCGTACGACTCGTTTTAATCGGGTTTATGAATGGAAAAATATTCGGATTATTGATACTCCTGGGATTAGTGCGCCTGGTGGTAAAAGTGATGAAGAAATTGCTGAGAGTATTATCGAAGAATCTGATGTTATTTGTTATGTAGTCACAAATGATAGCATTCAAGAAACCGAATTTAAATTTTTACAGCTTTTAAAAGAAAAAGCTAAACCCCTGATTATATTACTTAACGTTAAAAATAATCTCCGGGACACTCGAAGGTTAGAAAACTTCTTAAAAGACTCAGATAAATTGTTTGTAATGAATGGTGCAAGCGGTTTAGGTGGACATATTGAACGCATCCGTCGCTATGCCAAACAGCATTACGCTAACGACTACTTTGAGATTATTCCTGTAATGCTTTTAGCTGCACAAATGTCACGCGAAATTGAACATCAACAACATAAAGACGAACTATTTAAAGCAAGCCGTATACAGGATTTTCTTGATGCTATTCGGGTGTCTTTAGTTGAGCATGGAGTAATTAGACGTTCTCAAACCTTACTTGGTTCTACAGTTGGTGCAATTGAGGAGCCTAACAAATGGGTGACTGAGCAATTAGAAGCTTATCAAAACTTGACTAACCACTTGAAAAATATGCGTGATAAGTTTCAAGAGGGAATTACAAAAGCATATAGAGATAATCAGGAATATTTAATACAGCAAATTAAGACAGTGTTTAAGGATGTATTCGATACAATTCAACCTTTTGCAGAAGAAAATTGGGATGCTGATGAAAATAATTTGAAATCAAAATGGAAAAATAGACTACAAGTATTAAAATTTCAAGATAGATTAAATAATGCTTTTGAAGAAAACGGAAAAAAATTCAATCATGAAGTTGAAGAATTACTAGAAGAAATTGGTACTGAATTCCAATTGATGGCTAGGTTAGGAGGAGAAAATTTCAATTTTAATAAACAAAGTAGTATTAAATTTAAAGAGATGTTACGTATTGGGGTTACTATAGTAGGCATTGCAACAAGTATCACAATGCTTTTTGCAGCACCTCCACTTGGGATTATTATGGCAATTGGTACTGTTATTAGTGCAATTACTAATTTTTTTAAATCTCAAAAAGAGAAGCAACGTGAAGCAGCAGAAAAGATTAGCCAATCTTTAAACAATCAATTAGAAGAGTATCAACAAAAAACTCTTGCTAAAGCTAAAGAAGAATTCAGTAGCTACTGTGATACTATAGCGGTTAATATTAATAAATACTTTAATGAATTGATTCAAGGTATAGAAAAAATAAGCAAGGAACTTGCAAAAGCTAAAAGTCAATTAGATAGCTCTACTAATTATCTTAATCGTGCTTATGCCAAGCGTATTATTGATTGGTGTGTTGATAAATACGAATTATTAACCGATGAAGATATTATCAAAACCATTGGGAGAGTAGAACGAGATTTTGGACGAAGCATAACAATCAAAACAAAATGTGAATTAAAGTTGAGAAAAAACCAAGAAACAATTAAGAGAGTTTTGCAAGAAGATATTTCTATTATTTTTCCAGAAATATCTATTAACTAGAAATTCATATAAAGTTAATATAAAAATAATAGTAGAAAATAAAAAATGACTCAAGAAAAAATATTTAAAGCTGCTGAAATAGCTGCAAAGTTCAAAAATATCTGCATCAAATTTGATAAAATTTTAGCTCAAGCCAATCATCCTGAATTTACAGCTATTCGTCATAAACTACGTGATGAAGTCAAAGAATATAGTAAAAATGGGATTCTTACGGTAGCTTTTGTCGGTCAATATAACGCGGGTAAATCTACAACTATTTCTGCACTTACAGGACGACGAGATATTAAAATCGATTCTGACATTGCAACTGATGCAACTGTTACCTATGACTGGAATAGTATCAAATTAATAGATACGCCAGGACTATTTACAGACCGTCAAGACCATGATGAAATTACCTATGAGGCAATTAATAAAGCTGACTTATTAGTTTTCAGTCTCACTTATATGCTTTTTGATTCAATCACAGTAGAAAATTTCAAGAAACTAGCTTATGAAAAAAGTTATCGCTGGAAAATGATGCTGCTCATCAATAAAATGTCTGATGAAGCAGGAGAGGAAGCGCAAAAAATTGCTAATTATCGCAAAAGTTTAGCAGATGCACTTAAGCCCTACAGTCTTGATGAATTTCCAGTCTGTTTTCTCGATGCAAAAGATTATTGTGACGGTGTGGATCAAGATGATGATTTTCTTATCGAAATCAGTCGTTTTCAAACTTTTATTGATGCTTTAAATAATTTTGTCGATCGCCGTGCTGCACTTGCTCGTTTTGATACACCAGTACGAATTGTTTTAGCTTCTGTAGATGAAGCCCAATTAAGCTTTACGCGCAATTCTGATCAAGATACCACTTTTTTAGAAGTACTGACACGATTATCTCGAACAGTGCGTAAGGAAAGAGAACGCTTGCGAACCAAATTTCATAGTATAAGCTTAGAAATGTCTTCTGCGATTGCTAAAGAGGGAATTAAGCTAGCAAATTCTGTAGGAACTACGACTAAGGAAGATTTTGAAACACTAAACAAGCAAATCGCTCTAAATGTGCCAAACCATTATGAAACTGCTACAGAAGAACTTAAAATAGTTGTAGAAAAGGCAGTTGACGAGATTAGCCAAGAAGTTAAAAAAGTGTTGCAGAGCAACCTTGCAAAGACATTTATCACTTGCTTAAAAAATACCCAAAAAGTATCTGCTAAAAATATTGATAATGATATCAGTGGTGAACGGCTGCAAGGTCAAGTTGAGGCGCTACAAAAAATTGGTGATGTGTTAGGAGCGCCTTGGGATAAATTTACTGCTGGTAGAGTTGCTTCTAGTGGTCAAGGTTTTTTAAATGCCACGAATGTAGCAGGTAGCAATCTCCATCATGTAGTTTATGGTGTAGGAAAATTTATTGGTGTGGATTTCAAGCCTTGGCAAGCCGTTGGTATTGCTAAGGATCTTGCTAATTTTACTATAGTACTTGCACCGATACTGTCAGTAGTTGGTGCTGGTTTAGATGCCCATTCCATGCAACAAGAAGCAGAAAGACAAGATAAAATGGCTGAAGAACGTCAAAAGATTACAAGCCAGTTTATTGCCATTGCGAAAAATCTTGAAAGTCAAATAGAAAATCTACTGGCAGAAGTAGAATTACAAGTTTACGGCGAGATTGACAAGCAAATTGCAGCCGCACGTCAACAAGAAGAAAGTGCGATCGCTGCTTCTAACACTTGGGTAAGACAACTTGCTGAAATTCGTCAAGATTTTGAGTCAATTCTTTGCGACATTACCAAAGCGACGAAAAATACAATGATTTGAAGAAGGAAGTAAAACATCCTGCCGTCGCCTCTATGAGAGCTTGTCTGGTGGGTATGAATGAATGGCTGGGTAATAGCAAATTTAATGAGGAAGAAATTGGGATTGCCCAAAAACTATCAACCTCTCGTTCGTGGGCTGATGCCAAGGAATGGCTTTGGGGAAGCTCTGCCTCCTTGGACTATAGGCAGAGCCTCGCTTATGGGCCATGCTCTGCATGGGAACGAGATCATGTCACCTTGGCAGGGCTACTCTTAACTCCCCACCCTCACCTAGCAATTTTGAGTTGTCGAGTACTAGTGAAACCCAAAAGCATTTGGGTAATTTTTTAACTTTACACTGACAATTACTTTAAGTAACTTAATGCATCAACTGCTACCCAATTTTATGGTTAGCGTTAGGATAGCTATGTATTTTTTGGAAGTATAAATATGGCTAAGACTTTTTATGTAAATCCAGTATCTGGTAGCAATACCAACCTTGGTAGCCAACAAGCCCCGTTCAAAACTATTACCCAAGCCCTCAAGGTAGCTACAGATAACACTAAAATTCAATTGGCAGATGGGAATTATAATGCTGCTAGCGGTGAAGTCTTTCCGTTAACGGTTCCATCTGGCGTGACAGTGGTGGGTAACGAAGCAAACAAAGGTAATGGTATTTTGATTGAAGGGAGTGGTAACTACCTGAGCCGTACTTTTGCTAGTCAGAATGTCACATTTGTGCTGCTGGATAAAGCTGAACTCCGAGGGTTGACTGTAACAAATCTAGCTAGCCGTGGTAGTGGTGTCTGGATTGAATCAACTACCCCTACTGTTGCTAATAGCACTTTCACAAAATGTAAGCGGGAGGGAGTATTTGCTACAGGCGAGGCTAACCCAGTTATTCTAGGTAATGTGTTCAGTGAGAATGCAGCCAATGGGATTGCGATCGCTAAAAATTCCAAAGGTCAAATTCAAGGTAATACCTTCTTCAAAACAGGTTTTGGCATTGCCATTAGTGATACTGCATCACCCATACTTCGAGATAACAAAATTTCCGAAAACCGTTCTGGAATTGTCATCTCTGGCAGTACTCGTCCTGTATTGCGTAACAATGTCAGTGAAAATAACACTGACGATGGGATCACAGTAATTGGAAGTGCCCTACCGGATATCGGCAGTACCAATAATCCAGGAGGCAATACTCTACAAAATAACGGTAAATTTGATTTGCAAAATGCCAGCTCCAACAAGCTGGTTTCCGTAGGAAATAAAATAAATGCCTCTAAAGTCACGGGAAACGTAGAATTTGCAGATAATTCGGTTCCGACACCTACGCCTACTCCGACACCCACGCCAACACCGACACCTACTCCCACTCCAACATCCACTCCAACACCTACACCTACTCCCACTCCGATACCCACCCCCACTCCAACGCCAACACCAATACCCACGCCAACACCAACACCAACACCCACTCCGACACCGACACCGACACCGACACCGACGTCTACTATCGAATTAACCGATATTGCGAATCATTGGGCAGGTGGGTTTATTCGGGAATTAGTCAAATTAGGGATAGTTAATGGTTTTCCCAATCGCACATTTAAACCGGATGCGACAATGACACGGGCGCAATACGCCGCATTACTGGTAAAAGCTTTCAACCCATCGCCAAACCGCCCCGTGATCAAATTCAAAGATGTACCAGCAGACTTCTGGGCATCCAAGGTAATTCAGCAAGCATATCAAGGTTTATTTCTCTCTGGTTTTCCCGACAATACCTTCGGCCCCAACAAAAATATCCAGCGCGTGCAAGTGATTGTCTCGCTAGTGAATGGATTGGGATTATCTTCTGATGGTACAGCATCTATCAAAGCTTTTGATGACCAAGCAAAGATTCCTGAATATGCCAAGGATGAGGTAGTAAAAGCTATAGACGAATGGCACTAAGAAAAGCTGAAATACTTGTCTGGTAAGGGGTTTAGCAAACTAATAGTTTTAAGGGCGGGAATCAGAATAATCTGCAACTCT
>NZ_JBALCZ010000084.1:0-196382 GCF_036917615.1 Nostoc sp.
CCTTTAGTGACAGTAATCTGCTGTCGGGCTGGATTAGCTATTTACGGACTGGTTACCGTGATTTACTAATCAACGAATCGCACGTATTGTCCAAATTCAAGTTGTAGAGGGCAAACTCGAGCAGATTGAAATCGGTGGGTTAAGGCGATTGCGACAAGGATACGTGCGATCGCGCCTCGAACGTGCCACGTCTACTCCCTTAAACCAGCAACGCCTAAAAGAAGCCTTGCAACTCTTGCAACTCGATCCGCTCATTGAGGAGGTGAATGCCGAGTTAGCCGCAGGCAGCACTCCGGGGAACAATATCTTACGGGTCAGTCTCAAAGAAGCACCTGCCTTTCATACTGGCTTCACCATAGATAACAACCAATCTCCCAGCATTGGTTCGATACTAGGCAGCATAGAAGTCAATCATGATAATCTGTTGGGATTTGGCGATCGCTTCAGTGCCAGATACGGTCGTACTAAAGGACTTAACCTCTACGACATCAATTATACCATCCCTGTCAATGCTCGCAATGGTACTCTTAGCTTCCGCTATAACAATGACGACAGCCGCATTATTGGAGAAGATTTCCGGAAGTTAGGTATCAGAAGTGAGGCTCAAACCTATTCCCTTGGTTTCCGTCAGCCAATCACAAGAACACCAACTAGTGAATTTGCATTCGGCTTATCCTTAGACCTGCGTCGCAGCCAAACGTATATACTCAACGACACTCCCTATTCCTTCACAGAAGGTGCGGAACATGGGGAAACCAAAGCTACAGTGATTCGGTTTTCTCAAGATTGGGTGAATCGCGGCACCAGACGAGTCTTAGCTGCCCGGTCTCAATTCAGTCTAGGGATAGATGCGTTTGATGCAACCATTAATAACACAGGTACTGATGGGCAATTTTTTTCCTGGTTGGGACAATTTCAGTGGGTGCAGCAATTGTCACCCAGAAATCTGCTAGTAGCGCGAATTGATGCCCAGCTAACCCCAGATTCTTTGCTATCTTTGGAACGCTTCAGTATAGGTGGAGTCGCTACAGTTCGAGGCTACCGACAAAACCAACTCGTTGCCGACAATGGTATCCTGGGTTCAGTCGAGGTTCGCGTTCCCCTGACATCAGACCCCAAAGTAGTACAGTTAGTGCCTTTTTTTGAAATCGGTACGGTCTGGAATAATCGAGAAATTGACCCTGATCCGGCGACAATTAGCAGTTTAGGACTGGGTTTGCGCTGGCTGATTATCCCCGATTTCTCGTTGCACCTAGACTACGGCATTCCTTTAATTTCAGTTGGCGATCGGGGCAATTCGCTGCAAGAAAACGGTCTCTACTTTTCAGTCCGCTATCAGCCGTTTTAAAATGCTTTAAACATCCTTTAAGAACTAGTAGTCTGTCAATTTTGAGTTGACGGATACATAAACTGTTTGATCAACTTACGCTTGAACAAGTTATGTCTGTCTGTCTAATAACTTTATCCTAGAAGCCCTTTTCTATGCAGCTTCACATTAAATTGGTATTATGTCTTATGTGGGCAAGAATCCAGTTTTTACTGCTAATAGACCAAGTTAACTCACACACAGTTCCTTTATCTCCGAGAGACTTTCGCTGAAACTTTCCTTTTAATTGTCTGGCTATATTTAGACACTGCTTCGTTCCTTGCCCTTCATAACACGAGTGAATGCCAGCCCCATTATCTTTAATGCTTAAAGTGTACCAGCCTTCGCTTTGTTTGCCAGTAGCACTGAGGCGAGTCACTCCTTTGGCATGTTTCCCGACATTACACAGCACTTCTTCCAGAAATTGGCAGAGTTCTCGCTTTTGCTCGATGCTCAAGTATTGCTCCTCAATCGGAGCGAACGAATAGGCTTTAACTTTGAGCGTTTTAAAGCAGGGAAAGTTTCGCTGGAGTGTATGGCTGTAGACTTCATAGAGAAGGTCACGAATTGGCAGCTTTAAGTCTAGGATGAGACCACTGCCGAGACGGAGACTTTCCTCTCGGTCTAGGGCTTCTAGTTTCAGGTATTCGCCAACTTCTCTAATTTCGTAGTTCAGATTTTTCAGGTCTTCGAGCAATTGATCTTGTTCTAAATCTTGGTCTTGAACGTGCCTCAAAATCTTGGCTAGTGTTTGCAGGGGTCCATTATGGATTACAACAAATGTCCGCTCAATGGTGTGTTGGCGGATCTCAATCTGAGACCTCAAAAATCGGTCGTATTGATAAAAAGTACTGAAGATTGCACCATTGATGACTAAAACTAATAAAGCTGGCGCTATTGGAATCCACCATCCCCTGACGATAAAGGTATAACCAATTCCAACTAAACTAAGGCTGGCAACGGCAACATAGACAAGGTTTTTCAATGGAGATTGAGTCAGCCGACCGAGATAAATGGCTAAAATGCCCCAACCGATAATCCAAAGATATTCCCAACCCTCTGACCAGGTTTTCAAAAGGGGTTGTCCGTTGAGAACTGCACTGACAATTTCGCTAACAACATGGGCATTAAATTCTACCCCATAAATTTTCCCAGGCGGTTGCAAATTAGCGATCGCAGAGGTATTAATAAAGTCTTTAATACTAGGAGCAGTTACCCCAATCAGAACGATGCGTCCACTGAAGGCATCGCGCAGCAGATTGGGATTGGTTTCGATATCGTTAATATCTTTAAGCGATAGGGTGCGAAATCCTTCTTGACCGTTGCGATAATTGAGGAGTAGCTGAACTCCAAAATCATCAGTTCGCACGTAGCCCCCAGAATTGGGCAAAAAACGAGGGAGTTCAGTGGAACCAAACCGCATCGTATCGCGATCGCCAATGCCATTGCTCAGTTCAATGCCTTCAACCTTGAGATACGTTTCTGCCAGCCGTAAAGGCAGGGAAAATGCATATTTTTTATCGTCTTCAGGTCTCTTCGTTCCAAGTATTGCACGCCTGACTTTGCCATCATCATCGGAAAGGACATCTGCAAAACCGATTTGTTCTGAGGGTAAGTCGGGGGGTGGCTTAATGACTTCCGGTAAGACTTTTTCAACCGCAATAAGATTTTTGATGTCTTTAAAGGCTGCAACCAGTTCAGCATGACCGGGTTCAACGGGTATATCTCTAACAATATCAAGACCAATCACTCTGGGCTGGTACTTCTGCAACGTTCTCAGCAGTTTGGCAATCTCGCGATCTGGTATGGGGTAATTTCTTATCCGTCGGATATCCTGCTCATCAATTCCGACAATAACAACTCGTTCGTCAATAGATTCAGAAGGGCGCAGGCAAAGAAAGGAGTCGAGAGTTACCCATTCTATAAATTGCAGTCACCCATTCAAGCGAAGGAGGATAACCAGTCCCAAAACAGCAATTCCTGGCAGTGCTGCTACAGACCAGATGGTAATTCCTTGTTTAAATTTGTTCCAAATACCGGGTAACAACAGTTTCCTCCTTAACAAATTTGGTCAATCAATAAACCCCTCTTCTCTGGCTCGTTTCTCCGTTTGAATGCGGAGACTTTTGCCATCTTCCGGGTAAACGCCTAAAACGTCTTGAACTTTAGTCCAGTAGTGGCGTATCGTTCTAGGTGCTACTCGCATCCGTTCGGCAATCACTTTATCTTCCAATCCTTCTTCAAAGGCTAGATTGAGTACCTCTATCCACTCTGGCTTAACTTCTCTTGGTGGCATTTTGAGGTCTTTGGTATGTGTGACTCCTTTGAGTGCCAAGTCAATCCGGCTCAACATCTCCTGGCTGGAAAGTCCTTTGTCCGCTACAGTGAACCCTCCTTCATGAGCATCAATGTCTGGTTTAATCCGCACCAGTGCTTTGACATAACTGCTTTGCACGACCAGATTGAGGGTGAGATAGTTTTTCATTAACGTTCCCAAGCTTTTAATGCCTCGATTGATTTCAGCAGTGTCCCCGGAAGTTTCTGGCAGGGAAAGATCCATAATAACTAAGTCGGGCCCAAATGCTTCGACCCGCTGGAGAGCAATCTGGGTTGTTTTGGCGGTGAGGATTTCGGCTTGTGGGTAGTGGCGTTTGAGCAAGTCGAGCGTTCCACTCAGGATTAGTTCGTGGTCATCCACCACAAGTATTTTGAGTGTCCCTTGTTCTAGTAAATCTTGACTCATCGTTGAAACCTCGAAGTTGACAAAGTTACTTTACCTTCATCGGATCGTGATAGAGAAAAAGAGAAGAGGGAAGGGGAAAAGGCTCGAAAAATCCATGTTTTTCCTTTAACTGAAATCTTGCACTAACCTTTCTAACCACCAGGGATTTAACCCCTCCTCTGTAAGGAGAGGGGCTTCTAAACTCCCTCTTCTGTAAAGAAAAGGCTTTGTCCTCTGCCCTTCCCCCGCATCAGGGGGATACAGGGAGGTAGGAAGGGGGCTGGGGGGTTAGGTTTTCCGAATTCGCTAACCGGATCTTTAAATCCCTGGCGGATAATAAGGATAGCTACTAAATGTAAGTTTAAGTTTTTTTTAAGTGTAATAATACAAATCGTCGATCTAAGCTATAAAATGGTCACGGCTAAATGAAACTAAAAAAGCTGTAACCTTTGCTCCATAAGAATTACAGGCATTTATGTTATTAAGCAGTGGACGGCTCAGGCGATCGCCATCGATGAGAGGTTAAGATAATCTGACTTTTGTCAATTAGAAATTATGCTGACAATTTAGCAAATACTAAATATTGGCTAAACCAAGTGAATTGCAGATTTATAATTCATCTCTAAACAGTCTGCGATCGCTCACACCAAAACTGAGCAAGCGGCTAATTTGGTAAATACTTAGCCAACAAATCCTGACCCTCGTCACCCATCTTTTCCAACATCCCCTCAATCTTGTCCATCGCTAGCGGCGACGGCGTTGAGCGTCCATTTTTCCAACGGTTAATCGTGGTATATGTCACACCGAGAGTTGGTGCAAACTGTTCTTGCGTTAGCCCCAAGGCAAGCCGCAAATCACGAATGATTTGCGGCTTGCCTTTGGCTGTTTGATAGCTAAGGATTATTTAATAGTCATTTAGCTTTAAAACTTTACCCACTAGCTTAAGTAACAGGGGCTATATATTTGCTACATAATAGCCATGTATAAACTGGAAAAAGTTCAGTAGATACGCGCAAAAATATTTTTCCGCGTCAAATTTTTTATAAAGTGTGTGATAAAATTAAATTATTATTGCAACGGCAATTACTGAAGCTCCAAGTAATGAGTGAAATACCTGAGATTAAAGATGAGGTTTGCCGCACAGCCTTAGTAATGGCAGTTAAACGTGCAATAGAAACCGACAGGTCAGACCATCTGTTTGATGATTCACTCGCAGCACAATTAGTTGGAGAAACAGGACAAGCTTGGCTAGACAAATGGGAACAAGAGGATAGCGGCAACCCCCTTGGTAGGGCGCTTCGCATCCAGTTTGTTGCAGTGCGTACCCGCTTTTTCGATGACTTTATCTTGTCTGTGTTGCCCGAAATTAATCAAATAGTCTTTTTAGGAGTTGGCTTAGACACAAGAGCGTTTCGTCTGCCTTTTCCACCTGAGACACGTTTGTACGAGCTAGATTTACCTGAATTGATTCAGTACAGGGAAGCAATCCTGCAAGATAAACCAGCCAACTGTCATCGCCATGCGATCGTTGCTGACTTAACGCAGCCTTGGTCACATTTGCTTTTACAACAAGGCTTTGAGGTTAACGCACCTACACTTTGGCTAATGGAAGGGCTGTTGATGTACCTGAACGAAGCCCAAGTAAATGAATTACTCAAAACAATTAGCCAGTTAAGTACAGATGGCGGCTACTTGGGGGTTGATTTGGTCAGTGTCAAGTCATGGCGGGTTGGCTCTCAACACCAAAATGGCTTGATTAGCAAGCATTGGCGTTTTGGCACAGACGAACCAGAACAATTATTTGCCGAGCATGGTTGGAATGCTTCAGTTATTCAACCGGGAGAGATCAGGGCTAACTATGGTAGATATGCTGTTCAATTGGCTCCACGCGAAATCAAAGGTGTGCGGCGTTCTTTTTTGGTTACGGCGAAGAAGGAGTAAGTAACTATCCAATAGCTTTTGAATATAAAATTATACTGAAATTAAGCCTTTTATTTCATAAGATTTCTATCAAAAAACCGAAAAACTACACCACTGTTTAAGTAAGCTACAATATTCCATTAAAGTTAAAAAGAACATATGATTGCATGATTTTCAGCGTCTCCTGATCTCAAATTGAAAAATTAAATAGTGAACAGCTTGTTGAATTGCTGAAGAAATTGCTACACGCCGAAGCTCAAAATTATGGTATCAGTTTACGATCAGCTAATGCCAACTGATCAAATTCAGAAAGCACTTGCTCCCATTGCTTCTGCTTAATAGAGTTTACGATCGCTAATGTCAGAAAGTGTAACCTCAGTGACAGATAATCACCAGACTGGTAACACCCCCTGTTAATTCGCCAAGAACATCATTTATTTAGTTGCTCTGAGTCAACTAACGTAGTATTTCTTGTACTACGTGTCTCGAAATACATTTTTTTATTTTCCATAAATAAATTTAGGGGCTTGTACCTTTTTCTTTCTGGTCACAGTCAAAAATAACCAGTTCTGTTGGCACTCATATTATTGATTTTTGATCAACTACGGATTTATCACAAGTATTGTCTGAGGATTGGGGATTAGGGATTAGGCAAGAATGTTTTCCCAATCCTCAGTATCTGCTACGCTGGGTACTGATGCCCAATGATGGGATGAGGTTGATAAGGCTCTTCAAGGAACTTTCGCTCTTGATCAGAAAGTTTCAAATCTATAGCCTCAACTGCATCTTTGAGATGCTCTATCTTACTAGCACCAACAATCGGAGCCGTCACACCTGGTTGATGCAATAGTCAAGCTAGGGCGATTTGTGTTGGTTTAACATCGCGTTTTTGGGCTAATTCTACGACGCGATCGACTACTTGAAAATCCGAATCTTGATAGTAGCGGCTATGACCCAATTCGTCAGTTTTTGCCCGTACAGTTTCCCCAAAGCCTTCTTTTTGACGATTCCCCGCCAGAATGCCCCGTGCTAAAGGACTCCAGGGAATAATCCCAATCCCTTGGTCTAGAGATAGGGGTATTATCTCTCTCTCTTCTTCGCGATAAACCAAGTTGTAGTGGTTTTGGATCGACACAAAGCGAGTCCAACCGTGTTTGTCAGCCAAATAGAGGGCTTTAGCAAATTGCCATGCGTAAACACTGGAAATACCCAGGTAACGAACTTTACCTGCTTTCACTAGATCATGCAGTGCCTCTAGGGTTTCCTCAATTGGTGTCTCGTAGTCCCAGCGGTGAATTTGGTACAAATCGACGTAATCCGTTTGTAGTCGCCGCAATGAAGCATCGATGCTATCAAAAATGTGCTTGCGAGATAGTCCTCGGTCATTGGGACCATCACCGATTTTACTAAAGACTTTGGTAGCAATGACGACTTGATCTCTTTTGGCAAAGTCTTTAAGCGCCTGTCCGAGGATTTCTTCACTGACACCCAAGGAGTATACATCAGCGGTGTCAAAAAAATTAATCCCCAACTCCAAAGCCAGTTTAATGAATGGGCGACTTTCTTCTTCTTCTAATACCCATTCATGCCATTTGCGAGAGCCATAGGTCATAGCGCCTAAAGCCAGGCGCGATACTTTCAGTCCACTTTTGCCAAGATTTACATATGTCATAAGTTTTTAGGGATTAGGGATTGGGGATCTGACTTTTCACTTTTATCTGGAAAACCTCACTTTCAGTCCTCTCCTTTAGAAAGCTACGGTGTACACACAAGTCGAAAAAAGCTCGATTGACCATTGTTCTCTCGTTCCCATGCAGAGCATGGGAATAGCTGATTAGGGGCTGCTGCCTCAAGTTAGACATTGAGTCAGAGTCTCAATAAATGCATTCACCATACGGAGTATGGGAACGAGGAAAAATGAGGAAAACCTCATCAAACTGGGTTTTCAGGACTTGTGTGTACACCGTAGCCCCTAAAAGGGGAGAGGCTTTGAATTTTCCCCCTTTCCTGCTACTAGGGAAGGGGGCTAGGGGGTTAGGTCACTTGATGATTTATTCCAGACGACGTGAAAAGTAAGTCAGTACTAGATATTGCTATGGGCGACTGGCAGAGGCGGTTGGATACTGATGTCCTAAGATGGGATGGGGTGTGTAAGGTTCTTCAAGGAATTTGCGCTCTTCATCGGAAAGCTTCAAATCCACAGCTTCCACTGCTTCTTTGAGATGCTCTATTTTACTAGCACCAACAATCGGAGCCGTCACACCTGGTTGATGCAACAACCAAGCTAAGGCAATTTGTGTTGGTTTAACACCGCGTTTTTGGGCTAACTCTACGACGCGATCAACTATTTGGAAATCCGAATCTTGATAGTAGAGATTGTGAGCAAATTCATCAGTTTTAGCCCGTAGTGTCTCGCCATAGCTTTGCTTGCTGCGATTCCCTGCCAGAAAGCCTCGTGCTAAAGGACTCCAAGGAATGATCCCAATTCCTTGATCTAGAGATAAAGGTATCACCTCTCTCTCTTCTTCTCGATAAACTAAGTTGTAGTGATTTTGAATAGATATAAAGCGAGTCCAGCCGTGTTTGTCAGCCGTGTAAAGGGCTTTGGCGAACTGCCATGCGTAAACACTTGAGATTCCCAAGTAACGAACTTTACCTGATTTCACTAGATCATGCAGTGCCTCTAGGGTTTCCTCAATTGGTGTTTCGTAGTCCCAACGGTGAATTTGGTACAAATCGACGTAATCTGTCTGTAGCCGTCGCAATGAGGCATCAATGCCATCAAAAATATGTTTGCGAGACAGCCCTTGATCATTGGGACCATCACCGATTTTATTGAAGACTTTGGTAGCAATGACAACTTGATCTCTTTTGGCAAAATCCTTAAGCGCCCGTCCCAAGATTTCTTCACTGACACCTAAGGAGTAAACATCGGCGGAATCAAAGAAGTTAATCCCCAATTCCAAAGCTAGTTTAATAAACGGGCGACTTTCTTCCTCTTCCAGTACCCATTCTCGCCATTTCCGAGAACCATAGGTCATAGTACCCAAAACCAGGCGTGACACTTTCAGTCCACTTTTTCCGAGATTTACGTATGTCGTCATACTGTTTGCTCTACTTTTTGATAACGTTGTGAAAGTTCTAAAGCAAGTTGAGAGGCTCGATGTGCTTCATTGATCTGTCCTAGCTGGCTGTAAGTATTAGCTAATTCACGCTGTATCACTGGAATATTGGCACGGGCAGCATTGCGCTTTTCCAGGACATTCAAGGTTTTGTGATACTGCCGATCGCGAATCAGTGCATCAAGATAAATTTGCTCAAATAAATCTCGTTGAGCATGAGATCCACCTGTGGAGTATAAATCGGGTAACACTGGCTCTAGTTGAGCGATGTCTACGACGGGCTACGCCTACGCCTTCTCCCAATCCCCACGAGCATGAGCAATCATCCCCCTAGCAGCCGGTACTGCCACCTCTACCCAAGTCCGACGCGCATAGGGTAAGACTTTCTCTCCATGAGTTTGCATACTCTCTAACATCTGTGCCGCCCAATCATCCTTACCGCCCCGCACAAGTGCATAGATATATTGCAAATCCAGGAAGGCGAGGACGTGTTCATCCAGCCGTGGTTGCAGGTAAGCAGCAAGTTCCTGCCAGCGCGAACCGACATCTACACCGCGTAACTCCAGCCGCAGCAATAATGCGATCGCATTAATCTGCTCACGTCCATTGTCTTTTTTGGCACGTCCCCAAATGCGCGTGTCATATATTTCTAGTACTTTGGGAAAATTTTCAATATCCAGGTAGTAAAGGGATGTATGCCACCAAAGGTGTCCATAAAAAGCCGAGCTACCATATTCCCAAGTATCGCTAAGACTTTCCATTAAGCTAACCCCCTCTTCTAGGCGTCCTTGAGTTTCTAATACATGGGCAACGGCATGGTGTGCCCAACGGTTATCTCGTTTCAGAGCGATCGCTTGTCGCCCATATTCTTCTGCTTCGTCTAAGCGATGACACTCTTCTAACCCGAAGGCTAGCATCCCATACATATAAGGGTTATCACGATTCGCAGGGAAAACTTTTTCGGCAATCCGCAGCATCCCTTGACTGTTGCCGGAATTTCTATAGTGGTATTGGGCCAGATGTACCGAGGCTAAATCGCGGGGAAAGGCAACGGCGATCGCTTCATGGTGAGCGATCGCTTGAGCAATGTCTCGGTTTGCCCAAGCTTCAATTGCGGTGAGATAAAGTTTTTCGCGATCATTGGCTCTTTTCAGGTTTGCTTTTGCCACATTCAGATAAGATGTTGCTTCGGTTAAAGCAACAGAGCCACCAGCAAACAGATAGAAGGCGGCAGCTTGAGCGTTGGCGATGGCTACGCCCGCCGAAGGCATCGCACAAGCCGGATCTGCCTCAACTGCTTTGAGAATGACTTGGGCATCGTTACCAACACCCAGTAATTGATCAACAAAGCTATCGATGGCATCTACCGCTGCTGATGAGTCGGTAGTAATTTCGAGTTCAGATGCATCTTTTACCATTGATTTTCCCAGAGCATTGCACTGCTACAAGCATTACTTTGCAAAAGCTAGGCTATAAACTACTGTATCTCAATAGTATTACTGGTGTTAACAATAATTAGATTAAGAATTTCGGACAAAATATACTGTCATAGCGATCGCTTTTCTCAAAATTAAGCAGTTTAGGAGTTGCGATCGCTTCTGAAAACACCAAGACACACAACTACTTTTGTTGGTATTAGTTTTTTCCAGAAGTTATTTTTTCACCTTCGTAAGCGAGAGCCTGATCACCTGCTTGGGCAAATGTCTGGGCGAGTTCAATTAGCTGTTCTTGCTCTTGATCATCAAAAATACCAGCCGGAGGAGGCATCCGTTTCTCTTTGATTTGGCGCACAGTTTCGTGTCATAAAGAGAGTGCCTGATTGGGATAACTCAGGATTAATAAGGGATTCTGCTTACTGGCGTTGTCAGGACTATGGCAGACAACACAAGCATTCTGCCGCAGTTTGACTTCAAATGCACGATAAGCAGCATCAACTTTCGTAACGTGTGGGTTGGATGGAGAAAATAAACGGGTATAGAGTGTTACATAGGGCTGCTTACCATGAGCATCAGTCCAAACCCACTTACCGTCCCATGCATGGTTTACCTTCGGGCGTTGTGGGTCAACCACAGCTGAACGCAGCGCTCCTTTAAGCTTTCCCTGCTCCAGAAATAGAAGTAATTCAGTACTTTGCTGGTAGGAATTCCACTTTTTCGATGAATGCCAAAACGGATAAGGATAAGCGCCAATATCAAACTGGTTGCGGAACTGAGTAGAAAGGTGGATGACAATTGAGTTGTTTACCTGTTCAATCTGGGGTTCACTTTTGAACATAAAGGTAGCCAGGTAAATGCGACGCCAGACCAAGGGGTCAAATGCAGTTGTTTGACTATCTTTGATATTATAGTTGCCAACTTTGCTTTGAGCGCCCCATAAAAATGGTGCGTTCATAGTGTCGCGCAGGGTTTTTAGCTTAGAGAGTTTTTGGGCGCATGAGTCGTAGGCAGCTAAATTTTTAACATCTGTGACAATGGGACAAGCAGCAATAATTTCTTTGGCTACTTTTTCCGCTAGTTCTATGGACTGCAATGTTTCTAATGCTGATACTGTACTTTTTGCGTTAGGCGCTTGTGGTGTGTAGATAAAAAGGGCGTAGGCGTAGCCCGTCGTAGACATC
The DNA here is from genome assembly GCF_036917615.1 of Nostoc sp. Taxonomy (GTDB): domain Bacteria; phylum Cyanobacteriota; class Cyanobacteriia; order Cyanobacteriales; family Nostocaceae; genus Nostoc. Next base: position 11,748 of record NZ_JBALCZ010000084.1, read on the forward strand.
GCTAAAACTATGCCTAAGAGTACAAAGTGCATAAGCGCAGCCCGCCGCAGGCATCGCGAGTAAAATTTCCGAAAATTAGGCATGATATAACCACTTTAAATGGTGATTTTTGTACCATCAAATTTGGTGAATGTGAAACCTTCAAATTTTTCGCGGAACGTTAGCTTCTCATCCTTAAGAATGCCAATGGCGATCGCTTCGCCAAGGGCCAACGACGCTGCTGCATCTGTGCGCCAGTGAATCCCCGCGCTATCACGACCCAAGCCAATATTTGTCGCCAGTTTGTTCAATTCGCCGCCTACCGTCAGCGGTGGCCCTTCATAAGGAATCAACTTGGTGGGATCTTGGGGATCGGGGACTACAGGATTCCGAATCACATAACTCTCATCAAATAGCGCTTTTAAGATTGTGACGCTGGCACCTGCGGATACCGAAGCGCCCCCTGGATAAGAAGAGTGCAACGGTGACCCTTCGGGATAAGCTTGGGGTAGCAGATAGGATTTGTTTTTGCTGAAGAAGCGATCAAGTGCTTCTGACTTGAAAACTTCCGGATGAATCGGATGGTTCGTTTTATTCACCTTGTTGTTGTGAACCAATCCACCATAAGCCTCTGCTCGCAGACGACGGTGAACATAATACTTTTGCCAATAAGCCGCTCTGATTGAATGGGGACTAACCCAAGCGATCAGAGATTGTGAATATCCTGGGCCAAATGTCCCAGAACCACTCGATTGGGTCTTGGACTTGTTATAGGGATTACCGGGATTGTAAGGTGAGCCAACGCCACCAGCTAGGAGGTCATCCTTGACTGGCTTGGCGAGTAGAATTAAAGCAGCATTTGTATAGACTGGTGGTGGCGTGTGGGCAATCTCTGACTGGTCGCGCCCGTTGATAAAGTAGCGACGGGTCGAGTCAAACTTAATCGTTCGACCAGATTCGCCACCATTTTGTACTAGCAACCACTCGTCATAGTTGGTTTGGAAACTGTTTTCGGCAATAGCTAGGGGAACACGGTTAAGTTGAGCATAACTATGTGTTCCTGCGGGCACAGGACGCAGTAAAAACTGGGATACGTATGGCCCCACATCTACCCCTGGTAAAGTGTGGTAAGCCGTTCGAGCAGAGGCATCAACGTAAATCGCGGTGCCTCGAAATAGGAGTTCGGGTGTAACCCGTCCGTTCTGTTTTGGCCCTTTGAATGCTGACAACCGATTCAGATCCTGAACTGCTGCCAGAATCAGCGGGTTAGTTGTATCATTGCGGAACTCGCTAAAGGGTACATCCTTCAACAGTTGTTGCCAAGCAATTTCGAGGAATTCAGCCCCCTGCTCTGCACTATCGAGGGTGGGTGGCACTGGAATCGCCAATTGGCAAGTATTCACCCCACTCAAGCTAATCGCTAATGGAGTCAGCGGTTGTACTAGCTTCCGTTTGCCGCCCAGGATGATCTTTTCATACTCGTTGGGATCACCGGAGTTCAGCGCATTAATCAAAGATTGATAAGCCTTCAAATCGACTTCGCCCAGCTGATTATGGGGCAATCCTCGTGTATCCGTCGCAATTTTGTTAGCGTACTTCGCTTCATCTCCGTTGGTGGGATGAGGAGGAATAGGAATTTCCCGGTTAACCTTGGCTGCTGTTGTACGTACTTGAAAAGCTCTCTCACGTAGGTTGCCATAGTTAGACTTTGCAGCTGGTTCCTGGGCCTGGACAACATTTCCTCCTTTCTTCAAGGAAAGGGATGAACTAAAAACCCGTGCCACAACACTAGCCGCACTAAACAAACCGGCACGACCGAGAAATAAACGTCTGCTGCCGCGACCGAGGAATAATCTTCTACTACCTGCGCTAGTTTGAGATTGCTTAGTTTTTGCTATTTCATTATCAGCCTGAGCATTTTTTTGAGAATCTTGATGAGAATTGGGATCTGCTTGCATTTAAGTTGTTCTCCACTGGCAAAAAATAATTCAAAAATCCAGCTATAAGTAAATACATGAGCGGCTAAAAGCTAGAATGACTTTGAGCGATACATGGAATACCCACCTCTAGAAAAAGAGGGCAATCTCACTGATTTTGGGATGAAATCTAGGGTTGTTCTACAAGAAGGTAACTTGCACTGGATATGCTTATCCTGAGAGTTATGTAGGTATTTAGTGCTAATATTCAAGCTGTTATCACATAGCTTTTACACTTCCGTAGTCTTAATAAGTCCTATGGCGTGTTGCCAGGATTCAAGGGTCGCTATATTAGCTGTACTTTCTTCCAGTCAAACTATTAAATACTGTAAATCTATCGAATCACCGTACTTATGGATGTTAAATCAGACTTTCTCACAAACAGTGATCAGAATCAAGAGGTTTTTACAATAAACTTAGCAAGAGCATGAAAGCCCCGGAAGAATTACGGCAGTGCCAGATGGAGAGCGGGGGAATAAATTTTTATGCCCTGGTTGTGGGCGAACCGTCCGTGTGGGTCTAGGTTGAAAAGACCTTGTTTTTTGCTGCTAGCTGTGTGATACTTTCGTTTAATTTAAAAATCACATAAATCTCTGAGAAAAGGTAAAAAATGATGATATTCAAGAGATTTAGAACGTGGGGTTTCTTGATTGGATTAGCACTATTGACGTTTGTATTTGTCGGTTGTGCTTCTGGTAATCAAACTGCTTCACAAGCACTAGAAAAAATAACAATTGCCTACCTGCGATCGCTATTTTACCCCTAGTGATCATTTGGTTTGGGTTAAAGTTAAAGCCAAAAACCTTAACCTACGTAGGTTGGGGAGCCATTGCGCCCTTGCGGTTTCCCGACTTGTCCATTGCGCGTCATTCGTGAGAGGCTAGCACCTGCCGTAGGATGCCCAAAGGGCTGTAGGGAGAAGCAAGTGGCGTTTGAGGGACAAAACCCAACATTTTTTGGACTTTGTTGGGTTTCACTACGTTTAACCCAACCTACAATTATCCTTAACCCAAGCGTATTGTTGCTTAATGCAGTTTTGAAATGAATAAACCTCTCTCCTAAAAGGAAAGAGGCTTTGAATTTCCCCCTTCCCTACTAGGGAAGGGGGTAGGGGGTTAGGTCTTTTCTTGGAGTCTACTCAACTGAAAATCGCTTCATTGGTTGATTTACCGGACATCATATGATTATCCAGACTTGATATTACTTTTCAGATATATAGATTTTCAGTTGAATGCTTTCTCTCAAGCTGCTAAGGTAAGCTAGCAGCGCATAAATAAAAATTACAATTCCGACCATTTCCAAAAACTCTTCAACAATTATGCCAATTAACGTTATTAGGGTGTGTCGCCCAAAATCTACTCTCAAAAGTCCACCCACCATTTCCATACCTAAGCCTCCACCCACATAAACAATTGCGGCAATCAGAAATAAATACCGAGTTTTTTGAGGCAGATGGAGCAAAAATTTTAGATATTTAAATGCAAAAACTCCCACTAAAATAGCACCAGGGATAACCCAGGTTTGGAAAAATACAGGATTGAGATGAAGTGATTGTCGCACTGACGGAATAATCAAAATCTCGTGAAAACTAAATGCTTCATCCAAACTCAAATAGAAAAATATCAAAGATAGAGTTTTCCAGTCAACAAAATGGCGGTCTTTCGTCTTCATCGCGGTAATTACTTTAAGTAATCCCGAACAAAATAATAGAGAGAATGAAGAATACCAAGCAGGAATATTAAATTCTCTATCTAGGCTAAATAGTTCGTAAAACCATTTGCTAGCTGGGAAGGGAAACTCCGAGAGCCAGAAATAGCCACTTAGAACGCCTGCTAAGGTGAGGCAGAGAACTGTGACACTTAAACGTCGAGCAATTATTTTAGCACTGAGATGAATTGGTAACTCCACACTATCGATTGATACTTGCTGCATACGAATATTGAGCTAATTTTCTCTATATCAAACAATTAAGAGGAAATTATCTCATGTAGGCAAATCATATGAGCGAACTGTTACAGAACTTTCACTACGGAAAACCCTAGATTTTGAACGGAATTGCTAACATACTACATTCAGTTCATCTTAATAGTTAAAGATGATGAGTAACACTGAAAAAGTTAGTGAAGCTATTTTAGCTATTCCTTTGGGTATCAATGCTGCATGGCTAATCTTTGGTAGCGCTTTAAGGGACTGACAAATAAAAAAATACTCAACTACTTCTTGTGGGGTGGGCGACACGAGCGCCCGTAGCCAAAGGCGGACTTTTCGGTCTACCCCACAAGATTAGATAATTTATTTGTTGTCAGTCCCTAATTGGATGATCTGCTTCACTCTTGGGCTACACTCGATCAAATTCCAAGTATTGTAGATTTTTAGCAGCTATTAGCTTGACTTTAAACACTTATTAGTTTATTATTTATTTTTTTACTGAAGCTTTGTATCCTCTCTCTGACTGGAATTTATAGAGATTTTTCTGATTTTGCCGGCTTAAACAAGTCAAAAAATAGATACAGCAGATTGCAACTTAGTGAGGTACAGATTATTGTAGGGGCACAACATTGTTGTCCCCCTACCTGTGTACCTCATTTACCTGAAAAACGCTGTATATTAAATCTTGCTTTCAAACTATTTTCATGTGATAATCACAATTAACTACAGTAAGTCTACAAAATTACCGTATTTTAAAGTTAGAGTTCGACAATTAAGCTTTTTATCTGTTTAAAACCTATAAACATGGTAATAAACATACCAGTCTATAGCTTGAGGGCTGCTATATCTAAAAAGTTCGCAAATTTGCTTTGTAGCACATATCTTTATCGACATCTGTGCATATTTTAGATTGAAGTTCTAAAGGTTGACGGATAAATTTTTGTTTCGTGCCAATCTTTTTCTATATCTTCATTCCACCATCAGAATTACTATCCTCAAAAGTTAGAAATTTGTCTATGAAGTTCCAGCTATTTTCTCTCATCCCAGGTTGGGGTTGGTTAAAAGAGCAAGAGTATGTAGGGCAAAACCAGAAAGGTTTATGCCGAAGTCTTTCAGCAATGTTTGCACTGGGTGCTTTTTTAGGTTTGGCGATCGCCGCTCCCAATAAAAAAGCAGCGATCGCAAGTGCTGCCAGTTTCTCAACAAGCGATCGCTTCCCAGCAAGATGTAGCTAACACATTTTATCGTGCAGGCGTCATCCCAACGAAAGTTAACGTGAAACCTTTATAGTATGGAAGCTTTACGAATGCGATTAATAAATGGAAATAGTCAATCAAGGGTTTGACTAACAATCTAAAAGCTTCTAAATTAAACGTGCCTGTAATGGGAAAAATGTTGCTATTTTAACAGTAGTTGTAAATTAGGGAGGTACATAACCTAAGTTTGAAAGTTAGATATCAAGGCTATTTTACTCTAGACTCTTTACGGGAAAAAAGTTAACTTAAACTAAGGTGAGATATGTCAATTCAAGACACAGTATCTAATTGGGAACAACTATTAGAAATTGCCCAAAAAAATACCCCTGCTCGACGGGTGCGTAGACCAGGACAGTCCCCTTCTACCGCTCCCATCCCTAGCAGTCTCCATAAACTGCCGCCAGATACAGAACCGCCAGTACTGCTCTACCGTGATACTAACTCTTGGTGTCCATTTTGCGAACGGGTTTGGTTTGCTCTCGAAGAAAAAGAAATTCCCTTTGCAACAGAGTTTATCGACTTGAATAACAAGCCTAAATGGTATACCGATTTAGTTCCCACAACCCTTGTCCCTGCTGCGAAAATTGAGGGAAAGTTAGTCTATGAGTCCAAAGACATTCTCTTAGAATTAGAAGAACGATTTGGGCCTACCTTGCTCCCTGAAGACCCAGAGGAAAACGCCATTGCTAGGCAGTGGCTTGACGATGCTGAAACCAATGGTGTGAGAGATATCGCCTACAAATTTCTAAGACAAGCCCCTGAAGATCCTAATGAATTAGTAAACTTAAAGACAGCTTTTGAGGCAAAATTAGACGAACTGGAGCAACTTCTCCAAAAGTATCCTGGCCCCTACTTTTTATCAACATTTAGTGTGGTAGACATTACCTATAGCCCCCATTTAGACCGCTTGGCAGCTAACTTACCCGTTTATCGGGGATATCAACTCAAGGGAAATCCCCGGTATCCTCGCATCAACGCTTGGTTTGAAGCACTCAAACAGCGTCCCGCTTATCACCGCGTCAAATCGGATGATACCACCAACAATTTACTCCTGCGTCGGCGATGGGGCGTGACACCAATCGGCAATCCCTTGCCCCCAGACCCAGGAGCTAGCCAGGAAATTCAATTTCGGGCAGAAGCGGCTGAAAGGTTGACTGATAATCGAGAAGTTGCTTTAGGAGACATCCTAAAAAACTCTGGGGTGCAAGCATTGGCGGTCAATGGTGACACAACAGCCGTTAAAGAAGCGGTTAATTTTCACCTCAGATTGCTGGCTGACTATCTGATTAATGGCAATGGTGCAGCATTACCGTGGGGGCACGTGGGCGGTAAAGACAATGCCGATCCGATTGTGTCTGCGGTTGGAGCCATCACACTCGCCTATGTGAGAAATCGCATCTGTGCGCCACGGGACATGAGCGCTGGTGCAGCAACTGCATTCCGCGCAGCAGCAGATAAGGTGTTGGCAGCTCTCTATTAGCGATCGCTCGTGACAGGTTAAGATTCTATTTCGCATGGTGGTAGTCTAGACAATTTTTAGCTACCACCTCTTTTTTTAAGAGGATGTCTGATTCGGAAGAAAACTCTTACAACACAAATCGAGCAGATTTTTCTATGTTTCAGGACAAATGCATCTAAATTTGGCTGGATGAGTCTTGACATGTCAAGCTAAACTAATTCCCCTTGTGACTCCTCCAAAACAGGGTGGGTTTCATACAAGCAGAGAAAAAACTAAAACTGGGTTTCAAAGCCTCTTGACCTTTCGGGGAGAGGAATGGAAGCGGGGTAAAAAGCCATGTCACAAAACGAGAATCAAGACTTATATATTTTTCTTTCTTTGTATGAAACCACCCTGCTTGTTGACTCCTCCAAAATACCATTTGAGTGCGGGACATCAAAATAGCTTCTCTATATTTGGGTAAAGCAGGAGAAAGTAAAAAGCTGAAAGCTATATATATAGCAACGGACAGGAAGCTTAGGACAAAAATCAATTCACAATGTACGCTTGTTGAAAGCATCTACCGCCAACTTGTCCTAACGGCTTTGTCCACTGCTATAACAGGCATTTATAGCCTTAATTCCCATTTGAGTGCTGATCTTGGCTCAATGACATTTGAGCAAATTTATGCCAAGAAAAAAAAGGAGAGTAGCAATACTCTCCTAAGGTAATATGAGCGAGAATTTCTTTTCTTAGCGATGAAAGTGAGCTTGACGTTCACGCAATTCACGAGCATGTCGTTCACGGGCTTGACGTTCACGCCATTCATAAGCGCGTCGTTCACGAGCTTGACGTTCACGCAATTCACGAGCGCGTTGTTCACGGATTTGATGTTCGCGTTGGACTCGACTGTTATTAAAAGCTACACTATTGCGATTCAAATGATCATGCTCCGATTTAAATTCAGCAGCATTAGCATTTTGAGAAAGAGCAGTAATTGAAGCAGCTGCTAATAAGCTTCCAAGAAGAATAGATTTAAAGCGATTCATATATCCTTTATCTGCCTTGCATTAGTTGATTTGTGTACTCTCAATATAATCGGAATGATCAGGTACACGCCTGTGATAAAAGTCATGTTTAAATGGTTACTTTTGTCACTAATACTAGGATTTATATTTAATTTTTGAAATCGAATAACGGTCGAAAGCTTACCTGAGATGGGTTCTACCCTCAGTATGCCTAGTAAAACTCAAGTTGAATTCTTATATTTAGAGGTGATTATTTAAAACCATCGCCAAGTGATGCGGGGATAGATTTTCAATCCCTAATAGGGATTTTAGGTAATTGTAATCGCTTGCTTCTGAAAGGCTTGTCTTATTTGGTTTTCAAGGTTTGGTTGCGCGAATGCAGAAATCCTAACACGAGGAGTTGTGATTTGGCTAGAGGCAAATGGCTGAAAAGTAGTCCACATAAGGTGCGCGGATGGTTTAGAAATGCGTAGGCGTAGCCCGCCGCAGGCATCGCTCTCAAGTTCTTGCAGATAAGGCAATTCAGCCATTTTTCTAGTCACCCCTTCCCCAACACCTACCTATCCGCGCATTCAGCAAAAAAACTAATTATGATTGGAAAGCTGCTTACTTATAGATATCTTATTCAATTAGGTTAGCTGACTTCAGGGCGATGCCTGGGTACACCTACGCAATACCAGCACCACCATGACCAACCTTATTTGTCAACGTCTTCAAAGTCTGTTATCGCACAAGCAAACTCCCTAAAAGCTGTTTTAATCAAAACCTCTTTCGTTGCCCTTTCCAGCGAAGAATTGCGTATAAGGTCTGTTAATTCTATGAACAGCAGAGAAAACATAAAACGATCTTGGCGGTCAACTTGTTTCAAGCAAGACGATATAAACTGATAAAGTTCTGTTTTTCTAGGTTTAGTTTGTTCTTCCCATATTTGTAACCCAAGCCTGAAGGTTCTCAAGCGGATTTCATTAGTATTGAAGGACGCGTCTTTGTAGCGGACTGATACGCGTTGGGGTAATTCCATGAGTTTTAGCTATACATATTCGATGTAAAGTAATTATTCACTTATATTTTGGCTCAACCGGAAAAATCTGATATTTAGCTTGAAAATAGAAAATATAGCCGTTATTGCTTGCGTCAAATACAAGTGTTCGTAGGGGCACAGCATTGCTGTGCCCTTACCGTTTATCGTGGTGTACTACATTCAAACAAGAAGTGCTATAGGTAACAGGGGATAGGGAAAGAGATTTTCAATCTGATATCTCCGTTGAATTGCCCATAATAAGAGAACGTCACCCCGTCTTATAGCTAAAGCTACAGGCTTGCCTTCCCTACTAGGGAAGAGGCTGAAGGAGAGGTCATGTAGGAATCACAAGTAATTCGCCTGACATGAGATGAGTTGTCAAGTAAAGGCGAAAAAGCCTACATCAATTTAGAGGATGCCCCAGAAATGGAGTAAGCCTTGACCAGAAAAAGCTTCAATCAAAATTGCAGATAGAAAACCAATCATTGCAAGACGACCATTCCAATTTTCACTCTGAGGAGTGAAGCCAAAACGCACAGCATTAGGATCTTCTGAAACAATAGGCGCAGGATTCTTAAAACCTGACATGAGTAAAACTCCAAAGTTCAAGTGTTGTAGCAGTTGTAACTGTCTGTAAAGTAATGTAACAGATGTTTAAAAAAATGCAACCTTGAGTGAATAAAGAAAAGCTGAAGAAAAGCTACACAGTCCAGGGAGAATTCAACAGATTGCAGCGTTAGCAAGTTGGGAGAGGGGCACGCTGAGCGTAGCTTGCTTGAGAGCAGGGGTAAGAGCGTCAGAGTCTTCTACCATACATACTCGTTGATGGGGCCGCTCTGGGACTAGGGGAGTATTCCTAAATTTGGGAGGGGTTAGGGACTGTTTTCAAACTCGAAGATTCCCCCTAACCCCCCTTAAAAAGGGGGAAAACAAACTTTAAGAGCAAGCCTTTAGAATTACCAAAATAAAGCCAGGACTTACGCAAAAAGGTAGTGAAAGCCTCGATTTCCTGTAGGGGCAATTCATGTAGACGCGTACTCATACTGAGAAGCAAGCTACACGGAGCGTCTCGTAGAGAAGCGGCTATTGCCCCTATATTTCGTACTTGATGCGTAAGTCCTAAAAGCAAAAAAACCGTAGGTTCGCTCATTGTATGTAATAGGCTTATGCAGGGTGATCTAGCAGCGATTCTCTAAAGGAGAGGCTACGCCAACGCGGGACTCCATATCCTCTATGCAGCAGATTATCTGTGAGGTAACTTGAGTTAATTTAGTCTTGTGGCGATCGCAGTAATGAGTGAGTTAAACTGCGTTTGATTAGGGAATTTGCATCAGATTATACTCAGGTAGTACTTGAAATTTTATGCCAGTAGCCATTCACGCCACAGAGAAAGCACTATTCAAGGTTTTTAGTAACGACTTCGCCTTTTCCATACCGGCTTATCAGCGTCCTTATGCATGGACAAAAAACCAAGCGAGTGAGTTGTTAACTGATTTGTTGTCTTTTCTAGGAGACGGCTCAGAAGCCATAGCTGATGCCAACCCTTATTTTTTGGGAAGTATAGTCCTGATTAAAGGTGAGAAACGTGAGGCTGATGTAGTAGATGGTCAGCAACGTCTGACGACTCTGACAATTCTTTTATCTGTTCTACGAAGTTTGGTAAATGCAAATAGCGCATCAAAAATTACAGAATTTATTTATCAAAAAGGTAATGACTTTGTAGATGTACCCGACGATCATTATCGCCTCAAAGTACGAGAAAGAGATGAAGATTTTTTCCGTTGCTATATCCAAAATGATAAAGGATTAGATGAACTCTTGAAGCTTGATAGTTCACGATTGACAGATAGCCAAAAAAATATTCAGGGAAATGCAAACTATTTTCTTAAAGAACTAATTCAACTCTCTGAGCAGCACCGAGAGCGCTTTGTTCGTTATTTAATGACACGCTGTTTTTTAGTAGTTGTTTCCACGCCTGATCTTGACTCGGCTTATCGCATATTTTCTATTCTAAATGCCCGTGGTCTAGACCTCTCGCTCAGTGATTTTCTTAAATCAGAGGTTATTGGAGCAATTCCTCAATCTCAACAGGAAAAATATACAAGAATCTGGGAAACTGAAGAAGAAGATTTAGGTCGAGAGACATTTCAAGAACTATTTGCCCATATCCGCATGATTGACCGTAAGGCAAAACTGAGTGAGACAGCCCTTAATGAGTTTCGCAAACATATACTGCCCAAGAAAGAGCCAGAAAAATTTATTAATGAGGTACTAAAGCCTTATTCTGATGCTTTAGAGATTATCAAAACAGCAAATTACCAAAGTGATAAAGATGCAAAAATTGTTAATTCTTTGCTTCGATGGTTGAATCAAATAGACAACGTTGATTGGATTCCACCAGCAATTCTCTATTTTTCTAAGAATAGCCACGCTCCTGAGAAATTAAAGCGTTTTTTTACTGACCTGGAAAGATTAGCAGCAGGTTTAATGATTTTACGGGCAGATATCAATGATCGTATACGACGGTATGCAAAACTTATTACAGCTATTGAAGGAGATATTGATCTCTATGCATTTGAGTCACCCTTACAGCTAACTCCTGAAGAAATCAATCGAATCATTAAAACGCTTGATGGAGATTTATATTTAATCCAGCGAATTAGACAATATGTTCTTCTGCGCCTTGACTCTGCACTTTCCGAAGGGGAAGCGACTTATGACTATCCAGTTATTACGGTTGAGCATGTTCTTCCTCAAAATCCCAGTGAAGGGAGTATATGGCTTGAATGGTTCCCGAATGATAAGGAGCGTATTCAGTATGTGCATCGTATAGGTAATTTGACGTTGCTCTCTCGAAAGAAGAATGCTGAGGCGCAAAACTACGATTTTGATAAAAAGAAAAAGAAATATTTTGTTAGCAATACAAGTATCGTGCCTTTTGTTCTGACAACCAAAGTTTTACAACAATCTGAATGGACTCCAGCAGTTATTGAGCAGCGACAAGAAGATTCTTTGCAAAGCCTAAGAAAAATATGGCGGCTGTAAGTGCGATCGCTAATTTTGTTGATTGGGTTGACGCTAGGAAGCATCGACTTGCAAAAGTCAATTTTCTGAAAATGAAAACACAGATGGACAGAGATAAATCATTAGTATTTATCTGTATCCATCTGTGATTATCTGGTTTCAATACCTGGGAATTAAACGATTAGACTTGTTGTATTCCGGGACGACCATCTTCAACCACAAATGAAGCCCGCTTACTAATCGTGCCAAATGGAGTCGTGACGTTTGATAAAACTAGATAGTCTGTCTTGCAGCTTGTGGGAGTCAGCGCACAGCGAACATACCCCCGTTGACCATTGAAGAACTTAATGTGTGGGTTATCGGGTAAGTAAGCTTGAACATTTGGGGTGGTATCTGCGCCATCTCCACCGGAGGTTATTGAAGTACAGACGAATTCACTCCCGACTGTAGTAGATTCTGGGTTATTAAAGTCAGCCTTTAAATTCATTGCCCAGTTGGAATGGATATCGCCTGATAAGACTACTGGATTAGATGGTTTGCGCTGTTCTAAGAAACGCATGAGGCGATCGCGGGAAGCCACATAACCATCCCACTTATCCATGCTGTAGGTTCCGCCTTTCCCTGGTTTCATGTCTATCTGAGCAACTACAACTTGCTGGGCCAAAACGTTCCACTTAGCCTGTGAGCTATTTAGACCATCATATAGCCAATCTTCCTGACGCTTGCCAGTAATCGTTGCATTCGGATCTAAATTTTCTGGGCAACGTTCTTTAGTACCATCACCGCAGGGCTGATCGGTGCGATATTGGCGGGTATCTAGGACATGGAAGGTGGCTAAATTACCAAAGGAAAGCCGACGGAAAAGTTGCATATCGGGGCCAACCGGACGCGAGAAGGGGCGCAGTGGCATATGTTCGTAGTAAGCCTGATAGGCAGCAGCCCGCCGTTGGAGGAAGATTGCCCGATTCTGGTCTGGTTCAGTATCAATTTCTGAGATGTCGTTGGCGTAGTTGTTTTCCACTTCGTGGTCATCCCAGGTAACAATCCAGGGAAACGCTGCATGAGCTGCTTGCAGATTGGAATCGGTTTTATAGAGGGCGTGACGGTTGCGGTAATCTTCCAAAGTCAGAATTTCTGCACTGTTGTGCTGTCTGGGGCGATTGTTTGAGATTCCTCCTTCATAAATGTAGTCTCCAACATGCACTACCAAGTTGAGGTCGTCCTGGGCAATATATTTGTAGGCAGTATAGTACCCCTGCTCATAGTGCTGACAGGAGACAAGGGCAAAGTTTAATTTATTTAAGTAGCCACCTGCTAAAGGTGCTGTACGAGTGCGACCAATGGGGCTAGCTTCTTGGCCGACAAGAAACCGATACCAGTACCAAGTATCAGATTGCAGTCCTTCTACCACAACTCGAACTGAGTGAGCTAGTTGTGGAGTTGCAAGTACTGTACCTTTGGAGACAATACGCTTCATATCGGGATCAGTTGCCATTTCCCAGCGAATTGGCACATTAGCAGGTGGCATTCCACCTCCGTTTAAGGGTTCGGGAGCTAGACGAGTCCAGATCACTACGCTGCTAGAATAGGGATCACCGGATGCTACACCCAGAGTGAAAGGATAATTGGAAAATCTGCTTCTAGCGCTCGCTCTTTGATCATAAAATTGGTTAGCGATCGCCAAACCAGACAATCCTCCTGCCCCGATAATTAAGTTGCGTCGTTTGATTCGACTGTGTAGGAACTGCTCAAAATTCCGGTAATCTACCATTTTCTACTCCTGACTAACAGGTAAGTTAAAACGCAGCAACAGCTAACACGAAGAAGGCAGGGTGGTCTTAGGCAAACTTGGTAACTAACTCCCTTCCTAAAATCAGGTTTTAATCCCTAATTTTTTTCTTCTGGCATCAATGTATTAGATGTTGTTTTGCCAGATAAAAGCTTATTAGTAAGAGATTAATCCTTGGCAAAGAAAGCGTTAATATCAACTTAACCAAGGTTAAAATATAACCTTTTTCATTGATGTTACTTTTTTCTTCATCATCCAGCCCAAAGTACAAGCAAAGAGAGCACCAACTAAAGGCGTAGGTTCAGGAACTTGTGTATACAAAACTCTACCTGATATGAGTTTTGCATCTGGAGAAGTTCTAGAAAAAATTGTCAAATCCTCACCAATAATTTCGTAACTTATAGAACTGGAAGGATTAGATTTATCATTGAACAGATAGTCTAATCCTAAAGATGTTTTTCCTGTTAAGGATGTGGTTGGAAAGACAAGAGGAAAATTTGGGTATTTAATATCATCTTTTTCAGTGTAAACGTTAGAGTCACCGTCAAATTGGAAAGAGAGCGACTTAATGGTAGCTACAGGCTTATCTTCATTACTGAAAGTTGAGTCATCAAAGCTAAAAAAGCCATTTCCCTTAGTTACGGGACTATCAACTGTGAAAGCGTAATTAATAATTGCAGCAGATGCAGATTTTGCCTCTACAGTAGCAAAAACTAAAGTCAAAGTAGCAGCAGTAAGCACTAATTGTGAAACCAATTTCATCTCAGTTTTCCTCACATAAACTTTTGTAAGTAATGCACACTGCAAGGTATAGAAATAGTTTCTTTCTAACTTGCTTATTTCCAAAATGGGTATTCATCACTGTTTTAATAAGTGATAAAAATCAATGATTTTTCCATTCTTAAGAAAAATCAATAATTCTCCAATTATTTGGAGTCAACCTATTTTAGAATCATCAGTTTAAGCAGACTTTAATTAGAGGTAAAATAAAATAGAATTTAAATTTCCCAATGAAAGACTTAGTGGATAACTAAGATATTTCTGTTAAAAGTTTTGGAGTGATTGTTACACATACAGTTTCAGGAGTTTCAACCCTATTCTTGAAGGTTAGTAGCGCTGCTTTTAAAGGTAAAAATAGTTGGTGCGTTAGCCTACGGCATAAGAGGATGTTTTAAAAGTGTTTGGCTGTGATTTTAGGCACTTATTGATCCCCCCTAACCCCCCTTATAAAGGAGGGAACCGGAATCAAAGTCCCCCTTAAAAACGGGGATTTAGGAGGATTTAGAACGTTTTGATACCGATAATAGGACTTTTAAAACATCCTCTAACACACCCTACGAGAATACTAGTCAATCTCTTATTGTTCTAACATTTGGAAGAATCGGGTAAAATAATCTGGAAAAGTCTTCGCTGTACAGCCAGGATCTTTAATTACAATTCCTGGAACCTTCAAGCCAGTGACAGCAAAAGCCATCGCCATTCGATGATCGTGATAGGTTTCAATCGCCGCTGGGGTAATCGGGCCAGGCTCAATTTTCAGTCTATCTGCAAATTCTTCAACCTCAACTCCTAGCCGACGCAACTCTGTAACCACAGCTCGAATTCGATCGGTTTCTTTATATCGAATATGTTCCACATTGCGGATGGTAACAGGTGAACTGGCAAAAGGCGCGATCGCTCCTAATGTTTGCACCAAATCTGATATATCATTCATATCAATGTCGATGCCTTGCAATTGCTTTGGCCCTGTCACCTCAGTGTAATCATCGGAGTGATTAATTTGGCAACCCATCTGTTCTAAAACATCCAGCCACAGAATATCACCCTGACAGGATTGTTTAGTCAAATGTTTGACGCGCACCCGTCCACCCGTGACGGCGGCAGCGGCAAAAAAGTAAGAAGCATTTGACGCATCCGGTTCTACTGTATAATGTCGAGCTTGGTAACGCTGACCTGCTTTAATCTGAAATTGATTCTCGCCGATTTGAATCACCTCTACGCCAAAATCTGCCATTAGGCTACAGGTCATTTTGACGTAAGACTGAGAAACCAGTGTACCCTCAACCTCAATGCTCGTATCTTGTTGAGCATAAGGCGCAATCATCAGCAACGCCGAAAGTTGCTGACTTGTTTGGTTGGCTTTCAAGCGAAAATTCCCGCCAGCGAATCCCTGGCTATACACGGTGTAGGGCATAAACCCGGAGTTTCCCTCAAAGTTAACGGTTGCTCCACCCGTTTGCAGCACCGTCAGCATGTCACCCATTGGTCGTTCTCGCATCCGAGGAACGCCATCTAGGCGATATTCGCCGTTACCCAATGCCACCAGCGCCGAGATAAAACGTGCTGCTGTGCCTGCCAAACCCACAAATAAATCTGCTTGTTTAGCAGGAATGTCCCCTCCTCTTCCCGCGACTTGGATTTGTGCCAGATGAGGATTCAAAGTAATGGGAATGCCCAATTGCTCTACGCATTTGGCAAAATACTCGCTGTCTTCACTAAATAAGGCATTTTCTAAAATGGAGTCACCTTGCGCCAAAGCAGCGACAAGCAACGCCCGATTGGTAAGACTTTTAGAACCGGGAATTTCTACCGTGGCATCCACTGGCCGATTTAGAGCAGGAATTGCAATGGTATCCACGTTAAACCTCTACGTAGGCGGTCAGCTACAACTTTATATATTGCCATATTGTGACCAAAAGGGGCAGGGGGGCAGGGGGAGAAGGATTATTGATTATTGACCGATGCTCCATGCCCAATAGTTCGTAATTGAGTGGAAAATCTGATTTTGCTTTTGGGAATACTTAATTTATTCACCTGACTAATCTAGAACCCAGGCATTATCAATATGAAATGGAGTAAAGCATCTCTATATTTTGTTGGCATTCGCAGGTTCTGCGATCGCACTCACTCAGTATATTGCCCAAAGTGCTACCGAGATGCGAAAAACCCTCGGTCGCTATCTGACTGATGAAGTTGTCGCCAATATCCTGGAAACTCCTTCTGGGTTAAAGCTGGGGGGAGAACGCAGAAAAGTTACGGTTCTCGTGTCTGATTTAAGAAGATTCTCAGCTATTTCCGAACAATTACCACCTGAGGAAGTAGTAAAGATTTTGAATCTTTATCTGAGAGCAATCAAGGATGTGATTAACCAGTAGAAAGGCACAATTAATGAGTTTATGGCTTATGGCATTTTTGTGATATTTGGTGTGCCAATTAGTCGCAAAGATGATTCTCCACGAGCGATCGCCTGTGCTGTTGCCATGCAATTGGCAATGCTGCAAGTCAACAAACTTTCATCAGCAAATGAATTTCCTAATCCTCGAAATGGGAATTTGAATTAATACAGGCGAGGCGGTAGCGGCAAATGTTGGTTCTCAAAAACGCGCTCAATATACAGTTATTGGCAGTCATGTTAATTTGGCTGCCCGAATTGAGTCTTATACAGTGGGAGGACAGATTTGAATTTCCGAAAATACCTGGAAAGATGCCAATATTGACCTCCAAATTGCTGGACAACTAGAAATAGAACCGTATTGAATGAAACACCCTGTGACAATTTGTGAAATTCGTGGCATTAGTGGTCAATATAATTTATTCTTGCCTCAAGATGATGAAAAAATCGTCATTCTCAATCAAGAAGTACCTGTGGAAGATAGTATTTTGCAGGGAAAACATGTCGTGGGAACAGTATTTTTATGAGCATTGATTAGCCTCTCATAAAAAGGGGCGCAATTGCGATTGTCACACTATTTAGACCTCTTGAGTAATCTCAAACTCAAGTTATTAATTGAAACAGGACTGGCTACAGAAGAAGAACATATCTATGCCAAAGTGATCCAACAATCTAATGTTGACGAGCATGTTTTTCTACTTCGGTTTACAGCTGTTCTCCCAAAAGCGATGTCTGACGACAAGCCGCTAGGCGTCTACGCAATTCTTAATGCACTCTGTCAGCCTGGGTGAGATTAGGGTATCAATATTGAAATTGTAACGAAGGGAGGTACATGTAAATACGGTCAACCGAAAAAGTAGGTAATCTAGCTTTTTTTAAAACAGTAACAATTGTTGCTGATACAAGCAGGCGATCGCGGTAAGATTTTGGACTTAAGCCTGATTTAACTCCAACAACTCATAACTCTGACCGAATCATTAATAATTCGTAATTTCTGCTATATAGCAACTCACTTGAGTTATGGAGATAAAAATTTGATTTCTTCTAAAACTGAGATTAAATTACATCCCAAAGAAAGATGACGAACGTAAACAAATTTCAAAGACTAGTAGAACTTGCAAATGATTATGGAATTATTTGCCAGCCAACACCAGAAGAATGCTTGATTGCATCCTTGCCTGGAGACGATGATTTCTTATTAGCTTTTACTTGGTCTGGTACAATTGAGGGAGAGCCGCCAGAGCATGAATTAATCGCAATTAGTGTACAGGATATAGTCAAAGAAGTTACCGTTGCAGCTTGGCAGATTCCTTTTTATTTATTCGGAAACGTTTTAAGGCAGGCTCAGATGCTTGTCGCTGCCCACAAAGATTTTGTTAGCTAGCAGACAAGCCTTAGCTAAAAATTACTATCCCTGTCCACTGTGGCAGGGATTTTTATTTGAACTACTGCGCCCAAGGCAAGAGTTGCTGACACCGAGTGTCAGCTTTAAAGCTAAACAGGCTCTCCAAAATATTGGGAAGGTTGAGGCTGAAAGGTTGTTTGAAAAGTGTTTCGCTGTGACTTTAGGCACTTCTAGATCCCCCCTAACCCACGCCAGTCGCTCATGGGGGAAACCCCCAAGACCGCGCTGGCTCCCCTTTTGAAGGGGGGAACCGGAATCAAAGTCCCCCTTTTGAAGGGGGATTTAGAGGGATCTAAAACGTTTTGCTACCGACAAGAGGACTTTTCAAACAGCCTCTGATACTCAAGTCCTTGACCAGCAAGACAATTACTAGAGTAGAACTTTTGTTTATTTGGAGAGAAGCGGATAATGTCTCGATATAATCAAAACCTTTACAGTCACAAACGTTACTTAAAGTTTTAACTTTTATCTTTGCTTTCCCATACATCGAAGCAGGCATTTTTGTAAGTAGCAACTTAAATTATCTATCTCTGTCTTATGTAGTGAGTCCAACTCTTACCCTAAGTAGAGTTATCCATCTCTATTTGTTTGTTAAGTTATATGAAGCTACTGAAAGCAAATTTTCTTATTTCAGTAACTGAAGAAATCAGAATACCCTTAACTTAATTGGAGTTTTTTATGACTTACACAGCTGATGAAGCAACAAAACCGGCTTTAGAAAGTTTTAAACACTTTGATGTAGATACTCAGCTAGGCTTACTTTGGTTCGGTTACCTCGATCTTAAAGAGCAGCTACAGCCGGCACCCCCTGAAAGGATAGAAGTTCCTGCTAAAGCGGTGTTTGACCAATTCCTGGACTGGTCTCATGAAGAGCAACTGCAAGCACAACGCGACATTATTAATGGTGCAGCTAATAATATTAGCCAAGCCTATAATGCTCTAAGTGCCAATTCCAGATTAGACGTTTGGTTGCTGCTGGCACAAGGAATGGAGAATGGAACCATCATTCCAGTGCCGTCTGACTATCAACCACCTGCTGAAACGGACGAATTTGTTGCATTGATCAAAAATATACAGTTTGAGGAGCGGATTAATTTCATGCTGACTGTGGTGCAAGAAATGGGTTAGTCAAATCCAAGAACTCTCAATAGCTTTCTAGAATTGGGGATAACTGAAAGTAGCAAATTAAGCTAGACCTGGCTATTTTTGCTTTACTTTAATAGTTGTTAACTTAGAACTACCGCAGAGATGCTCATCTTTGTGGTAGTCTTCATGCAAGTTAATATGGCTAAACTATAGCGCTTTTCGTTTGTATGCAATACATTCTGACCTTTCTCCAAACCTCTCTCCTAAAAGGAGAGAGGTTTGGAATCTTACTCCCCTTCCCTTGTAGGGAAGGGGCTGTTCTTGTTAGGTCTGTATTCCATGCAATTGAGAACCGCTATATAATTAAGCGTGCCTCTGTTTTTCTTTGATAAGATAGAATCCACTTTATCAATAACTAGGTTTTGTTTAGTGGATATGCTGTTGGGAGTGTTAAAACGGAGAAAATGACACTTGATTTAGATTTTTTCCAAGCGCACGATCGCATTATAATCAGGCACACCTTCAAGCGATCGCTTACTTTTATCTAGTAGCACATTTCCTTCTGGCCAATGTACTTGCAAGTTTCCTGACTGAATTGGCGCAATATAGACTTGACAGAACAACTCGCCTAACTCATTCTTAAGAATGACGCGATCGCTATCTCTTAAACCCAACTGTGTCGCATCAGTAGCATTCATTAGCACCGCCTCTCGCATTGCCCCAGTAATTGCATCTTTGCGTTCCTGCACCATACTATTAAATTGTTTGCCTCGGCGCGTTGCTACTAGGAAATAACCTTCTGGTAATTCTCTTTGGCGTGGCAATAATACCCCAAAGTGTGCCTTACCATCCGCTGTCGGGAAATTCCAACCAAAGCACAAATGTGACCCGCCATACTGAAACTGGTCACCAGCCTGCTGTAAATGTTGAATACCGGCATATAGTGGGACGACTTGAGCAATTTCTTGACGGATAGCAGCTGTGTCAGCAAAAGCCAGCTTATCTGCTAAATCTGGTTGCACGCGCCTTGCCAATTCTAAAAACACTTCCCACTCTGGACGCGTTTCCCCAATGCGCGGCCCCGGAATTTCTGGACTGAAAATTACCCGGCGTTCGGTGTTAGTTTCTGTGACTCCTCCTGGGATTTCGTAGCGAGTCGTCGCAGGTAAAAGCACCACAGTATCAGCAGGTTCCACCAACATTTGGCTGGAGAGAACAATATCCATATGTACCCGCAACGGTATTTGTTTGAGCGCCGCTTCCACATAATCCGGTTCTGGCAGCACTTCTAGGAAATTTCCTCCCACAGAGAACAACACATCTAATTGCCCCTGATGTGCGGCGTTAATCATTTCTGGAGCAATTAAACCTTTACTTGCTAGCACTTCAAAGCCCCAATGTTGACTCAACTGGGCAGCATTTTCTGCGGTGATAGGTTTACCACCAGGAAATACTGTCGCGTAACATCCCATCTCTGCACCACCCTGTACCCCAGAGTGACCGCGAATTGGCATTAAACCGCAGCCTTCCCGACCGACAAAACCTTTGGTGAGAGCTAAGTTGATGATACTTCGCACATTATCTTCACCGCATTCATGCTGGGTAATGCCCATACTCCAAACAAATACGGCTTTATTCGCTTCTTTGACCATTTTGGCAAAGGCGTACATTTCCTCGCGGGATGTGCCAGAAAGCCGCTCTAATTCTTCCCAAGATTGGCTTTCTAACGATGCCTTGAGTTCGGCAAAGCCATCTGTGTACAAATCAATAAATGACTGGTCTACCCAGTTGTTAGCAATTATATGTTTAATTGTGCCATTTAAAAATGCGATATCCCCGCCCATGTTGATTAAGAAGAAGTCTTCGGCAAACTTTGTACCGAAAAGGGCACTTTCCACAATTGAGGGCACCCAGTAGCGCTCCATTCCTGGCTCACGGTAAGTGTTAATGACTACAATTTTTGTGCCAGCTTTCTTGGCGTTATGGAGATATTTGACGGTAACAGGCTGATTATTGGCAACGTTGGAGCCAATGAAGACTAATAAATCAGTACCAATCCAGTCTTTATAAGAACAGGTGGTAGCCCCGGCACCCAGAGCAGCTTTCAGTCCCGCCGTGCTAGGAGAATGGCAAATGCGGGCAGCGTTATCAACATTATTGCTTCCCATTGCCCGCACAGCTTTTTGGGTGGCATAATAAGTTTCGTTGACAGTACCGCGACTGGTAATATAGAAACTGAGGCGCTCTGGTGTAGTAGCGCGGATGCGATCGCTAATTACCCCTAAAGCTTCATCCCAGTTTACACGGCGAAAGCCTTTTTCACCTCGTTGACGGATCATCGGGTAAGGAAGCCGTCCCAAGTCTCGTAATTGGGCACTTTTTTGCTTTTGTAACTGCGAGACATCCTCCAATAGTACAGGGTCAAAAGCTGGCATAGTATTCATCCGCAACAGCCGCAACCGAACATTGCACAGATGGATACCATCTAAAGTCCAATCTTTCATCCCGGTTGTTCCGAGAGCGCAACCATCACAAACACCTTTATCAAGAATATTCCACGCATAGGGTAGTTTGTCACGAGACAGCCAGATTGCCCGAAAGACCTCCCAATAGTTATTGGGGTACTGTTCGCCAATGCCAAAAGGCTTCCAACTTGCCCAGTGCTGAGGTGTCCAATATTTCTTGGGTTTCGGCAACATGATGCGCCCCTGTGGAGTGAGAAAAGTGATTCTTCTAGGCTACCGTTTTAAGTAGCATTTAAGTAGCAGAATTTTAAAAGTCTGGCATTCGGCGCTGACTATTTCTGGATGGCAGTAGTGGGTTAGCACCGTCTCAACAGTAAGCTGTTACCTATGCATGGTAAATGTATACCATGATTTAATTTGTACAGTGCGTAAGTCCTAGTTAAATACGGCCTCGTTTAGACCAATTCACCAGTGAAGAACCTTTAGAAATTGGCCTTGTTCTTCTCCAGAAGACGGTAGCTGTAACTATGCAGACACCAAGGGCAGATTTTGAACTAGCTGCTGGTTTCCTTTAGAGTCAAGAAGTCATTAGCCGTAGGAAAGATATCCGACGCATCAGTTACTGTGTGCATGACTCAGTTAATGGTGAGTAGTCCTACAACATCGTAAATGTATAACTGTGGAAGGAAATCTAATTCCTCCATTTGAAGAAATCGCTGAACAAGAACGACAACGCGCTGAACGCCTAGCAGCCAAATTGCCAGAACTGAACATTGTCCGAAAAAATTTATAATGCCAGCTTTACAAGCATAATTACAAATTACGATCATTTATTCTCGACAACCTCTAGACCTGTCCTAGCTATTGATTTAATATCAACATTCTGATCGTTTAGCAGCACTATTATAGTGGTATTTTGATTGGGGAGATATGCCAGCAATGTTATGAAGCCATAGGCTGTACCACTATGCCCAATTGCTTTTGCCAAAGGAGATGAGAACCGTTCTACACCCAACCCATAACTATAGCCTTCGCCATTATCTTTAAATTTCAGCATTTCTTTGATCATCTTGGAGGAAAGTAAGGTTTTTTTGGCAAATAACGCTTTGGCGAACTTGGCTAAATCCTCTGCTGTTGAAACCAATCCACCATCTCCCAAACCATTGCCATCATTGACTTCGGCGTAGCTATCTAGCTTACCATCGTGATTGCGATCGCCATAACCTGTAGCTACTTCCCCAATTGTCGGTTCGCGCAATTCCGTGAAGGTATGTTTTAATCCTAATGGTTTTAAAATCTGACTGCGGATTGCTTGTGCCAGAGTTCCCCTAGTTATATTTTCCACAATCAGTTCTAAAAGAATGTAGTTGCAATCAGTATAAATAAATTTTTCTCCGGGATTTGCACGCGGTTGTTCTTGGTACATATACCGAATAGCTTCTCTGGCTGTCCAAGGCTGTGAGCGACTTCTTTTCGCAGTAGCTTGAATAAACTCTTTTGTTTCTAGGTATTCAGCAACACCACTGGTGTGGTTGAGCAGTTGACGAACTGTAATTTTATCGCTGTTGACAATATGAGGACTGATGTCTCTTGGGAGATAGGTAGCGATCGGCCGATCTAATTCTATCTTCCCTTGTTCCACTAACTTCAGCACAACCACCGCCACAAAAGTTTTACTCATACTGGCAATAGAAAAGCCATCTGTGGGTTTCATCCTGGTTTTAGTTGACAAATTACTGACACCAGATGCTCCCAGCCAAGAACCTTTAGGTGTAGTAATATACATTACTGCACCAGGTATTTTCTGTTCTACAATTATCTCATTTAAAAGCTTCTGTAGTTGAGAACTTTTTCCTACGGTGGAGGTAGACATGACTTGTTTAGCAAGAGATTTTCCAATTAGGCTCTGACTAATGTTATTACCCACTAAGTATCCTGCAAAACCAAGGGAAATCACAAAGACTATTGCAAATAAAATTTTGCGGAAAGCCAAAAATTTTAGGTTCATTTTACTTCCTAAACAGAAACCTAGCCGATCTAGCTCAATCGCACAAACTAGTTAGTGAGCATCAACCTGACATCTGATATACAAATAGCATTACTCTGTTTCCAGATTAGTATCAAAATTTCAATTCACCAAGGATCACAAATATGAGGACGCTAATTAAAAGCAAAACCAAAGCCACTGTCTGGGTGGTAGAAAAAGGTCAAATACGGCCTCGTTTAGACCAACTCACCACAGAGGAACCTTTAGAAATTCGCCTTGTTCCTCTCCAGAAGACGGTAGCTGTAACTATGCGGACACCAGGGGCAGATTTTGAACTAGCTGCTGGTTTTCTTTACAGTGAAGGAGTCGTTAGCCGCAGGGAAGATATCCGACGCATCAGCTACTGCGTAGATGAATTAGTAGATGGTGAGCAACGCCATAACATCGTAAATGTAGAACTCCGCGATGGGTTGATTCCAGACTTACAGCCTTTGGAGCGTCATTTCTACACTAGTAGCGCCTGTGGAGTGTGTGGTAAAGCTAGCCTTGAGGCTTTGCGTCTGCGAGGATGTCCAGTGATTCCTTCTGGCCCAACGGTAACACCTGAGATCATCTACAGCCTACCTGATAAGCTCCGGGCTGCTCAAGGTATCTTCACTGCTACAGGGGGTTTGCACGCTGCGGCTACCTTCAATGCTCAAGGACAACTGTTAAACCTGCGGGAGGATGTTGGGCGACACAATGCTTTAGATAAATTGATTGGTACAGCTTTGCTCAGTGACGAGTTGCCTTTAAATAATTGTATTGTCCTGGTCAGCGGACGCTCTAGTTTTGAGATTTTGCAAAAGTCTACAACTGCTGGAGTTCCAATTGTCTGTTCTGTTTCTGCTCCTAGTAGTTTGGCGGTGTCTGTCGCCAAGGAATTCGGGATTACCTTAATTGGATTCCTGCGCGGAGAACGGTTCAATGTTTACACTGGTTTGCAAAGAATAAACGGGGCTTAAGCAATACCTTTGCCAAGTTATCGCTCTTCCATCACTCTAATACCAATTCTGTATGAAGATGCGCCAAACTACATGAGGAACGTAGACGCGGAGCGGCTTGCCGCAGGCTACCGCAAAGCAAGCATTCGCGTAGCGTCTCGTAGAGAAGGACACAAAGAAAGAAATAAGAAGCCAAGAAAATTTGGCGCAGCCTCACAAAGAAATGGTATAAGCAGAGGAAAATAAGAAATCCTCAGAATAATAAGGTGTCTGGAATAGCGCCTCGCAGTGGAGCAAGTGGCATGGGTTGGGGGGATCGAGTCTTATCCGAACCGTATTGCAATGCTCCGTTATCCTAGTTTGATTCAGACTGCGGGAGTGCCCAAAATTGCCAAATTACCCATACAGCAAAGGTTGGGGCCCCAATTGTAGCTGCCATTAGTAACGGCTCTAGTCCATCCAGTAAGGTAACTATCGGAAACAAATACAGCACGTCTTCAATGTCAAACCCAGCGAAATTTGGTTGACGGCTGGCGTCTTTACCTAAACGCTGTTCCATTTGGTTTCGCAAATGAAAGATGCAAGCAACAGACACGCCAGATAATATCCCCATAAGCAACGCCCACCAACCAAATTTTCCCTCCCTAAGACCATATCCAATACATACAAACAAAAGAATGTGGATGATGGCGTCACTAGCGAGGTCATACTGATGTCCCCATTTGCTGCTTTTCCCACTCAAACGAGCTAATTCACCGTCCGTGTGATCTAAAAAGTTGGATAAAGCAAATAGCCATGCCCCAATGTTAGCCGAGATAGCATCGCCAACCGCAATCGCTACAGCAGCCGCCAACCCTGTCATAAGTCGCACTGTGGTGAGATGATTGGGGTTCACCCAACTGTCTTTTAGAGGTCGAACTAGCCAGTAAGCAAGTTGAGCATCCCAAGGCTTTGTGGTCATAGATGAACTTGAATTTGATAAAGCAACAGTTAGCTACGAACTTTGGTAAGGATTTTTTGAGAATAGAAGGAAGCCGATTCTTCGTTTTTGGCGCAATCTTGAGCAAACTTAATCAAATGGTGTCCGACAAGTCCAACGTGAATCAAGTTTTCAATATTACCTGCTTTCAATGCTGGCTTGGCCATTTTCCAGAAAGTCTGACGATAGTTACTAAATACGCCTATTCGCAACAAAATATTGCTTAAATAAGTTAAACCTTTGCGGATATTAGCTCCAGAAGCGCGAGCTGGGCTGTTGGGTACTTCGATGCGGTTTGGATAGGTGTGTTCCATGTTGTAGGCGAACCGCTGATATAAAAATTCCGGCTCATAAGCAGTTGTGATGCAGCGCCGCCACATCTCAATAACTTGCTCGTAGGGCATCAAAAATTCCACATTTGATTCGCGGCTTTCATCATAGACAAGTCGTCCTTCTGCTTCTAACCTCCGCCATAAAGGAGTTCTAGGTAGCGCATGAAGTAGGTTAATTGTCAACATCGGAATTTGGGATGCCCGAATAAATTCGATAATTCGGTCTGCTGTTTCTGGTGTATCTGTATCTAACCCAATGATGATTCCTGATACTACTTCCATGCCATAGCTATTTAAAATCTGAATCGCTTTTAAAATCGGTATACTCAGATTTTGGTCTTTGGAAATAGCATGGAGAGCCTGTGGTTCCGGTGTTTCAATCCCACAAAAGATTGTGCAGAAATAGGCTTCGCGCATCATCTCCAGCAGTTTTGGACTTTGAGCTAGGTTGAGCGTTGCTTCACAGGCAAACTGGATGGGGTAGCCATTGCGCTTTTGCCAGTCAATCAGATGAGGAATTAACTTCATGGCGGCGCGGCGATCGCCAACAAAGTTATCATCAACAAAATACACTGCTCCCAGATTGCCCGATCGCCGCATTGCATCTAACTCCGCGACTACTTGCTCTGGTGTTTTCATCCGGGGGCTATTGCCATAGAGTTCTGGAATATCACAAAACTCGCAGCGATAAGGGCAACCACTGGAAAACTGGACATTTGCCAGGAAATAATCATTGATATTCAGCAAATGATAAGCTGGAGTGGGAAACTCTGTTAGGGGCAAACGTTCCTTGCTTTCAAAGCGAATTTGCGCTTGAGGACGTTCCAGATTTTGGTCGAGATATTCGATCATGCGATCGCTTCCATCTCCCAATTCACCCAAATTTAAAATGTCAAATTCCGGATAATATTCTGGGCAACCAGATACCGAGGGGCCACCCACAACTGTAATTTTGCCGGCTCGATGAGCAAGTTCATTAATTTGATTAATCTGTGGTTTTTGGATATGCATTCCACTCACAATCACCACATCAGCCCATTGGTAATCAGCCCTAGTTGCTGATTTGACATTCTCATCAATAAACCGCACTTCCCATTTTTTAGGTAAGTAGGCAGCCACAATTAAAATACCTTGGGGTGGCATAAAAGCCCGGACATTACCCATGAGTGGGTAGGCGTGATGAAAAGTACCAAAGGAACGGCTGTACTTGGGAAAGATACAGAGGATGCGTCGATGGTGCGAAGGAACGTAGCGGGTTCCTTGAGTGACAGCAGCGGTTTTTGAATCGGCCGCTACATGAATTTGTTTATCCAAAGACTTCATATTCACAGTCATCGCAAATTTCACCCCGGAAAACTGAGCAGCTAACTTGACAATTTATTGACATAATCAGCTGTAATTCCAACTAGCTTACCGTGATATTCCAGAAATTTTTAACTGTAAGATAGAAAACTTACCCTAGAAGCGCAACTTAAATTGGTCTGCAAACAACTATCTTGAAAATAGGGCATGGGGCATAGGCATCTATCATGAATTTAATTTATTTTCTTTTGCGTTCTTCGTGGGGGATGGTAGCGATCGCGATCGCTACGGGATTCCTGAGTGGTGGTAGTAGTGCTGGCTTGATTGCCCTAATTAGCCGTGCTGCAAGTAGCAGCTCCACTTCCCGCCTCACATCCATAATTTGGGGTTTTGCGGGGCTGGCAATGGTTGCCCTGATTACCAGTATCATTTCTCAAGTGATGCTGATTCGCCTTTCTCAGAATGCAGTTTTGCAATTACGGATGCGTTTGAGTCGTAAAATTCTCGCTTCCGAGTTGAGTCATCTGGAACGCTTAGGGAATTCTCGATTATTGGCAACTCTAACAGAAGATATTCAGGCGGTTGCTAATGCTGTTTATCAGATGCCTTTTATCTTTATTAATCTAGCGATCGTCCTGGGTGGTATAGCATATATAACCTGGCTCTCTTGGTTAGTACTGCTGATGGTTTGTGGAATTTCAGTAGTAGCGATCGCTAGTTGTCAGTGGCTACTCAATAGAGGAGGGAAATTGCTGGCCCTGGCTCGTGAAGATGAAGATCACCTATTTAAACATTTTCGCACCATTACCGAAGGAGTCAAGGAACTCAAGCTGAATTACAGTCGGCGTCAAGACTTTTTAGAAGAAAAACTGCAATCAACTGCTAACGAGTTCCGTGATCACAACGTTAACGGTCTAACCCTTTTTGCCACAACTTCAAGCTGGGGTCAACTAGTATTCTTTTTTGCCCTCGGTTTTGTACTGTTCGCGCTGCCTAATCTACTTACCATCAATCCCCAAACTCTCTCTGCCTACATTTTGATTTTGACTTATTTGGTGTTACCAATGGATAACATCATCAGCAAATTTCCCCTATTAAGCAAAGCCAGCATTGCCTTGCAAAAAATCGAGTCACTGGGTTTATCTCTAGCTAGTCGAACTGAAATATCGACTGTTCCACCTGCCCTTAAATTTGATTGGCACAGCTTGAAATTTAAAAGTGTTACCCACACTTACTACACAGATCAAGAAGACAATAGTTTTATCTTTGGCCCCATCGACCTGACACTCTATCCTCAAGAATTAGTTTTTATTGTCGGCGGTAATGGTAGCGGAAAATCTACATTAGCGAAACTAATTACCGGACTTTACATCCCTGAAAACGGCGAAATTTTGTTTGATAATGAGTTAATTAACGAACATAACCGAGAATGGTATCGCCAGCATTTTTCCGTGGTATTTTCAGATTTTTATTTATTTGAAGAACTTTTAGGATTAAAAAATTCTAATTTGGATACTCAAGCCACAAAATATTTAAAAGAACTGCAACTAGATCAGAAAGTGAAAGTTGAAAATGGGCAACTTTCTACAACTGCTCTTTCTCAAGGACAACGCAAACGACTAGCTTTGCTCACGGCGTACTTGGAAGATCGACCAATTTATCTATTTGATGAGTGGGCAGCTGATCAAGATCCAGTATTCAAGGAAATATTCTACACTCAACTACTACCAGAACTGCGATCGCGGGGCAAAACAGTCCTGGTGATTAGCCACGATGATCGCTATTTTCATTTAGCAAACCGAATTATTAAACTTGACTATGGACAAATAGAGTACGACAAAACTTAACCCAATACGCTAGGGTTAATATCGTTTCACTTTAATAATGATACAAATAGGTTGGTAGGGGCACAGCAATCTTCATTAGTGTCAACTTAAGCCAAAACCCCTTTAAAACCTGCTTAAGAGTCTCTGGCTCGAATGGCACTAAGCGTAGTGAAGCAATTACTCTTGATCGCAACGAAGGTTAAAAAACAACGAAAAAATTAGGATTTCGCGTTTGATTATTTCTTTGCAAAATAAAACAGTTCACCGAGTCTTTATACAATTTTTGATGTAATCACCGAGGATTTAAAAAAATATTAGGGTCAAGCTAAAAACAGCTAAACAACCCAAAAAATATATGTTCCTCAATAAAATTACAGCATTCATTATAATCACTGGAATTTTAATATCTGGAAGTGCAAATGCACAACAGGCTGAAAGATATAGATATTTGGGTACTAACAAAGCAGGTGAACCCATCCTGCTTGATACACAAGAAATTGAAGGAACTGAATTTAAGTTAATAACACATCATGCAAGCAAAATTTTTAAAATAACTTTTTATGCTGCATGTGGGGACTCTCGATTAACAATGACTAATATGGAAACTTACAGCGAGTCAGGGCAACTATTAGGACAAGATGAGACACCCGAAGAAATAACCTTTAAGTCACAATCTGCTAGTGGAATGGGAATGACCTATGTGTGTAGAAAAATAGGTGCAAGAGGTTGGTAAAATGGCTGTAAACCTTGCACAACAGGCGCATCGAGGGAGAGCGAACGCTGTGACTACTGCTTGAGTCAGGGCAGTTATTAGAATGAGATAGCCGACTTGCAATGCTTTTATAAGGGGGATAATGAGTCAGTCAGCAATCATTACCGCATCGCCAGATGTGATGAGTGGTACGCCAGTCTTCGCAGGAACGCGAGTACCTGTGCAAACCCTGCTGGATTATTTGAAGGCGGGAGATTCCATTGATGATTTTCTAGACGGATTTCCCACAGTGAAACGAGAACAGTTGATTGCTTTTCTGGAAGCCGCACAAGCGCAGATCCTGAAGCTGGTTGCATAGTTGTGAATATTTTGATTGACGAGTGTATTGACCGAAAACTGGCAAGGCAGTTGTCTGGGCATATTGTAAAAACGGTGCCATAGATGGGTTGGGCTGGCATCAAAGATCG
Organism: Nostoc sp.; assembly: GCF_036917615.1. Taxonomy (GTDB): domain Bacteria; phylum Cyanobacteriota; class Cyanobacteriia; order Cyanobacteriales; family Nostocaceae; genus Nostoc. Next base: position 41,904 of record NZ_JBALCZ010000084.1, read on the forward strand.
AGAACTCTTGCGTTTAGCCGAAATTGAATTTGATGTGTTTATTACGGTGGATCGGAATCTACCGTTTCAGCAAAATTTGGCAGTTCTATATTTAGCTGTTTTGGTGTTGCAAGCACCATCGAATCGATTAGCAGATATGAGCGGGCTGATTCCTAAAATTTTGGCAATTCTCGACACACCACCAAAGGGTACAGCCACGGTGGTGAGTGAATAAAATATCATCTAGGTATTGAGCCGACACCGAAATCAAGATTGTGAAATTGACTCCGAAGCGAATGGCACTAAGAAAAACCCAAAGGCTTGTGTTGCCTCGTTAAAAGTCTTAAGACTCTTAATGTATTCCGAGAGGGTTGCTGCCTCTTGTCAAGAAAGAGGAGGCGGAACCTTCCAGGACGGGTTAAGAGTTTTAAGACTCTTAACCCGTCAGGGCAAGGGCTGTGTCATAACTTAGTGCTACTCGAGTCAGAGATTCTTAACAAGGTAATGTCTCAAATCATTCTCGCTACAACAGCCTATTCCCTGGCAATAACTATATCGTTGGACTTAATAACGGCATAAGCCTCTTTCCCCTCAAACAAATCCAACTCTTCTACCGAGACTCTGGTGATAATCGAAGTTAACTCAACTTTGTGAATAATCTCCAGCGTCACCTCACTATTAACAGCTCCGCTGACAACTCGCTTAACAACACCCTTCAGAATGTTGCGGGAGCTAACTTTGAGTGGTTTCTTTTGAATACTAGTTTCTATCTCAGGCTGTTGAGTGTAGATATCTTCCTCTTCTGTGTTTATGGTTGGTAGCAAATTTGATGGTGAAGAGTGTTGATTAAGACCACGTACCAGTTCTCGAAGAATCTCGGTCTTGGTTCGCTGAGACTGGCCACAAAACTCTTCCAAAATCTTTCGCTCCTCTTCTGAGGTTTGGAATGTGACCCACCCTTGTTCTTTTCTAGGCATAATTTTACCGATATAGTTGGGAAAATCTTGGTATTATTGTTACGATTCTACGTAGCATCAATTTTAGTAAAAAAACCTCTCAAGCACCTTTTCTATGAAAAGAAGACAAATTTTTGGCTTTCTGGGTATAGCATTTGCTGGCTTACTGCTAGCGATTGGTTTACCATTGGTTACTCCTTCTCCTGTAATAGCACAGTCAAACACCAACATACTCGTGTCAGCAGCTGCCAGCTTAAAAGATGCGCTGGAAGAAATTAAACCTTTGTACCAACAAAGTAAATCAAATATCAATATTAGTTATAACTTTGGGGCTTCTGGTGCCTTGCAGCAACAGATTGAGCAAGGTGCGCCAGCGGATGTCTTTATTTCTGCTGGCAAAAAGCAAGTGGATGCCTTGGAACAAAAAGGACTGTTGCTACCAGGTAGCCGTACTAACCTGGCAAATAACCGTCTAGTCTTGATTGTGGCTCAGGATGTTGTTGGCATCAGTAGTTTCTACAATTTAACAGATAGTAAGATTAACAAAATTGCGATCGGTGAACCCAGAAGTGTACCCGCAGGGCAATATGGGGAGGAAGTCTTAAATAAATTGAAAATTTATGATCGGGTCAAGTCAAAATTGGTCTTTGCTAACAATGTGCGTCAAGTTTTGGCAGCAGTAGAAAGTGGTAATGCCGAAGCGGGTTTAGTTTATGCCACTGATGCCAAAATCTCCAAGAAGGTAAAAATTGTAGTCGCTGCTGACGATAAGTCTCACTCACCGATTGTCTATCCAATGGCTGTGCTCAAGAGTAGTAAAAATACTTCTGCTGCCAAGGAATTTGTCCAGTTTTTATCTGGCAGTCAAGTCAAGATTATACTCAAAAAATATGGGTTTATGGTAAATGAAAGTGTTTAAGACCCGCAACGTCAACACCTAGCTCGTCCTGAACGGTTAGGCTTCGACTCCGTTCAGTTCTCCTGCGGGATCTTGCTACAATCAAAGTTTAAATAAAAGTCTGAAACTCTCTTGAATATGTGAATTTTGCGGAAAGTCTGAGCGCCAAAAGAGAGCGCTCAGACTTTCTAAGCATCCTCTGATCTCGACTTTACAATACGGTTCGGTTAAGATCCCCCCGCCTGCGGCGACCCCCGATAAATTGGGGGTAAAAGAGGGTTATGAGCAAGCCTTTTTAAGAGGGGTTGGGGGATCTTTAAGGACTGTGCAGCTTAACCGAACCGTATTGTGTTAGGGGGGATCAATAAGTGCCTAAAATCACAGCAAAAAACTTTTCAAACATCCTCTGAACTAATACGCTTCCGTTAGAGACGAAAACGGAGAAAATATTCCCTAAGTAAGAGACAAAGAATAGGACACCTGTCTTATCTTAATTATCCTATGGGGATAAAATACAGAAATGTCTGTAACAAAGCGGCTGGAAATTTTAAATTTAATTCCGGAGCTTCGGTAGCAACTCAATCTTTCTCCGAAACAGTTTGCTGTGAGATTAGGAGTTTCCTTTAAAACAGTCAATCGTTGGGAGAATGGGCATACAGCGCCTTCACAGATAGCGATAAAACTAATAGAAGAAATGTTACCGAAGATGGGTGAACCCGGCAAAAGACTGCTGAGTCAGTATTTTCCAGAAGCAGATTAGGGTTATGAGTCATAAAGTGAGGGCATCTGAACCCCAAAATATATTTGCTGGCGGTAGCGAAAAGAACACACTGATCCGGGAACAACTGCTGGACTATGCTATTGCTTTGTTATCTGTTGCCTTAGCACTGGCGGTAACTCTGCTGCTTAATCCATACCTGACCGCGACACCTGCGGCGCTGTTTTTTGCTGCGGTCATGGTGAGTACCTGGTACCGTGGCTTAGGGCCAGGGCTACTTGCAATCGTTTTGTCTACTTTGGCAATCAACTACTTCTTTTTCAAGCCCCTTGAGCCGCAGAACATTACAAATCTGAACAGATTAGTACCGTTGGTGGTGTTCATGCTGACAGCAGGGTTAATCAGTTCGCTCAACGAATCACGCCGCACAGCCCAACAAAAAGCTGAGGCGAGCCTGAAGTCCCTCCAGGAAAGTGAGGCAAGGTTTGATCGCTTAACAGAGGCCAATCAGGAAGCACTGCGGCAACGAGAAACACAACTTCACCTGATTACAGATACGCTGCCAGTTCTGATTTCCTTTGTAGATTCAGAACAACGCTATCGCTTCAACAATCGAGCATATCAAGAGTGGTTTGGGCATCCGGCGGCAGATATCTATGGAAAGCATCTTTGGGAAGTTGTGGGTGAACCCGCCTATGAAGGAGTTCGTCCCTATGTGGAACAGGTACTTGCAGGAGAGCAGGTGACTTTTGAAAGTCAAATGCCTTATAAAGATGGTGATACACGCTATATTAATGCTATTTTTGTTCCCCAGGTTAATAAACAGGGAACCGTTGAAGGTTATGCAGCGTTGATCACTGACATCAGCGAACAACAAGCTGCGCTACGCGAACGCAATCAGGCAGAAGCAGCGTTGCGTGAAAGTGAAGCCCGCTTTCGCCAGATGGCAGACACCGCTCCCGTACTGCTATGGATGTCTAGCACTAACAAACTTTGTTATTACTTTAATAAATTCTGGCTAGATTTTACCGGACGGACTCTGGAGCAAGAAATGGGCAATGGGTGGGCTGAAGGTGTTCATCCTGATGATTTTCAGCGTTGCTTAGATACATACGTTAATGCCTTTAATGCCCAACAAAAATTTACAATGGAATATCGCCTCAAACGCTTTGATGGCGAATACCGTTGGGTTTTGGATACTGGTGTACCATACTTGGCACCAACAGGGGAGTTTTTCGGCTATATCGGCTCTTGTGTTGATATCCACGATCGCAAGTTGGCACAAGTTGCGCTACATGACAGCGAGGAGCGATACCGAATTTTAACGGAAGTGTCGCCACAGGCTATTTGGATGGGCGATCGCCCTGGTGGTATTACCTATTGCAATCAATACTGGTCAGACTACACCGGACTGACAATGGAGCAAACCGCTGGCTATGGCTGGATTTATGCCATTCACCCCGATGACCGCGATCGCGTCTTAAAAACTTCGATGCAGGCTGTTGCTAACGCGATAAACTACGAAATAGAAATTCGCTTTCGTCAAGTTTCTGATGGGAGCTATCGTTGGCATATTGTGCGCGGTTTACCATTTCGAGATGCAGCCGGAGAAATTATCAAGTGGGTGGGCATCGCCAGCGACATTCACGATCGCAAAGTTGCCGAAGCTGCCCTACTACAACTGAACGAAATGCTGGAGCAACGGATTCAAGAGCGCACCCTCCAATTCCAAGCCGCCAACAAAGAACTGGAATCGTTTTCCTATTCAGTCTCTCACGACTTGCGAGCACCGCTTCGCCACATCGCCGGATTTATAGAATTGCTTCAGAAGCGGCATAGCTCAACAAGCTTAGATGAAATAAGTCAGCGCTATTTGGGGATAATCGCCCAAACTGCAAAACAGGCAGGAATACTGATCGATGAGTTGCTGACATTTTCGCGCATGGGGCGCACCGAAATGCGCTACATCAACCTGAATATGGAGCAACTGGTGCAAGAGATAAAACGCGATTTGCTCACAGAAACCCAAGGACGCATAATTCATTGGCAGATCGAGTCACTGCCAGAAGTCCAAGGCGACCCCTCCATGCTGCGGCTCGTGCTTCGCAACCTGATGGGCAATGCCGTAAAATATACCCAGACTCGAAACTCAGCAGAAATTACTGTTGGAAGTAGTGACAATGAAAACGAAGTTGTCTTTTTTGTCCAAGATAACGGCGTAGGCTTTAATATGCAATATGTCCACAAGCTATTCGGAGTATTTCAACGCCTGCATAGCGACTCACAATTTGAAGGAACAGGTGTTGGATTGGCAAACGTGCAACGCATTATTCATCGACATAACGGTCGAGTCTGGGCAGAGGCTGTAGTTGACAGTGGAGCCACCTTTTATTTCTCACTACCTAAGTTGTTGACAAAGGAGAGTGAATGAAAGAACTCAAGCGAATTCTGCTGATTGAAGACAGTGCCAACGATGCAGAATTAATCCTAGCTGCCTTGTCGGAAAATCATCTGGCCAACGAAGTGGTGGTGGTACGTGATGGAGAAGAAGCACTGGATTATCTTTATCGCCGAGGGTTGTTTCGGTTGCGAATGGAAGGCTATCCTGTTGTAGTGCTGCTTGATTTGAAACTACCTAAAATCGATGGACTAGAAGTACTGGCACAACTCAAATCTGACCCAGTTATGCGAGTGATTCCAGTCGTCGTACTCACCTCTTCCCGTGAGGAGCCAGACCTAGTTCGATGCTACGAGTTAGGGGTTAATGCCTATGTTGTTAAGCCAGTAGATTACCATGATTTTGTCGATTCTATTAAGGGTGTGGGACTGTTTTGGGCAGTGATCAATCAGCCTCCTGTTGGTGCTCTACCTCCGGCGCCTTATCGTCAACAGGAGAGGAAATGATGAATGTGCTCCGTTTCCTGCTTTTGGAAGACAGTCTGTTAGATGCAGAGCTAGCCCAAGCAATGCTAACTGAAGGGGGAATTAATTGCGAACTGATCCGAGTTGAAACCGGCGCTGATTTCTTAGCTGCTCTGGAATCAGAGACTTTCGATTTAATTCTTTCCGATTATGCCCTGCCATCTTTTGATGGAATTTCTGCTTTGGAAATTGCCCGAAATCGCACTCCTGAAGTTCCTTTTATTTTTGTTTCTGCCGCACTGGGCGAAGAATTAGCGGTCGAAGCCTTGAAGAATGGTGCAACCGATTATGTATTGAAGCAACGGCTAGGGCGGTTAGTTCCCTCGGTGCAACGGGCATTGCGGGAAGCTAAAGAGCGGCGTTCGCGCCAGCAAGCAGAGGAGTCTTTACAGAAGAGTGAAGCCAGGTATCGCAGAATTGTTGATACCTCTTATGAAGGAATCTGGTTGATTGACCAAGAAACCCAAACAGAGTACGTAAATCAGCGGTTGTCACAGATGTTGGGCTATCCGGCAGAAGAAATGCTCGGTCGTTCCATATTTGATTTTATGGATCAGGCTGATGGTATAGTAGCCCAAAAGAAACTGCAATGGCTGAAGCGAGAAGGGAGTGATCTTAAAGAAGGTCGATTGCGCTGCAAGGATGGTTCGTACATCTGGACACTGATTTCTGCTAGAGCGATTTTAAATGAACAGAGTGAGTTCTTAGGTGCGATCGCTATGCTAACTGATATCACCGATCGCAAACGCACGGAAGAAGAACGCGATCGCCTTTTGCAACTCGAGCAAAAAGCTAGGGAGGAAGCAGAAGCTGCTAACCGGATAAAAGATGAGTTTTTGGCGGTACTTTCCCATGAATTGCGATCGCCGCTGAATCCAATTCTTGGTTGGGCAAAACTGTTGCAGAGCCGTAAATTTGATGAGTTAGCGCTTCAAAAAGCACTGAGAACTATTGAACGCAACGCCAAATTACAAGCTCAACTAATTGAAGACTTACTAGATGTTTCTCGCATCCTCCAAGGTAAACTCAACCTCAACATGATCCCAGTCAATCTGGCATCTACCATTGAAGCAGCAATGGACACAGTGCGTTTGGCAGCAGAGGCTAAAACCATTCAAATTCAGACGATGCTTGACCCAATAGGGAAAGTTCTGGGTGATTCAGCCCGCTTACAGCAAGTCCTCTGGAATCTGTTATCTAATGCCGTCAAGTTTACAGCGCCTGAAGGAAAAGTAAATGTGCAATTGGAGTGCATCGACGCTCAAGCGCAGATTACGGTGAGCGACACAGGTAAGGGCATTCACCCTGACTTCGTACCTTATGTGTTTGACTATTTCCGTCAGGGTGACAGTACCACAACTAGAAAATTTGGTGGGCTAGGGTTAGGTCTAGCGATCGCTCGTCACTTGGTCGAGATGCACGGTGGAACTGTTTCGGCCGAAAGTCTTGGCGAGGACAAAGGAGCTATCTTCACAGTTAAGTTACCGCTGATCAAGGACGGGACAATAATCAAGGATGACACGAATAGCGATTCCTCAACTGAGGTTCCTGTTTCCTCTCCCCTAATGGGAATACAAGTGCTGATTGTGGATGACAATACTGATACCCGCGACTTTTTCAGCTTTGTGCTTGAGCAGTTTGGAGCGATCGTCACCGCAGTAGCATCAGGAGATGAAGCATTACAAGCGCTAACACAGTCAAAGCCAGATATTTTACTCAGCGATATTGGGATGCCAGAGATGAACGGCTATATGCTGATGCAACAGGTGCGAACACTGGAAGCAGAAGTAGGGGGAAAACAGATTCCAGCGATCGCTCTAACTGCTTATGCAGGCGAAATCAATCAGCAGCAAGCACTAACAGCAGGGTTTCAACAGCACATCGTTAAACCTGTAGCACCAGAGGAATTGCTCATGGCGATTTCTAATTTAGTCCAATCTACTTAGGTGTTTGTTAGAAACCTGGTTAATTTAAAATACAACTCAGGAAAATAACTTTTCGGAGTAAAATATATCACTAAAAATTATCTAGACATCAAATTTAAAGATATTTTTTAGGAATTTAAATTTATTTGTTTTTCATAAAAAAATATTTCCTTATGACTGAATTTGCCTGTTGATTGTTGGCGCTGTTACAACCCGAAATTTTGAAACCGTTTACTATACCTGAGTACTTTCAAAAAACCAAAGTAGTTCGTCAGGAACAGAAGTCTTTTAATATTGAAGAGTGGCTTTTTGTTATCAGTAAACAATTAAGACGTCAGTCGCCAGAATAAAGCCATGAATTCTGTACGCACTGGTGTATGAATCAAGGGGTTTAAAACTACCACTAAATCCTCCCTTGCGCGTCTTTATTCGCGCAGTGTCCTGTAGAACGTGAGTTCAATATGTCACACAAATCAAAAGACCTCTCCCTGATTTTACTACGCAAAACTTGTCCCTCTCCGACTCGGAGAGGGACAGACTTGAACTTTAGTTCAAGACAGGGAGAGGTTCGTCGAATTCACGTTGTAGGGAAGGAGAAGATTTAGTCGGGGTGCAAAAACACCGTTTATTCATCTGCCACTCGGACTCCAATTCATACTGAATTATGACTTATGAAATTTGTTTTGATAAATCAACAATAACTAACAAAGGAACTAAAAATTAGCAAAGAGGTAAGGAGAAAAACTTAATCTATTTAGTTTTTTCTGCGCCACTAGTTAAGAGGTAATCTATGGTGCGAAACTCAAAGCTAGGGTACAGAACGTTCCCTAAGTTTATTCTGCGTCCATCCGTTGCTATAGGTATAATTGCATCTTTATTGGTTGGCGGAATAAGTTTTTATATAGTAAAACGCTGGCAAAATTATGCAAATCCAGAGGCACAAGTGCCAGCAACACAATTGCCACAGTTAAAAACAGTAACAGCTTTAGGACGGATTGAACCACAAGGAAAGGTAATAAAACTCTCTGCTGCGGTGTCCGCAGAAGGAAGTCGGGTAGAAAAGTTGTTAGTGAAGGAGGGGGATAGGGTAAAAGCAGGACAGGTGATTGCGATTTTGAACAGCTGCGATCGCTTGCAAGCAGCATTAAAAGAGGCGCAGGAACAAGTGAAAGTAGCCCAGGCAAACCGAAACCGCATCCGAGCAGGTGCCAAACCCGGTGAAATTGCCGCCCAAAAAGCTGCGATCGCCCGCCTAGAAGCAGAACGCCAAGGTGATATTAATACCCAAGCAGCGACAATTGAGCGATTACAAGCCGAAGTGCGTAACGCCCAAGCAGAAGACGAACGCTATCAGCAACTATCTCAACAGGGCGCAATTTCCGCCTCTCAAGGGGATAACAAGCGTTTAAACTTGGAAACCGCCCAAAAAAGCCTGCAAGAAGCACAGGCACAGTTAAATCGTACTCAATCAACTAGCCAGCAACAGATCAAAGAAGCCACAGCAACACTTGATGAAATCGCCGAAGTCCGAGGAGTGGATGTAGAAGTTGTCCAAGCAGAAGTCAATCGTGCCGTAGCAGCGATGAATCTAGCAAAAGCCAATTTGAAACAAGCTGAGGTGCGATCACCTCAAAATGGACAGATATTCGAGATCCATACCTATCCTGGCGAATTAGTCTCAAATGATGGCATTGCTGATATCGGACAAACCAACCAGATGTATGTCATAGCCGAAGTCTACGAAAGCGATATCGGCAAAGTGCATTCAGGGCAGCAAGTGCGAATATTTGGTGATTACCTCCCGATTAAATTGCAGGGAATCGTAGATCGCAAAGGCTTGCAAGTGCGACAGCAGAATGTCATTAACACAGATCCCGTCAGCAATATCGACAACAGAGTAGTGGAAGTCCATATCCGATTAGATGAAGCCTCCAGCCGAAAAGCTGCCACCTTAACCAATATGCAAGTTAAAGCAGTAATTGAACTATGAAAAGGGCATGGGGCATTGGGAATGGAGACATAAGGTGGATGAATCCAGTTCTAACTCTCCCCTGCCTCCTTACGCCCTCACTCTCCACTTCTTATGATGCAATTGATCAAACAACTACGACGGCGAACACCTTTAGGATGGCTACAACTGAATCATGAAAAAGGCCGTCTTTTAGTGGCATTGTCAGGCATTGCCTTTGCGGATCTTCTTATGTTCATGCAGCTAGGCTTTCAAACTGCGCTGTATGACAGTAATACCAGACTACATCGCAGTTTGCAAGCAGACATTGTTTTAACCAGTTCCCAAGCCCGTAACCTGCCAAGCTTGTCTACGTTTTCTCGTCGGCGACTTTACCAAGCAATGGATATACCAGGGGTAAAGTCGGCGGAACCAATGTATTTCAACAACACAATCTGGAAGAATCCCCAAACACATCGTGAAACGGGGGTATTAGTTATCGGCTTTAACCCAGACAAGCCAGCTTTTGACTTACCAGATGTTAACCAGCAATTGCAAGCGATCAAAATGCCGGATACCGTCTTGTTCGACCGTGGTGCAAGAGGAGATTATCAAAAAGCGATCGCTCAAATTGACCAAGGTAAAACCCTAACCACCGAAATAGAACGGCGCACAATTACCATTAGTGGCTTATTCCAAGTCGGGGCTTCCTTTGGCTCTGATGGCAACTTAATCACCAGCGATCAAAACTTTTTGCGGCTATTTTCTGGGCGACAGTCCAGCAGTGTCAGTCTAGGTTTGATTCTTCTTAAACCAGGCTATGACCCGAAAAAAGTGGCAGCTATGCTCAAAGCCTACCTGAGAGATGATGTCAGAGTATTAACCCACGCCGAATTTATTGAATTTGAGAACAATTTCTGGAGAACAAATTCCCCAATTGGGTTTATTTTCAGTTTGGGTGTATCGATGGGCTTTGTGGTGGGCGTAATTATCGTCTATCAAGTCCTCTCCACCGATGTAAATGCCCATGTTCGGGAATACGCCACCTTCAAAGCAATCGGATATCGCAATTATTACCTGCTAGGTGTGGTGCTTGAAGAGTCCTTGATCTTGGCAGCACTGGGCTTCTTCCCCGGATTAGGAGTGTCCTTAGCACTTTACCAACTGACTCGCACTGCCACAAATTTGCCCATGTATATGACTGCGATTCGGGCATTGCAGGTATTGGTGCTGACTATCATTATGTGTGCAATTTCCGGTGCGATCGCCACCCGCAAACTCCAAGCCACCGACCCCGCTGATATGTTTTAGAAATGGGCATGGGGCATAGGGCATTGGGCATTGGGATAGATTAACAATCCCGAATCTAAAATCGTTCGACTGAGCGAACGCAAGAGCGTCTCTAAGAGTTGCCGAAGTCCAAAATCAAAAATCCAAAATTGTTATGCTTCCCGTCATCTCCATTCAGAATCTCAACCAGCATTTTGGTCACGGCTCACTCCGCAAGCAAGTTCTATCTAACATCAACTTGGAGATTAACGTCGGTGAAATTATTATCATGACCGGACCCTCTGGTTCTGGAAAGACTACCTTGCTGACCTTAGTGGGTGGGTTGCGTTCTGCCCAATCTGGTAGTTTGCGGGTGTTGGGACGAGAACTTTGTAGTGCTAGTGCTGAAGAACTAGTACAGGCGCGACGCCATAACGGTTATATTTTCCAAGCACATAACTTGCATGGTAGCTTAACGGCACTCCAAAACGTCAAAATGGCTTTGGAATTGCACAAATATCTTGGGTTAAAAAAGATGCGAGCTAGGTCAGCCCAAATGCTAGAACAGGTAGGATTAGGAAATCATTTGCATTACTATCCTGATAAATTGTCTGGGGGACAAAAACAAAGAGTAGCGATCGCCCGCGCCTTAGTCAGTCATCCTCAAATAATCCTAGCGGATGAACCCACCGCCGCCCTTGATAGTCAATCGGGACGAGATGTAGTCAATCTCATCCAAAAACTGGCAAAAGAACAACGTTGTACCATCTTGATGGTTACTCATGACAACCGCATCCTAGACATTGCCGATCGCATTGTTCACATGGAAGATGGCAAACTCAAGTCAAAAGTAAACCTATCAGTCTAAAGTTGATCAACCCATTCCATTATTTAGAGTTGATTTATCAAGTAAATCTTAAGTGTGACCTCGCAAAACTAAATTTGTGCATTATTTATATTTATGGTTTTTTGGGGCTAAAGCGCTTACCCTTCTCCTGACAAAGACGCGCAAGGGACGGGTGACGCTCGTAAGCATTGCGTAAAGCCTGGGACATGGCAACTCTTAGAGACGCTGAACGCTTAGAGCGACTGTGCGTAGCGTCTGACTCGTTGGCATAGCCTCTGGTAGAGAAGACAGGGTTGGAGCCGCTCTCTACGAGACGCTTTGCGAACACTACGAGCGGATTTGAAGATATTTACATTATTTAATATAGTTTGATTTCTCCTCGCCGACTTACTTACCTAGTTTGCGTAATTTCCCTATAGCGATTTTAACCTAACAGTGTGATATTAGTGTCCAGTTGAATAAGTGTCCTGTTGATTCCAAGATTTAGTTTAAGTATTCTTATGTAATGGCTGTAACCACAACGAGTTTTTTTTGTTGCTTAACAAGTGACACCTATGGCAAGTCACGAGAGCGTTTTTGCCATCAATATAGTTAAATTTTATGCTGATTGCTAATGTCCTATACCTTGGTTATTAGAGTTAAAATCAATTCTCTAAAATTACAGTTTAAATAATTCGCCCTTCCAATCCATAAGTTACTGGAGGATTTCCTAACATTTATGGTTTTCAATAACATCGGCTTCAAACAGGAAACACTAGTAGTAATAAGCTAGTCTATTTTCCAACACAAGCAAGGGATTTTTTGTAGCTCTATGATTATTGAGAATAGCGCTAGCAGTTCAAACAAAAAGTTGTTCGGTTCTAATGTCAAAACTTTGACAGCCAATCGCCGTGCAATAAATGTGTTATTGGGAATATTTGCTGTTCTCCCTCTCACCTTGGCATTGCCTGTAGACGCTTTACAAGTAAAGGTGAGTCCAACTAATCCTAAATTAGGGGATACACTATCGGTGCAGATTAATTTAAATAATCCGGAAAATGGTACAAATCCAACAGTAGCTAGTGGTAAGAATACATACCCAGCGTTTGAAATTGCGCCCAATCAGTATCGGGCTTTTGTTCCCACAACTCCACTAGAAAAAGCTGGTACTAGAACACTTCGGGTTGCAGGAGATGGTCAGGTACAAAACTTAGCTGTGAATGTGCTTAATCGCAAGTTCCCCGTACAACGCATTACTTTGCCACCTGGCAAAGCCGGAGTGGATGCCACAGAATATGAACTTAAGCGCGTGGCAGCTTTTAAGGCGTTACAAACACCACAAAAGTATTGGAATGGAGTATTCCTAAAGCCAAATGCCGGGCGGATGAGTACAAACTATGGTGTACGACGCTACTATAATGGTACATTTGCAAAAGACTACTATCATCGTGGCCTTGACTACGCTGGTGCTGCCGGTTCACCAGTAATTGCCCCAGCCGCTGGGCGAGTTGCTTTGGTAGGTAGGGTATCCCAAGGATTTCGGGTACACGGTAACGTAGTTGGCATTGACCACGGTCAAGGAGTAACTAGTATTTTCATGCACCTGAGTCGGATTAACGTTAAAGAAGGTGACTTTGTGAAAGCTGGTCAACTAATTGGCGCAGTAGGTTCAACAGGTGCTGCCACGGGGCCACATTTACACTGGGGTCTGTATGTCAACGGACAATCTGTTGATCCAACACCTTGGCGAACTAAGGTCGTTAACTAGTAGAAGCGGAGTTGATCGCGTCTGTGCATAATTTTTGTTTTTTTTGCTGAGAATTAGGAAAAATAAATTGGATTGATACCGTCCCTACCTTGCTTGGCTAACATAAATGATGATAAGCGTTATGAGTATCGAAAAAATTGTAGAACAAGCTCTCCAGGATGGTTTTTTGACACCAGCAATGGAAGCAGAAGTCGGTAGAATCTGTGACAATGCCTCGGAACTCTCAATTGAAGAGTATATGGCGCTGGATCGGCTAATGGGTGCGCTATTAACTGGTGAGGTAGTGGCGGTACCTCGCAAACAATTCATTAACGTCATGGAAGAATTGGTACTAACGGAAGCGATCGCCCGAGTCGCAGAAATTGAAGCCACTAGTGAAAGTTCTCTGGATGTCGGGGATATTGCTGCTTACGCTCTCAATCGGCTACCACCTTTGTATGCTACTACAGAAGAAGGTGCTAGCTTCCAGCGCCAAACAGCTCAGGCACAACTGCAAGAATTAATTTCTCAGCAAGTAAGTGAGGCGATTAACCGTTACCTTGATCGACCCAATTTCTTCCCAGAACGGCAAGCCTTGGGCAAAAACACTGGCAATGAAGTTGTACGCCAAGTTAGTGCTTTACTCCAAGCATACGCACCTAACTTTGAGCAAAAATTATAACTTTAAGAGTCATTAGTCATTTGTTTTAGACAAAAGACTAATGACCAATGACTCTATAATTAATCACGTACTAACACTGTTGTCCCTAAACTCACTTGCTCATACAACAATCTGACATCAGAATTACGCATTCTTAAGCAGCCGTGGGATACAGCCGTTCCTACCAGGTCAATATCCGGCGTGCCATGAAAGCCAATTTCATTCCGTCCATCTGACCAAAAACCAATCCATCTGTCTCCCAAGGGACTATCCGTACCAGCCTCAAATACTTTGCCAGTAATCGGGTGCCGCCAAATTGGATAATGTCGCATGTGGATCACCTGGAAAGAACCTGTGGGCGTTTCCCAACCTTTTTTACCTACAGCAATAGGGTAGCTGGCTATCACCTCATCTCCTGCGTATACATAGGTACGGCGATCGCTTAAATCAACCACTACTTGCCTCTTGGCATTTGCCAGCCGATTAGATGGTATTTGTTGGGCTGAAGCCTGAGACCATAGAGTTTTTGGCCAACTATCCGCAACTGGATTTTGTGTTTCTGCTTGCGCCACCAGCCGCGTCTTAGTTGGGAGGTCGGTTGCTTTCGCTACATTATTCTTAATTATTTTCGACTTAGTTTGAGGCTTAATACCAGAAGACATGAGTGTAGGGGTTCTTTGAGCAATTGGGCGCCGAGAAGTTCCTTTGGCTGCTTTGTTCTTAATTATTTTCGACTTAGTACCAGATCCAATAGCAGAGGACTTTGGTGTAAACGCCCTCTCGGCAGTTGAGCCTTGGGTGACTTCACCAGAGGGCACAGATGCACCCAGCACAATTTCCCCTAAACTCACTTGTGAAAGATTCTTGTAGACTCCCTCTGGGCGGCTTCCCTTAGGATTGCTTAGGGTAGCATCTCGCCGCATCGAAGTAGATGCAGACTTCTCAGACTGCCCTTGGGCCGTAGTAATGCGCCAATGGACAGCTAAAGATAAAAATGCTGTGCCAAAACAAAGCAACATTACCATACGCCCTACAGATTCGTTTCTTACCATTGCCATCGCCTATTGTTTATCCCTGACATATCCAGCCGAGCAATTGGATGCGTTCATCATCCGATTATCAAAAATTTATCAATACTTATCATTTCCGTTATAAATCTGCCAACACCTCTGGGCAAACTAAGACTATGCGAATTGTCCCAGCAGCAAAACTCCAAGTGACCAATCTCATTCCTCCAAAGTTCTGGGGGTTGTAAGCCAATACTCGGACTTTCTGGTGGAACTTTTGAAATGTAGCAATCAATCATTAATGGTGTAGGTGGGAGAAAAACCATGTTTGAAAAACTATTGCTAGCAGTCACAATTACATTTTCTCTCAATTTCTTTATTCAAGTTCGCGTACCAGAGCAACATAACTCTGGTGCTATCTACGGGCCACAACCAGAACAATCAGCAACTATGCTAATCACAAAATCAAAAAAATAAATCACCATTATAGTAACCACAGCAACCCAACTTCCAGAAATTATTGCCTGAATTTTAAAGGGATCAAGAAGTGAAAATTACAAAATTTTTATCTTCATCCTTATAACCAAATTTAATTATTTTTATCAAGCGTATATACTCAGTTGCTAAAAGTACCAAAATGTGCATATTGCTGCGCCTTTGTTAGTTGATGAGTGCAAGGGCAACTATGCGAACAGTATAAGGAAAAAGTGGCTCTCCTTATTGCTATAAATGTATCCAAAATTGTATGCCTCAGTGTTCCAGTCAGAAATCCGTCACCTTAGCATGGAACTTCTGTCCCATTAGCAGGTCTAATAGATAGGGATGATTTAGAGCCAGTACGATCTATGAGTCAGTCGATCACTGTATCCTGGTCAACGGTTGATGCAAAGTATCCAGAAGCATCAGTGCAAGTTGACAAACTCCCTAACCACGATTTAATTTTGCGCTGCCAAGCGGGACTGCGACCAGATCGTGTTGCGTTTGCAGAACTATTACGCCGCTATCAAAGTCAAGTTGATAGAGTTCTATACCACCTGGCTCCAGATTGGGCTGACAGAGCCGATTTGGCTCAAGAAGTTTGGATTCGAGTGTATCGGAATATTAACCGATTACAAGAGCCTGCTAAATTTCGGGGCTGGTTAAGCCGCATTGCCACCAACTTGTTTTATGACGAGTTGCGGAAACGTAAGCGGGTTATGAGTCCTTTGTCACTGGATGCTCCCCGTTCATTAGAGGACGGCGAGATGGATTGGGAAATCGCCGGCGATACCCCAGGTCCGGAAGAAGAACTGACAACTAGAGAATTTTACGAGCAACTGCGGGAGGCGATCGCGGATTTACCAGAAGTGTTTCGTACTACTATTGTCCTCAGAGAAATCGAAGGCATGGCATACGAAGAAATTGCCGAAATCACTGGAGTTTCCTTAGGAACTGTGAAATCAAGAATAGCCAGAGCTAGATCGAGGCTGCAAGCTCACTTGCAGAATTATTTAGACTCCTAATTTACACGATATTGCCTCTGCCCAATGGCAGAATTGAAGCATAGATTAAGAATTCCCATAAAGACGTAGATCGCTTCTGCCCTGAGGAGGAAAATTGGCTAATTTTCCCCAAATTCCCGCCCAGTTTACCCGTGTATGAATTGGTAATAATGTTAAGATGACTACTGATTCTCAGTTTTACGACCGTTCTGCTTTGCAACTTCCTCAAGATTTGCCAGATGGAATGGCCAATCATACCAATGAATCAACGGGTCTTATGGATATGGTGAAGCGCGATCGCTTCGAGTTATTGAGTGCTTATCTCGATGGTGAAGTCACGGCTATAGAACGCAAGCAAGTAGAAGAATGGCTGGCAAATGATGCCTCAGTTCAATGCTTGTATGCCCGACTTTTAAAGCTGCGCCAAGGCTTGCGGACTCTCCCAGTGCCAACAGCCCAACAGTCACCAGAAGCAAGAGTTCAGCAAGTATTGACACGTTTGCGCCGCCGTTCCCGTTTAAACTGGATGGTGGGAGGTGCAGCCGTCGCTGCCTGTGTGATCGGCGCAGTATCTGGCTTAGTACCTGGTGGTTCGAGGACATCGCAACTGGCACAACGACCACAAATAGAACCAATACAAACGTCCTCAGTGTCTATGGTTCCACCTTCCCCTCTGATGGTGGGACTAAATAACCCGGTAATTGAAATTCCGAAAGCAGCAGTAGCCTCTCCAGAAAATTCAATCTATCAGGTACAGCCGCAACGGCATGACCCCAAACAGGACATAAACTAATTGCAAAGTTAACAGTTCACAGATCATAACTGTACTTTGCAGTTAAACCACAGCCGCTCCACCAGCCGTCAGGTTGGAGGAAGCCTCCTAATTGGTTAACTCGCTCTAGAGTCATTAAATAAACCCAAGTCCAACCCAGAGAGAGCGACTGTGGCTCATAAACCTCGATCATTTGTCGATTATAGAGGTTTTCTGGTGTTTGTCTATTGGGCTGGTAATCTTCCAGCACATCTAGCTCATTTAAAATCCTTAGGTTAGAAAAAGAGAGTAAATATCCATAAACTTGGCTATCCCCTAGCGTCATTGCTGGGTAGCCCATTGGTAGAGCAAACAATTTACCTTGTACAAAAGCTCTTTTGACATCTACTACCTTGCCAGCACAGTATCTTTTATAGTTAGCTTCACCTGGTTTAAGTGTGCCGTAAACAAAAACCCACACCAAATCAGAAAATTTTATATTTGATTCAACCATCTAAACCTTCATCAAGTGACTCTCGCTATATCTGAAAGGCTAACAGTTTGGGCATAATTAGGCTGATGCTCAATTAGATAAATCTGAGTAGTTGACTTACAATATAGGTTAACCTAACAGGTTGACCTCCAAATATGGAGGCGAATAGGATTACAGACCCAGTAGGAGAATTTTTGGTGGATTCCCGATATAACCCAGCAGCGATTGAGGAAAAATGGCAAAAAACATGGGTAGAACTTGGCTTAGATAACACACCTACAGCTAGCAACAAGCCAAAATTTTACGCTTTATCCATGTTCCCTTATCCATCAGGCAGCCTACACATGGGTCACGTCCGTAATTATACAATTACCGACGTGATTGCCCGCCTCAAACGAATGCAAGGGTATCGGGTAATACACCCAATGGGTTGGGATGCCTTTGGCTTACCAGCAGAAAACGCCGCCATTGACCGTGGTGTGCCGCCAGCAAAGTGGACTTATCAAAATATTGCCCAGATGCGGCAGCAATTACAACGTCTTGGTTTATCGATTGATTGGGAATGCGAACTTGCTACCTGTTCACCAGACTATTACAAGTGGACGCAATGGATTTTCTTGCAGTTTTTGCAAGCGGGGTTAGCTTACCAAAAAGAAGCAGGGGTAAACTGGGACCCCATTGACCAAACTGTATTGGCAAACGAGCAAGTCGATAACGAAGGACGTTCTTGGCGCAGTGGGGCAATAGTTGAGCGTAAATTATTGCGGCAGTGGTTTTTCAAGATTACCGACTACGCCGAAGAATTGCTCAATGACTTGCATAAATTGACAGGTTGGCCGGAACGCGTCAAGTCGATGCAGGCAAACTGGATTGGTAAATCGACAGGCGCTTACTTGGAATTTCCGATCATTGGGGTAGATGAAAAAATCGGCGTGTACACCACACGCCCAGATACCGTTTATGGTGTCAGTTACCTAGTGTTAGCACCAGAACATCCCTTAACAAAGCGCGTCACTACAAAAGAACAACAAGCGGCGGTAGAAGTCTTTATTAAAGAGGTTTCCAATCAAAGTGAGTTGGAACGTACCGCTGAAGACAAACCCAAGCGGGGTATCCCAACTGGTGGGGTGGCAATTAACCCATTTACAGGGGAAGAAGTCCCTATTTGGATTGCTGACTATGTACTGTATGAGTATGGTACTGGGGCAGTGATGGGTGTACCAGCACACGATGTCCGGGATTTTAAGTTTGCCAAAAATTACGATTTGCCAGTTGATTTTGTCATCGCTTCCCCAGATGATGTTGCAGGTTTTGACTTAACTCCAACATCAGAGATAGATGAAATTACACAACTCATCCAAATTGACTATAACGAGGCATACACTGAACCAGGAATTTTAATTAATTCTGGGCCTTTTACTGGTATGACTTCCACAGATGCTAAACAAGCAATAATTGAATACGCCGAAAAACAAGGTTTTGGTAAAGTGCGCGTGCAATATCGCTTGCGGGATTGGTTGATTTCGCGGCAGCGTTACTGGGGCGCACCGATACCTGTAATTCACTGTCCTAGCTGTGGGATAGTGCCAGTTCCTGATAAAGATTTACCAGTCCAGTTGCCGGAAGAGGTGGAATTTACTGGACGTGGCGGTTCACCTTTGACTCAGTTGGAAAGCTGGGTAAATGTGCCTTGTCCAACTTGTGGCACTCCGGCGAAGCGGGAAACCGACACGATGGATACTTTTATTGATTCCTCGTGGTATTTCTTGCGCTTCCCTGACGCTAAAAATGAACAACAGATTTTCGATTCCAGTAAAATTAACGACTGGATGCCAGTGAATCAGTATGTAGGTGGAATTGAACACGCAATTTTACATTTGTTGTATTCGCGATTCGTCACTAAGGTTCTGCAGGACAGAGGTCTGTTAAACTTTGACGAACCCTTCCAACGCCTGTTAACTCAAGGTATGGTGCAAGGTTTAACTTACTTAAATCCCAAAAAGGGCGGTAAAGATAAATGGATTCCTTCTAATCTGGTCAATTCAGCCGACCCCCGTGACCCCCAGACAGGTGAACCATTGCAACGTCTCTACGCCACCATGTCTAAATCAAAAGGCAACGGTGTAGCACCAGAAGATGTAATTGCCAAATACGGTGTAGATACAGCGCGAATGTTCATCTTATTTAAAGCGCCGCCAGAGAAAGACTTGGAATGGGATGAAGCCGATGTGGAAGGACAATTCCGCTTTTTAAATCGGGTTTGGCGTTTGGTGACGGATTATGTTGCGGCTGGGGTATCCCGTAAGAAAGCCCAATCTGATTTAACTAAGGCAGAAAAGGAATTGCGGCGGGCGATTCACACCGCTATTCAAGCGGTGACAGAAGACGTGGAAGAGGAATATCAATTCAACACAGCTATTTCCGAATTGATGAAGTTGAGTAATGCCCTAAGTGATGCCGACGGCAAGAATTCACTAATTTATGCAGAAGGTATTCGGACTTTGGTGGTATTACTAGCACCCTTTGCACCACACATTGCTGATGAATTGTGGCATTTATTGGGTCAAAGTGATTCAGTTCACACTCAAACTTGGCCATCATTTGATCCGGCTGCTTTGGTCGCTGATGAAATCACTTTAGTGATTCAAATTATGGGTAAAACTCGCGGCGCGATTCAAGTACCAGCACAAGCAGATAAAGCAGCGTTGGAGAAATACGCCCGTGAATCAGAAATTGCCCAGCGTTACATCGAAGGCAAAGAGATTAAAAAGGTAATTGTGGTGCCTGGAAAGTTGGTGAATTTTGTAGTTAGCTAAGAGTAGAGGGAAGAGAACACGGTAGGCGTTCATGCTGACCAACCATTGCTAAATCACATCTGAATTCATAACTCTGTATTCCTATTTTTTAATGCCCGATTGCGATACCAAGCGGGGAAGCGTATTGTCATCAAGATGGCGATCGCAACCAGGACAATGTGTAGAATCGTAGAAACGTTGAGCGGCAGCAGCCAACTGATCAATGCACTCAGCGCAAAGGCAATCCCCCAGGTCAGGGTAAGAATCTGATTCACGCGAATAAAAATAGGACTATTCCAATGTTCTTGAGTAACTTGCTCACGGGCATACTGAATCGTAAATGGGATACCCACGAGTAAGGAGCCAATCGCAATCACCGCCAAGGCACCGTCAGCAAAAAGTCCTGGATGTTGCGTGATGAAAGGATGCCGCAAGTAAACACCCACAACTAGAACGAAGGCAAAAAAGACAACCGTACACCAATCTAAAATGAAGCCTTTACGTAAATTTTCACGTCCAAGAATGAGCGTCAGGACGAGTGCAATAATTGCCCCGTGGAGGATACCACTCTCCCCTCTGTTTGCCAACACAGAATAAATGATCCAGGGTAAGAACCCTAAGATAACTCTTTTCATCGTGTTTATTCTTCCTAATGTCTGAGCAATGGACTTTGTATATTCAGAGAGTGGCAGACCGAATTCGATCTATCCCGACATCTCCTACCTGTAATTTCAGCTACTTGCTCTACTTTCATTGGTTTTTCTGGTCGACTCAACAGACGAATGACTAACCATCGGCTGCGTTCTTTTACGTCTCGACAACGACGGTAGCGTTGGGTCAACTCTGCATAATCCAAATCAGGAAAGATATTCATCCGAGTACGAAGCATCGCTGTACACCGATTTTACTTCCTCTAAATAATACTATCTATTACAACTTGGTATTAGACGGAGAGTACACATTGCTAAATCATTTTTTGCCCGTTTCCTACAAGTGCTACTAAATCGATTTTTAAATCAATTTTGCGACCATTGCCTTTGCGGTTATCGTAAGGATTTAAATCGTGTTTGACGTTGTGGTGATCAAGTCTGTATAATTTCTTTAATTGTGGCAGGCTTGCTACCTGTGAGACATTGGATAGCAGTCTGAATTAATATACCAATTGTAGGCTTTCTCGCTACTGTTGTTATTTCTTGTGCATTTCCAGAGCGTATATGGCGCGTCTTGCTAGTTTATCTGCTCCGCCTGGATGAGTCTTATAGGAGTCACTTTTTAATTCTTCTATAGGGATGTTAAAGCTATGAAACATCTGTTGCAAGAAGTATTGTAACAGTAGTTTCTTTCTTTGGTATATCTGTATTTAATAACATCTATATGAGCGTCCAGAGAGTAGGACTGTCTTATTTATACACGAAAAAGCGCTTGAGAGTTTTGCTCACTCAAGCGCTTTTTCGTAAAAGCTTATACCAACTCACTCGTTTGATGTAACATTTGAAATCTGCAACACTCCCCGATCTGGGAGTATTGCGGGGATAACTTGTGACAAACATGTGGTGAAATGGTATCACTCCTTGCACTAACTAAGAATATCTCTTTTACAAGAAAATCGGGGAGCTAGTGAGTGACAGTTTATGAACTGACCCTAGTTAAAAACGACTCACGATGAATGGTAACTAATAAGACTAAGCACGACTGTAGCAATTTTGTAAGTATAGTATAAAAACTTATAGTTTCTTAGCGTAGGCGTAGCCCGCCTTCTCTACGAGACGCTCCGCGAATGGCATCGCCTACCACTGAGTGCAGTTCCACAATGTGCAGCAATTAGTAGCATAAATATCTCAAATTCGACCGTAAATGCACTGTAAACTATTAGTAGAGAATCGCCATCAAGTAAGGCAGAGAAGGCTTGGATATTGGCATCGAAGCGATTTTGACTGCAATCAATTATGACCTCCTGAATGGATGGAGGTATTCTTTAGAGAATGCGAACTTAAGAACAAATCCTCGACCCAAGCAGATTGAAAAGTTTGGGTTGGGTATCTTCTATCTCTTCGCAAACAGTGACATGCAAGTCATCCGCATAGTGTAGGGAGTTACTTCCTTCGTTGAAGCAAAACACAGCTTTTTCACCGACGATTTCCGCGATATTCGAGAGGATTTTACGTGTTTCTATAAAAACAATAGAAGCGGATTATGGGTAAGATTTAAGAATTTATCATACCTGTGCCTAAAATTGTAAGAGTCTAGATAAATGCTTTACGCTAAGTTAAAATAGCCGCTCTCGTCCGAGCAGACGCCTTAACCCCGCGTCTAGGTGTGTGGTAAGATTGCCTGAAACAGAGGTTTCATCTGAGTTGGAGTCTCATATAAATTACAAAGGTGAAGCTGACCGATCATTAACTCCCACTCTAGTATTCCTATGGATTCGGAAAATATACAACAAGACTGGTGACAAACTGAGTGTAATTTGTAAATGAATATCTAGAATTTGCTACCAGACTGAACGAACTTCCCACAATTTTGACTTTTATTTGACTTTTAGGATAGACACATGAACGATAAGCTGATGCTGATGATTCCTGGGCCAACCCCGGTGCCAGAAGCGGCCTTACTGGCATTAGCCAAGCATCCGATTGGACACCGCACCAGTGAATTTAGCAACATATTGGCAGAGGTGACGGAAAACCTCAAGTGGCTACACCAAACTCAAAGTGATGTGCTGTCGTTGAATGTCAGCGGTACTGGTGCTGTAGAAGCTGGAATAATTAATTTTCTCTCTCCAGGCGATCGCATTTTGGTTGGTTCTAATGGTAAGTTTGGCGAACGCTGGGTAGAAATTGGTCAAGCCTACGGTTTAAATGTAGAAGAAGTTAAGGTGGAATGGGGAAAACCCTTAGACCCAGGAGTATTTGCCGAAAAACTCCAAGCAGATACCCAAAAGCAAATTAAAGCCGTAATCATCACCCACAGCGAAACCTCAACAGGTGTGTTGAATGACCTAGAAACCATCAACCACCACGTCAAAGAACACGGTGAAGCTTTAATTATCGTTGATGCCGTGACTAGTTTGGGTGCGTTCAATCTACCCGTAGATGCTTGGGGTTTGGATGTAGTCGCCTCCGGTTCCCAAAAAGCTTATATGATTCCGCCGGGATTGGGTTTTATTTGTGTCAGCCCGAAAGCTTGGGAAGCTTACAAAACTGCAAAGCTACCGAAATATTATTTGGACTTAGGCAAATATCGTAAAGCCACAGCCAAAAATACAACTCCATTTACTCCGCCTGTGAACTTGATCGTAGCGCTGCATACCACGTTGCGAATCATGAAAGAGGAAGGCTTGGAATCAATATTTGCTCGACACGAACGGCTCAAGAATGCTACCCGCGCTGCCATTCAAGGGTTGAATTTACCCTTGTTGGCGGCAGATAGTTCCGCCAGTCCGGCGATTACGGCTGTAGCACCGCAGGGAATTGAACCGGATAAGATTCGGTCTTTGATGAAAAAGCGCTTTGATATTGCCCTAGCAGGCGGTCAAGACCATTTGACTAACAAAATTTTCCGCATTGGTCACTTGGGTTTTGTGAGCGATCGCGATATCCTCAGCTGCATAGCATCTTTAGAAGTTACCCTAAGAGAACTTGGCTACGAAGACTTCACCCCTGGATCTGGTGTAGCAGCAGCAGTTAGAGTGTTTAGTCAGTCCTGAATACTGAGTCATGAGTGATGAGTATGATTTTTATTCATTACTCAGTTGTGATTATTCACCACTAAATCAAGAGAGCGAGTTAAATTATCAACTCGCTCTCTTGATTTATGTATATATGAGTTAGAAACCGCCAAAGACAAATTTCTTATATATCAACCTTTGCACAAGCTAGAGTGGATGTGACACGCCTAGATTCTCCTGAATCAGCTACTTATCAGCTACTCTTATTAATCTTGCATCCAATCAATAGCTAAGAGGCTAGTACCGCAAGGCGGAAGTCACTCATTCAAAAGTCACTTGTACTGAGCGTAGCCGTAAAGCCTGCGGCATAGCTACGCTTAAGGCGCAGCCTCTCGTAGAGAAGTAAAAGTCAAAAGTATTATGGAATGGGCTTTTTAGGGATTTTAAATGGTTGCTCTATTTACGCCGTGGCGTGCTAGCACGATTGGGTTTTCTCTCTAAGAGACGCGACGCGAACATTTTGAAATTTTGAATTTTGAATTTCTTAGCTATGCCGTCTCCAGCCAATCATAAATTTGTTCTAACTGCTCTAGAGTAATCAACCCATACTGCCAAAGAATCATTGCCAAAGGGCCTGGATCTTGTTCCCGATGCCGAAGCGCCACCGCCAGTGATGCTGTGGAAATTGCCAAATCTTCTTGCAAAAAATGAATCAGTCGAGAATATTTTGATGGTGACATTTGTATCTCACCTCCTTGTGCAGAATGTATTGTCATATATCAGTTCACTATTGCTCGGTAGCCAGTAGCCAGTATTTTATCTGTCACTGTGCCGTTATCGGCTATACACCCCAGCACAGGTTTTTTGATTTGCCTTCAAGAGAGACTTCTCATAAAGGTTCTGAAAAATAGAAATTTTCGTACAAATCATCTGCTCGATTCTCAAGCAGTATTTTTACCTAGTTAAATTGGCTCCATCTTGTTTACTTTTGCGCTTTATTTAATTACACATGTAGTAACAAAGATTCCATAGCCTATACTCTCTTATTGGCGACTATTTACACTAACGCCGAAGGGAATATTTTTGCAACCAAACCTTAAGACCGCGATTTCAGGTTGGAGACAGTAGAATTTTAGATTATTACCACAGTTTTTAAATAGTAGCGTTACAGATGAATTTTTACCACAATAGGTGACATTTTTTACAAAAAAAACATATATTTCGATAGTATAGGCTCTGAACAGAGCAACCATCCAAATCTTTATCCCCGCAAAGTACCGGAGCCTCAAAACTCAATTTTGACAATATCGCCCACTTTCAACTTCAATTCGGCAGCTCTTCCAGAGCGAAGTTCAATCACCTTATCGATTGGTGTATTGGGGCCATAGGTAGGACAAGGCTCACTAGCACAAGGAGGTGCAGCAGCCTGAATATATTTAACTACACCCTTATGTAGAAATACCATATCCAAGGCCACAGGTACATTCTTCATCCAGAACTGGACTGGTTGTGCTGAAGGAAACCCAAACAGCATCCCTCGGTCATCTGGCAACGCTGGTCGATACATCAACCCCATCGCTTGCTGTTCTTGGGTTTGCGCTACCTCTAACTGAATCGTTGTGCCATTAGGAACAATGGCTTTTGCAGAAATTGGTAGTGTTTGACCTAAACTCTCTGGTGCTGGAGTTTGAGAACCAGACATGAGGTTGGCAGGTTTAGCTGTTGTTGGCACAGAACAGCCCATCAGAAAAATACTCAGCAACATCGAGAGCAAACTTAGCCGACGAGTCATAATCATTTTCGATTTTGTAATTTAGATTTCAATTTTACAGTGTTGTCGGCAGAAACCGCTGGGGTGGGAGGCAGCAGCCCCCAAATGTGCATTCCCAGTGTGAGCTCTTAACGAGGTAACGAGGTAGGCAAACTGACGCCACAGTGTACTAGGATTCTCTTAAAACGTACCCTACGCCTCGCACTGTCTGAATGAGGCGCTTTTGACCTTCATCTTCAATTTTTAACCGCAAGTAACGGATGTACACTTCAATTACATTCGACTCACCCAGAAAGTCGTAACCCCAAACATTTTCCAGAATTTGTTCGCGGGTTAACACCTCACGAGGATGTTCCATTAAGAATTTTAATAGTTCAAATTCTTTCATTGTTAAATCAATTGCCCGTCCGTTGTGTATGGCACGGCGAGTTGCTATGTCTAAAATTAAATCCCCAAAGCGTAACTGCTCCGTGGTATCCACATCGGGTTTTAAGTAGAGGCGAATCAACTTCAAAAAGTCTTCCGAGCGGTAAGGCTTGAGGATGTAATCATCCGCTCCAGCTTCTAGACAAGCTACACGATCATCGACTGTATCCCTTGCCATTAAAATTAACACAGGCGATCGCATCCCAGTGCTTCTGAGATTTTTGCACAATGAGAGTCCTGATTCTCCAGCTAGCATCCGGTCTAAAACAATTAAAGCAGGCTGGCGATCGCGACAGTGTTGCAAACCACTTGTCGCATCATGAGCCAAAATTGATTCGTAGCCGGCTTCTAGCAAATCGCAAGAAAGCTGATTTGCTAGGCTCTCATCGGTTTCAATCACCAAAACACAGGGACTTTGAGCAACTGTCATAACAATTTGGGATATTGGATTTGGGATTGTAAAGATATTCCAGTGAAAATCTTTACATCAGTTAAAAGCGCAATTAAGAGTTTATAGTGATGGAGCAATCCTGATTTGACACGCTGCTAAGGATGTTTTAGCACGTTCAGGTGTCAGCCATCGAATTCTCCGATGCAATCTTAATAACTAACTCCAAATACCATCCCTACACCAGTAATTCTGGAAAGAAATCACCAGATTGGGAAGAAGGGCAAGGGGCAGGGGAGGCAGGGGAAGAGAAAAAACTAATGATTCCCAACTCCTAACTCCTGACTCCTGACTACGGCAATTCTACAGAAGTTGGTTTAGCGATATGTGGCAAACCCCAACCTAATTTTTCTCGCAAAATTCGGAAAAACTCTGGCGGTTGCAGGCGAATAAATCGGACACTATATTGCGATCGCTCCATATATACTCGATCTTCTGGTAGGATATAGCACCCACCATTGCCATCTACTACCATCACCAGCCGAGGAATATTGACTGGGTAGATGTTGACCGATTCAGTATCTGGAAATACCAATGCTCTAGAAGCTAAAGAATGAGGACAAATGGGTACTAGCTGTAAAGCAGGTACGCCAGGAGTCACCACTGGCCCACCAGCACTCAATGAGTAAGCTGTGGAACCAGTAGGCGTAGAAACAATTACACCATCCGCCGCAATATCTACTGGCGCATGACGCCCTATGGCAATTTCAAAATGGCACATAGAGGTCAAAGGTTCCCGGTGCAGCACCATTTCATTCAAGCACAGAGCTTCCCACAGCACTGAATCTCCCCGAAACACTTTAACGGTGAGCATGGCTCGTTCTTCAATTTCATACTTACCCGCCATCACCTGTTCTAGTGCTTGGGGCAATTGATTCAGGAAAGTTTCTGTCAAAAATCCCATGTGGCCGGTATTCACTGTTAGCAGTGGAATACCACAGGGTGCTACTTGACGAGACGCTGCTAAAACAGTGCCGTCTCCCCCTAATACCACTGCAAACTCCATATCTGAGTCAAAACCAGGGGGTGTCAGACCATCAATGGGGGTGTGGCACACAGGACTCTCCGGGTTAGAGTAGCCCAGTATCCCACCGATACTCGATGTGATACACACATCCCAACCGGCAGCGGTTAGCTTGTCTTTCAACTCGATAGCGACACGGCCCGCTATCGGTTTAACGTCATTGTAGATAATGCCTGCTTTCGGCACACTCAAATATCCAAGTTTAGGCGATGCTCTGTATTATGTAATCCTTACACATTTTTGGTCATGTAGTCATTAATCTAGAGTCAAATATCCAGAGTCTAGAGTTTTACCACTAATGTCTATTTTCTAATGACTATTGACTATTGACTTTTGAAGACTGTTTAAAAGGAGTTTTTTTAGGTTTCTGCTTTTTATTTTTATTTTTCTGGTAGTCTACCTCTTTGAGCTTCTTCATTATTCGGCTGAAGTACTCTTGTAGATAGCTTTCTAGCGTTGTGGTTTGTTGCTGATCTAAACCAAAAACTGTGTATACTTCATCCATTGAAGCATTTAACTGTTTACCACTAGCTAAGACTTCTGTAAACGCTAGCCTGTCCGCTACGTTCCATCCCCACTGAAAGAACCGCATTAAGCCCCGCACGGCACGCAGTAAGTTTATGGGCATCCGCGTTACCCTGGCGTCTTTTCCAGATAAGCGTTCGCACAGGTTGATGATTTCCTCTGCACTCCATGCACGAGTACCGACTACAGGAAAAGCTTGGTTTTCCGTTTCGGGTACACTCAATGCTCGGATAGCAAACTTAGCAATGTCCTGAGTGTCCATATAGGCTATGGGAGAAGAATTGCCAGTCACCCAAACTGGCTGCGCTTCCAAAATCGGAATCCCATACTGACTAATTAATCCTTGCATAAACCCAGCTAGCCGCAAGATGGTGTAATTCAAGCCAGATTCAGCCAAGAAGATTTCTGTACACCGCTTAATTTCCATTAGCGGCACTTGTGGGTATTTATCAGCATCTAAAATCGAAAAGAAGATAAAACGCTCTACACCTGCTGCTTTTGCTGCTTGAATCAATGCTACTTTGCCGTCCCAGTCCACTTGTTTGATACTCAGTGAATCTGTAGGGCGAGATGTTGACGCATCAATAACTTGGGTTACACCTTCTAATGCTTCCGCTAGGCTTTCGGGGTAACGCAAATTTCCCGGTACGAGTTCTGCACCCCATTCTTTGAGAAAAGCTGCTTTTTTACTACTCCGAACAAGACAGCGTACTTTATACCCCTCATCGATTGCACGACGAGCCACTTGTCTTCCTAAGGTGCCAGTGGCACCGACGATTAATAATGTCATGAGGGTTGTAATAAATTTTAATGTTTTATGAAAAGAATGTTATCAGAATAACCTATGCAAACAAAAGTTTACATCTTTTCTCAGAAAATCAATTTATCTGGATAGACTTATGGGAAAATGGCTGTCCGGTAACCGGACAAGCTTTTTTCCCAGTTAGCGAAAAGTATGAGCGCTTGCTTGGGGCGTTCAGAACTTTTTGATGAAAAAGGAATGGAGAGTGGGGATTGGGGAATGGAGATTGGGGAGAATAATAACTCTTAACTCCTAACTCCTAACTTTTAACTCCTAACTCAGCACTCAATTATTCTTCTCCACCTTGAATTTTCAGTAACAAAGCACCTAAGCCCCAGCCCACGAAGATTAAACCGAAGGACAATAGAGCTGCATTCAAAATTTCGCCGCCCATTGGTGTGATTCTCCTTATGCAAAGTGGTGTGTAAACTAGGTCTACCAGAAGCTTTTCAATGGTTGCTGTAGGATTAGACCTGTGTAAATAATTTTAAACTAGTTTAGCAGGTAATCCCTACTGGTTTAGGAGGCAATCCCTACTGTTGAGAGAAGGGAGATCGGGAAATTAGGGAAAATTGATAATAATAATTATGAAGAGATTTTATGTATCAAAATAATCAAAGTAATTTAGTAAGTTTTTGCAAAGAGAATCATCCGCGTTTGGCGCTGACGCTGGGAGATCCGGCGGGGATTGGGCCGGAGGTGATTTTGAAAGCTTTAGCAGATCCGGAAATTAGTCAAAAATATGACGTTACAGTTGTGGGTAACCGGGATTTGCTGGCACAGATTTATCGCAAACTGAATTTAACTGGAAATTTAGCACCTTTGGTAAATCCAGAGGAGTTGTCAGTCAGCGATGTGCTGTTGGATGGGGAAATTAAAGGTGAAATCATCCCAGGAAAAGGTAATGCAGCAAGTGGTGCAGCTAGTTTTGCGTATATGGAATATGCGATCGCTCAAACACTCGCTGGTAAATTTGATGGTATTGTCACCGGACCGATCGCTAAATCTGCTTGGAAAGCCGCAGGGTATAATTATCCAGGGCAAACGGAACTTTTGGCACAAAAATCAGGTGTTGACCGTTTTGGGATGTTATTTGTGGCGCGATCGCCCCATACTGGTTGGACACTCCGCGCTTTACTTGCTACCACACATATTCCCCTAAGTCAAGTAGCTGAGACATTAACACCGCAGTTATTGACACAGAAATTGGATTTGCTAGTGGAGTGTTTGGAGAAAGATTTTGGTATAGATAGAGGGAGAATTGCGATCGCAGGTTTAAATCCCCACAGTGGCGAACAGGGACAACTTGGACATGAAGAACAGGATTGGCTAATTGCCTGGTTAGAGCAAGAGCGGCAAAACCGTCCACAATTGCAACTAGATGGGCCGATACCGCCAGATACGATGTGGGTTAAGCCTGGTCAAGCTTGGTATGGAAATTCTTTAGTACAAAATCCAGCTGATGCCTACTTGGCACTTTACCACGACCAAGGCTTAATTCCTGTGAAGCTGATGGCGTTTGATCGGGCAGTTAATACTTCTATTGGTCTTCCTTTCGTTCGGACTTCACCCGATCATGGAACAGCGTTTGATATTGCGGGTAAAGGAATTGCTGATGCTACGAGTATGAAAGCAGCAATACATTTAGCGGCTGAGTTGGTTAGTCGAAGATTGGCTAATAAAAATTAATTTTATAACTTAATTATCGAAGATATTTCCTAGTTTAAAGTAAAGGCAATTTATAAATGCCAGCCATCCGTTTTTCGGGCGACTGGTATTTATTGTTTTGTGCTTTTTGGCTCATAGGAAACATAGGCTAACGCCTAAGAATTGTGAAGGATGCATTGATCTACTCGCTTAATTGTAGAACTTCTTTTTTACTATCTCTGAATTGCAATGAAATAAAGAGTTTTACTCTAATAGTCGTGATGTCAATACGCTTTTAAATATTTTTTCTTCTCAATAAAGAGTTGTACTCCAATAGTCATGGTGTCAATACGTCTTTAAATATTTTTTCCTTAACGCTTCGCGCGAAGGGAAGGTGTAATTAGTTGGATTTTCAAAGTTTAAAATTTTAGGAGCTAATAATGAATTTAGTTGAAACTAAAACTATTGGATACGTTCGTCGTGATTTTCAAAGTCTTTATGACTGGTGTAATCATCAATTTAGCATGAAGTCAATGGTTTCTAGTCGGGTTGCTTTTGATCGAACTCACAAATGGTTTGGATATGAGGTAATACTATTGCCTAATGCGGTAATTAAGAAAGGACATTGGGATGCGAGGGTTAATCGACTTGGCGATCGCATTTTTCCAGGATGGAATTGTGCCTTACTCTGCCATTATCGTCCAGGTGGTGGCATGAAAGAACACTGTGACCACTCTGTTTTTGAACCTCTAGTAGTATTAGTCAATATTGGACGTGCTACTTTGTGCATCGATAATCAGGAACATCACCTTGAAGATGGTCAGGTTATCAAGTTTGATTCTAGTATTCCCCATGAACTACTTCCGGTTGTATCTGAACGCTGGTCTTTATCCTTTCGCCGGATTAAGCCACAGCATCTACGGTTCTAAATTTATGTAATCTCTTTCCTGTAAGGATTATGGGGCTGTTCTTATATCGCTGATGTCACTCTATATTAAATCTTTGTAACTTGCGCTCCCATCGGAAATACAAACTTTCTCTATCCACCTCATCTATCTCTTCACTTTCATTAATGAGGTCTTGGTTTTTCTCCTCTAATTCCCGCATATACTGTTTGAGTATACCCCCAACAGCGATCGCTCTAGTTTTATGCAGTTGACGGGTTAACTCTAAAAACCATTCTTTATCACCCACTAAATCTGACTCTTTCACATGATATTTGAGAATTTCTGGGATGAGTAGTGAAGGGTTATGATGTTTTGCAATCGCGCTAATATGAACAACAGGCTGGTAATCAATCCGTAAGCACTGCTGCCACAACGCTACCCATTTGGCATGAGAAAGATAGCCATGACTAAAATACGAAGGCGGTACCATTGCCAAAATATGTAAATGCGGGTGTGCTGAGACTCCATCTTTACTTTTAGTTACTTCTGTGGACTTCACCCAACCTTTTGCAGGCCATGCCTTCAATTCAGTGAATCGCTTAAAAGCTTTATTTATCGAATCCAAGTTTTCCTTGAGTTCTTTAATTTGACAATTCTTTACAGTCAAAGTAATAAATAGCCAACGGTGCTTGGGGTAATCAGTAACAACCTGTGGGATAATTTTGTAAGCCCTTGCTTTCCACATGAGCGATCGCCGCCACTGACAAACTGGACAGTGACGAACCCGACAGAATCGGGCATCTAATAGCTTTAACTTGAGAATACCTTCCGATTTATCTGGCACTAATTGAAATTCCAGCAACTCGGAACAGATTCTCATCCGCCAAGCATACTGCTGAAAATAATCTTCCTCTGCTTTGGCGTAATAATGCAAGACTTTATCAGTATTAGCTCTGTGCTTGTCCCAAATTTTACCTATAGGCGAAACTTCGGATAAGCTCTGTACATTTTGATGTTGTTGGAACTTATCTTGAGACGATATATTAAAAGCAATAAAGTTACTGTCTGAGGCTTGAGCAGACACGAAATCACCAAATCAGTTTGTATCAACGTCCCAAATTAACGCAAGTTATCCGGTCAAGCCTCAGTAAAAGTATTTAAGTAAGCAATAAGACTAATGCTGACTTGTTTGAGTCATTCATTATTATGAAGTACTCCTGAAATCGTGAAGCTCAGAAATTAGTATTTTCGTCGGGCGCTTCAAACTTGTAACCATAGCCCCGCACAGTTTTAATAAACTCCGGTATGCTGGGATCGACTTCCATCTTCTTGCGAAGCTGACCAATATGCACATCAACCACGCGGCCATCTCCTACGTAGTCGCAACCCCAGATTTTTTGGATTAGCTGTGGGCGACTCCAGGCCTGATTAGGATGACTTGCCAAAAAATGTAAGATATTAAATTCCAGCGCTGTTAAGGCGAGAGTTTTATCGTTAAGTGTTACCTCCCGACCCTCTGGATTAATTGCTAGCTGCTTGAAGACAATACGTTGTGTTGGGGAGGGGTTGATGTAGCGTATCCGTCTCAAAAGAGCTTCTACTCTAACTTCAACTTCTGCAAGACTAAATGGTTTAGTCATGAAATCATCAGCACCTGCGCTTAAGATTTTAATTTTATCAGCCTCGTCAGTCCTACTAGTCAGTATCAGCACTAAAACATTAGTACGACTCTGCATTTCTTGGCACAGGCTATAACCATTAACATCCGGCAAATTCCAATCCAGAATCACTAAAGCTGGGTTGAATTGCTCAAACAACGATAAGGCAGTCTTACCATCTGCTGCCGACTCTATTTGATATTTCCGACTTAAAAAACGATAGACGAGATTTCGGACGCCGAAGTCATCATCGACGATCATAATTTTGGGAGTAGTAGCGGTAACTATAACCATAATGCTGCCTATTGTAGATTGGGCGATTCGCTGATTCGCTGTTGCGCCACTTTTGCTTTACGTGTTTCTGTTGAGAGTACATTCACGCGCGTCTCTACTGAGTACGATCGCTACTGTAGTACTTGTGTACAATTAATTTCCCATGAAGTTTATGAAAACTTCAGCCATCGTAATGCCGATAAAATGTATAAGTATTGTATGATTTTTGTATAATTTTGAATTTTTATTGTATAATTTAAACCTTCTTAACTTAGGATAAGTGTAATTGAAAACCATCTCCGTAATCGCAAATAGTCCAAAGACACATTCAGAAGCGATGGCAATTGCTACAACTTTAAAAGAGCAATGCCCTCCCTGATTAATTAGGTCTCTACAAAGGCTCACAAACTAATTTATTAGCCAATCTAGATTCTAGACTCCTACCGACTCAACTGTACTCTAGCCAACGGGTATGCTCTCTTGAAGAAGGTCTACGAAAATCTACCCTGGTGCATTTACATGTAGCTACCCTCTTAAGCATATATTATACTACAAGTTTCAGTCTGAGACTATGACAAGCCAAGGACTAAGAGCATCACCAGAAGGCATTAAGGCAGCAAAAACAGCTTTAACAGAAGAGAAAACTTGGAGTTAGCATAAATTAGCAACAGCTTTAGCCATTACACATCAAGCAGTTTCCAAATTTTTTGCAGGTGAGTCGGTTTCACGCTGTTGTTTTGTGTAAATTTGCCAACAGCTAGGGTTATCTTGGCAAAAGGTTGCTGGCTTACCTGAAGATGTGGCATTTGAGGCAACTCCTAACTCGATACACTAGTACGGGAAGTGCGTCAAAATTAGGGACTGGTGGCAAGCTAAGGTAAAGCCTAGAGTGAACAATTAAGAAATATGCTGATTAAGTATCGCAATATTGGTTACGACTGGCAGTTCAACGAACAGCAAAAAGAATTGCTTCAGCAATATTACGATGTCAAGAAATTGCTGAAAAATTATCTCAATAGTGCTGCTTGTGTCACTCCAATAGTGCGGTAAGAGATTGAAGAGACGTTATTATTAGCGAGCGCAGATATTGAAAAGGTAGGCAATTCCTGTACTAATCGCTGAATATTTTGAATTTTTAGACGATTTTTGATTAATTAGGTAGTAAATTTAATCAATTTAAATTTAATGATAATGTGTCTTAATAATTAAAGGTGAAAAATCTAAACTTTAAATATGTTTAATTAAATTCATACAAACAGCTGCCTTCCAGTAGTCTAAGTTGACTGTATTTGCAATGGATTAAATGGTAGAAAATATTTAGATTACCCACTCTATCTCAGGAGATATTTTTAGTAAATTCATCCCAGAGAAAGAGAAATTAAATATGTTTAGTCCGTTAAATTGCTTTTAATATCGTTACTAAGGAATAATTATGACTAACAATTTAGCAGGCGGCATCATTCCCCCACAGCCACCAATAGAAGCAGAATCTGATGCTCACGTTTTGAAGACTCGTTTAGAATGGGGCGAACCAGCTTTTACAATACTTGATGTGCGCGATCGCCCTACCTTCAACCAAGGTCACATTATGGGAGCGATGCCGATGCCAATAGATGAATTGGTAAAGCGTGCAGTACCTTCTTTGGATAAGAGCCGTGATATTTACGTTTACGGTGCTAATGAAGAAGAATCTGCCCAAGCCGCACAACAACTACGTTCTAATGGATTTGAGCATGTCTCCCAACTCAAAGGTGGTCTTGCTGCCTGGAAGGACATCGGTGGCCCAACAGAAGGGATTGTTGAATCAAAAACTCCTCCAGGTGCAGATGACTACAATATCGTAGATCGGCTAAAAAATAATCAAGAGCTTCAGCAAAAGGGAGGCACTAGCCCGACGGAAGCCATTAAAAAGGGAGCCAGTAACCTCAAAGAAGGCATTCAAGAGGGAGCCACTAATCTAAAGGAAAGTATTCAAGAAAAAGCCGGTAACTTGAAGGAAGGCATTCAAGAGAAAGCCAGTGACGTCAAGGAGAAAGCCAGTGACGTCAAGCAAGACATTCAAGAGAAAGCCAGTGACGTCAAGCAAGACATTCAAGAGAAAGCCAGTGACGTCAAGGAGAAAGCCAGTGATGTCAAGCAAGGCATTCAAGAGAAAGCCAGTGACGTCAAGCAAGACATTTAGTGAATCTAGAACTCCTAAAGGTTCAGATGATTCCAATGGTAGCTCTTAGGCATAAAATAACTTAGTAAATCAGCGATAGACTTCTTGCAAAATATCAATTTCTCGTGAGGAAATAAGTCTGAATTCACAGAGCACTCTGAGATGCGGCTTTAGCCATTCCCCGTACCCCTACGAGGAATCAAGCTACGTGATAGCGTCCAGGAGAAGGAGTTACCGTTCGCCCTTGGCGTTGAACATAAGAAAAGGCGTGTGAGAAGTTTGAATCAGGAGACAAAATATTCTACCTCCAGAGGCTTTTCCTCTAGAAATATAACTTTTGCAAGAGGTTTACTGTTTTATCAGTGTTCAAACAAATCTTTAAATTGCAACAAATCCAAGGAAACTATTGTTGGCAGAAATTCAAAACATTCTTGAGCAATTTCCCAACGTTCTTCTCGTTTGAGCATTTCTATTAACTTCTGCTGCACACTAAGTAAGTAGCGCACATCATTGGCAGCATAACTCAATTGAGCTTCAGATAAACTAGCGGCATTACCCCAATCAGAACTTTGAGAGCTTTTATCCAGTTCCACTTGTTCTAACTCTTGCACCACATCTTTGAGTCTGTGGCGATTTGTGTAAGTACGGGCTAACTTACTAGCAATTTTGGTGCAAAAAACAGGCTGAACCTGAATCCCCAGATTGGCTCGTAAAGTGGCAAGGTCAAAGCGAGCAAAGTGAAACACTTTTACGACATTTGCCGCTTCCAAGAGTTTTTTTAAGTTTGGAGCATTAGCTTGTCCTTTGGCTATACGGATTGCAGTCACTTTTCCTTCTAGATTGCACAGCTGGACAAGACACAAGCGATCGCGCTGTGGCAATAATCCCATCGTTTCTGTATCAACTGCGATCGCCCTAGATTCTAAATACTGTCCAAGGACTGCCTCACTAAGGTCGCGATCGCTCACCTGAAAATCTTGTAATGTCATCTTCCCTCTTTATGATCAATGAAAGACTGCAAGTATATCAAAGCAATCACACGATGCACTGCACTTTGTTCGTTACAATTCTAAAATTGAGATAAAAAAGTACAAAAAAAACGGGTTTCTATTAAGTGTAAAGTACTTGGAAAGGCGTAAAAATAATTTTCAAAGTTTAATGGTATTATGAGTCGCCAACCGAGAAATTTTCAACGAGGATTCTTTTACCACGTTACTACTCGCTGCAACAACCGCTAGTTTAACCTGGCGCGACGAGAATGTCAGGAGGTCTTTTTGTATAATATCAAGAAGGCTTTGGACAAATATGGTTTTAAGCTATATGCTCTATGCATTCTGTCAAACCACGTACACTATCTCATAGAACCTGCTGCCCACCAAGACTTGCCAAAAATCATGCATTTCTTGAATTGGTACACAGCGATGTGCTGTATTCTGAATATTGAATCGTACTGGACATTTCTCTTAGAAGCGATAAGTAGTCGGACAGAATTAATTACACAATGTCATTGCGTTGTCGTAAGCCTTCCCGTAGGGTATGTAGCGTTCGCGGAGCGTCTCCAAGAGTTGCGAAATGAAGCAATCACAAGGGCTGGGATTGCTTCTCTTGTCTACCAGAGGCTGCGCCAACGAGACGCTTTGCGTAGCTTGCTTCTTTGTTCGCAGAGCGTCTCCAAGAGTTGGAGTACGCTTGGCTCACAATGACGGTAAATATTTTTGTCCATCTACTTATTAATGTGATGGGTTTCCTCCCACAGATACCCAGCGAACATTAAATACTCTGCGCTACAATTCATGACAACCCCAAGGTTGCACAAATGCGGCAGAGTTTTTTGATGATTTCAGCAATTACGGTAGTTATGATCAAGCTCTACGTAAAAATAACCATTTTCCCGTGAATATCAGTGGATTTTCCATCGGCCATTGAACCGGTAACCACACCGCCGCCGCCCACAATGTTAACCGCCTCCGAGTCTGAAAGTTCCTTGCAAACTGGGCAAAATATCCACTATTTGAAAAGATACATCAAGTAACAGCTTTTGAACAGCATAATAAAGTATTTAAAAAAAACTTTAGGCAAAATAATATACGATTTCCTTGTCCATTTTGAAACCTGGAGTAGTGCGGGCATCTTGCCTTCTACTACCAGCAGCGAGCAAGATGCTCCCACACATAAAAACTAGATTTTTCTCTAAGTGTAATCACTACCTCTGCCATTGAAGCAACTCCCCATCCACACAAGCGATCGCCCTTAGTTCTTGTACTAAGAAGCACACTTTCTTTGAAACAAGAATCTCCCACCACAGGGTAGCTTGGTGGGAGAGTGTCAATTGTCAGATACTACATTATTATTGTGTAAAAAAATTAGAAATTAAATCTACCTAGTGCGGAAAAACATTTGTGTCAGGTAGACTTCGCCTTGATTATTAGTAGCAACGCCAATTCCAGTGAGGTTGTAATTTCCTTTAAGATTTTTTAGATGTCCGGGACTGTTGACCCAACCAGTAACAGCTTCGTCTACAGGGTTGCTATATCCCCGGTTGAAAGCAACATTTTCCGCCGCACTGTTGTAGCGAATAGGGATAGCTTTGACTCGCCGTTCAAACCCCTGATGGCTAAATGGGGTTTTACCTTTAGCCATGTTTTGACTATGAATTCTTGCCTGTCGAGTGATATTTGCATTTAAGATCAACTTTGGCAGTCCTTTTGAAGCCCGATATCGATTAATTTGGTCAAAAACTGATTTTTCTAACTCCGTAGTTTTAAAAGTAGGAGTCGATATTGCAACCTGACTGGAAAAAAGCGACAACAGCTTATTACGGGTGGATGTATTCGTAGAAGGATAATTTGGAATCGGAACAGTCGTTAATCCACTAGCAAGGACAAGCGCACTTAAAGCGATGCCAAAAGCAGTTTGTCGGAACATGGAGAATTGCGTAATGTGTAGATATATAAGACTTCTACTCTACCCTATTGTTCCGACAATATATACCACGATACTATTAAGGATTGATGAATTTCGGCAATCTGGCTAGATTCTTGGATAGGAACTACAAATAATCTGAACTATTGTCAATACTTCAATAGGTCAGCTTGATCAAATCACGGTTATTTTGGCTGATAATTTAAGATTTTCATGAATTACTAGAAAAATAATGTAGTTTCAATAGACAAATGTCATTGAAACTACATTATTCAACATCTCGCAAAAGCTTTGCTAGTAGGGTTAAGTCTGAGGAATTTGAGAAAAAAACCTAAATTTTCCCAAATCTAAGTAAGTAGGCAAGAATAAATAAAACTAAGTTACGCAATATAACATTAATTAAATAGGCTCGTAGTAAGCGGCTTCAGTCCTGAAAATAGAGCTAGAGCCGCTTACTACAAACCTTTAATTATTCACGCCCACTTACTTATCACCGAAGGAAAAGTTGTGTTAAGTAGATTTCGCCTCTACTGT
Organism: Nostoc sp.; assembly: GCF_036917615.1. Classification (GTDB taxonomy): domain Bacteria; phylum Cyanobacteriota; class Cyanobacteriia; order Cyanobacteriales; family Nostocaceae; genus Nostoc. Next base: position 81,025 of record NZ_JBALCZ010000084.1, read on the forward strand.
TCTTGGCGACACCAATCCCCGTTTTCTCATAATTACCTATGATATTGGCTAGATGCCCTGGACTTTTGAGCCAGCCTTGAACAGCTATTGTGGCAGGGTCACTATATCCATAGTTGTAAGCGACATTTTCACCAGCAGTTTTGTAAGAAATACCGATTGCCTTAACACGTTCTAAAAATCCCGTATGTCCAATCGGAACTTTACCCTTAGCCATGTCCTGACTGTGAATCCTGGCTTGATTATCAATGGCAGAATTACGAGTCAGCTTTGCTAGCTTTTGGGAAACTCTGTAGTTATTAATTTGGTTGAAAACCGACTGTTCTAGAGCAGCAGTGTCGCTGTTAAATGCTGCGATATATACAGTATCACTTGATACATGTGAAGACTGCGGTGTAAAAGTTGGATTTGTTACAGGAGTAGCGAAGGATCCACTACTGAGAAAAATAGTGCCTAAAGCAACGCCGTAGATTGTTGATCTAATCATTTGCTGAAAGTAAAGTTCAAGACAATCTAACTAAACTAATGTCAATGTGACAAATTGATTATCGGTCTATATATTTCTGTTTATGGCGTTTTATGTTCAAAAACTACCAGCAAACGTTTACATGCACGATTTTACGAAGAAATTGTGCTGTTTATAAAAAATTTATATTTACTATTAGTATGATTATTTATATACAGATAGTATGGATTTCTTCACCTAAATTTCTGCGTAATTTAAACTAGACTTGGTTGCGGATTTGTAATTCCTCCTGTATCAGGCGTAACACCCGCACAATATATTCTGCACACCACTGTTCCCGCTCTTTAATTACCTTGGCATCCGGCTCGTAAGCTTCAATCTCAGTAGGCGATAAAATACCTTTTACCTCTAACAACTGTTCAATGATGTCTAGCCGCTTACGCAGCACGGATACTTCACCAGTCAAAGCCATAACGATCGCCAACAATTTATCGATTTGCGGATTGTCTAAGTAAACAGGTCGTTTACCCTTAGCTATTTTTGGCATCCTAATACCAATTATCCAAAAATAAGACTACACACACAAAAAAAAGAAACCCAGATAAAATCCGACTTTCTCAATTACGAATTAAAGAATAAAGAAGTACGAATTGGTATACTTCCTCTGCTTACTTAGTTACAGCAACTACAAACCAAGTGTCTTGGCTGCCTGAGTTACCATTTTTAAACAGGTCATTGGACACCCGTCCAACGATAGTAGGGTTCGTGCTGCATTACTTCCCGAATTTCATAACGATTCTGGGGAGGACGCTGATGTTCTTGTTCAAACTTCGGCTTGGCTAGTTTTTCATAAAGTACTTTATTACCAGGAAAGATATTCCTGAAAATATGCATTGTCAGACTTTGCACAAAATTTGGGCGTGCCAACTCGTCGTGAGTGGGTTGCCATAGCATCACGTGTTGGAATTATTGAGCCATTATTGCTTTTTTCCAAAATTTTATGTATATTTACGCATCATTTAAGAACTTGGCTACTGTATGTACATCCTTATCGCCGCGTCCAGAGCAGTTAATTACAATCCGGGGACTGTCGGTTAGTTGGGGACACAGGGTTTCGAGGTAGGCGATCGCATGGGCTGTTTCCAATGCCGGGATAATCCCTTCCAATTTCGACAATCGCTGAAATGCCGCTAAAGCTTCTGCATCCGTCACACTATAGTATTCGGCGCGACCAGTATCCTTCATATAACTATGTTCTGGGCCTACACCGGGATAATCTAACCCCGCACTAATTGAGTGTGCCTCAATAATTTGCCCATCCTCATCTTGCAGGAGATAGCTCATTGCTCCGTGCAGTACACCAACTCGCCCTTTTGTCAAGGTTGCTGCGTGTTTTTGGGTATTGACACCTTCTCCTGCTGCCTCAACCCCAATAAACCGTATAGAAGACTCATTAATAAACTCATAGAATAGTCCCATAGCATTGGAACCACCGCCCACACAAGCCAAGAGAATATCAGGCAATACACCCCACTTTTCGATTGCTTGGGCGCGAGTTTCTTGGCCGATTATTGCATGAAAATCACGTACCATCATCGGGTAAGGATGGGGCCCTGCTACCGAACCCAGGATGTAGTGAGTCGTTTCCACATTTGTTACCCAATCGCGAATCGCCTCAGAAGTGGCATCTTTCAGGGTTCCCGTTCCCGCCTCCACCGGGCGCACTTCTGCTCCCATCAATTGCATTCTGAACACATTCAAAGCTTGGCGTTCCATATCATGAACGCCCATGTAAATTACGCATTTCAGCCCAAAACGAGCGCAAACTGTGGCTGTAGCAACTCCATGTTGTCCAGCACCCGTTTCGGCAATAATCCGTTGCTTGCCCATGCGCTTTGCCAACAATACCTGACCAAGGGCATTATTGATTTTGTGAGAGCCAGTATGGTTTAAATCCTCGCGTTTTAAGTAAATTTGCGGACCCGTGCGATCGGGTCGGGCATAATGAGCAGTCAGGCGTTCAGCAAAATACAATGGTGTGGCGCGTCCTACGTAGTCCCGCAACAACTGCTGTAGTTCTCCTTGAAAACCAGGGTCATTACGGTATTGCTGATAAGCTGTTTCTAGTTCAGCAAGAGCAGGCATCAGCGTTTCAGGTACATATTTACCACCAAAGCGTCCAAAGCGACCTAGCGTATCGGGAACCTGAGCAGTTGAACTTGGAGATAGGGGAGTGGTAGTCACGATTTGATTTTGATGACGGGAATGACTTAATTATTATAGAAAAGTCTGGGGCATGTCTGGGAACTGGGGAAAAAACAGGGGAGCTCTTAGCAGGGGGAAAATTACTCTCCTGTGCACCCTCTCCCCCAATCCCCACTCCGTGGGGGCCTCGAGTCCCCGTGCCCCTCTGCCTCTTGTGCCCAATCCCTTGCAATGAATTTGTGATGTTAGCCTAGAAATTGATATCCCAGCAGAATGGTTGCGTAGAAGTTTCCACTGCCTTTGAAATTTTTCTTAAACATTCATTTTATGTCTTCTTCCAATCCCAAATCTTCTGACAAAAGCTTTGTCTACCGCGAATTTGGCAACGACAACTCCGCCGCCACAGAAAGACCAATTTCAGAACTGCCCCCACAACAACAAAATCTCAAAGTACAAGCTTCCCGCAAAGGACGCAAAGGCAAAACCGTCACAGTGATTAGCGGTTTTCAAGCCAAACCAGAAACTTTGGCAGATTTGGTGAAGCAGTTGAAAACCCAGTGTGGGACAGGTGGGACAATTAGAGACAACGAAATTGAAATTCAGGGCGAACACAAGCAGAAAATTGTCGAGATTTTGACCAAGCTAGGTTATAAAGCCAAAATTAGTGGTGGCTAATCTTGAGTGCGGTTTACCGGATCTCAACCGTGACCTAGATCGAGAGTGGCAATGTTATCTTTGAGAGGTAAGTGGTGAATCACTTCGTCGACAAGCTGTCTTTTGTGAAATTAACAGGAGGTTCAAATGGATTTAGTTCGTCTTCTGTGTGCCATTTTCTTACCGCCTTTGGGAGTTTTTTTGCAAGTAGGTTTTGGTATAGACTTTTGGATTAATATACTTTTAACGCTTTTTGGTTACATTCCTGGGATTATTCATGCAGTGTGGATAATTTCTAAGAAATAATTATTTGCAGGGCTAGCTTGGAGGCTCTACATCCAGTGATAAATTGAGTCAGAGCCTCAATGAATGCATTTCCATGCTCTGCATGGAAACGAAAAAAATTCAGGGGGAACACAAGCAGTTCCTCAATCCAACCTACGCAATATATTTTTTGTGGCTCTAACCCAACCCTATTGAACTTGGATGGAGATATTACAAGATTATAGCGAAAAGGTAACTATTTCTTTGAGTTCAAATAAATACTCTAAAGACATGATTGCTCATGTCTCCAAAGTAGAACTTTCTGTAGCAGAAAATACCAAATTAACTTTCATTTTTTAACATGGCGTAGAGTCTAAACTCTAGAAGCAAGGGGCAGATGTGCAATTGCCATTGCTCAGTTGAGACGTTCAAATCTTTAATCAATCCAGTGCCTATATCTAGTACCCACCCATGAACCATAGGCGCTTTTCGCTCATGGAGTACCTGACGCATGATGGGAGTTTGGTAAAGATTTTTCACTTGCGCCACAACGTTGATTTCTGCCAAACGATTCAGACGTTCTTCTCTTGTTGGCAAGGCATTAATTTCTTCTTGTTTTTGTAAATACAGTTCCCGAATTGGATTTACCCAGTTATCAAGAATTCCAATAGTTCTCCCTTCTAAAGCCGTCTTAATTCCTCCGCAATCGTAGTGACCACAAACGATAATATGTTCCACCTGAAGATGTAAAATTGCATACTCTAAAATGGCTAAAAAGTTAATATCCGTCAGAGAAACTTGATTGGCAATATTACGATGTACAAATAACTCTCCTGGTTCTGTACGGGTAAACTTTGTTAATGCCAGACGACTATCAGAACACCCGATGTATAGAAAAGGAGGTGTTTGTCCGCTAGATAATTCCTGAAAGTAAGTTGGGTCTAGAGCTAGTTTTTCGGCAACCCAAGCCTGATTATTTCTGAGGAGTTCATGAATACTGTTATATTTCATCTTTCGTCAAATTCGAGAGAGAATCTCATCTATATTTTAGCTGATCTACAGTTGACTTTAAATCAATATGAACTTTCTACAATCTCAAATTTCTATAAAAATGACAATTTTTTTCTACAGCATTAATATAATTCTTGTATAAATTGTAAAAAGCTTAGTGGTTAGATAAAAACTACTATGTATAAGTTTATGAAACAAGCTAAATAAAGTAAAATTTATATAAACTAAAATCTGAACGTTGAGACTGGCGATTTCAAATCCTCATCTAGGATTTATAGATATTTTTGCACAGAGAAAGTTCTATACCCAGAATCATTTTAAATCACACCCCAAACTGTGCATTTTAGTCAAGCAAGTATGGCGGAACTTTTAAGTACTGGCCACTTAAATCCACTTTCTGATGATGGTAAGATAACTTAACAAAGATGCCAAATTTGAGGTTGAGATATTAAGTTATCAGCTTCAATCGGGGGCAACAACTTTGCTATCGTTATGATGGTTGATTGACCAACGGTGATCAATAGTTACAGAGGAAAACTCGCAAATTTCTTCTAGTCGCTTTTGCTGCACAGCAGCTTTACGGAGAGTAATAATTAGTTGATTCACCTGATGCCGTAAATCTGGATTATCATTTACTGCTAACATGGTTTGTCTTTCTAAGAGTTGAAGTATAAGTTCGTAGTGAATAGGTGAAGGTAGAGGAATTTGCTCCATGAAGTTAAATTTTGATTTCATATTTGGGATTTTGTATTAGTCAGATTTTCTCTCTTGTGAATGAATTGTTACATATGAAAGAACTAATTGCTTATAGCTTTGATACGAGTGGTGATGAAGATTTGACAAAGATATTGATCATATCAGGCGGCAAACTGCTGCGTATCTACGCATAGTCTGCCCGATCGCCCAACCATTTTGTGTAATTATCCTGTGCTAAGAGGGCTTTGAAGGTGTTTCTTTCAGAAATTCCTCGGCAAGATATGGGCGATCGCAGCGCCGGGATCTGGTTGTTTTACCAAAGATTCTCCAATGAGTACAGCAGATGCACCTGCTGTAAGTACCAAACTCAAATCATCTGGGTTGTGTAGTCCTGACTCACTGACAACAAGGATGTTTTTCTCCTGCAATTGGCTACCCCTTGCTGCTAAAAGTTGGCAAGTAGTTTGCAGGTCAACAGAGAAATCTTCCAAATTGCGATTATTGATTCCTACTAAGCAGACCCCATCTAAAGCTAACACACGGTCAAGTTCTGCCAAGCTATGGACTTCAATCAAAGCTGCCATTTTCAGTTTTTTAGCAATTTTCAGGCAGTATTGCAAATATTGATCGCTGAGGATAGCCGCAATCAACAAAATAGCATCTGCACCTTGAACCCGCGCTAAGTACATCTGGTAAGGATAGATGATAAACTCTTTGCACAGTAAGGGTAAATCTACGGCAGCCCGAATCTTAGCTAAGTTGTCAAAACTACCTTGAAAGAACTTGGCATCCGTCAGCACAGAAAGACAACTAGCTTTGGCTTGCTGATAAGATAGGGCGATCGCTACTGGGTCAAAATCTTCTCGTAAAACGCCTTTGCTTGGTGAAGCTTTTTTAACTTCCGCAATCAATGCTGGCTTAGTCTTACCTTGGCGCAAGGCGGCGACAAAATCACGGGTTGGTGGCGCTAAGAGTGCCTGATGTTGCAATTCCCGTAAAGGCAGCCTTTCCCGCATTTGGTCAACTTCTACTTCTTTATGCCAGACAATTTCCTCCAAGATGTTGTTTGGCGCCCCGTCAGGCACGGCAGCCTGATAACGTAATATGGATACATTAATAGCTGGGTTAGGTGAACGGCGACGGATTTGCATAATTAGTACTAAGTTAGGAGTTATGAATTAGGAGTTATGAGTTAGGAGTCATTCAATTTTGGATTTTAGATTTTAGATTTTAGATTTTTTCTTCAATCCCTTCGGCTTGGTGCAGTCACTCATGGGGGAAACCCCCTTGGCGCTAGCCTCTCCCCTTGGGAGAACACCGCGCTGCTTCACCAAAATCCAAGTTGCGCTGGAAGCGCACCAAAGGTGCGACGCAAAATCTAAAATTGACAGAGTTAGGAATTATTAACTCTTCACTCCTAACTTCTAACTCCTAAGTTTTAGATGGCGATCGCTCGTTTATAAGCTTCGTCCAGGACTTCCGAAAGTGTCGGGTGAGCGTGAACTAGATGTGCAAGGCTTTGGACAGATTGACGGTTAGCGATCGCCGCTGACGCTTCGTGAATTAAGTCTGAGGCGTGCAGTCCGAAAATGTGGACGCCCAAGACTTCTCCTGTGTCTTTGCGATATATCACCTTGGCAATACCGTCGGCTTCATTTTCTGCCAACGCTTTGGAATTCCCTTTGAAGTAACTCCGACTTGTGGCGATTTCAAACCCTTCGGTTTGTCCCAATTCCTTAGCTGCGGTTTCCGTTAAGCCCACATAGCTGACTTCTGGGTGGGTAAACGCCGCTGCGGGGATGCTGCGATAGTCTACTATTCTTTCCCTCCCAACTATATTTTCCACAGCGATGATGCCTTGAGCAGAAGCCGCATGTGCCAACATCATCTTCCCATTAGCGTCGCCAATTGACCACAAATGCGGCACTACTTCACCGGCTGATAGCACTGCCATGCGATCGTCAACTGGGATAAAATTCCGCCGATCAACTTCCACACCCACAGACTCTAAACCGAGATTCTGCGTCGCCGGGATGCGTCCCGTAGCCACCAAACAAGCATCTACTTCGATCACATCTACATCTTCTTTGGTTTTGAAATCTGCTAACTCAATTACCACAGGTGAACCAGGGATGACTTTTTTGGCGTATATCCCCACTTTGGTTTCAATATCGCGGGGAGTAATCAGCACTCGTTCGACAAGTTTGGCAATATCGCGGTCAAATCCTGGCATTAGCTGATCTAGGGCTTCAATCATGGTGATTTCACAACCCAAAGCTGAGTAAATATCAGAAAATTCCAAGCCGATGTAACCACTGCCAATAATCGCCACCCAGTCTGGTAGCGACTCTAATTTGACGCCTTGATCGCTGGTAAAAACAGTTTTGCCATCTACTTCAATCCCTGGAGGCACAAAAGGAATTGAACCTGGCGAAAGGATGATGTCTTTGGCTGTGATGGTTTTTTCACCACCGTCTCCAGTGACAGAGACTTTTTGCGCTCCAGCTATTTTTCCCCAACCCCTGATAATATCGACTTTTAGACGTTTGAGGCTGTTGGTTAAGTCGCCTTGAATTTTCGAGACGAGATTATCAGCATGATTGGCGATCGCTTGGCGATCAAATTCCACGCTACCAACTTGAATTCCCATTGACTTGAGGTGGTGGGCATTGCGTAACTCCCGCACACGTCCAGATGCCGCCAGCAGCGCCTTAGAAGGAATACAGCCCCGATTAACACAGGTTCCTCCCATATCAGCAGCTTCAATAATCGCTGTTTTCAGACCACAACTTACGGCGTGTAAGGCTGCGCCATGTCCGCCTACACCAGCGCCGATAATTACTAAATCGTAATCAAATCCTTCACTCACGTTAGTTTCCCCGTGTGCTTCGCCTATTTATTCTCAACTTGACCGACAATCAGCGCAACCCCTTTAACAGTTATCATTTATCAGTTGTCAGTTTTGTTGCTGGGTTTTAGCTCCCAGCATACAGTTATCAGCGATCGCTAGGAACAGGCAACTGATTTAAATCTCCTACCATACGCCTGATAACTATTTACTGATTTAAGGTTCAGGTGTTGCTAACTAAAATTATGATTCACTCACTTCTGGCGAAAAGATGGACGTTTTCAGTAATTATAGTCAAATCTAGATACTTATTTTTTTTATACTCTAAAGGAGTGGGGAGGTAGGGGAGCAGGGGAGAGTTTGATACTGATTCATCGATCTCAGAACCTCAAAGCTTCCAATGCCCTGTTTGGCCCATGCCCATAACTTTGAATTTCTTTACAGCGCGTTAGCCTAAGACCTAAGCTGGATTTAAGATTCATCCAGAGGATTTACACAGGCGATCGCTCGATGTCTATTCCCCAAATTAGTGAATTTACTATCCGCCGTCATGCCAACGCCAAATCTTTCCAGCGGGGCGAGGCATACTATGAGGCAGGTGCTGTCAATGCTGTTACCCAACGTGGTCATCTACTTCAGGCAGATGTTGTCGGCAGTGAAGCTAGACCTTATCATGTCAATCTGAGTTTCGATAGCAGTGGGTTAACCTCAGTCAACTGCACTTGTGCTTACGACTTTGAAGGGTGGTGCAAACACATTGTAGCGACGATGCTCGTCTGTGCGCGTAACTCAGAAAATATTGAGCAGCGCCCCACTCTAGAACAACTACTTGAACGCCTGGATCAGATCCAAACCCAAAGGCTGCTGCAAGAGTTGGTAACACAATACCCGCCACTGATTGAGGCGATTGACCGCCATGTTAGCTGGATGACTAATCCTGGTGTCCAGGAAACGACAAAACCCTTGCGCCGCAGTACTATTGATCCGGCTCCCTTTCGGGGGCAAGTGCGGCAGATTCTCCGGGATACCGTGCGCTACTTTGAGGAGGGGTACGAAGAAGACCCGATTGCCGAAGAATTGCTGAGTGTAGTGCAAACTGCGGTAGATTTTAGCGAACGAGGAGAGGGTGAAAATGCGATCGCTATTTTGGAAGTGATTACATCTACCTGTGTGGAGAATTGGGATAATGTTGCAGAATACGGTGCTGAAAACGATGAAATTGTTGGGGAATTAAATAATGCCTGGTGTGAAGCAATTCTCAGTGTGGAACTCACCCCAGAAGAAAAAGTTGATATTCAAATAAATTTGGAAGCCTGGCAAGATGAGTGGAATGCTGATTTTGGCATGATTATGGAGGCTTTACGCCAAGGTTGGGATTATCCGCCGCTGGTACAAGTTCTCCAAGGTAATATCACCGAAAGGGGAGCTTGGGAAGAAGACGTGCCAGACTATGCAGATGATTTAGCACTAATTCGGCTGAAAATTCTCGAACGTCAGGAACGTTACCAAGAATACTTGTATTTAGCAGCAGCGGAAGGGCAAACCCAGCAGTATCTGACAATGCTAGGGCGTTTGGGCAGGGTGGAAGAAGCAATTGATGCTGCTCAAACCCAGATGAACTCAATGGAAGAAGCCTTTGCCCTAGCGAAAACACTTAGCGTTCAGGGGGCATTACAGCAAGCGCTAGATATAGCCCAGAGTGGATTAAATTTACCGGGTAATTGTCAGTATGAATTGGGAATTTGGACAAGTGATTTGGCTCTTGAATGGGGTAATAGTGAAGCTGCTTTATTAGCAATCAAGGCTGCTTTTCAAGTGAAGCCTTGCTTTGTTGACTACCAAAAGATGGAAGAATTGGCTGGGGAAAACTGGGAAAGTCTCAAAACAGACTTGCTGAGAATTGTCCGTACTTATGGTAGTTGGGGAACAGAATCAGCCAAGGTGGATATATTTTTATCTGAAGGACTAATTGATGATGCAATTGCGATCGTCAGTGAACTCAGTTCTTATTATTCAGAGTTGATTCACCGAGTCATGGATGCTGCTATCTCTCACAATCCTGGTTGGGTGATTACTAATGCTCGTCGCCGTGCCGAAAAGATTATGGATGCAGGTAAAGCCGAATACTACTACTACGCGGTTGAATGGTTGAAAAAGGCACGTAATGCCTACTTGGAATCTGGGAAGAAAGCTGACTGGTTAAGCTATCGGGAAAACTTGATACAAACCCACATTCGTAAACATAAACTGATGGGAATGTTTAAGCAAAGGGGTATGGAGTGAGAACTATTGTTTGTAACCAGAAACCATATACAAAAAGGATTAGAGGCTGAAGAAACTCGATAATGCTTAATCTGCCATTACAACACTTTTATTTGCTCTAAATGTTTTTGCTTACCTTCTGAAGTAATAAGTGTAACCTGGATCGCACCATACACAAAACCCTGATTCATCCAAATACTCTAGGTCTATTTCTCCGGCAGCAACAAATAATTACAACATATATGCTTGCTTATGCAGATCGAACACCATCGATACTTTTAAGTCTGCAATAACCAGATGATTTAGCTTTTAAATTGGATTTGCCCAAGATATAAACTTTAGCGACAAAAGATGAAGTAAGATTCACATCTGAAGCAGTCGCCGTATAATCCTATAGTTTCTGACAAAAAATAATCCAGTGTGATGATTAATAAATATCCTCAGAATCTTATAGTGTCCTGCTTACCGCTGAGTATGCTTCTATTACTCAGCAGCATATCCTCTAATCCACTGAAAGCTCAGGCTGTTGATACTACACAATTACCAACTAGTAATTTCATCCTGTCACAACAACAACTCCCACCACCACAGGATGTCCAACCACCCCCATCTCCTCTACTTCCTCCTCCACTTCCCTCACCTGAACAGCCACAGCCACTCCCCCCACCAGCAGAACTATTTCCACCCTCTGCCCCAACTCCCACACTTGAGGAACCAGTCCCTGGCAACTTTCCTGAAAATATTGTTGTTGAACGGTTTGAAGTTGTTGGTAGCACAGTCTTCAGTCCCAAAGAGTTAGCTCTCGCCACTGCTGAATTTACCAAACGACCGATCTCACAGAGTGAATTGTTTCAAGCACGGACTAAAATCACTGAACTATACGTCAAAAATGGTTACATTACTTCTGGTGCCTTGATTCCACCCCAAACAATCCAATCCCGTGTTGTAAAAATTCAGGTAGTCGGAGGTAAATTAGAAGCACTCAAATCCTATATTGTAAAAATTCAGGTAATCGAAGGTAAATTAGAAGATATCCAGGTAACTGGGACTCGGCGGTTGAATCCGAATTATATCCGCAGCCGACTAGCAATAGCGACATCACCACCTCTGAATCGCCAGCGTCTACTAGAGGCACTGCAACTTTTGCAACAAAATCCTTTGATTCAAAACGTGACTGCTGAACTCTCAACAGGATCGCAGACTGGTACGAGTCTGTTAGAAGTCAAGATCAGCGAGGCAAAAACCCTTAGTAGCCAAATAGTTCTTGATAATGGGCGATCGCCTAGTGTTGGCAGTTTCCGACGTCGATTACAATTGAATGAAGCCAACTTACTGGGACTGGGAGATGCTTTGGGTGTAGCTTACACTAATACCGATGGTAGCAACTCCTTTGATGCCAGCTATACATTACCACTCAATCCCAAAAACGGAACCCTCACCTTCAACTATGGCACTACGTCGAGTAATGTCATTGAACCTCCTTTCAACGTTTTAGATATCGAATCGGCTTCTCGCTATTACGAATTGACATTCCGCCAGCCAATAGTTCAAACTCCTACACAAGAATTCGTCCTTGGGTTAACAGCTTCGCGACGGGAAAGTGAAGCCTCCTATTTCCCTTTGGGAGAGCGACTGCCTTTCCCTGGTTTAGGCGCTGATGAAGAGGGACGCACCAGGGTATCTGCGTTACGATTTTTTCAAGAATGGACGAGTCGCAACAGCCATGAAGTCATCGCCCTACGCTCTCAATTCAGTTTGGGCATAGATGTGTTGAATGCCACGATTAATCAAAATCCTCCCGATAGCCGTTTTTTTGCTTGGCAAGGGCAAGCGCAGTGGGTACGCCTTTTGGCTCCTGAAACCTTATTGTTATTACATTTAAATACGCAACTAGCATCCAGAACACTTGTGCCTTTAGAGCAATTTGGCTTGGGTGGGCAAGATAGCGTTCGAGGCTACCGTCAAGATTACCTGCTGACGGATAATGGCACTTTTGTTTCTGCTGAAGTTCAAGTACCGATTCTGCGCTTACCCCAGATAAATAGTATGTTACAGGTTATCCCCTTTGTAGATTTCGGTGTTGGCTGGAACAGTTCTGGTAGAGAGAATCCCGAACATAATACTCTAGCTGCTGTTGGTCTAGGGTTGCGTTGGTCACAAGGCGATCGCTTCACCGTTCGTCTTGATTGGGGCATTCCTTTAGTATCTGTTAACTCAAATGAAAATGAGAGAACATTACAAGAAAACGGTCTGTATTTTAGTTTATTCTATAATCCTTTTTAAAATTTAGGGGTTCATTCTCCTTTCCTTCTCTACTTTGGGCTGCGCCAAAGGGGGGTTGCCGCCATTGAAGCTACTGGCGTGCGATTTCCAATCGTCAGGTATTTTTTACCCAGTGGAATGCACCTAATTAATTTAATTCCTACCTTGCTCCTATTTATTTCGTAAAATTCACTGAAGCACTACTATTTGACTGATTAAAAAATAAAATTCATCCGGTTATTTTTATAATTCGGAATTTTCCCACTACTCAGAATAAAAATCCGCAAATATACCATGTGTTCTATTCAGTGTTTGATTTTATTCTGGGTATCCTAAGAAAGACAAGGTTGGATGATATAGACGAAAGGACAAAGTTTATAACTTATGTATGAGTGGAGAAAACAGCTAGAACTTCTACCGCAAAAACTGAATTGTGCAATTAGCCATCTCATTCCAGAAGGTCAATCATGAAGAGAATGGCTGGTTGGCACCCTCATACCAATTTTGGGTTCACAGACGGTGACAACTTTGATTGAGCAAATTTTTCCATAAGTTCAGACTTTCAGGCTGCACTTCTGGGAGTAGTATTTTTCAGACTAAGACATAAAGATATGAGAATTTGAGGAACAGCCATGCTAGGAAATGAGCGGGAAAAAATACGCCATCTGTTGGTCATCCAAGACCTGGAAGGGCGACGAACTATCCCCTTGCAAGAGACTACTTATTCTCTGGGGCGGCATTCCGCAAACACTATTGTCTTGGCTTCCCGATCAGTATCAATGCAACATGCGATTTTATTGCGAGTAACTGTTCCAGAGACTGAGCAATACGGCTTCCAGATTATTGATGGCAACTACAAGGGGAAAGCAAGTACTAATGGCTTATTTGTGAATGGCACTAAATGCTTCTCTCATAATCTTAGAAACGGAGATGTCATTGCCTTTGGCAGCAATCAAGCTCAAGCTAAATATTATGCTATTTCCAACATCTCAGAACAAGCGTTTTCTGAATCTTGTGATGTTGAAGACTTATCTAGTTTTCTATCAGAGCAAGCCAGTCCTGCCAATCCTTTTCAAACCCTAGCTGTCGCTCCTACCTTTGAAGCAGCTAGTGAGTCCGCCCTAGCTCGCCTAGCATCCTTTCCTGAACTCATCCCCAATCCAATTATTGAAATAGATTTTGAGGGAACAGTAACTTATCTCAATCCAGCCGCCGCTCTCAAGTTTCCCAAACTTCGGGAAGTTGGGACAGCACACCCGATTTTAACAGGACTCCTGAGTGCAGTTAACAATCTCGAAAAAAATTCTTTTGTGCGGGAGGTGGAAGTAGGCACAGAAGTTTTTGAACAATCCGTTCTTTACCTTCCTGAAAGTGATTTAATTAGAACTTTTATTGTTAGGGATATTACAGAGCAAAAGCAAGCCACAGCCGAACTGCGCCAGCGCGATCGCTTGTTACAGGCAGTTGCGGAAGCCGCCAATTATTTGCTAGGGGAAATGAATTATGAAACTGGTATTGATCGAGCTCTAGCTTTATTGGGCGAAGCTGCCAAGGCAGATCGTGCCTATCTCTTTCAAAACCATCCCCATCCTGCTACAGGGGAAATAGCAGTCAGCCTGCGGTTTGAATGGACGCACTCCTTTATTGAATCTACCCACCACCATTGGCAGAATCAGCCTTATCAAGTTTCTGGATTAGCCCGTTGGTACACTGTTCTCTCTAGCGGCCAGTCGATTAGCGGACTCACCCAAAAATTTCCTGTCGCCGAACAAGAATTCTTGATTCGAGATGGCATTCAATCCCTTTTGTTGGTACCTCTCCGGTTGGAGAACGAGTTCTGGGGTTACCTTGGCTTGGCAGACTGCACCTTTGAGCGTCATTGGTCAAGGCACGAAGAATCTACCCTTTTGACGATGGCCGCCAGTATCATTGGGGCGCGGCAGCGTCAGCAAGTAGAAGAAAAGATTCGCTATCAAGCCCTCCATGACCTGCTGACAGGGTTGCCCAATCGCCTACTATTTAACGATCTGCTCGACAAAACCCTGCCCAACGCTACTCAAAATGGCGAAAGTTTAGCTGTAATCTTCCTTGACCTGGATCGCTTCAAGGTCATCAATGACACTCTAGGGCACACTCTGGGAGACGAATTGTTACAAAGCGTTGCTCAAAGATTAAAAGATTCACTCAGAGGCAAAGACACCATAGCCCGTTGGGGAGGTGATGAATTCACTATCTTACTCCCGCGAGTCAATGATATTGAAGAGGTAACCCTGGTGGCGTACAAAATTTTACAATCTTTAGAAGATGCTTTCCATCTCCAAGAGCATGAACTTTATGTGACTGCCAGCCTCGGTATTGCATTGCTTGATAACAACAGTCCTGACGCCGAAACACTAATCCAGCACGCAGATACCGCTTTGTACTACGCCAAGGACAAAGGTCGGAATAACTACCAATTCTACAGTCTTTCCCTGAGCGCTAAAAATCCGGAACTCCTGACTTTAGAAAAAAGCTTGCGCTATGCCCTAGAACGCAAAGAATTTATGGTGTACTATCAGCCTCGCGTGAACATTATCACAGGAGAAATTACTGGTATGGAGGCTCTGTTGCGTTGGCAGCACCCAGAGATGGGGTTGGTCGCACCCAATGTGTTCATTCCCCTCGCCGAAGAAAGTGGATTAATTGTCCCCATCGGCGAATGGGTGCTGCGGACAGCCTGTAGCCAAAATAAAACCTGGCAAGATACAGGATTGCCACCTATGACGATCGCTGTCAATCTTTCTCTTAAGCAGTTCCGCCAACCCAAATTGGTAAAGACTATAACCGAAGTTTTAGAGCAAACGGGGCTAGAAGCCCGCTTTTTAGAATTAGAAATTACCGAAACCACAGCCATTGAGGATTTAGATTTTACCAGAACGGTGTTAGAAAATCTACAGCAGATGGGTGTTTATATCTCCATTGATGACTTTGGTATGGGTCATTCCTCGCTCTCGCGCCTACAGCTTTTGCCACTCCACAATCTGAAAATAGATAAGTCTTTTATTCAAGATTTGACGCAAGATGTGAAAGTAGCTCATATTATCAAGGCGATAGTTGGCTTGGGACAGAGCTTGGGATTGAAGTTGACAGCCGAAGGGGTAGAAAAAGAAGAGGAACTGGATTTCTTGAAATCTATCAACTGTGACGATGTACAGGGCTTTTTATTCTACCGGCCGCTTTCTGCAAAGATTGCAACAGAAATCCTCGAAAGTAAACGACCAATGTAGCACAAGGAAAAACTGTTTTTACTAGTAACGATACAATAGCATTCATTGTCCTGCTGCCAACCTTTTTCGTTCTATGCTGCCAGTCATCTATTCCGACGAATTTTTAGATCACAAGACTGGAAAATACCATCCCGAAAGACCAGAACGCTTGATCGCGATCGCCACTGCCCTAAAAGCAGCTAAATTCGCAGATCAAATTGACTGGCGTCAGCCTACACCAGCATCAGAACAGCCATCACTGATGTCTGTGTTGGTTAAAGCGCATAGCCCAGCCTATATCAAAAAACTTTGGCAAATCGCTTCTAGTGGCGGCGGCCCTTTGGATGGAGATACGCCAGTTTCCCCGCGCAGTTATGATGTGGCATTGTTGGCAGTCAGTGCCTGGTTAGATGGAGTTGAGGCTGTGTTAAAGTCTGCTAATCCGGCTTTTGTAGTGGCGCGTCCCCCAGGACACCATGCAGAAAGTAATGCGGGGATGGGATTTTGCCTATTTTCTAATGCAGCGATCGCAGCTTTATTTGCTCTAGAACAACCCGAAATTAACCGCGTCGCCATCCTAGATTGGGATGTGCATCATGGTAATGGTACTCAGGCGATCGTCGAAACTGAAGCACGCATCGCCTACTGTTCCCTACATCAGTACCCATGCTATCCCGGTACTGGAAGATCGACAGAACGCGGCTTTCATAATAATGTATTAAATTTACCAGTACGCCCTGGTAGTGATATTGCAGAATATCAGCCACTATTTGAAAGACAGGTTGTACCGTTTTTAGCCAACTTTCAGGCAGATTTACTGATTGTGAGTGCTGGTTACGATGCTAATGCAGCAGATCCTTTGGCAAGTATCAATTTGCAGCCAGAAGACTACGCTTTATTTACTGATTATTGTCTAGGGTTAACTCGTAAAATTCTGTTTGGCTTAGAAGGTGGTTACGACTTTGAGACTCTTTCTCAATCAGTTGTAGCGACGATTGAACGCTGTTTACTTTAAGTGGAACCTCGGAATTCCTGATTAAGTAATTTTCCTATATGCACTGAGATTATAGTAATCCTATTTGATTTGTGGCTCAGATTCCCGGTTTCTTAGAGAAGTCGGGAATCTTCTTCTATATCATCCTTTAGATTTCAGAACATAGTCTGCAAAAATAGGCAAGTTGTGCATATTTATTGTCATGATTATTGGTGACTTAGTTAACTAATTATATAACCATCTTTACGTAAATTCAGGGGAAAAAACTTTTGCTATCAACTCAATATAAGTAATTTATTTTACAAGTGCTCCCTACAATTCATCAAATCTTCAAAAATAAAAAGTTTGAGCAGTGTTCTGAAAGAGCTAAAGTTTTGTTAAGATGCAATTGCTAGCAATTTCTCACCGAAATTCACCTATCGGGGTGTGGAGAAATAAAAAGTACTAGCAGCACAAATTTAAAGGTGAAGCAATGACCACCTACATTTTTTTCGATGAAGCCCTACAGATGCTGACCAACGCCTATTTGATATCAGCAGTACTGTTAATAGCAGCTTCTGGTATAGGTTTGGCGGTAATTGAAACAATAGAAAAGACAGGAGAAGGCTAAGTTTACAGATGGCAATGTAGTTTTTGCCAAAACCATTGGGTGCTGGTGTTCGCCGTGAATAAATCCTGGGAACACTAAAGTATGAAAGTCTCACAGCGTTGCAGTCTTACCTGGAAATCTACCAAACACACAGGTAACTGTAGCGCTATTGGGACTCTAACTAAGGAGCTACTACAATGGGTCTATTCGACGCTGTGTTGGGTACAGAAAGCCAAACCCAAGCAGCACTTAATCCAGAGGAAGCTTTTGCTGTCATTATCTTAATGGCAACAGCCTCAGACGGTTATCTTTCTGTTGAGCAGGCAAATTCTATCACTTCTATGCTGTCCCGGACGAAACTTTTTAAAAGTTATTCCCATGAGATGATGAACAGGCTGTTTGACAAAATCTTGGGCATTCTCCAGGGTGATAGTTTTAATGCTTTATTTAATGCAGCAAAAGATTCTCTATCTCAAGACTTACGGGAAGCAGCCTTTGCAGTAGCTACCGATTTAGTCCTAGCTGAAGGTATTGTCGCTGAAGAAGAAAAAAACTTCTTAAATGATTTATATCAAGCTTTAGGTGTTTCTAGTGAGATAGCTATCCAAATTGTGCAAGTAATC
Source organism: Nostoc sp. (assembly GCF_036917615.1). Lineage (GTDB taxonomy): Bacteria > Cyanobacteriota > Cyanobacteriia > Cyanobacteriales > Nostocaceae > Nostoc. Next base: position 99,141 of record NZ_JBALCZ010000084.1, read on the forward strand.
TTAATTAAAAACCGGGGATAGGGCGATAGAACATATGCCTAATTAAACTATATAAATAGCTGATAAACAAAGTGTGCCAAAGGAGTTAAGCTTCTTTGGCACTATTTTTGGTGTTATTGTGACTAGGCTTAGATTTGCGATTTCTCGAAAAAGTCGCAAATCTTGTTGTTCAATGCAGTGTTGTGTCATAATTCGATTTTATAATTTTGAACTTTAAATTGTAAATTACTTATGCGTTGTTCTGCCACCCTAATCCAACTGGTTGAAGTTATTTTGGCTCGGACTGTAAACTTATCTGAAACTGCTTTAACACAAGTAAGTAGCGGTATACAAACAGATAGCCGTACCCTGAAGCCAGGTGAAGTATTTGTAGCTTTCCGAGGCGATAAGTTTGATGGACATGAATTTGTGCCAACTGCGATCGCAAAGGGTGCAATAGCTGCAATTGTGGATTTTGAATACGAAAATCCCGGATTTCCTGTATTACAGGTGAAAGACACCCTCAAGGCATATCAAAAAATTGGCAGATGGTGGCGCGATCGCTTTAACATTCCTGTAATTGGGGTTACAGGTTCCGTGGGCAAAACTACAACCAAAGAATTGATCGCCGCAGTTTTAGGAACAAAGGGACGAGTTCACAAAACTTATGGAAATTACAACAACGAAATCGGTGTCCCGAAAACTCTCATAGAACTTGGCGCAGAACATGACTATGCCGTGATTGAAATGGCGATGCGGGGTAGAGGACAAATTGCCGAACTGACGCAAATAGCGCGTCCAACAATTGGAGTGATTACCAATGTGGGGACGGCACATATTGAGTTACTGGGTTCTGAAGAAGCGATCGCTCAGGCAAAATGTGAGTTGTTAACCGAAATGCCTGCTGATAGTGTGGCAATTCTCAACCACGACAATCCTTTATTAATGGCCACAGCAGCGAAAGTTGGGCACGGAGAAGTTTTGACTTACGGCTTTTCTGGCGGGGATATCCAAGGGCAGTTAATTGATCACCAGACTGTGGAAGTTGCGGGAATCCAACTACCTCTGCCGTTGCCTGGGCGTCACAATGCAACTAATTTTTTGGCAGCTTTAGCGGTGGCAAAAGTGTTGGGGATCGATTGGGCAAGCCTCAAAACAGGTGTGATAGTGGATATGCCCACAGGGCGAGCGCAGCGGTTTACCTTACCCAATGATGTGGTAATCTTAGATGAAACTTATAATGCTGCACCAGAAGCGATGATAGCAGCGTTGCAATTATTGGCAGACACACCCGGAAAGCGGAAGATTGCCGTATTGGGTGCAATGAAAGAGTTGGGAGAGCGATCGCAGCAGTTGCACCAGCGAGTGGGAGAAACAGTGCGAAAGTTGAATTTAGACGGCTTGTTGGTTTTGGTAGATGGACAAGATGCCGAAGTGATCGCCCTTAGTGCCGAAGGTATCCCATCAGAGTGCTTTGCAACTCATGCTGATTTGGTGGCTAGATTGAAGACATTTGTGCAAGCAGGCGATCGTTTATTGTTCAAAGCCGCCCATTCTGTGGGACTAGATCGGGTAGTCAATCAGTTATATGCAGAATTTACTAAATGATACCGCTAGAAACCCAACGTCTCATACTACGAGACTTTGTAGAATCAGATTGGCCAATGGTTGATCAATACGCTAGCGATCGTGAAGTTTGACCTGCAAGCGATCGCTTTTTCTGATATGAGCTGATATATTCGTGGGTCCAACCCGCCAATACCAGCAAATTTTTTGAAGTAACTAAACTTAGACAATAGCTAAGTGAGTAGCGAATCACTTAGGCTGTTAAACACAAATTTATCAGCACCATTACCGTCTGTGAGGGTATCACCACCAGCGCCACCGTTGAGGATGTCATTACCGTTACCACTAGATAGTCTGTCATTTCCTGCTAATCCAAAGAGTTGATCGTTACCGTTTTTACCAGAAATTTTGTCATTACCAGCCCCAGCAGTCAGTTTATCTTTACAGTTGCCACCGTTTAAGGTAATGTTTGGCACATTTGCTTCTGTGGTAATCTTGCTGATCAGTTGACTATTGGCATCAAACAGATAACTGGCAACTGCATCAGTGATCCCATCGCTGTTATTGTCAATATCTGCGGAAGTTAGTTTGCCGTTGACATCGTAGTTGTAAGTGGTAATCTGATCAGCGATGCCATCATTATTTTTGTCAACTAACTGTGCAGTGAGTTTGCCGTTAGCATCGTAGCTGTAAGCAGTCACTTCATCAATGATCCGATCATGATTATTGTCAATCTTCTGTGAACTCAGCTTGCCGCTAAAATCATAGCTGTAGCTGCCAACCGCATCAATCACACCATAATTATTGAAGTCATAGCTAACGGATGCGCCTCCATATGTATAGGTTTCATTATCAACTATGCCGTCGCTGTCGTCGTCATACCTTCGGGATGTCAACTTGCCGTTGGGATCATAAGTATAGGTTGAGACTTCATCAATGATGCCGTCGCCCTTGTAGTCAAAGCTTTGAGATGTCAACTTGCCGTTGGCATCATAAGTATAGGTTATGAGAGTATCAGTGATGCCGTCGCCCCTGTCATCATTACTTTCGGATGTTTTGTTACCGTTAGCATCATAAGTATAGCTTATAATGTGATCATTTATGCCGTCGCCGTTGTCGTCATAGCTATAGGATGTTTGGTTGCCGTTGGCATCATAAGTATAGGTTGAGGTATAATTAGCGATGCCGTCGCCATTGTTGTCATGACTAGAGTATATCCTGTTGCTGTTGGCATCATAAGTATAGATTTCGACATCATCAGCGATGCCATCTCCGTTGTCGTCAACCCTATAATGATGTCAAATTATAGCCGTAGCTAATAACTGAGTCTGTTGTCCCATCACTGTTGTTATCTATCTATGTTCTCAGATATCAGTTTGCCATTGACATCGTAAGTGTATATTGTCGTTGATGTCATAAATCTCTGTTCCTACATTAATATCTCTATGACTACACTTGAGTACAGTAGCGTGGCTAATCGAAACTCATAGCAACTTGTCAAATCTATTTCTTCTAGATCAGCAATTGAAAAGATAATATACTCAAAAATTTTTGATGCTAAGTGTTGTTATTTACATTATTAATGTGGTATTCATCATTGCGGTTTTCCGCAACTTAGTATATAAGTTAGCCCTTGCACCACTAGAATTATCTCTGAAAAGCTGAACCTGAAACGCAAAAAACATTGTTGTCAAACCACTTTCAAAAATTAGAACAGCAGGGTTAAAAACTTATACCCTTGGTCTAATCTTTAGCTATGAAGATAAATATTTAACTGATAGTCCGAGTCTTTGGTTAGATAGATTTGTACCCACAACTGCGAGAATACTGATTTATTTAAGATGATAATATTAAAAGCTGTTTGTATAAGTTGAAGACTAAGTTGAGATTTAGCTTACGCGACGCAGCAGGAATCGAGTCATTGCGGCTGTTACCAACAGCACCACAAAGCAAGGGTACAGAATTTTAAATCGTCTTAAATCTAAAATTTGGAGAGCAATGTCTACCGACAAGCCCTGACGCTCGAACGCGAACAGCGTGTGACAGACAAGACTCGCTGACGGGTGAGGGGGTCGCAAGACGTTCGTTCGCGAACAGCGTATCGCAGACAAGACTCGTTGGCATAGCCTCTCGTAGAGAAGAGGCTGCGCTAACGAGGGGGAACTGCCTTTCCTTCTCTGCGAGAAGGTACAGCCCAAGGTAGAGAAGATTGCGACCCCTTCACCGCTACGCATTTACGCACTAGTTACACCAGCGAGTTTGAGAAATAGTGCGAGCAAGAGTATGTATAGATTTCAGGCGTTGTTGGAAAGACTAGGACTGTTACCGTAGCGTCTTTGAAAAAGAATTGCTGCCAAATTAGTCACCAAACAAGTGATTGCTAGCCATAGCAAGATATAAGTAGGAGCCATGACCACGCCAATCATGAACCAAGTATATACGTGAAGTATCATTATAGAAGCGAAAAAGCTAGCAATTCCAGCAGATTGCCACACTTGATATGATGGGCGACGTAACGCTACCAAGCTCATTGTTAAAATTGTGACAAGCAAGTTCGCTGGTACGAGAAATGTACAAATACTTACGCAGTTGCCACGAGAGAACTCAACTAAGCTGTTAAAATCGAGCATTCATTTCTTGGGATAGTGTTAGCTTTTTAAGAATTTAATTTATTGTATTTTAAAATAACGAAATATACATTAACATCTTAGTGAGTAATCACATTGCAAATATAACATAAGTTAAACTATTTAGCTGCGTTTTGATCCTACCAATAGTTAGTTAATTATAAAGATTTTGGATAAGTAGGGTGGAAAACACCCACCCTGGCTGAATTAACCTGGTAAAATCACCGTATCGATAACGTGTACCACACCATTATCAGCTTCGATATCTGCTGCTAAAACTGTGGCATTTTTCACTTCAAAACCATCAGAAGAATCAATTCTAATGGGTGAACCTTCCACAGAATTAACCGTACCGAGTTGTGCTAAATCAGCTTTTAGCAGCTTTCCTGGAACGACATGATACTTTAAAATCCGCGTTAGCTGGGGAATATTCTGTAATAGAGTTTGGATAGTTCCCGCTGGTAACTTGGCAAAAGCATCGTCATTTGGTGCAAAGACAGTGAACGGACCAGGACTTTTTAATGTTTCTACTAAACCAGCAGCTTGTACAGCCGCCACCAGTGTTTTGAAAGACTCAGCCGTAACTGCAATATCAACAATATCAGCCATATATCTTACCTAAATATCTGCAAAAGATTTTAAAGGATAATAAACCTATTTTAAGTTTTATTAAATAAAAAAATTTCAAATCAGACGCTGAATAAACTACACGTAGACGTATAGTTCCCGTCAGACATCACCTGATGATGTTTCTAGGAAAATTCCTGTATAGAACAAATGTCTGATCGCACGTATGCAATTCTGGGAACTGGAGTAATGTAACTGTTATCGGTGGGTTGGGCTTTCTATGTTCTAATAAAATGGGGTCAGGGGATATACACTACTGAGATTATGGGCAGATTATCAGCGATCGCTTCATTCAAATGCTCGATTATACTGTCAAGATGAAGTCTTACCGCCCCAGGATGAAAATTGACTACAACGAAGTAGTCTAGGATAAAACTCATCGCTTCGCAAGTATGGATGTTTCAAAAACACGTCTTTGCTACCCCTCTATTGAGGAAACTGACTTTCTAACTCTTTCAAAGCCCTCGGAGTGAATCTCGAAATCGTACCAACGTCTTTTGTTAGTCTTGAAAATCGTGAAGCCTGGGTGTTGAAGGTATAAATAGGGAGCAGAGGGGAAATTGCAGTAAATCTTTCCCCTGTGCCCCTTCGCCTCTTGTGCCCCATGCCGATTAATTATGATTAGCTTTCCAGTTTGCTAGATCAATTAAAGAGCGATCGCGGTAACGTCCGTAACGCTCCTGTTTACTTTTGATTTTCGCACCCAGTTCCGGAAAAATCCCAAAGTTGGGCGGCATTGGTTGGAAATGCTTCGGCGAAGCGGAACTAATAAATTCCAATAACGCACCGATCATTGTTGTTGGTGGTAAAACCAAAGGTTCTTTACCCAAAGCTAACCGCGCTGCATTAATTCCCGCCAAGCAGCCACCCGCAGAGGCTGCGGTGTAGCCTTCAGTACCAATTAACTGTCCAGCTGCTAACAATGTCGGACGCTCTTTAAATTGCAGAGTAGGATGCATTAGCTGAGGAGCATTAATAAAAGTGTTGCGGTGCATCACTCCCAGCCGCACAAACTCCGCCTTTTCCAAACTTGGAATTAGCTGAAATATTCGCTTTTGCTCACCCCAGCGCAGGTTAGTTTGGAATCCTACCATATTCCACAGTTGACCGGCTTTATCTTCTTGTCGCAACTGCACCACAGCATAAGGACGTTCCTCTGTGCGAGTATCTGACAATCCCACTGGCTTTAGGGGGCCGTAGCGCATGGTATCTTCCCCGCGTTGTGCTAGTTCTTCAATGGGTAAACAAGCTTCAAAAAATTTCGCCGTTTCGCGTTCAAAACCTTTGAGTTCTGTTTGTTCAGCTTTACAAAGTTCTTCTCGAAACTGCAAGTACTGCTCTTTATTCATTGGGCAGTTGAGATAAGCGGCTTCACCTTTGTCATAACGTGATGCCATAAAAGCAACGTCACGATTAATCGATTCTCCCACAATAATCGGACTAGCCGCATCAAAAAAGCTAAGGTATTCCATCCCGGTAAAGCGGCGCAAATCTTGGGCCAAGTCGGGGCTGGTTAAAGGCCCAGTCGCCAAAACCACAATTCCTTCGGGAATCGCAGACACTTCACCCCGGCGAAATTCAATTAAAGGATGGCTAGTTAAAGTTTGAGTCAAGTCTTGGCCAAATTGTCCTCTATCGACGGCTAGCGCCCCACCCGCAGGAACGGCGTGTTCATCAGCTTTAGAAATGACGATAGAGCCAAGTTGGCGTAATTCTTCGTGCAATAATCCAGCCGCGCGATCGCTTGCCATTGCCCCAAAGGAATTACTACATACTAATTCTGCCAAATGTTCGGTATGATGAGCAGGACTGAAGCGCTTTGGACGCATTTCATGGAGAATTACAGGCACTCCAGCTTGGGCTATTTGCCAAGCTGCTTCAGTTCCAGCTAGTCCACCTCCAATTACTTGTATCGGTTGTTGTTCCATAGTTAAATTTTTAGTTCCTATATCATAAGTATCCATCAGCATCAGCGCTAGGACGCATCAACAAGTAGAGTGTTGCTGAGTTTGAGTCTAAACTTTTGTACTAAATACAAAAACGATGCTAGCAAATTATTGAAATAAACAGGAGGATGCTAACCACTAATTGTCCAACGTCGTTGGGCAAAAACTCTAACTGCGCGATCGCACCTTTGGTGTTAGGTGAATGGTTGCAGTTTTTGGAGCTATGCCGTCACAACTCCACTAGTTAAGTAGACAAGGTTATAAGGCGTGTTTTCAAACTCGTTGTATCCTAAAAAACAGGCGATCACAGGCATAGTGTATTGATGAATCGAGGACGACAGGTACAGAACAGTGGGAGAAGTTAAAACCCTTACTTCCACTCCAAAAACCCTAAACTGGTAAATCAAAGGCTGAATTATATCTGTTGTTTTGTCAATCAGTTAATTTTGCAGCCCATTCTTTTTCTGGCTTAAATCCGTATTCATAAATTCCTTTTAAACCCTCAACTTCGCTTATTGAACCAAACCGTTCCTCCCAACGTCGTAGGGCATTTTCCAGTAGCGGCTGATTGAGTGAGTACAGTTCGCTATTGTTTGCGCCGTTATGATAGGAAAATGGATAGAAAAGTGTGTGATGCATAGATAAGCAGAGATATGGCTCTCCGTACTCTGGACCACCACGAATCATCAACTCGCCTAAGTATCTCACCCAGGCTCGAATTGGCTGATGGGGGTATTCTTCAGTGCGAACAAAGACCAGCAGATCGACTTGCATCACTAGCTCTTCAATGGCAGCAGGATACTCGCCTATGGCTTTTAATACCTGTTCAATGTATTCTTCATAGGAGTTTCCTGGTTGCCACTCCAGCACCACTCCTTTAATATCTGATTCACTGCTTGGGCTAAAGAAAACTTCCCAAACTCTTGCTAGCTCGTCAAAAGCATCTATAGTTCCTATGGTGCTATCGATGTACCAAGCATTGACTAATTGAATAGAGAGGGAAGTAAAATCGAATGGTGGAACTATAAACCACTTACCAGCACTCTTTTTACCTGCCCAGGTGTCATTTAGAGGTGCGATTGGAGGTTCTGTTTTATCAATTGATTGATTGTGCATATTAATTTTTTCAAGGGAGTATAACTAATTTACTATTTTGCACTTGGAAGACAAGCTTCTGGGCTTGACCTGCTGTGTCTTTGTAAAGAACTTCAACAAATTTCACAACATCAATCCCTGCTATTAACTGACAGCTTATGTACTTGCACAACGAGATAATGATGAAGCTATTCGTGTTCTGTTTAGCCGCCGTAATCCTCCCGACTCTGAAGCAACATGGTATCGCCCAATGGCGACTGAAGATGGTACACCAATAGAAGAAAATATTCGCATAGCACAAGAAGCAATTAGGCAGCGCATTCAGCAAGCAAATCAAAGAAAGCAAAATTCTTCAAGTTGAGGCTTACTCCTCTGGATTTACACCCATGTCTCTCAGCATTTGCGCCAATTTTGACTCAACTCAAATTCTACTACTATGGAAATTTCCGATCGCGCACTTCTACGGCATAATCTTGCACGGCTTTGGTAATCGTCTCGCGCAAATTTGTATAAACTTTGGCGAATGGTGGATGCTTCTCGGCAAGTCCGATGACATCTGAGGTAACTAAAACTTGTCCATCGCAGTGAGTCCCTGCACCAATACCAATTGTCGGAATGCTCAGTTTTTGTGTGATCTGCATTGCTAAATCTGCGGGGATATGCTCTAACACTAGAGAAAATACACCAGCTTGTTCCAGAGCGATCGCTTCAAGTAAAATCCTCTCACTCGCTTCTTGCGTTTTCCCTTGTTGTCGCAAACCAAGTTGATGTACTGATTGCGGTGTCAAACCTACATGACCCATTACCGGAATTCCGGCTTCTACCAAACGAGCAATAGTTTCTGCGATCGCGGGATAGCCACCCTCCAATTTTACCGCTTGAGCGCCCGTTTCCTTCAGTACCCGCCCAGCTGAGTGCATTGCTTGCTGGAGACTTTCTTGATACGTCAAAAATGGTAAATCTACAACTACTAATGCGCGTTTAACTCCTCGACGCACGGATTTTGCGTGGTATATCATCTCATCCAAAGTTATCGGCAGTGTTGTTTCATACCCTAAAACTACTGCCATAGAGTCACCCACGAGGATTAAGTCTACACCAGCTGCGTCGAGGAGTTGAGCGATCGCATAATCCCAGGCGGTCAACGCCACAATTGAACGTCCCTGTTGTTTCCATTGAATTAATTGCTGGGTAGTGATTGCCATTGCCAATTTTAGATTTTGGATTTTGGATTTTGGATTGGGGATTAGGTATTGGTTATTAAGTATTGGGTATTATGAATAAATTTTCCTAATACCCAATACTTAATCCCTACTTAACAGCGCGACTGAAAGCAATATGGGGTTTTGCACTACTCGTTTTGGGCATTAACCAAGCTAGACCTTCACTAGTGCCAATCCATAATTTATTAGCGATATCAGGTGCAAGGGCAAGAACCCGACTAGAAGGGAGTCCAGCAACTTCTGGGTCTAACACAGCTCCTGTATTTGGATTTAATCGTAACAAACCATTGTTAGTCCCGACCCAAACACTACCATCTTTAGCAAAACGTACTACTGTCACGTTACGCCCACGTAGGCGAGTCACAGACCGCAACACTGCACCAGTTTTTGGGTTAATAACTAGCAAATTATTTGGCATTCCCGCCCAAATTAATCCTTCTGGACTAATAGCTAAGGCTTGTACAGTCGTCCCTGGTAAATCGGCAATCCGCTTCATAATCGCAGCACTAGCAGTATTTACCCGCACTAATCCATCAAGGGTGCCAACCCACAGTTGACCTTCAGCATCTAAAGTTAGGGTGTTAGCGCTGACACCAGGCAGATTTTTTAATGTTGTCATAATCAAGCCTTGGTCGGGACTAATTAGAGCTAAACCGCTATCAGTTCCAGTCCACAAATAACCTCGCTTGTCAAGTAATAGCGACAACACCCGTTTAGAAGGTAAAAATAAATTCTGCGCGGTGATTTCATTAGTGCGGGCGTCTACTCGGATCAGTCCCTCATAACTTCCCACCCACAAGCGTCCAACTTTGTCTTGGGCTAAAGCACCAATGCTAACATTCGGAAAATTAACACGAGAAATAATCTTGCCGGTTTTAGGATCAATCCGCGATAGTCCCCGCCAAGAACCTACCCAAAGATTGCCTGTAACATCTCCCAGTAAGTTACCAACACGATAATCAGTTTCTGGCGAATGTTCTTGCACTCCCCGATCATCGCGTAAAGGTTCTACTCGCGGTGGCGGTGGGGAAGGTGGGTAAGCAGGGGTTACATCAGATGAATTAATGTCAGAGGTTTTTTGTGCCCATCCCATACTTGGCAAACCTATCAACCCCAGCAAAATAGAAGTAATCAATAAACTAGTACGCTTGTAAAATAATACCACGGTGACATTTCCTTTAGAGACAGTACCCATAGCCTTTACCTAAACTGGCTTTGGGTTAATTCCAGTGTTCCCCTAGCTGGGATTTTTTAAACGTCATAGGCAATTTTTCTCAAATTCAATCGGGATTGGGCAGAAGAGGCAGAGCGGCAGTTCTTGCTGGGTGCAAGGGGGAGAATTAAAAATTACTTCTTTCCTCCCTGCTCCCCACTGCCGAAAAGCTTCCTTACAGTTATTGATGACACTTTGTAAAGTATTTGTAACAAAATGTTTAAATCTTTCTGTAATAACAAATTCATATAGTTAAGTTAAAAACTTTCAAAGAATAACTTATCGAATTCTTGATATATTGTGAGACAAGTTACAAATTACGTGGTGTGCAATTTTTTATCTTTCGCTGATCACTCTGCTAAATCTGTGTCAAGTAGATTCTTTTGTGGTATCTTTTCCATCAACGGGGAAGATAGAAGGAGTGTAGAGGCGAGAATGTGTGGTAGCCAGCCCAATCCCCTGAATACCCTGATTTGTGAGGGCATTATCTAAATGCTGCTTGCAAAACGCGGAAGTTTTGATGAAATTGAGAAGGTTTAGTTGGGTGAGAAGAAGAGGTAAAAAGAATTTTGATTCGTAGGAAGAGGGAACAGTAGAAGCGCTAGGTCGTATACCCCTAGAAGGTGAGAACACTGGTGAGGAGGGTTACCACCGCTACCAAAGTGTCCGCCGCAAAAAAAACTGTTAACCTCTGCTAAAGGCAACCCTTAACAAAAATTTTTCCTGATCTTCCCCTGGTTGAAGGGGGAAAGAGCGGGATGAGGGGAAGTTGCACAAAACGTGATTTGATAATTAAAAAGAGTGATTTCAGGGAAGGATAAAATATGTCTTACGCTCAAACGAAGACTCAGAGCAAATCTGGGTATAAAGCCGGGGTTCAAGATTACAGACTAACTTATTACACACCCGATTACACACCAAAAGATACCGATCTTCTAGCTGCGTTCCGCATGACACCCCAGCCTGGTGTTCCTCCCGAAGAAGCAGGTGCGGCTGTAGCGGCTGAGTCTTCCACAGGTACTTGGACAACTGTGTGGACAGACTTGCTCACCGACCTAGATCGCTACAAAGGTCGTTGCTATGATATCGAACCAGTTCCCGGCGAAGACAACCAGTACATCTGCTACGTTGCCTATCCTCTGGACTTGTTTGAAGAAGGCTCTGTAACCAACGTCTTGACCTCAATTGTCGGTAACGTATTTGGTTTCAAAGCTCTACGGGCACTGCGTCTAGAAGACATCCGCTTTCCAGTAGCTTACATCAAGACCTTCCAAGGACCTCCTCACGGTATCCAAGTTGAGCGCGACAAGTTAAACAAATACGGTCGTCCTTTGCTGGGTTGTACAATTAAGCCCAAATTGGGTCTTTCCGCTAAGAACTACGGACGCGCTGTATACGAGTGCTTGCGCGGTGGTTTGGACTTCACCAAAGACGACGAAAACATCAACTCCGCACCATTCCAAAGATGGCGCGATCGCTTTTTGTTCGTTTCTGAAGCTATCAACAAAGCCCAAGCAGAAACCGGTGAAATTAAAGGTCACTACCTAAACGTCACCGCCCCCACCTGTGAACAAATGTTGCAACGGGCTGAGTACGCTAAAGAACTCAAACAGCCCATCATCATGCATGACTACCTCACCGCAGGCTTCACCGCCAACACTACATTGGCTCGTTGGTGCCGTGACAATGGTATCCTGCTGCACATTCACCGTGCTATGCACGCTGTAATTGACCGTCAAAAGAACCACGGTATCCACTTCCGTGTATTGGCTAAAGCTCTACGGTTATCCGGTGGTGACCACATCCACACCGGCACCGTAGTTGGTAAGTTGGAAGGTGAGCGCGGCATCACAATGGGCTTCGTTGACCTGTTGCGTGAAAACTACATTGAGCAAGACAAGTCTCGTGGTATTTACTTTACGCAAGACTGGGCTTCTCTACCTGGTGTAATGGCAGTTGCTTCTGGCGGTATCCACGTATGGCACATGCCCGCGCTGGTAGAAATCTTTGGTGATGACTCCGTACTGCAATTCGGTGGTGGTACTCTGGGTCACCCTTGGGGTAATGCTCCTGGTGCAACCGCTAACCGCGTTGCCTTGGAAGCAGTTATTCAAGCTCGTAACGAAGGCCGCAACTTGGCTCGTGAAGGTAACGATATCATCCGCGAAGCTGCTAAGTGGTCTCCTGAACTGGCTGTTGCTTGCGAACTGTGGAAAGAAATCAAGTTTGAATTTGAAGCAATGGATACCGTCTGATCTGAGTTAACAGTTAAGAGTTAAGAGTTAAGAGTTAAGATTTGCATTAATTCATAACTCATAACTCATAACTCTTTAGGGCTGGGGTCAAGCATGAATCTTAAGCAAATTGCCAAGGACACAGCCAAGACTCTCCAAAGCTACCTGACTTATCAGGCTCTAAGGACAGTACTGGCACAGCTAGGTGAAACGAATCCTCCATTAGAACTTTGGCTGCATAACTTTTCGTCTGGCAAAATTCAGAATGGGGAATCATACATTGAGCAACTGTTGCGGGAAAAACCAGATTTGGCTTTGCGAATCATGACTGTCAGAGAACACATTGCCGAAGAAATCATTGAATTTTTACCGGAAATGGTTCGCACTGGCATTCAGCAAGCCAACATGGAACAGCGTCGCCAGCATTTAGAACGCATCACACAAATAGACACATCTAACCCCAGTCTGCAACCAGAACAGCAAGCAACTTCAGATCCGAATTTGGATAACTTATCCAATTAGTTCGGTCAACCTAGTAGTAAAAAATCGCAACCCATTATCAAAAGCTATGCAAACTTTACCAAAAGAGCGTCGTTACGAAACCCTTTCTTATCTGCCCCCTCTGTCTGACGCTCAAATTGCCAAGCAGATCCAGTACATTTTGAATCAAGGTTACATTCCAGCGATCGAGTTTAACGAAACTTCTGAGCCAACAGAATTATATTGGACACTGTGGAAGCTGCCTCTGTTCGGTGCTAAATCTACTCAAGAAGTATTGAGCGAAGTTCAAGGATGCCGTTCTCAATTCAACACCAGCTATATCCGTGTTGTGGGTTTTGACAACATCAAGCAGTGCCAAATTCTCAGCTTTATTGTTCACAAACCCAACAAAGCCAACAAATACTAAAGTTAGCAAGCTTTAATTAATTGGTTTATGCAATAGGAGAGGTAGAATTATCTGCCTATCCTATTTACTAGATTTATTTTGAAACGCAGAGGGACGCAGAGGTTTACGCAAAGGGGCGTGGAGTTATTCTCTGAGTGCCTCTGCTTTTTTTAAGAGAGTATTAATGCTGATCAAAACTGTACAGAAAGTGTTCCCACAATACTGAAAGGTGCGCCAGGAATCACACCTAAGCGATCGCTGTTTGGTGAGCCAAGATAATATTCTGTGTCGAACAAATTACGGAAGTTCAGTTGCACTCGCCAGTTCTCCCGTTGGTAGAAAATTGAACTATCGAAGCGAAGATAGCTAGGAATATCGTAGGAGTTGGCAAGGTCGCCAGCGCGATCACCTATATCTCCCAATCTTGGTACAAACAGGAATTAGTTTGAAAGTCGTCTTGATTTATGGTGAATGCTCCTAAATTATCTAAAATCAAAATTCTAAACTTCAATATGGCGAAAGCGTTGTTCGCCAGTTTGAATGGAAAACTGAGTATCTCTGGGATCGGGGGTTGAGACATTAGTAGACTGAATTAAACAGATCAAGTGATGCGATCGCACGAGTCGAACCCTCATATCGGCTAACCTCTCGAAATAAATCGAAGCCAATGAGGAGTTGATGGGCGATGCTACCTGTCGCAAACTTGCAAGTGACGGATGTATCTAAGTTGTAATCATCCATCTTGCTGAATTCACCTGGTTGAGAAAAAATTCTCTGAAAATCGCGGTTATTTGAGGAGAGGGAAGCCTAAATCACTTATGCGATTGTCGTCAATAACGCAGATATATATTACAAGTCAATAAGAAATCTTCTTATTTACCTGATAATTTACTTTATAAAAAATGACATCTTAATTGCAAATTATTATCAAATTCAGTAAACCAAAAAGTTTTTTCTAAAAGAGCGATTCTCGAAATTTTTGTAGTTTACGATACTTTTTGGTTTACTGACGGTAAGATTACGGGTTGTATTGTGAAGTGTCACCCGACAAAGGGGTAATATCATTTTTGCGATAATTATAGTCTGGCTTGTTTTGTCTGTTCATAGGCAGCGTTAATTTTGCGATCGCCCACTTATAACTATTTATATATGTTATTGCCTATAATTTGGATGCTGCACCGATAGCGTCCCTTGCGCGTCTCGTAGAGAAGCGTTAGCGAGTCTTCTCCCAAAGGGAGACGCCAAAGGCATATTTATTTTAGAAACACCCTCTAAGTGAAAATTAGCACTGTTTGTACAACGGGCTGTGAACCACGGAGCTGTTTTGTGATAACCCTGGCTTTGGTTTAAATGTCCACATGGTAGAGCTTCTAAAAAACTTTTTGGTTTACTGACTGTTGGAGTTGATGACGCTCACCACCGCTTAAATTGGGTTCTAGGTTTTACCGAGACGATGGATAGTTGAACGTAATTTGGATTAATTACGATGTGATCAATACCTGAGTAAGGATTATAAACTAAGTAGGTCGGCGTAAATATTTGTCGTTGGGATAAGGCAGGCAGAAGGCAACAGCAGTGGTGAGGGAAAAGGATTTTAGCCTAGTTATATTTGTTTACATAGGTTAGTTTTATTATGCCAACTTACTTATTGCCAGATGTAAGTTGGCATAATAATTTTTGCAGCTATGATCGGACTAATGCTTTGTGATCTCGTCTCTTGAGTATTACCTCAACTCTCAAACCGCGTCTTTATGTTTACTTTATAAATCAAATTTTATTATTTATCTTTGAATTAGGGTAAATTAAGAAAAATATAAAATTTCTGGCGATTCAGTACATTTAACTACACAGTTTTTTAACTCATTGACTTTCCAAGCATGAATGACAATCAACGAATCATCCACCTAACCGAAGTTTCTGCACTTGATTTCCCGGCTGACAATAATTATAAGTATAAATGCCATTTGCAGGTAGTTTCCGAAGAGGGACAAAGCTTGTTGTCAAGGGATCTGCTGAACCGCACGCAACCCAGTTGGTTGGTGGATTTGAAAAACAAGGGAGACTGCACGATCGCCATTACTTTGCGTTACCGGAAAGGGGACATCACTCAACCTTGGCAGGATGCTGGAACGGTCGCGTTTGCCACCCAGGAGTGCCTGAATGGAGAGCGCAGCACTGAGTTAGAATTTCCGATTAAAACTTGGAACCAGGCACCCCAATTGAAGCTAAAAACTCGCCTGACTCAAAGTAGCACTGAGGGAAGTAGCAGCAGCTTTACAATTTTGGGTAATCAAAACGGTACTCGCCGCACGGGGAGCAAAGGAACTCAGACAGAGGGCGAGTTCGAGATGCCAGAATCTGTTCCTCTCTCGCCGCAAGAAGAAGTGATTGTCAAAGACGCTTGGAACAAGCTGCGGGCATGGAAAGAATTGCAGATGGAAAAGTTCTTGAAGCGCCTGTTGCTAGAAGAACCTGAATTAGAGTACATCTTCGGGGAAGCAATTAACAGCGTAAATGACTTTTTCTTTGAGTTGTTTGATTACTGCGTACACCAACTTCAGCCGGAAACTCAGAATGTAATTGGAGAACCCTTAATGGGCGTACCTCCAGAAAAAGGGGATTCGTTTGACACGGTTGAGGATTACGGTGCGCTGTTTGCCGATATCGGGATGCATCCCCAGCACTGGTTGAAGGCACGGCAGGTGTGGATGTGGATGCTACCATCGATTCCTTACCTGGAAGAGTACGATCATCAGGATTTAGCAAAAGGTGCAAACTCTGCCCTCTACCGCTTCTTCAATACTCATGTGATTGTGCCAATGGTAGAGGCAATTCACCGCTACAATCGGGCATTGCCCCCAGAAATGCTGCAAAAGATGATCGGATCTTGGCAGGTGTTCAGCCAGAATAAGCAAGTTATGGGGATGGAGTTTTATCAAATCCTGTTTGATAAATATCCTTTTGTATTGCCGATTTTTGGACGAGCAGACATGGATTATCTGTCTCTACACCTGTTTCAGGCATTGGAATTTCTCGTCCAATCCCTAAGAAGCGGCAGCAGTAATGAGATGATCCGAGAGTTGCGCTTCTTAGGGCAGGTACATATCAGTGCAGGGGTGCCATCTTGTGCTTATCCGGCAATAACGGATGCTATGTTTACCTTATTTGAGCGGCACCTACCCGACTTCACGCCAGAGTTACGGCAGGGATGGCAGACGTTAATTGATCGCGCTGTGAATGTAATCAAGCTGCCCAAGCTGAATGAGGAACGATTGCTCAAAAAAGCCAAGCAGTACCTGGAGCTAATCGCCACTGAGCAGGCATGGGAATTGGAGGACAGGGCACGACGCTGGGCAGAAATTCAACAGGAAGTACACGCCACCGGAACCTATACCCACACGTATGAAGAAGTGGCATATGGGGCACAAGTGTCATGGCGCAATGCATCCAAGTGTGTGGGGCGGATTCAGTGGAATAATATGGTGATCCGCGATCGCCGCCACGTTACCGACCCTGATGAGATGTTCCGTGAACTCCAAGAACACCTACAGTCCGCTACAAACGGCGGTAACATCCAGATTACCATGACCGTCTTTCGTCCCAAACATCCTAAGGAACGCTGGGGGCCACGCATTTGGAATCCACAATTAGCTCGTTATGCCGCATACAAGCAACCGGATGGTAGCATTCTGGGCGACCCTGCCAACCTGGACGTCACCAAAGCGATTATGAAATTGGGCTGGCAACCCCCTGAACTACCCACGGAGTACGACATTTTGCCTTTAGTGATTGAAGCTCCGGGTATGGAACCGAAGATGTACCACTGGAATCGAGATGAGATTTTGGAAGTGGAAATCGAGCATCCCGCGATTCCTGAATTCAAATCATTGGGCTTCCGTTGGTACGCCGTCCCTGCCATTAGCAACTTCTCAATGCACGTTGGCGGCATCACTTATGCCTGCATTCCTTTTAATGGCTGGTACATGGAGACTGAAATCATGCGGGATTTCCTAGACGAGTACCGCTACAACAAGATGGAGGACATCGCCAAAGTTCTCAAGCTCGATACTAGTTCTGAACAGACATTGTGGCGCGATCGCGTCGCATTGGAACTTAACGTTGCCATCCTCTACTCCTTCCAAAAAGCGAAGGTGACGATGGTAGACCATCACATCTGCCTCTCGTCAATTCCTGGCGCACGACTTACGCGAGAAGAAAGCAGGACGCGAGTGTCCAGGGGATTGGGGTTGGGTCGTACCCCCATCGGGGGGAAGTGCCTGTCCGGTCTGGCACCATCAGATGCGCGACTTCTACTTAGAGCCAGCCTATCACCATGCTGCCGATCGCTGGGCAGTTGAAGATGGTATTGACCTGGAAAAATTCATCACCACTAACGACGAGGACGATAACAAGCAAGACCGCATCCTGATTCTCTACGCTTCCGAAACAGGTACTGCTGAAGCCTTGGCACGCAAAGCCGCTCGTCAACTCCAGCGATTCCGTCCCCAGGTGATGGCGCTGGATGAATACAAGACCGACATCCTGGCATCGGAGAAACTCTTACTCATCGTCACATCCACCTTCGGCAATGGCGAAATACCTGGAAACGGCAAGAAGTTCCTTCAGTGGTTGAAAAAACAACCTGCACGTTCTCTCGACGGTTTAAATTACTCCGTTATGGGCATTGGTAGTACCGTTTACGAAAACTTCTGCGCTGCCGGAATTTCGGTAGATAAGGGACTCGCCAAGGCGGGAGGTAACTGTATTGTGCCACTCCACAAAGGAGATGAAATCAAGGGACAAGCCGACACCTTCAAACAATGGTTAGGACTGGTTTCCCGCATTCTGGGTGAGGATACGACCTCCGCCGATGCGACAGCTCAAGCTGCACCTAAACTGAACGTTACGTTCTTGAGTGAGACGGAAGCAGCAAATGTTTCATCAGTAGAAGTGAGTGGAGACAGAGGAGTTGGAGTACCTTTGGTTGCCAATAGCGAACTACTCAAAGAAGTGATTCCTGGTAGCCGTTCTACTCGCTATCTTGTCTTTGATATTTCTGGTACCGATTTGCAGTATGAAACAGGTGATCATGTTGCAGTTTATCCTGGCAATCCGGTGGAGTTGGTGAATCAGTTGTGCGATCGCCTTTCAGTATCCCCCAACACCTATTTTACAGCTCGTTATCTAATGCCAGATGGTACAGAATTAGAAGAAAAACCTCCTGTTAGCGTTCCCACAACCATCGGACAGGTTCTCTTAGAAGACCTCGATTTGACTTTGCGCGAACCATTCAACGACCTGCTGACCTACCTATACTCAGTAGCACAAAATCCCCAGGATAAACAACGTCTGGAAACCTGGTTGGAAATTCTGCGGCAAGGAGACGACCATCCCGACAGCATCACGCTCAAGAAAACGATCACGGACAACTTCATCAGCGTTGTCGATCTGTTCAATGAATTTCCTTCTGCCCAAATTACACTAGAAGTCCTGCTAGAATTGTTGCCGAAGCAAAAACCACGCCTCTACTCCATTTCCTCCTGTCCTCTGCTTCATCCTCAGCACATCCAAATCACAGTTGGAGTGTTGCAAGTTAAAACGGATGCAGGTAAAATCCGTCAGGGACTTTGCTCAAACTACCTTGCCGGACTTGAAACGGGGGCAAAGGTTCGGATCAGTGTCCGCACCTCCGGCTTCCGTCCACCCAGCGATCCACTCGCGCCAATGCTGATGGTTGGACCGGGTACAGGGGTATCGCCGCTGATTGCCTTCCTCCAGTATCGGCAAGCCCTATTGCAGCAGGAGACACAATTAGGTAATGCTTGCTTGTACTTCGGCTGTCGCGATCGCAGTGACTTCCTCTATGGAGAGCAACTTGTAAGCTGGCAGAATCAAGGCGTACTGTCAGGGTTAGAAGTTGCCTTCTCGCGTTTGACCGACAAGAAAGTCTATGTACAAGGCTTAATGGAAGAAAAAGCTGAAGAACTCTGGCGAATACTCAGCCATCCGCAATGCCACTACTATGTCTGTGGTGATGCCAAGATGGCAGACGATGTGTTTGAAGTGTTTATGGCGATCGCTAAAACGGAAGGGGGATTATCGCATATTGAAGCTGTTAGTTTCTTCAACAAAATGAAGCAAGAAAAACGCTTTTTTAGTGATGTTTGGGGCGTGGTGCTGCACTTCAAGGAAGCGATTAAAGAGGTACAGCATGACAACTACTCGAAAGCTGAAAAATGGCTTGAGCGTGTGCAGGAATCTGCTGATAGTCAACCTGCCGTTCCGGAGGAATTGCAACTGCTAACTATCTAAAGTACGTGATCGCGCAAGCGACTCCCCGAATCGAGTCTCGCCTGGATAGAACCCATTTACGTCTAGTTAGCTCGGGCAATACACGTTAAAGCCAAAACGTGTAATTATATTTAGATGACTTTGATGAACCACTAGAAGATTTTAAAGAATATACAGCAGATTGCAACTTAGTGAGGTACAGATTATTGTAAGGGCACAACAATGTTCATTGGTGTCAACTTAAGGTGAATCTGCTGAGTGTATGAGTTTTGCCCTCACCCCCAGCCCCTCTCCCATGCTGGGAGAGGGGAGTAAATTCTCCAGTTCCCCTTCTCCCATATTGGGAGAAGGGGTTAGGGGATGAGGGCAACCCTATAACGCTCTCTCTTACCTAACTTCTACGTTAAGTTGACCTATGAACAATGTTGTGCTCCTACCTGTGTACCTCCTTTACCTGAAAAACGCTGTATGTAATGAGGTAGCTACTGGACACTCATATTTTTATTTGGTTTGTGATGGGTGATCCAAGAATCAGCGTTAGTATGCGATGGCGCAAAGCGCCCACTGAAAGCGATCGCAAATTGAAAATACTCAGAATCTACTGAGTATTGATAGTGTTTGGGAAATGACAATTAAGCACAGCATTGGTAAACTCAACCTAAGTGCTGATAAAATTTTTGATGCATATCCAATTGAGCGTTTATGGTAAGTAGCGCCCCTTTTCTACCAAAAAATAAATAAACAGTCATCACCAAAAAAACTTAACATTACTTTAAGCAGTGCTAGGCAAAGATAATTTTATGGGTTACTACATCGCTCCCCGCTTTCTGGACAAACTGGCTGTCCATATCACCAAAAACTTTCTAAAGCTTCCTGGCGTGCGAGTTCCCGTGATTTTGGGTATTCATGGACGCAAAGGAGAGGGCAAAACATTTCAATGTCAATTAGTCTTCGAGAAAATGGGTATCGAAGTGACTAACATATCTGGCGGCGAATTGGAAAGTCCAGATGCAGGAGATCCAGCGCGGTTGATTCGGCTGCGCTATCGGGAAACAGCAGAACTGATCAAAGTACGTGGCAAAATGTGTGTACTGATGATTAACGATTTAGATGCGGGTGCTGGACGCTTTGATGAAGGCACTCAATATACTGTAAATACGCAGTTGGTGAATGCCACACTGATGAATATTGCTGATAATCCCACAGATGTGCAGTTGCCTGGAAGCTATGATTCCACGCCTTTACATCGTGTGCCGATTATCGTCACAGGTAATGATTTTTCCACCCTCTATGCACCGTTAATCCGGGATGGACGGATGGAGAAATTTTATTGGGAACCAGACAGAGATGACAAGGTGGGGATTGTCAAGGGGATTTTTGAATCGGATGGACTGTCACAGCGGGAAGTTGAACAGCTAGTTGATACTTTTGTCAATCAGTCCATTGACTTTTTTAGCGCTTTGCGATCGCGCATTTATGACGAACAAATCCGCAACTACATCCATCAAGTAGGTTTTGAGCAGGTATCCTTGAGTGTAGTTAACAGCGTTGAAGGCCCACCAGAATTTAAAAAGCCAAATTTTAGCCTGTCTCACTTAATCGAGTCTGGTAACTTCCTGGTTGGTGAACAAAAACGGGTAGAAAATTCCCATTTGGTTGATGATTACAATCGACTCAATCGAGGTAGAAATTCTCAATCTGCACCACCTGCTGTAACACCAATTAGTCAGCCGTTAAGCAATAGCGCAACCCAAGAAAGAAAAACTAATGGATTCCAGAAACAGGAATTATCGAGTCCACATTTGACCCTAGAGATACAAGGACAGATTCGGCAATTATTGTCTCAAGGTTACAAAATTAGTATTGAACACGTAGATGAGCGGCGTTTTGGCACAGGTTCTTGGCAAAGTTGTGTTCATAGCCACATCGATGCAGAGTCTGATGCAATCTCAAACTTGGAATCAACTCTGGCAGAATATAGTGGTGAGTACGTGCGCTTGGTAGGTATTGATCCAAAGGCGAAGCGACGGGTTTTGGAGACGATTATTCAGCGTCCGAATGGAAAAAATTAGGGGTAGATAAACGAAAAAGAGCGATGTCTACCGACAAGCCCTTCTCTACCTTGAGTTGCGCTATCGCAAGACATCGAGGACTCGTTGGCATAGCCTCTCGTAGAGAAGAGGCTACGCTAACAGCAAGAATCGCCTTGGCGCAGCCCAAGGTAAACAAGACTGCGACCTCCTCACCGCTTTGCGTCTACGCACTACAAATACCAAGAGCGATCGCTTTTACTGATTCTCAAACAACTGGAAAAACTATGCTTGCTTAATTTGATAGCTGAATCCTAATACCAATTCTGTATAAAGATGCACAGAATCATCTGCCTGAAATCCTAGCTAGCGGGACTTAAACAAAAAAGAAAATAAAAACACGGTATAATGCTTTTCTAGCATAGCTTTCACGTCAAAGAAACTTTCCGATTCGGGCAAATTTTTATCTGCGATCGCAAATTCCCCCTGATGGTTGTCGATTTCATGTTTTATCCGCACCAAAGCTTTAACATAACTGCTTTGTACCAAAAAATTCTGCTCTGGATATTGTTTGAGTAGCTGCTTGATCAGTTCAATTCCAGTATCAGTAGTCGCAGTAATTCCCTGGCTAGCAGGAATAGATAAATCTACCACAATCAAATTTAAAAGTGCTTTTTCCTGCTCTATATCTTCCTGTTTTGCTTGAATCTGAGCTATTTCTTCCAAAGCATCTCGTGCAGTTTTCACCTGAAGAAATTCCGTGTCTGGATATTGTCGCTTCAATACATCGAGGGTTCCAGTTAAAATCATTTGGTGGTCATCAACAACCAATATTTTTTTTGGTTTTAAGTTTTGAGACTCTAATTGAATTTGGTTCTTTGCTAATTTATTCAGATTAACTTCAACCATAATTTCTCTGCTCTCACGTTATAAATTGCTAATTAAATACTTTTGATCAGGTAAGTACAGATTAGGATAGTTGATATTTAAATATCTTCGTTAACTAAGTGTTAAATCAAGATATTTGTGTGAATTCTGTAACTAAATAATTTTATTTTTAGATTATTATGCAGCAAATAATACAAAAAGTTTTAGATTTTTGACTCCTACTTAATCTTACCCTCGCAATCACTGGTTTGTAGGATAGATATTGATATTTATCTTAATATTTTATCGGAGAAAAACTTAATAGTGCATGCAGAAAAGTGCATTTTTTACTAAAGATTATTGAGATTATTTTTCAGTCTATTGATAATAGAGTACTCTTATTGACAATATGCGACCGCTCTAAGCATACCCTTGCAGACAGAGGGGAGAACAAAAGGAGGAAATTAGAGCAAGCCTTAATTGTTTACATTTTTGTAGCAAAGAAATGCTGTTTCACCACGTCTAAGCGTGAACAATGCCAATAATCGACATGGGAGACAATCAAACCATCAGAGTTAAGACCTAATTCACTCCAACCAGGAATAGAGATCCGTGGCTTCCAGGGGAGAGGGGTGTTCCAACTGAGTGTCCACTCAGTTTTTATTGTGTCTCCTAAACGTTGAATGTTATGTAAATCCATTTTGGGATCTAAAAACACAGTCTTGATGAAATTAATCATCTGTTTGTAGCGTTTAACGCCACGAAACTTATTCAGCGGGTCTTGAAAATAAACATCTGGAGCGTAAATGCTGTAAGTTTGATTTACTGGGAATATTTGATAGTCTTCTTTGAGGATTTCAATGATATCCATGATAAATAGATATATCTGTAAATTGGTTTAATATGGAAACGTGACGCAAAGATAAATGCCGATTAAAAATTGAAATCAACCCTCATTCCATAGGCGTTCTAATTGACGCCGCCAAACAGCTAGAACTTCTTCTCGCGCCTCTGAGGTTTGATTTATTTCGCCCATTAATCCTTCTGCGTAAAAACGTTCTAAGCTTTGCATAGTAGTTTGCAGAGATTGTCCTTGTTGTTTTGCTGCCTGAATAATTTGCCGGATGCGGCTTTCAACTACTCGGTTAAAGACATTATCTAATCCAGCCTGATAAAGAGATACAAGTCGGTTGATTGCATTGGACAAATCTGCACTCACTAAAGTGTCACTGTTATGTTGAAATACCCCCCAAATTACCCCTTCATACAAAGCGTAACGTACTTCTTGAGTGTCATCAAAGTTGGCTTCTAGGAACTGTCCTAAAAATGGTTGCCCTGACTGTGCGGGTACAATAGGCAGTAAAACTCGCAGCCAAGTATTATCTTCGGAAAGCAACACCAACAGCCGAAAAGTAGAAGTGTCTACTTGCCACGATCCAGGAGCGATAGCATTAATAACTGCTGTATCAAATAATTCTGTTAGCGTAACCGCAATTTCTTCAGGTGTCATAAGCCACTCCAAAAATACTAAGAATTCCTCTCACGAAGTGTAGCAATTCTTTACACTTTTTTTTGCTTCAACCTGGAAGCGTCGGCACTACCCAGTCAGCAAGCTGAAACGATCGATCTGGCCGCCTTCTCAAAAATTAAAGTCAGTGAAGGAGTTGCCCCCTCCACTGCTCTCCAAAACGGAACGTGATAGTTTCCCATCATTCCGCTCCTCAGTAAAACGGCTGTTGTCATCAGTACGTCATTGCCAACATATCGCTTTACCTGTTTTATTAACGGGTTCCACTGGTGGCTTAGGTTTAGCACTTGTTATGGCGCTAATTTAATACCGAGACTACCATCAAAGGCAGTCTTTTTATCGTGGCAATGTCGATGGAGTAGTTGCCAATTATCGTATGAGTTCCTTCCACCTTTAGATGTAGGAACGGTGTGGTCAACTTCAATCGAATCTCCATTTGTAAAGTAGTTGCCGCAATGAACGCATATCCCTTTTTGCCTTTTCAGTAATATTGCAACTCTGGTAGACACTTCAGGATGTACGCCCATTCTTGAACTCCAATAAATCCAGTTACCGTCATAAGGTGATGCTTTGCCTTTAACTTTGACAAAGCGTTTGATTTCTGTGGAACTGTGTTGTATTAACTTCAGGGAATTTTTACCTTCCCCAGTTGCAAATACCCAGTTGTTGCCTTCTACTGTTTTAAAGTATTTAAGGCGTATCCACCCTCTACCTTTATTTCTATGACGGTAACGACCCCATTTCAGAAGCTTAAAGACAACTAGATGCCATAACCTTTCAAATACTTTCTGGCTCTAATGTCAGTTTGACAAGTGCTTGCAAAGCTCGGTCGAACATTGTCGGTATTCCCAAAGGTCTTTTTTCCACTGTTCCTGGTTTGGGTATCCAAACTCGGCGCGTAGGATTTACCTTTGAACCCAGTTTTATTTCATTTACCAAGGTCAAACGTTGCTTTGGGGTCAGTGATTTAACTCCGTCCACGCCAGCCGTTTTCTTACCTTGATTATCCTGAGTTACGCGACGAACCGATAATGCTCTTGCTGACCGTGAGCTTATCAACAACTTTTGAAGTTTATGAGCTAACTTGACATCACCACGACTAGACGCTTGGTATATCCGCTTTTGCAACTTGAAAACATTACGCTCTAGCTTTCGCCAGTCGATATTTTTCCATTCATACATCGGTTTTAACGCCGTGTTCATGATTTATTCATTGCTACTGGTAGCTATACTTTCCGTTTTACCGTGTGTCCGTGGGCATATCCTTACCATTACAGCAAGGCGTTAGCTTCTGACCCAATCTCTCTCACTTGCTACCTGGTTTTTATTCCAGAGTTTTCGTCTTAGCTGACTACTCAAAGTATTCGACCTCTTTGAGAGTAATCAAGTGAGTTACTTCGTTCCTCATAACCTTTGTTTTGTTCTGTTAAGATGTCACCTTTTCACCGAGTTTCTGGGTAACGTAGGTATGCCGACTCAAATCCTCATACCACCCTTTTCCTTGTGCCCTTTTTGGGACTACCAGCGCATAAAGCCTAATTTCGCTGGTTCGCTTTAACGGTGATTCAATCAGTGACTTCGCATTTGCTATCCATAAGAACTTACTCACGGGACACCACTTTTAGGCTAATAGCTCTTTCCGCTTTTATCCCCGCTTCACCGATTGATGGCTAGTCTCTACAGTGGGGGATATGTTTTCACTCTTACGTCTAGAGGGCAGGGCTTGACGTTTTCTAGGATAATAGCGCTCACCTGCAAGGTTATGAAGTTGTCATCTACAAGGGATTAAAGTGCGAACTCAATCCTAATGGATTACCCTGTAGAAGCCAGTCATCCCCCGATTGCTCGGTTTCGACTGAACGAATCGCACTTAATCGAAGTATTTAAATCTCTATCACGTTCAATTAACCTTTGTTAGATATAGCCTCTAGATTAGCGCAGAGGTGCATCAGCTTATTCACTAAAATGCTGTGCAAAAAACTCACTGTAGTTACTGTTGGCATCTTGCCAGGATTCTTCAAACTCTCTACTAGCTGCAATAAAACAGCGATCGCGTGCCTTTACTTTATCGCCTGGATTCGCTAAAACACATGTAATTTGCATATTAAAATTTTCTCAATATCTTGTGGGGTGGGCATCTTGCCCGCCCTGATGGGAGCAACTTGAATGCTGATTAGCTTACTACCACGCTAACTGTTAGATCCTTTTGAGCCAACTGGTACAGACTGAGAGCTACTGTACGACTTATTCTCAACGATGTAACCCATTAACTTAAAAGGAGCCAATGACTATGATAATATTTAACGTTATAGACGTAGAGGACAATATACATTACCTAAAGTATGAAGAAATAGAGGAATCAAAAGTAGCGGATGAAGGCAAATGCAACGACGATTACCTTGATGCTGAATACTTTCGAGTCCTTCTGAAAAACGGCGATATAATCCTTCTGGAAATGTGTAGACAGAATGAACTTAGCCGAAAGTTTCTTTACCGCTCACTGATGCCAGGCGAATAGCCGTAACCTGTCCCTAATAACTTACCTCCGCCCCCTGGAATCTCTGGGGAGCTTTTCGGTTGCCTTCAAACCTTACCCCTAATTGCTCAAAAACACAATCCCGATCGCACAGAAAGCGAAGCCAGCAATGCTAATTTTCCAGGGTAAAATTCGGTTTATTTCTCCCATACCCATCGCACCACCAATTTTTCTGGCACTCATGGCAACCGCAAACAGAGTTAAGGTAATGCCTAGTATATAGGTAACTAGTGGGATCATTCCTGCCTCAATAATAGATTCAGCATCAGCGTAACCCTGAAATAAACCAGCACTGACGCCCACCAGAGCAAGTACCATAAAGTTTGGTTGATTTGGGATGATCAGTATAGTACCAAAAACGATGGTAGAAATGGCGATGGCTATTTCTGTGCCTGGTAAATTTAGCTGGAATAAATGAATTATAATGCCCAAGACTGTTGCTAAGACAAAACATCCAGCTATCACAGCGCCATGAATAAACACAGATGAGAGTAAGCCAATAGCAACAATACCAACTAAACAATCCAAGCTAATGACTGGATCTGCCAGTCCCCAGAGAAAGCCTTCCCAGTAGTTAGAGATGGTATGACGATCTGGTGTTCCACTCAATGAACTCAGTAAGCTAATTAAAATTAGAGCTGCGATCGCCCCAAGATGCCGATGCATTAACTTCAAGGTGTAAAATTGCCCCCAAGCACGGGATTCTGATAATTTAGTTTTGAACATTACCATATGCCAAATTAGTTTTTTCGGTAATTTATACTACCCACATACCCAAACAAACTAACGTGGTAATGACGCCAGATTACACTAGCTTCATCAAGTTATCTAAAGCCACGGTTATTGCACAAGTTTTCTGATAACAGGCTGCGTAGGCGTTGGCGTAGCCCAAGGTAGAGAAGCCCGTCGCAGACATCGCTACTAGTAATGATCAACACTTGACATTTAAGACGGTATCTAATTGACCGCAAATGTAGTTTAAAAATGTAGTTGTGATTTCCTTTTATCTAGGACTTACGCATCGTACATACAGCAGATTGCAGGTAAATGAAGTACACAGGTAGGGGCACAGCACTGCTGTGCCCTTAAAATCATCTGTACCTCACCAAGTTGCAATCTGCTGTAAGTACTATACGCAATTTGGGCATTTCAGCCGTGTTCAGCACTAACCAGAATTTTTTGAAATCTTCAGTTTTTGTCCAAAGTCCAAAACTTAAGTAAGAGTTATTTGAAGTTTCTTCACTGCTTTTTGAATTAATCGATTACTTTTGGTCGCAATACTAGGCTGTTTTAGCTGTTGCGGCCTTTTCTGCGGTTCCTTAAGAAAACGATAGTATAAAAACTCATCTCTGTAACAAATATTGACGTCTTCACCTTGACATAAACGGGCGAAATCAGTAAAAGAATAGTTCATGTAGTGAATGCGATGAATTGGTTTTAATTCATCTTGGTTGTACAGGACATTATCAACATTTACAAAGGGGTCTGAGTTAGCACAGTTACCTGTTCTGTCTTTACCATTAGGACTGAGAGTAAAATTAAATAAAGCAAGATTTGATTTCCATGTCAAATAATTAAATAAATGTGCATCATCCCACCATGCAGTCAGCCATTCAACCTCTCTATCTTCAATTAATAATTTTTTATATAAATCTAAATCTTTTTCTGGAAATAACCCTGATTTAGAACCAAAAAAATCAGAGCAATGAAGTCTAGGACGTATATCTTTTTCGTAAACAATCTTGGACTTTTCTAAAAGGGGAATATTTAATGGGACTTTTGTGCGTTCTTTAATATGTATCCAGTCATCAAACACAAAATCGTATGCGTTTAGTTTTTCAAAAATATCATCAACTGGCTTCATTAGAAGGCTGTCAGCATCACAAAATATAAATTTATCAAAATGTCCGTGAAAAACACACATTTTTCTTTGTAAGTGACCTGATGACCACCAATTACGTGAAATTTTGGAAGTTCTAATACCTGGATGAACTGCCCAAACTTGGTGAGCAAAGTCTTCCCAACACTGTATTGCCTCGCAATTATCAAAAATGCTGACGTTTTTTCTAGACTTTACTTCTTTTTGAACTAAGTCTAATCTATCATCATAGGGAATAATACAAACAGGAATATCTGGGCTAACATTAACCTCAATACTATTCAAAAGTGCTACTAACTGATCATAAACGACATCATTTGCAAGTGTATAAATACCGAAAGATTCCATAAGATAATATCCTGATTTTCACATTTAGTTTATTTGTGAGGCTTCTGGCGCGATCGTGCGTGCGATCGCTGCCCACGCCCGGAAGTTGAGAAGTCCCTCCTCGCCAGAACCCTTATAAATAGCGCTTTTGGGCAAGTCAATGAATTCCGTTTCTGAGGAAATTTTCTTAAGAGCGCCCAATTTCCTAATTAATTTCATCATTATTACTTGATGGGCATTGATTAAAATGGGAGCAAGGCAAAAAAGTGAGAACCAATAAATAATGTCATTTTAAACACTTTTTAAACCTGATAACACCAGTAAGAACACTAGGAAAACGGTAATTTTGCCCAGTTTATTATCAATAAAATTGGTTTATTGATAATAAAAATCAAATCTCACAAAATTGCGTTGCTCCCGATTAAAATTTATGTCAGGCGTTCGCCTTGAAAAAGCTCAACATCACATCAATATATAGTCAGTGGTTACAGTTTTAGCGGGGAAGAGGTACTCCAACCCTTCCACCCAAACCGCGCACACCAGGTAAACGCCGTAGCCGTAAAAACCGTTATACAACTGTTAAAAAAACTGCTTTTAAACCACTCAAAGAGCAACAAAAATCTGCTTAATCTCAAATATCTTCATCTTGAACGTTGTGTTTGATGAACTCAGTACTGCTGGGTTATTTCTTGCTGCCTAGTCTAAACTCAAGCAAATTACTATCAAACAGACTTGATCCGAATCGGAATCTGGATGATGAACTCTGTGCCTTGAAGTGGTGCAGAAATACACTTGAGTTGACCACCATGCTTGTTGATAATTTGGTAGCTAATCGACATGCCTAAACCTGTACCTGAACCAACAGGTTTAGTTGTATAAAATGGATCAAATATTTTGTGCTTTATTTCTTCTGTCATCCCACAGCCATTATCAGCAATCCGAATTATCACTTGATTGGTGTCTAAAGCCTCAGTGCAAATGCGAATCTGGGGATTGTTAGTTGTCAGTTGTTGGTTGCCAGTTGTTTTTGCATTGACCACTAACAGACGACAACCAATTATTGATTCTTTCAAAGTATCAATAGAATTATTCAGAATATTCATAAATACTTGATTGAGTTGTCCAGGATAGCACTCGACTTTAGGCAAATTGCCGTATTCTTTTATAACTTGAATATCTGGATGATTTCCTTTGGCTTCCAAGCGATTTTGCAAAATTAAGAGAGTGCTATCAAGACCTTCGTGGAGATCAACTTCTTTTTTTTCCGCTTCATCTAGCCGCGAGAAGTTACGCAAGGATAAGACTAGCTTGGAAATGCGCTCGGCTCCCATTTTTATGGAAGATAAAATTTTCGGTAAGTCTTCTTTAATGAAATCAAGGTCAATTTCTTCAATATAAGCTTGAATTTCTGATAGTAAATGGCAATTACATTTTTGAGAAAGCGTAATCAAATTCAGTAAATCTTTAATATAATAATTGACAATAACGATATTACCGTCAATAAAATTTACAGGATTATTAATTTCATGAGCAATACCCGCAACTAATTGCCCTAATGAAGACATTTTTTCAGTTTGAATCAGTTGACTTTGTGTATTCTCAAGTTCCTTTAAGGTAAGTTTTAGTTGACAGTTAGCTGCTTCTAGTTGTGCCGGACTTGGCAAAGCCAGAGCCTGGGGGATGATGGGTAACAGTGCGATCGCTGTATAGAGTGAGATAATAGCCGTAATAACTTTGATGAAACTGGACAGCCAGTAAGTTGGATGCCAAAGCGTCCATACATCCATTACATGGGTTGTACCACAAGAGACGATAAAAGCTCCAAATAATAGAAGTATCCATTTGAAAGGGAAATCCTTTCGCTTGTGGACAAAGTAAATAAGGACGATGGGAATAGAATAATACACCAAAGCAATCAGAGAATCTGAGATGATATTTAGCCACACTAAACTCGGCTTCCAGAGGTAACAATGTCCATGTGGAATAAATAAGCTATCAGTAAAAAAATTTTGGAAAAATTCCAGCATCTATTATCAAAGAAGGTAATTTATCAGGTATCAGATGACAAATTATACATGCTGTATAAGAAATTGTCCTTAATATTAAATGTTGTCCTAATGCAGTAATTCTTCAACTTGATTCTGGCTCCATAAAGTTCTGTACAGACCCTGTTGTTGCACCAGTTGTAAGTGATTACCTATCTGAACAATTTTTCCTTTTTCCATCACAAAAATTCGGTCGGTAACCGCCGCCGCCGATAATTGATGAGTAATGAAAATTACTGTTTTGCGCTCTGTACCACCAGAGAGATTTTTGAGAATTTGCGTGGCTGTTTGATTATCCACACTAGAGAGGGCATCATCCAAAATTAACACTGGAGCATTGACCAGCATCGCCCTAGCCAAGGCAGTACGTTGTCGTTGACCGCCAGAAAGAGTAATACCGCGTTCACCAACAATAGTTTCGTATTGCTGGGGAAAATTGTTAATTTCTGATTTAATTTGGGCAAGTTTAGCGACAGATTCTACCTGCTCTTGTTCGCTAAGTGGATCACCGTAGCGGATATTATTTTTGATTGTAGTGCTAAATAGAAAGCTATCTTGAGGAACGTAGGCGATCGCACCTCGTAAAGAAGCCAAAGCTATCTTAGTAATATCTTGCCCATCTAAAAACAATTGTCCTGATTCAATATCCAACAAGCGCGGCAAAGCATTCGCCAAAGTAGATTTCCCCGAACCAATCGCCCCAACAATTGCCACGGTTTCTCCCGGATGAATAGTAAAGTTAACATTTGCTAAAGCTGGAGTAGTGGAACCAGGGTAATTGTAGGTGAGATTTTTAGCTGTCAGTTGCCCTTTTAATTCAGCCACTGGTAAATTTATAGCATCGGCTGTGTCTTGAATTTTCGGTGTGACAGAGAGAATAGATTCAAGCCGATCAATACTAACTTCGCCCCGTTGGTAAGCTGTAATTGTGAATCCTAAAAGGGCTGTGGGGAAAACTAGACGCTCTACATAGAGTAAGAGTGCTAAAAAGTCGCCAACTTCAAGAGTCCCAGAAGACATCCGCGCCGTCCCTAGCCAGATGATTACCAGCGAACTGATATTAGCTAGCCCGCCAATTAGCGGAAACAGTGTATTTCGGACTTTTGCCAGTTCCAAGTTAGCAGTCAATAGCTGCTGATTTTTCTTAGCAAAGGCTCGACGCTCGTTTGCTTCTTGGGCATAGATTTTAATTAAGGCAATGCCACTGATATCCTCTTGGATGAGTTCGCTGATGTCAGAGAGTTGCTCTTGGACTGCTGCTTGTTGTTTGCGTAAGCGATCGCTAAACAGACTCACTAACAAGAACATAAAAGGGTACACTGCCAGGGAGGCTAGTGTCAGATCCACACTAATCGCCAGCATTACTGGCAGTGTCAGGGCGTAGGCAAACACCGTATTTGCCAAACTCAAAACTGCAAAACCCAATAACCGCTTGATATTGTCCACATCACTGGTAGCGCGATTAATCAAATCGCCAGCAGTATTACTGGCAAAATAAGCCGGCTCCAGCTTGAGTAAGTGTTCAAAAATCCGTTGTTTCAGGTCAAATTCCACCTGACGCCCCACCCCAAATAGCCAAATGCGGGATGCCATCCGCATTAGCCACATCGCCGAACTGAGCAAGACAATGATAACTACGTAATGTAGTATTTGGTTCCAGCTGAAGGTTGTCGAGAGTTTGTCAACACCAGCACGAATCAACCAAGGGATATAAACGCCCAGTGCATTGACAGACAACAAAGCGAGAATCCCCAAGGACACTTCCCGCCAATGGGGTCGTAAGTAAGCAGTGAGTTTAGCGATTCGTCGAGATTTTGCCATTAAAGCAATTTTGCAACTTTATCATCTTAGATTAACTGCTAGTCCAAGAGGGCAGCTATGTAGAGGGAATATCGCTTTTAATTTACGCTTTTGTTACCTCTTTTAACTGGATAGTTATTGCCGTTCTCTTTTGCCCAAAGCCGAATGGTAACGTCTACTCAAACTCTTGGTGTTCTGGTGGCTTTCCCAGCCTCAATTAATCCAGCTACTAGTACCGTTACCCTGTGGGGAATGCGGTACTAGGGCGTGGTCTTGTCACCTTTTTAGTTTTTCTTTTTTTACTTTATTACCGCTGAACACGCAAGAACCTGTAAATTTCAAAGAGATAAGTTTCCCAAGTTCTGGTTGTCAATTGTAACGTTTCCGCATTCGGTACAAAGTCTTCAAGACGTAAACCACGGGCGCGAATATCTTGAGGACTTCCTTGTAATAGGTAGGGAGGCACTCTTAAATTATAAGAAAGAATGCGATCGCCTGTCACATCTGAGATGTTCGCTGCGGTAGTTGGTTGCTCTAATGCCACCAGTGTCCCAGATGTTGGTGCAGCAGTTGCTACATAGGTTTCACCTGCCATTGCTAGAGGTGCCCGATAAAGGAAATAAGCGACTGCTGGTGTACTTGCCAACAGCAAAATCGTCAGTGCCCAACCGATCAAGTATCCTCCTGGTTTGTCTATCCCGCCTCCTTTGATTCTCTGAGCTGCAAAAATCATCAGTAAAACAGAGGCTCCTAGAGGCTTGAGTGGAAAAGACAGCAGCCTCGACAACGACGCTACAGCTGGTTCATTGGGGTTAACAAATGATAGGGCTATGATTACCAAGATAACGACTAAGATCAATCGCCCGACAAAAGTTCCAGAGGGATAAAATCGCTGGAACAGAGAATATACGATAGTGCCAATCAGCAGCCACAGCAGTACCCGACTTAGCAATAGAAACATAGATTAACTCTCAAATTTTCTGGTGCGGTGAGCCAGTGTGGTGGTGAGGCAGTCCGCTTTGAACGGGGTTTCCACGCCACTTCTTCAACCGGAGGAACCCTAGTTGAAGAAGTGGCTCCCCAAAAGGAACTGCTATGTATGGTTTCCCGGTATAAAACAACTAGCGACTTCTTAGCAATAGCGACGCTAGGAGCGTCACCCGTAAGGGTCAACCTAGAGGTTTCGGGAAATGGATTTATTTTATTGTCAAATTGTAATCGCACTGTTTGACTTAAAATACCTCAAACCTCACACCCAAAGACTACCGTCGTAGTGATTTTAGTGCAATTTTTTGACACTGCGTCTATTATTTATAATTTTCCAGAAGAGTAATGTGGCACCGGTAAACTAAATTAATTGAGTAATCCACTCAAAAGGAAAACTATGTCGCCTGAAAAGCCTACCATTTTGGTAACGGGGGGAGCTGGATATATTGGTTCTCATACAGTGCTTGCTTTGAAGCAAGCGGGTTATAACGTTGTCATCCTAGATAATCTGGTCTATGGGCATCGTGACCTGGTAGAAAGGGTTTTACAGGTAGAACTGATAGTAGGGGATACAGGCGATCGCGCCTTGCTAGATCACCTATTTAAAACCCATGATATTGCCGCTGTGATGCACTTTTCTGCCTATGCCTACGTAGGAGAATCGGTGACTGACCCGGCTAAATATTACCGCAATAACGTTGTTGGTACTTTGACCCTGTTAGAAGCGATGCTGACAGCATCTGTGAAGAAATTTGTCTTTTCTTCTACTTGTGCTACCTACGGGGTGCCGGAATTTGTACCGATTCCAGAAAACCATCCCCAAAATCCGATTAATCCCTATGGCGCTACGAAGCTGATGGTAGAGCGGATTCTCTCTGATTTTGATGTTGCTTACGGTTTCCAATCAGTGCGTTTCCGCTATTTCAATGCTGCTGGTGCTAATCCCAGTAGCTTACTCGGCGAGGATCATAACCCAGAAACCCATTTGATTCCCTTGGTGCTGATGACAGCTTTAGGCAAACGAGAATCCATCTCAATTTTCGGCATCGATTACCCTACGCCCGATGGTACTTGTATTCGAGATTATATTCACGTTAACGACTTAGCAGATGCCCATATTTTAGGATTGGAATATTTATTAAAAGGTGGCGATAGCGAAGTTTTTAATTTGGGCAATGGCAGCGGCTTCTCCGTCAGAGAAGTCA
The DNA here is from genome assembly GCF_036917615.1 of Nostoc sp. Taxonomy (GTDB): domain Bacteria; phylum Cyanobacteriota; class Cyanobacteriia; order Cyanobacteriales; family Nostocaceae; genus Nostoc. The sequence continues at coordinate 134,032 of NZ_JBALCZ010000084.1, forward strand.
TTGCAGCTGCCGAACAGGTGACAGGAATTTCCATACCAGTCGAAGAACGCTCACGCCGTCCTGGCGATCCCCCAATTCTCATTGGCACCAGCGAGCAAGCTAGAACAATTTTAGGCTGGCAACCTCAGTATCCATCCATCCAAGATATTGTCGCTCATGCGTGGCAATGGCATCAAAAGCGACATAAGTAGAAGTTAGGAGTTGGGAGTTGGGAGTTAGTAAATTTCAGATTTTAGATTTTAGATTTTTCCTTCAATCCAAAATCTAAAATCGTTAAGTCTTGAATTCATACTCTCAACTCCTGACTCATAACTCTTAGCTCTTAACTACTCCCCACTCCCTCTCATACTTCGCAGTACGACAACTAAGATGCCGATAAATCCGAGGATTGGGAGTGCGATCGCCCAAAGTGGTAAATTTTGAGAGCTACCTTCTCCTAAATCGCCATTGACATCTCGCTGGTTTTGTGTATTCTGTGTAGACCCGCCTGCCACAGTAACTTCAAATTTGAACTTAAACGGTTTGAATCTTCCCCCAGAGATTGGTTTCCCATTTAGTTGCAATTCATAAATCCCTGGCTTGGGAAAGACAACTTCCGCACCTGGGATGCCTTTATAGCGTTCAGCTGCCACAGATTCTAACTGTGGTTCTAGGAGTGGTGGCTCTTTGGCAGCATAAGGTTCGGCATAAACAGCCAACTGACAATTACACTGTGACAAGGGAATCACCCTTCCACCTCTGCGGGTAAGTGCAAACCAGACTTGGCTTGGTTCTCCAGCCTGGGGGTTATCATTTGGTTCAACGTGAAGGGTGCCACCGACATCTCCAGCTACTTCCACCTGATGAGCAGCAGCAGGGTAAAGATTAGTTATTGAGATGACTAAGCAACTCAGGAATAATAAATACCTTATTGCTCCTTGATGCCAGGAAATGCCTTTGAGCGGGTAACGCCTCTGTTTTTGACTAGTTGGGATGGAGCCAGAAAACAAAGATGATTTACCGCGATTTGGTTGGGGGAACATAAAACTTTTCTACGGCTAACTTTGACCAAAAAAAGCGCGAACGTACTAGCAAGACACCAAGAGTAACAATTCCCATCAGTACTGCCGCTAATTTATTTCCCCAAGTTGATTGCAAGGAACCCAGGTAATGGGAACCAATCAACACAGCATGAATGGCACTCAAGAGCAAGGCTGGCACACCCAATAGATGAATCTGTCGCCAACGCTTGCCCAAAGATTTCTGCAAGGATTCCCAACTCGTAAAAGCAGCGGGGGACATTAATACCAATGCTACAGCACCCGCAGCCATACCCCACTGAAATTCTGGCGGCATAAAATCAAAGGCGGCAAAATTCCATTGCAATGAGTGTTCTATCATGTGGGCGGTGTGAACCACAGAAAGCACAAAAGCTCCCACCCCCAAAGCGCGGCGGTAACGCAGTGGTGAAGCCCACAACCCACTAATGGGACGCGCAATCAGCGCCAAGATTAAGCAAAACAAAGCGGCGTGTCCGGTGTAATCTACCATTGTGTCACCAGTCCGCAACAAGGTGATCACGCCAATGGTGAGTGTCACCCAACCGCCTAATCGAAACAACTGACTGCGCCTGTCTTTACTTACCAATGATGTGGAGACGCCTACACCTAGCATTGTAGGCAGGGTTCCCAAGCCAAAAGCCAACATAGTTGCCCCACCCATCCATAAATTGCCAGTTTGAGCAGCTTTAATTTGGGCAGCATACAGGAAACCACAGGGCATTAAACCCCAAGTCATCCCCAAAAGCATTGGCGTCCACCATTTGGTTTTGAAGGAAAGCTTAACCATTCCCGCACTGAGGCGATCGTGTAAACTACCTTGTAATAAGGGGTGTAACACGGGAATGCGCGGCAGTAAATCGGGTTTTACTTGTCCTAAGCCAAACCAAATCAGCATTACACCAGTTATAATTGCCATCCAGCGCCGGAAGTCGCTGCCAATACCCGCTAGTTGTCCACCTTGCAGTAATACCGAACCTAGCGCCCCAATGCCAGCACCGACTAGAGCATAGCTCAACATCCGCCCCAGGTTTAGCAAAAGATGAAATTTTAATTGCTGTTGCCAAGTATCGGACTTTTCTAAGGTTGATATCCGTCCCAAGGAAGCTTTTTGTAGAATTTTCGGCTGATGAGACAGGGAAAACGCCACTGTTAGAGGGCCACACATCCCAAAGCAATGTCCAAAACTCCCCAGGAAACCCAAGATTGAGATCAGCAATAAATCTACCATAAAAAAAGTCCTGAGTTCTGAGTCATGAGTCCTGAGTGTCAAAATAAAGATTTTGAAGAATTAAGAAGAAATTCTTTTCTCTTCTTCTTTGCTCAGTACTCAGCACTCCTCTAGTGCGGCAGTGTAAGTGAAGTTGCGATCGCTGTCAAAAGACGATTTGTCAAACTTGATGTTTATTCATAGGAAAGAAAAAAGTAAGAAAGTCTGAGTGTAAACACTCATAAAACTCCCTGAACGCGCGTAAATCCTAAACTAATAACTTGATCTATATCAGTATATACCGTATAGTGATATACTTTTATCCGTGTATAATTTTAATAGATGAAGTAGCATCTACTTAAAAATGCCTGTCCATTGTTTCGATTAGTATCTTAATAGTATTCAAAAACCTCTCTTAACTAGATAGTTTTTAACTAAACACAAGTAGAAAAGATATGTTGTTTAACAATAAATTATATAAGAAAAATGATGTTTATGGTATAAGTCGTGACCTCCCTTTAAACTATATAAAGAGGCAAGAAGTTGATCAAAAACTTATTGAAAGTTTAGACAAAAGTAGACACATTGTTATATATGGTAGCTCCAAGCAGGGAAAAACATCTTTAAAAAAGAGTTGCCTTAAATCTGATGAATATATTAATATTAAATGTCTTAATCATTGGAAATTAACAGATATACATCTTGCTATTCTGAAACAAGCAGGTTATCAAACTACTCAATCTGTTAAAAAAACTGCTTCTGGCAAGCAAAAGGTTGCAGCTTCTTTTGAAGGATTAGTAAATTTTTTCGGACTTGCTGGAAGTAAAGGAACAATTGCAGCCGACACAGAACAACAAAAAACTACTGAGACTTTATTAGAAAATTTTGATGTTGATCCAGACGATGTAAATGATATTATTACTTGTCTGAATGCGATCAAATTTCAACAGTATATTGAATATAATTAGAAAATGTAACGCGATGTGCGACTTAATCTTACGTAACAAGTTCATCGAATTGAAGAGGCTCACAATTATGGCGATTAAGCCAGAAGCAAAGGGTATGAGTTAAAATTTTGTGATTGATTCTGCTGGATAAGTGCCACATATGCTAGGACGACCGCATCATGTCAATAAGAGTAGTATATTCTCAATATAGTTAAAATAATCTCATTAATCTTTGCTTATTGCTAAAGGTTTAAGCGATTGTATTTGTAAAAAACCATGCATTTATAGATGGCAATAAAAGGGTAGCTTTCGTTTCGATGGCTACCTTTCTGATATTGAACGCTTATTCTTTAGAAGTGCCAGAAAAAGAAGTTGTATTAATGATAAAAAGACTTTCAACTGATCAATAGACTCAAGAGTCGATAGCAGATTGGATTAAAGAAAATTGTATTAAAATAGACAATTAAACTTATTGCAAAGTGATGCAGATTTATTTAAGAATTTAGGGAACCAAAATATTAAACCCTTTTTAGCAATCTTGGAAAGTTATGCCTGTGGATTCGCGCTACCCTAAGTCTGAAAGCCAAGGATAAATGACATGAAAAAATGGATTTGGCTCATGCTGTTAGCACTGATGGCAGTTGCGGTGGTGGGTAGCAGAGGTAGCACGTTTTTTGAACAGCGTCCGTCACCAGCAATTGTTCAAAGTATTCCAGTGAAAACACGCCAACCACAGGCAGAGTCAAAGGAAGTTGACAATACCCTACAAGTGTCTACTGACAAGCTGTTAACCCATATCCAAAAGTTGAATTTTCAGCGCTACACAACAACAGAGCGATCGCTTACTCGCACTTATATCACAACTGAACTGAGAAAATTAGGCTGGAAGCCGAAATTGGAAAAGTTCTCTGAGGGTGTGAATATTTTTGCCGAACGCCCAGGAACTAACAAAGCCGCTAAAGCAATTCTCGTAGGAGCGCATTACGACACTGTTGCCTTATCCCCTGGTGCTGATGATAATGCCAGTGGTGTAGCCGTAGTGCTGGAAGTAGCCCGGTTGCTCGGTTCCCGTCCCACGCCACGGACGTTGCAGTTAGCTTTTTTTGACAAAGAGGAAGCAGGACTTTTAGGTAGTCAGGCTTTCGTTAGCAAGACACCACGCTTGCAAAACTTGGGTGGAGCGATCGTTATGGATATGGTGGGTTATGCTTGTTACACTGCTGGGTGTCAAAAATACCCTGCCGGATTGCCTGTTACCCCACCTAGCGACAAAGGCGACTTTTTGGCAGTAGTCGGTGATATAGAACATTTGCCTTTGCTGAATGCCTTTCAAAGCTCACAGATGCTCCGCTCAACCGCCCTAAATAAACAGAAATCAAATCTGCCACCAGTCCTAACACTACCAATTCCTTTTAAAGGTTTACTGACACCAGACACCCTACGCAGCGACCATGCACCGTTTTGGTATCAGGGTGTAGGTGCTGTGCTGGTGACAGATACCGCAAATTTACGTACTCCCCACTATCATAAACCTAGCGATGTTCCAGCGACTATCGAGCGATCGTTTTTCACAGGAGCAGCACAGATTGTGGTCAATGCTACTACTACCTTGTTAGAGAAAAACGAGGTTTTGGAAACTCAACCGCCAAGCTGAGTAAATAATTTGTAATTAATCAATTCAGGGATAGAGTTACTTAATTTATTACAGCAGTTTTCATTTCTTTGAACCAGATATGTTATAGGGGCACAGCAATGCTCATACGTGTCAACTTAATGTGAAAGCTTAGTCTGATCACAAGAGTGAAAATTTTTCGATGTACACCTAGATTTTAGATCCCCCCTAACCACCCTTTTTAAGGGGGGAATTAGAATTTTAGCCCCCTTTTTAAGTGGAGCAAGTGGCGTGGGTTGGAGGATCTAAAACGATGGAAAATTGCGTGTTTGAGCTTAAGTTGACGCCAATGAGCTTTTTCTGTGCGCGTAGGGCGTGGTCTATTTACCTGAAAACAGCTGTAATGAAAAAATAAATTTATTCATTACTTATTTGCCTACGGCACGCTGCACGAATAGGCATGGGGCTATAATTACGAATTATGCTGACCAACTTTTGATTCAGGGAAAGTCAACGTCCAGTTCTGTTTATCATTGATCTGAAAGTACAAACCTTGGAGAATGAGCCGCAGAGCTGTTCGAGTTCTAATAAACTTCCTCACCAGATAAGTTCCTGGTTCAGCAAAGATATCATTAAAGTTTTTTCTATGACCAAATTGTTTTGAACAGTAACTGCCAGCACCTTGGACTGTGAATACAAAAAATGGAGCTTGTTTGTATTCATCAGGAATCATGAAGATTCCATATACATGGTGACGACCACGCCACGGCTGAACAATAACCTTAGTAGCATGTACTTGGAATTTTGTAGTTTTTGATGCAAGATTTGCCTCAAAATTGCAATCAGAATCATTCACAGGCCACCACAGTGTAATAATAGTTAAGGAGAGCAGCAAAATCAAAATATAGCGGAGTCTGCGATGCATAAAGCCAAGAAAAATTGTTGAGGCGGCGGGTAGAATTTGATCAGTGATGATAGTGCAGTTACAGCAGTAAGACTATCTACCTGCAACATCTCTGCAACACGTTCTAAAGGGCAAAGACAAAACATTAAACGGTCGGTAAAACTTTTCTGTAAAAAAAATTGCACTCAAGAATTTAGCCCACAAAAAATGTAGATTGTAGATGCGTAGTTTACCGCCGCAGGCATCGCTTACCCTGTTCTAGAGCTTTGTTACAGTATTAAACCTAGCTGAGAAACAATCGGGCTTTTGTGGCTGTAAACACTGATTTATGCTCAAATTTTTATCTGTGATGAATTCTACAATTCGTTGCTTTTGTTATACTTTTGATGTAACTCTGTTCGCATCAGCAGATGCTTTGAGGAGATCAGGGCGTAAGCGTAGTCCGTCGTAGATATCGCCATCAAGTTTAAGAAAAAATCTGCTTTAATTTCTAGGCAATTAATGCAGTAGTCAAATACACAAATATTAGTTATATTCCCGTAAGTAAGAATTGGTATAAAAGTTTATGGGAAGAAGTTGGGGAAGTTTTAAGACAGTTGTGGGTTTCTTTGGCGCAATTGTACTTACACAGTTCGGGGCAAATACTTCGGCCATTGCGGCTGACACAGTTGTTGTGCGTTTGGGTTTATTTACAGAATCAATCTCCCTTGCTGAGTTGCAAAAGGCTGCAAAAACTGGGGAATTGCCTGGGAGTTTGAAGCCTTACACTAAAGGATTATCTGAACAACAACGCCGCTTTCTCTTGGGGGCGCTGGGTATGAATATACCGATGAATGTTGTCACCGTTAATAGGTTAGTTAATACTCAGATTGGCACAACTATTCTCAATGACCTTGCTACGGCCTTAGCCCGAAAAGACAAAGCTGGGGTACAAGCACTCAGAGCAGGATTGGTATTAGGTTCTACTGCACCGCAGGGTCTTTCTCTATTGAGTTTTATCGCTGCTTATCCTAGTAAACGCCTAGAAATTAATTTGTCACAGGCTTTTATAGTTGCAAGGAGTTTGAATACAGCTTTTTGGCGTACCCAGCAATTTATGCTAACCATCGCTCCTGAACTCGGCCCCAAAACACCGCAGATTGCTTTCCCTTTTGATCCCAGCCAACCAGGAATAGCTCAAGTACAAATACTGAAATTAGACTGGAATGACCAAAAGCGTAACCGTAACATTCCAGTTGATATTTACTGGTCAACTGCTGCAACTGCCAATAAACCCGTAATTGTCTTTTCTCACGGCTTCGCGTCAGTCCGCACGGACTTGCGTTACCTAGCAGAACATTTAGCATCCCACGGTTATGTAGTAGCAACTTTAGAACATCCCGGTAGTAACCAGGCAAATACTAACTCAGCATTACAAGGCAAAAGCAGAGTTATGAAGCCTCAGGAGTTTTTGGATCGTCCTCAAGATATTAGTTTTGTCCTCGACGAATTAGAAAAGCTCAACCAAACGGCTAATCATCCGTTGCAAGGGAAACTTGCAACCATGAACGCGATGGTCATTGGCCATTCTTTTGGTGGTGGTACAGCTTTAGAAGTTGCTGGAGCCGAGTTACAACTGGAACGACTCAAACAACGCTGTAAAAAGAACTTGGCTATCTTCAGTGAGGGAGAAGTTATGCAGTGCATCGCTCAAGAACTGCCAGAAAATACCTATCAACTACGAGATACCAGAATAAAACAGGCGATCGCTCTCAATCCTACAACTTCTCTGATCTTTGGCGAAACTGGGTTAACTAAGGTGCAAGTTCCTACTTTAGTGTTAGCAAGTTCCGCAGATAAAACCACCCCAGCTTTAACTGAACAAATTGTGGGATTTGACAAAATTCCATCTCCAAAATGGCTAGTTGGTATAGTTGGGGGCACTCATCTGAGTGTAAAAGACCCCAGTCAGACTTTGGATCAAATAGGACAAGCAAATACACCAATTAGTGGCGGTGAAGTCGTGGGGGAACAAGCAGCAGATGTTCGCAAGTACGTTAAAGCTATAGCTTTGTCCTTTGCTGCACAGATGACTCCAGAAGCTAAAAACTACGCTATCTTTCTGACATCAGATTATGCCCAGTTTGCTTCGACTCCGGCATTTCCATTTCGCCTAATTACGCAGATTCCTCCTGATGCTATGGCAGTGGTGAAAGAATTTGTTGATAAATAAGGGACTTGCAATTAAAAAATATCCAATTTGTAAAGGAGTCAGTACGTTGCCCAGAGTTGTCTGTATACAAAATCCCGCAGGGTGCAAAGGTTTCCTCCGATAGCGCAGCCTCTTCTCTACCTTGGGCTAAGCCAACGAGTCCGAGTACTCCTTCCTGCAAAGAGGCAAGCTAGCAAGAGCGTCTCGTAGAGAGCGTCTAACTTTGCTATCCCGTTCGCCTTGATCTTTGTCAGCATAAGGGTACAGAACTTCTCCTTTCCTTCTCTACCTTGGGCTGCGCCAACGGGACGCGCAAGGCACAAAGACGCCCTTGCTAGCTTGCTTCTGTCTAGGAGTACGGGAGGTTGCCGATACTCAATGACTCGTTGGCGCAGCCCAAGGTAAAGAAGAGGCTGCGCTATCCGTTGTAGCAACTGCTGAACCAGCGCACCCAAGTTGGTTTCATAAAAGTAGGTGACTGGTGTTAACGTCAGCATTATAGTAGCTTAATATTTGAACCATATTTAAATAAGTGGGCGTTAGAAAATACAATTATATTAAAAAATGTAAATTGATTAAAAGCTGATATTAAAAGCCTTTTTCGTACTTTACATAAATTTACATAGTTTGATTTAATTGTGCCTACCTGCTTACTGTTAAAGCAATACTAAATTTTTACAGTAAAAATAACTATTTAAACATAAACTTCACAATATTCTTCCTGAAAATCATACACACTTAAAAGTGTAAAAAAAATAGGAGCATCTGCTAGAGAATACATACGTCTTCTAGCTAAAATGCCAAAAATAAATGAACAAAACTCGCTTGTTGCGAAAATATGTTTGTGTGTATATTGGTGTGACTTTAAATAAATTAACAAAAATGCTAGAGCATTTTTATCTGCTACGAGCCACAGATAAACCCAAAATAAAAAATATCAAAGCTGTTTTCATTTATTTATTTAGATAACAATGAGTTTTGAACAGCTAATCTTCTAAAACTAATTTTGGATTTTGAATTAAACAATTATTCCATTTTACTTAAGCTCATGGAACTCTATACAACTCTTGAAATCGAACAGCAATACAAAGATATTCTTTGCTTAATTGAAATTATGGAGTGGGTAAAAAGTTTTTTAGGAAGGCCTCATCCTAACTTAGGAAGACCCGGTGTAGTTTGCCCTTTTGTACCTCACGCTCTCAAATCAAACAGCATTCGTCTGGCAGTGATTCGCACAAAAGATTTGTATCCAGAACAAATAGAAGAGATTGTTAGTTGCTACCGAGATATCTTTATTGAGATGGAAGTTAAAGAGCAAGAATTAGCAATCAACAAAGCTTTTTTACTTATATTTCCTGACATTCATATAGAAGACGCTTCTAAACTAATAGATAGTGTCCAACAAAAACTTAAACCTTTGTTTGTTGAGTCAGGACTGATGATAGGAGAATTTCATAAACGTAATGAAAGTCCTGGCCTGCACAACCCAAACTTCCGTCCACTTCGTAGCCCTATCCCTTTGTTGGCTATCCGATTTATGGTTGAAGCTGACCTCCCATTTCTTCAGAATCCGGCTGATCCACGCTTACGTATTCGGTATCTGGAAGCTTATTTAAAGTGTTTTGGTGATAAATTTACAGATGAAACAAGGTATAAAAATGCTCATCAAGCATTGGCTTTAGCGAAAGAACAACTTAAAGACGAAAATTTGGTGTATTAACATATAAAAAATTCAGGAGTCAGAAGTTAGGAGTAAAATTTGCTCTAGATTTGGCTCTTGAGTTGAAAAGGTGTACCTCATTAAATTGCAAACTGCTGTAGATATCAGATGTTTGAATTGGAAACTGAGGACTAGGGCGTGTTTTCAAACTCAAAAAGTAGGTTGGGTTAAGCGTAGCGCAACCCAACAAAGCAACGCAAATGTTGGGTTACCCTTCGGGATCTTGCTACGTTCCTCAAACGCCCCTTGCTTCTCCCTACAGCCTTTTGGGCATCCTACGGCAGGCGCTAGCCTCTCACGAATGGGAGAAGGGGAGACGCTGCGCGTAGCTTGCTTCTCCGTAGGAGTACAAGTCGGGAAACCCGCCCAATGCAATGGCTCCCCAACCTACATTTAAGTCTAATTTGGGGTTTGAAAACAGTCACTAGGGAACTTGGAACCCCGTCTTGGTATTGGTATCTCCCATCGACATTTGGACTACTTCCAGACTGCCGCGATCGCAAAATAGGTGAATAGCTTTCGCTGGATTACAGGTGAATAGTTGGATAGCTTCATAAACAGGCTTACCAGTTTTTTGAGCGATAATAAAAATAGATTGCAGCAGGCTTTTTAGCCTATAAACAGCACATCAAGGTAGACTTGCCTGAGCCAGATGGCCATGATGCACAGTGGTTAGCACTCCCACCCAATCAATCCATCCTCCTAGCAGAGTCGGTGAATGTTGATCAAACTGGTAATGTGATTGAGTATGGCGTAACTCGACTCCGGGGCGATCGCATGGAATTATTTTTTGAAAATGACTTGACAAAATGACTCAGCTTGTTGATAGACAAAAGCAAATAATCAGGTAAGTAAAATGGCAAAAGAAATAGAGCGGAAATATTTAGTGAGAGGAGATAGTTGGAGAGGATTAGCTGAAGGTAGTGTATATCGTCAAGGATACATTGCCACACAAGACAAAGCGACTGTACGTATACGTATAGTAGGAGAAAAAAGTTATTTGACAATTAAAGGCCCTAATATCAAATATTCGAGATTAGAGTTTGAGTATCCTATTCCTGTTGAAGATGCTCAAGAAATGCTTGAGACATTGTGTGAACGTCCTTTTATAGAAAAAATCAGATATAAAATAGAGTCGGATGGTTTAATTTGGGAAATAGATGAGTTTGATGGTGTTAATAAAGGACTAATTTTAGCAGAAGTTGAACTCAGTGATCAAAACCAACAAATTGAACTACCAACCTGGATTGGACAAGAAGTTTCTGATGATTTCAGATATTTCAACAGCAATTTAGTAAAACATCCTTTTTCACAATGGTAATTGCTGAAATATTGGGAACATCCCAATTTGGCAAAAATACCTAACGAATAGAATTCGTGGCTACACTTAATAAAAAATACAGACTCTGAAACCCACGCAGGTGGATTTTGCGTGTGTAGCTGCGGTTTCTAACCGCCCTTTGAACTGCGTATTTTGGTCAAAATTGGCAGACTCTCGATTTAAGTATTTTTTAAATTGATGTTGTTTGATTGAGTAGGTGTAATGCTGCAAAACTTGAAGACTTAGCAAAATTTTTTCTTCTATAAACTCCTCATGTCCTTTGAGAACAAGTTCTTCTGCCGCTGTACCATAAAGTTCATTGAGCATGTCATCATCAAGTGAAGGCGATCGCATCATCAAACATCACTTCCCTATCTCTAAGAGCGATCGTACAATTGAAATATTGACGCACCATTTGAATCTGATGTAAAGAAGCCATTACTGTAATTTCGCTTTACCGTTTGACAGCATGATTGCAGGTAAATGAAGTACACAGGTAGGGACACAGCACTGCTGTGCCCTTAAAATCATCTGTACCTCACCAAGTTGCAATTTGCTGTAATTTAGGACTTACGCATCAAGTACGAAATGTCGGGGCAATACCCTGCCTTAAGCCGCAACTCTTGGAGACGCTCCGCGTAGCTTGCTTCTCCGTAGGAGTATGCGTCTACATGAATTGCCCCTACGGGAAATCAAGGCTTTCACTGCCTTTTTGCGTAAGTCCTGTAATTTTGCCTGCCTACTTATCCCTTGTAAGCAATTACTTTTTAAGTAAATTTACTAGAAAAAATTTATCCTATTGTATTTATAGGGAAAATCACTAATCTAAACCTGCTAAATTTGTGTATTTTGAAAGAATTAAATCATCATAAATCAGTGTATTTTCATCTTTTAGCATCATTATATAGTTATAAGTTCAGTAAGATTATTGATATGTAATTCAATTGAGAAATTTACTGCCATGTGAAATTATCGATTTTTCAGATAATTTACTATTTAAACTACGGTAAACATATCGTATTATAGATGTATGCAAACATTTAAACTACGGTAAAATTATCGATTTACGGGTGTTAAAGTTTAGTCAAAGCCCGCTAAAATCATCGACTTTTAAGGGAATTTACTAATAAAAATTTTGGGCAAACTACTAGTTAAATTTAAATTCAAATATCTGTTCTTTATTCCTGACAAATTTAAATCGCGTGCTAGAATTACAGCAAAACTGTCTAATTAAATAGTCGGTAAACTTGATTACAGTTGCTAATTTTATAGACTGTAGTGATTCCTTTTTTCAGGTTGAAATAGGGGGATTGGAAGCACAACTTAAATAATTGAGTCTGAGATAAAAATTATTGAGGTAGAAATATAAATTATGAAGTACGTTACTAGCTTTTTTAGTACTCTATTTGTTGTTAGCACTGGACTATATTTACTACCTCATTCAGTGGCCGATGCAGTTACCTTAGGCAATGGCATGTTGGCGCAGCCCGCCGTAGGCATCGCCTTTGCCGAACCACCGCGTTTAGTTAGTGCCAGCACTCCATACAGCAATACAAGTGTTCCGAATACGACCTACTATTTCACTCTGGAAGTGCCAGTGACGGCTGGAGAACCGTTGCAACAGGTTACCTTTAACCAGATTGAGGGGACTGAAGATATTGAATTCAATCAGAAAGATACTTTTGCCTTTGAAGGCACACGCAATCACCAAGGTTCAAAGTTGGCACTCAAAGCTGTCAAAGGTAACAACAAACAGCAGACTATCAAAGTAACCTTTGATACTCCCATACCACCAGGTAAGACTGTTACTATTGGTCTGCAAACTTACCGCAATCCTTTTTATGATGGCGTCTATTTATTTGGTGTGAAGGCTTTTCCCTCTGGTGAGCAAACCGCTGGTCAATTTCTCGGCATTGGTCGTTTGCAATTTTACGCACCCATGACTACAGAGAATTAGGCATTGCAGAATAGAAATATGAATTAGGGCGATCGCTATGCAATGTCCAAGATGTGCATCAACTCACACCCGTAAAAATGGTCGGCAACGTGGTAAACAAAACTACATATGTGTTTCATGTGGTCGTCAGTTTATCGATGCCTATGAACCGAAAGGATATTCCGAAGATTTTAAATGTGAGTGTCTAGAAATGTATGTAAATGGTTTGGGTTTTCGTGCGATAGAAAGAGTCAAAAAAGTACATCATACCACAGGAATAAATTGGGTAAGAGAGATTAGTAGTGCTTTAACAGATACACCAACTAGGAGCGAAATCCCCGAAGTTACAGAAGTTGATGAGCTAGAAACTTTTATTGGTAAAAAAAAACAAAATTTGGCTGTGGACAGCGGTAAACCATAGTGTTCCAGGAATTATAGCTTGGGTTATGGGGGATAGAAGTGCAAAAACTTTTAAATATTTGTGGTTGATAATAAGATGTTGGCATTCTTATTTCTACATAACAGACGGGTATCCTGTTTACCCAATTTTTATTAGTAATGAAGACCACATCGTTAGTAAGACATATATGACAAGAGTTGAAGGCGAAAACAGTCGTTTAAGACATTATCTCGCTCGACTCCATCGCAAAACTTTTTGTTACTCTAAAACCGCAGAAATGCTGAGGTCTTCAATTCGCTTGGTAATACATTATCTTGAGTATGGCTCAGTGGCGCTGCGGGCGCTATGCGCCCGCAAGCTTGAGGCGATCGCATAATTCCTATTTCTATTCTGCAACGCCGAGAATTAAGTTCATCTAACGCATTCGACGCAGAATCTGTTATTTTAAGCATTAAGGACAAGAATTATACTTGTCCTTTATTTTTTTGAGAAAGTTTTCGCCACAGACTCAACTCTCTGTCTGAGTAATATCAATAAATTTTAATAGCCTCTTGTTTTTTAGCACAATCTATGTAACTCTCATAACTTATACTACGGTAAATTACTCGGCTTGCCGTAGATTTAGCAGCAAATTAGGTGGGTTAGCCAATAAACTCAAAATTTAGTGCCAAGTAAACTTTTAGCGTCTATTACAAGGGTTCTTGAAAGCTATGTCTGAGCCACGCTACGGGATCTGGATTCCTGTTTACGGCAACTGCGGCGTAATGAACCACCCTCTTGAACCTCGTGATGCCAGTTACTCACGAGCTAAGGATCTCCTCAAGTTGGCTGAACAGTGCGGGTTTACAACAACTTTGATCGCAGAACACATTATTAATCCCAGAAATCAACAATTAGATCAGCTGGAAACTTGGACGGCAGCAGCAGCCTTTGCCGAAGCCACAAATTCAATCGAAATTATCGCTGCTGTGAAGCCTTTACTATTTCATCCAGCAATCTTAGCGAAGATGGCATTAGGCATTGATGCAATCAGTAGTGGGCGTTTTGCGATCAACTTGGTAAGTGCCTGGTTTAAGCCAGAAATGGAGAAATCTGGCATATCTTTTCTTCCTCACGACGAGCGTTACCGTTATTCAGACGAGTGGATAAGAGTAGTAAAGGCGCTGTGGAGTGGAGAAAGAGTTAACTTCCAAGGAGATTATTTTCACATCAGTGATCTAAGCTTCAATCCTCGTCCCGTGGCCAATCCTCATCCGCGTGTGTATGTAGGAGGTGAATCAGAACCAGCGCAGGCTTTGGCGGCAAAAGAGGCAGATGTATTTTTTCTGAATGGTCGTCCTATAGAAGTGATCCGAGAAACCATTGCTCAGGTTGCTAAACAGCCGTGCTCTCATTCCAAACCTCTGGGCTTTGCGATGTCCGCATTTGTGATTGCTCGACCCACAGATGAAGAAGCTCAAGAGGAATATCACAACTTGAGGGCAATGGTAATAGCACAAGACGATCGCTCAGAGCTGCTCAAAGGAGTCGATTCCGAAGTAGTCATGTTCAAGAATTTCGCCAAGTACCCTGGTGTAGGAAGTAACGGTGGCACAGCTGCTGGCTTAGTTGGTAGCTATGACACCGTGGCTGGTCGCATTGCCGACTTTACCAGGGTGGGAATTGGCACCTTCATGCTGCAATTTCAGCCGTTCGCGACTGAGATGAGGCGTTTTTCTGAAGAGGTAATGCCACGAGTGCGTAGCCACGAACTGGCTTGTCGTTAGACATCGTTATAACTTGTGGCTGCAAAGGGATGAGAGGAGTGGGGGGAGATGAGGGAGTGAGGCAGAAGAATTAATAACCAATGACGCCAGTCGCCTCAAGTCGGGAAACCCTTTCGGCAGTTCCTCCTGGGGGAAACCCCCAAGATCGGACTGCCTCACCACAGCGCTGGCTCCCCAATGCCCAATTGAATAAGTTAGGAGATGTAAAGAATCGTGAGTGCATATCAATCTGAGTCAGGCAATAGTTCAACTTCACAACTGAATTTAGAGACTGATGTTCTAGTCATAGGCGGTGGCCCATCAGCAACTTGGGCGGCTTGGAATGCTGCTGCTCAAGGGGTAAGAGTGGTACTCGTAGATAAAGGCTACTGTGGTACGAGTGGAGCAACAGCACCCTCTGGTACTGGTGTTTGGTATGTCCCACCTGATCCACAACAACGGGAAGCGGCAATGGCCAGCCGGGAAGCTTTAGGAGGCTTCCTCTCAGAACGTTCTTGGATGGAACGTGTATTAGATCAGACTTATACAAACCTGAATAAACTGTCAGACTGGGGCTATCCTTTTCCCGTGGATGATCAAGGGCGTCCCTATCGGCGATCGCTACAGCAAGCTCATGATTATATGCGCCTAATGCGTAAAAAGATTACCAGAACAGGCGTGAAAATACTTGACCACAGTCCAGCTTTAGAACTGCTGGTAGACACAGAAAATTCAGTAGCAGGTGCGCGGGGCATTCGCCGCCAAACTGGAGAGCGCTGGACAGTCCGAGCCGGAGCCGTCGTCATTGCTACTGGTGGTTGTGCCTTCCTCAGTAAAGCTTTAGGCTGTAACGTCCTCACAGGGGATGGTTACTTGATGGCAGCTGAAGCAGGTGCCCAAATGTCAGGGATGGAATTTTCCAATGCTTACGCCCTATCACCGACTTTTTCTTCCGTTACTAAAGGCGCTTATTACCGCTGGGCAACTTTCTATTACGGAGATGGCACAGAGATTGAAGGAGCAGGTTCTCAAAAAGGGCGATCGATCATTGCCCGTACCCTGCTTACCCAACCAGTTTATGCTTGCCTAGACAAAGCAACTCCCGAAATTCAGACGATGTTACGGACTGTCCAACACAACTTCTTACTGCCCTTTGAACGCATGGGCATTGACCCCTTCACCCAACACTTCCCTGTGACTCTGCGTTTAGAGGGAACCGTGCGCGGTACAGGCGGCATTCGGATTACCGATTATACCTGTGCTAGCACTGTACCCGGACTCTATGCTGCTGGTGATGCCGCAACACGGGAAT
This sequence comes from Nostoc sp., assembly GCF_036917615.1. Taxonomy (GTDB): domain Bacteria; phylum Cyanobacteriota; class Cyanobacteriia; order Cyanobacteriales; family Nostocaceae; genus Nostoc. The sequence continues at coordinate 150,367 of NZ_JBALCZ010000084.1, forward strand.
TGATTTGTGGCGGTTTTACAGGTGGTGGTAGTCATAACGCTGCCTGGGCAACCTCTTCGGGATATTGGGCAGGTGAAGCCGCAGCAAACTACGCCCGCCAACTGGGAACTCAAGCCAATCAACGCACCGTGCGCGGACTTGGAGAAGCTGGAATGTCTAACAATAGCGCTAGCAGCAGCTTTACTCCTTCAGAAGTGATTCGAGCAGTCCAAGCAGAAGTATTCCCCTACGATCGCAACCTGTTCCGTACAGAACAGGGATTGACACAATCCCTTAGTCGCCTAAATCACCTCTGGAAAGAAATCCGCAATAGTCAAGCAGTGTCAGACGATCAGGCTGTCCAAGCTAGGGAAGCTACTGCAATGGTAGCAACAGCTCGGTGGATGTACTCCAGCGCCCTAGAACGCAAAGAAAGTCGGGGTATGCACAAACACTTAGACTATCCTGAGCAAGATCCGAATCAATACCATCGCTTGCTGAGTGGTGGTTTAGATCAAGTGTGGGTGAAACCTCAAAAACTAGAAACTAGCGCTAAACAGAGGGAGTTAGTAGCACTGTGATTGAACTAGTTAGTGAATCTCGATGTATTAAATGCAATATCTGCGTTTCGGCTTGCCCCACCAACGTCTTTGACAAAGTGCCAGACGGGCCACCAAGAATCGCTCGTAAAAGCGACTGCCAAACCTGCTTTATGTGCGAACTGTATTGTCCAGCAGACGCGCTGTTCGTTGCTCCACAGGCAGATGAGTCTGTGGCAGTTGATGAGGAAACTCTCATAGAAGCAGGATTGTTGGGCGGATACCGGGAAAGCCTTGGTTGGAACCCCGGAGGCACTCTGGCAGGTGTCAGAGAACAGTCTGCCAAAATGTTTCTTGGTCGCAACAATTTGCCTACCGATTCTCAAGGTAGGATTCTTCCCTAGAGCGACCAATCTAATTCCCAGTCGAACTAAGTAAATAACAGGAGTTCAGAATTTAAATTCTGACTCTTGAGCTATTAATACTTTTTGCAAAAATTAATTTTATGAAATTGATTTTTGTAAGAAGTCTCCCATGCCCCATGCCCAATATCTAAAAGGAAACTTTATGACTGCAATCCTCACACGTCCAGCTTGGACAACTGAATTAGAAGTTGAAATTTTCGACAAACTGATTGATAAGCACGCTCCTCATATTCCCAAAAGCCGTCAGCAAGACCCTAGACCACCTGTAACACCAGAGGAAAAAGAGAATTTCTACCATTATCGTGTTGCTGGTGCAGCCCATGACTTATTCATTGTCCAAGTTTGTGCCAAAGTAATAGACCAAATTTCCGACCCAGAATTACAGCTGTTTTTGAGCCGACAACTTGGAGATGACGGCGCACATGCCCAAAATACTCGTCTCAGAGCGCAAGCTATATCTGGATATGACCCTATTGAAGACATCCAAAAACAGGTGCAAAAGCATTGGGACTACCAAGGAGACTTACCCATTCGTAACTGGCAAGGTTTCTTGTCTTTTGAATTGCACTACGAACTCCATATCGTAGCTTTGCTCTTGCTCAACAGCCGGATTAGCAAAATCAATGACCCAGAATCAGCAAAGTTTGCTACCCAGAGAATCTTGCCAGATGAAGCAGTTCACCGTCTAGGAGTTGTGGATTGGTGGCAGCGTAAATTTGACAAGGCCTCGCCATCTGAGAAAAAGGATTTAGTCGCACAAGTCCTAGAAGCGGATGAAGAAGGTCAACGCCGCCGCAGTACCTATCTTAAAGATCATTGGCAGCTGGCTCACCGCGCTATTGGCATTGAAGTTGATGATTTGCCAGTCATTTATGATGCGTGGCGGCGCGAAGTACTCTCTTACTTTTTGGATATTCCCGTCTCTAAATTGCCAAAACTCGTGAGTGTTAATGATTAAAAGTGGGGACTGGGGAAATGAGGGAGATCGGATTTAACCAATGTCCCATACCCCATTCCCCAATTCCCCAATTCCCAATATCCAAAAGGAAACTTTATGACTGCAACTCTAACTCGGACTTGGAATGTAGAGTTTGAAAAAGAAACTCTAGATAAACTCATTAGTAAGCACGCGCCTCATGTTTCCCTTGTTCGTGAACATGCCAGCCGTCCCCCAGAAACAGAAGAAGAAAAGGAAAATTTCTATCAGTACTGGGCTGCAACAGGTGGTCACGACTTGTCTATTGTGCAAGCTGCTAGTAAGGCAATTTTGTTGATTCCTGATCCTGATTTGCATTTAATTTTGAGCAGACAAATTGGTGATGATGGGGCCCATGCGATCGCCTTTCGTGAACGGATTATTGCTCTGACAGGACGTGATCCCATCGACGATATACGCAAGGAAGCTGAACGCCACTGGGAGTTTTTAGAAGATGTACCCTATCGCAATTGGCTAGGATTCGTTGCCTGGGAATTGCACTATGAGCACTACATCCTACCCCAAGTTTGGTTCAATAAACTGACATCTACAATCGGTGACGAGGAATTAGCTCAGAAGAGTAAGGAGCATTTCAATGATGATGAAGCGGTTCATCGGATCACGATCGCTAATTGGTGGCGCAAAAAGTTTGAGCAAGCCTCGCCTAGTGAAAAATCGGAAATCGCCGCACAGTTATTAGAACTCGACGAAGAAATTCAGCAACGTCGCGCTCCTTATATTAAACAGCGTTGGCAAGATGCTGAAAATTTCAATGGTGCTAATACCAAAGGCATCGAGCCAGTATACGATGCTTGGCGCAAAAAAGTACTTTCTTACCTACTTGATATCCCCAACCCTCAACTCACTTCTGTGAGTCAATAAGTAAGTCAAAGGAATAATTAAGAGGGATTAAAACCTCTGTTAGAGCAATTTGCAGTTGAGTCCAATACAGACCTAACAAGAACAGCCCCTTCCCTACAAGGGAAGAGGAGTAAGATTTAAAGCCTCTCTCCTTTTAGGAGAGAGGTTTAGAGAGAGTTCAGAGTGTATTGCATCCAAACGAGAAGCGCTATATTGTCCGATTTTTATTATTTTAAAGCATAACTATTCTAAAAATAGTTATGAATTTTGCTGTTAGCCAATAATTCAAAAAGTTTTAAAATTTAATATTATTTAGAAAAAATAGTTTAGATATTATCAAATTTAGTTATGACGAACACTACGTCATTAGGGTGATTAATTGTATGATAACTCAGCTAAATCATGAGAACCAAACTGTTTTTGAACTATTAATTCAGTCTCTCGGAATAAATCTCCCTAGATAAATTTTTAAAAAAGTGATTTTCTCAAAGTTTATTATCGAGGTTCTTAATGATTTATAAAAAATTCTTCCATTGTTTTGATGCAATGAAATTTTTCTGTAAAGCGAAGGAGTAACTATGTTAACTCGATTGGTGAATCAGTTTTTAGCTTGGATAAATCAAAGGAAGTTGTTAAAGCTTTTTCAGCAACCTGGTATCCGCTCGTTGGCGCTACTATTTGTAATTGGTTGGGGCTTGAGTTTAGCGATCGCCGCGTTGGTCAGTTTCATATCGAATTAGAGGGAGAAAAGGTAACTCAAGCCTTGAAATATTTACACGAATCAAAGTTTGAAGTGGAAGTGCATTAACAATTCGTAATTCGTAATTATTTGTTGATGCAAAGAGTCAATTACCAAATTTAAGTCAAAGATTAGACCAAACTATGACTGCAATTGACACTACTTTTCTTAAACCAGGTGCTGCGATCGCTAGTCCAGCAAATTATCCCGATAGCCCGTTGTCACAGGCTTTATGGCAACCCGTTCTGGAAGGCCTGTTCTTGCCCATGCTCAGGCTATCATTGACCATGCCGATCGCGAGTCGATCACTGGACGTTCCCGCTTCACCAGCGATGCACATGCCTATAGTCCCTTGTTTTTATCTTCATCTATGCAAATCTTATTGTTAATAGTACTTTAAATCTATTGATTTGCCGTAGTATATAAATAAATTGCCCAATAACAGGTAATAGTGGCACAGCAGCTTTTTAAACCAGGTGAGATTTTTAGTGTTTTAGGACAAAGCAGTGCAGAAAAAGTACCCATTTATTCGGAGTGTAAATCAATTAGAAAAGCCCATAGATTGCGGCGTTTGTCAGTTCACATCGAACTAGAAGGATTAAAAGTAACCCAAGCCTTGAAATATTTACCCGAATCAGAGTTTGAAGTGGAGGTGCATTGATGCAAGGGCAAGAATTGCTGCAAAGTTTATGGCTGGCTACTGGTGAAACTTTTTACATGGTGAGTATATCAGCGGTAGTAGCGATACTTTTAGGTTTGCCTTTGGGCTTAATCTTGGTGATGACAGGGCCAGGGAACCTGGTAGATTTCCCACAGGTGCATAAAGTGCTAGGTGCGATCGTCAATACTGGGCGATCGTTTCCCTTTATTATTTTGCTAGTCGTCTTGACACCATTGACGCGATTGATCGTCGGTACTTCCATTGGTAGCACAGCGGCGCTGGTTCCCCTAACTCTCGCCGCCATCCAGTTTTTCGCCCGCATCGCCATTTTTTTCAACACAGACCTTTCATGAATAATGCTGTCAAGGAACTCAAAATCAATTTAGTCCCATTAAATCTAGTTTCCTTAAGCACACTCGGACTTTTCTCAAAACGGCTCAAATCGGTGAATGAGGTTCCCCAAAATGCCACTGTCACAATTGCCAATGATGTGATTAATAATGACCAAGGACTGAGATTACTGGCAAGTAATGGCTTAATAAAACTTAAGAAAAATACTAAAGAATTTGTAACTCAAAGAGACATAGCCGAGAATCCCAAAAACTTGCGAATCAAGGAAGTAGAAGGAGTCCAAGTAGTTCGAGCTATTAATGATGTAGACTTCATTGTTTCCTCGGCTCAAATTGTTGCTCTAGGAGGAATAACACCGCAATCTATGGGACAGGAGACAGCTAAGGATAAAAAGTATGCGCTGGCATTAGTCACATTACAGGGTCGAGAAAATGAACCCAAAATTCAGAAGCTAAACAAACTGCTTAACGATCCACAAGTTAGAGATTTTATTAACAACCAGTATCAGGGGCGAATAGTACCTGTATTTTAAAGGTGGTGAAAGAATGAAGGATGAAAATTTTACTACTTCGTCTTTCCTAAATTAGGAGTTACTCAACTTAAATTGTGACATTACTGGAGAATAAAGCAATGCTTTTTGGACAAGTTGAAAAAGAATTATTTTGTGGAGAAATTTGGTCAATCTGGCAAAACAATAAATTACCAGATCATCTACAGTTATTAGTGGATCAAGAACTAGGAAAACGCGATATCTGGGAATTGCAGACCCAAAAGCCTGATGAGCAGCCTATTCATCCAAGTCCTGATCAGGATTCTAGTCATTCAACAAGTATTTAACAAGAAAAGCAGTTCTTGCTGAGGGCAGTATTCCTCCTGCCTCCTACCCTGAGCAAGAACTGCTGCGATGCCTACGGCGGTAAACTACGCTAACGAGCTTGCGGTTTAAATCCCCTACCAAAATCTTCTTTGCCAGACGCTACGCGAATGATTTGGTGGCTTGAAATTAGATGGGGCTTCAACACCATCTAAATTTCTACCTTCTGCCTCCTGCCTCCTTGACGCTACTATTCCATACCTTGGTGCATCATAATGAGTTTTAAAGAGGACACTGTGACCACTGATAGCAATTTGCTGACGCAACGAAGTACCGTTTTAACTTTAGCGCAGACGCGAAGCGGCTTGTCGTCAGACATCGCTTGTGGTTTAGCAGTGGCCAATGTCTACTACAATCAGCCGTTACTGGCTCATATGGGACGTAGCTTGAATATCTCTGTCCAGCAGGTAGGATTTATTCCCACTCTCACCCAAACTGGCTATGCAGTGGGGCTATTGTTGTTAGTTCCTTTGGGCGACATGATGGAACGCTGCTGGTTAATTATCATTATGCTAAGTTTGCTGGCCTGTGCCTTGGTGGTGGAGGCTACAGCTCCCAATCTCGTTTGGTTATCTGTGTCGAGTTTCGTAGTTGGTTTCTGTAGCATAGTGGCACATCTAGTTATTCCACTTGTCGCCCATCTGACACACCCCTCAGAGCGAGGTAAAGCGATCGGAATGCTACTCAGTGGTATGATCCTTAGCGTCCTCCTTGCACGTTCAGTCAGTGGGATAATTGGGGAATATTTCGGTTGGCGAGCCGTATATGGCATCTCGGCAGGTGTGATGCTTGTCTTAGCTTTGGTCATTCAAGGGCGAATACCTCAGAGTAAGCCTTCGTCTCCACTGTCGTATCAGCAACTGATGCAGAGTCTTGTACAACTCGTTCGTGAGCAGCCTGTATTACGTGAAGCGGCGCTGAACGTTGCACTAGTATTTGCAGCCTTTAATGCTACATGGGTGAGTCTAGTTTTTCTGCTGGAATCTCCCGCGTATAATTACGACAGTCGAGTTGCAGGTCTATTTGGCTTAGTTGGCTTAATTGGCGTCTTTACCACCCCCATTGTTGGACGGGTAGCAGATAAGCGCGGTCCCAGAATGTTAGTTGGAATAGCTGTTATTCTATCTCTATCAGCTTTTGTCATCCTTTGGATAGCTGGTGGAACTCATTTGATGGGTCTTATATTAGGGATGCTTCTTGTTGACTTGGGAATGCACACTGGTTACGTTTCAAACCAAATCCGCATCTACAACTTAGTTCCAAATGCTGAGAGCCGTTTGAATACGGTGTACATGGTCACTAACTACACTGGCGGCGCACTCGGCTCTTTTCTCGGTACTTATACCTGGGGATTGTGGCAATGGAACGGCGTTTGTGCCTTGGGATTCTTTTTGTTGGTTGTGGCGTTTATCGCTCATTTCAGTGTAGGTAAGAGAAAATCTCCAGCCGTTTAATGCAAATTCGAGTTCATGCTGCAAATCCGTCCCTAATTTTTTTACCTAGCAAGAGAAGGAATCAATTCCAATGGCACATCTGTTTGAACCATTCAAGATTCGTGAAGTTACCTTTCGCAACCGCATCGCTGTTTCACCGATGTGTCAATATTCCAGTACAAATGGATATGCTAATGATTGGCACGTTATTCATCTAGCTTCTCGCGCAGTTGGCGGTGCAGGTATAGTGCTAACAGAAGCAGCAGCTGTAGAGCCGCATGGGCGCATTAGCCCGCAAGATTTGGGAATTTGGACAGATGCACATATAGAAACTTTGGCCAAAACTGTGGCATTGATTCATAACTTTGGCGCTGTTGCAGGTATTCAACTTGCTCATGCAGGTAGAAAAGCTAGTACTGCCAAACCGAGTAAAGGAGGAAAAGTCCTCGATGAATCTCAGGAAGGCTGGCGTCCCTTGGTTTCGAGTAGTGCGATCGCTTTTAGCAGAGATAGCCCAGTTCCAGAAGCCCTAAGTCTTGAGGGAATTCAACAAGTTATTGACGCCTTTGTCCAAGCTGCCAAACGTTCTCTGCAAGCTGGTTTTAAGGTAGTGGAAATTCATGCTGCCCACGGTTACTTACTGCACCAGTTTCTCTCACCCCTTTCTAACCAACGCCAAGATGATTATGGTGGCAGCTTTGAAAATCGGACTCGTCTCCTCAGAGAAGTAGTTCTAGCAGTCCGAGAGGTTTGGCCGCAGACAAATCCCCTCTGGGTACGCATCTCCGCCACCGATTGGGTAGATAATGGCTGGGACATCGAGCAAAGTATCGCTTTAAGTGACAAAATTAAGTCTCTAGGAGTTGATCTGATCGATAGTTCATCGGGCGGGATTATACCGGGCATTAATATACCAGTTAAACCTGGTTATCAGACTCAGTTTGCCGAACGCATCCGCCGCGAAGCCAATATCCATACAGGAGCCGTAGGCTTAATTACATCCCCTGAGCAAGCTGACCAAATTATTCGCACAGAAGCAGCCGATATAGTATTGTTGGGACGTGAACTACTCCGCAATCCTTACTGGCCCCATGTGGCAGCCAAACAGTTGGGACACGAGAAACTCTGGCCTGTTCAATACGACCGAGCTTGGCTGTGATGTCACTTGTGCTTAATTGAGCATCAACCACCTTAAACCCTAATACGCTTGGGTTGAATATTCGTGTTACCCAACAAAGTCCCGAAAATGTTGGGTCTACGTCCCTCAAACGCCACTTGCTTCTCCTAAGGGAGACGCGCTTAGGACAAGTCGGGAAACCGCAAGGGCGCAGTGGTTCCCCAACCTACGTAGGTTAAGGTTTTTAGCTTTAATCCAAGCGTACTGCATTAAGCAATGTCCTAAAATTACTGATTATGCGTTGAAAATTTCCCATGCTATTTGATGCGTTTAAAAATCGTAAATCTCCTAAAATCGAATTCATCAAGACTAACCCAACCTGGCGCGTAGCGTGGGGAACAGTTGATGTAAATTATGAAGATATAGCTTGGCGAGATGAAAAAATTTCTGTAATTATACCACGCATAGCTTCGGAATTTCTGACGGAAAAATTAGCAATCAGTTCTGGAGGACGATTTGTTGTTGTTGGTGATGTTTGGTTAACTAACCGAGTGCAGTTGCTGCAAAAGTTGGGAATTGAACCAGATAGCTTTAAAGGAAGTTCTCTGCAACTGATTGCCAATCTTTGGGAACGATGGGGTAATGAAAGTCTTAGCCAACTTGTGGGGATGTTTGCGCTAGTGGTTTGGGATAGAGAAAAACAGGTGTTGCGATTAGTTCGCGATCGCATCGGTGTTCGTACCCTCTATTACACTACCACTGGTTCGGTTCGTTGGATTGCGCCTCAACTGAGAACTTTATCACCCCATCGTTCATCCGATTTAGATTTGGTAGCGTTGCGAGATTATCTTTGTTGCGCCTTTGTTCCAGGAGAACGAACGCTTTGGGAACAGGTGCGGGAACTGCGACCTGGAACCGTTTTAGAATTTCCCGACCACAAAGTTGAGGCTTATTGGCAGCTTCAAGAACAGATTATAGCAATAGATCAACCCTTAGCATGGCATGGCGATCGCTTGCTAGAACTCCTAGACCAAGTTGTTCAAGAATATTTACCACCAGCAAATGAACCCGTTGGTATTTTTCTTTCTGGTGGTTTGGACTCTAGCTATATCACTGCTTTAGTAGCAAAATTCCATCAAGCACCAGTTCACACCTTCTCGATTCATTTTGGTTTTGAGTGTCCCAATGAGTTAGAATTTTCCAGTCTCGTTGCATCCCATTGCCAGACGCAGCACCACATTTTAGAAATTACTTTTAAGGATATGTGGTCACGCCTGCCGGAAACAATGGCCTATTTAGATGACCCTATTGGCGACCCACTGACTGTTCCCAACCTTTTGCTGGGACGACTGGCGAGAGAAAACGTAGAAGTAGTTTTAAATGGTGAAGGTGGCGACCCCTGTTTTGGTGGGCCAAAAAATCAGCCAATGCTAATCAATAGTTTATATGCCTCTGTCACCAATCAGGATGCATTGTATGCTTATTTAATTTCCTTCCAAAAGTGCGCTGTTGACTTACCGCAACTTTTAAAACCAGAAGTTTGGACAGCAGTACAAACAGCACCTTGGGTTTTTGAAGAAGATTTATATTCCCAAGCCAGCTATCTAAATCGTTTGATGGCAATGAACATTAAATTTAAAGGCGCTGACCAAATTCTGACGAAAGTCAGTAACTTGACTCAAGCAGCCCTTTTGCACGGTCGTTCTCCCCTGTTTGACCAACGAGTAGTAGACTTAAGCATGGAAATTCCTCCAGAGTATAAGCTTTCTGGAGTGGAAGAAAAAGCAGTCTTAAAGCAGGCGATTACCTACGGTACGTCTTCTCTACGAGACGCTGCGCGTAGCTTGCTTCCCTGTAAGGGTACGACGAATGCAGATATTTTACCACACGCAATTATTCATCGTCCTAAAAGTGGCATGATGGTGCCGGTGCAGTTAGGATTTCGGAAATATTGGCAGCAAGAAGCTAGAGATTTATTGCTCAATCGGAATGCGGCTATTACTCCTTACTTGAACCAGCTGCCAATTCGCAATTGGTTAAACTATCAAGGAGATACTTGGAGTCGTTATGGGGTGAAGCTGTGGTTGCTTGTGAGTTTAGAAATTTGGTTACAGGTGAATCAAAAAGTTCAGTAGTGAAAGCAAGAAAAGATAGGCGATGACTAATACACTGTGGCGTCAGTTTGCTTACCTTTAACAAGGGGTTTAAGCCCTAAGTCTGGTTAATTGAGATGGTGGCTGGATTTTTGCCGTGCTGCACTAGCCATAAAATATATTTTTAACTACAATGTTAACTTCTTCTGGAATTTGAATTTTATGCTGTGTATTTACACTTAGGTAAAAATCAAGTCTAGAACTCCTAATAAAAAATTACAGAGAGCAAACTCATGACAGAGCCTAACTCGCAAGACAAAAACAGCTTTCTTTACCCTCGTAGTCGATATTATGGGAAATTCCAGCCAGAAACCTTGGCGTTTAATGCCAACCTCCAAGAATTTGCCCAAAGAATTAGTTACATTACTTGCCTAGAAACAGGTGGAAAGCTGTCTCCAGAAGAAGCTTACCAGCAAATTAAGACGCTTTGTAAACAGTTGAAATATAGCAAAAAGGAACTGGCTATTGGCGGAAATAAAGAAATTTAAGCTTTTAACATGATGCGGGAATTCTTAGCAACTTTTATCTGATTTTACTCTCACTAGAGTCATAAAAGGAGATTAGCCCAGCTGATATCTTCTTGATAGAAATTTTGTATCAAGATTAACATATTTAACCAAGAGTTGTTGACGGTGCCGTACTCTCGCAGCTAACGCACCCTACATTTGAATTTATTAACATAGCTTGAAATATTAGCGCCGACTTATACCAATCCTGTATGAAGATGCGCCAAACTACATGAGGAACGTAGACGCGGAGCGGCTTGCCGCAGGCTACCGCAAAGCACGCATTCGCGTAGCGTCTCGTAGAGAAGGACACAAAGAAAGAAATAAGAAGCCAAGAAAATTTGGCGCAGCCTCACAAAGAAATGGTATTACTTACGAGCATTTCTTTTGAAGGATATTACTGCTAATAGCGGCTATTATCGTGTTGATTAATAGTATTGTTAACTGAAATTAGTAGGACTAGCCCTTTCAAGGTGGGTAAAATCTTTGGACAATAATTCCTCTTTTCTCTGTGTTCTCTGCGCCTCTGTGGTTCAATAAATTACTTTTAAACCGCAGAGGCACAGAGAACGCAGAGAGGAAAGCAGAGATTTTATGAGTCACCTTGAAAGGGCTAGTCCTAATTAGTTTACTAATGTTTAAATTTCTCAAACAAATTGGTGATTACGCCAAGTAACCTTAATTAATAAAGACAATTTCAGTAGATAACGCACTCATTTTGGTGTATTCAGCAAGCAAAAAGACATATTGCTTTCTCAAAATGCTTGATTGCTTTCTGATTTCGGTAGATTCAGCAAGTAAAAAGGTATATTGCTTACTCAAAATGCTCGATTGCTTTCTGATTTCGGTAGATTCAGCAAGCAAAAAGGTATATTGCTTACTCAAAATGCTCGATTGCTTTCTGATTTCGGTAGATTCAGCAAGCAAAAAGGCATATTGCTTTCTCAATTTACCTGTTTAGTGTTTAAAGATAAAAATTGGATTGCTCAATAGTTATTAGTCATGGGGCATTGAGCATTAGTTATTCTCCTCCTGCTTCCTCTGTTGTACTACTCATAGATAAATCAAATGCACTAAAAGTCACAGTGGCAATTGTTACTATGAATTGATATGCTTTGTAAAAAGTCTCTTGTCGGGTAACAGGGGACACAGTGACGTGTCCCCCTAGTCAGCAGAAAAAGTCTCCTTCAATCTGCCTTTTAATGTCAGTACTCCTTCAAGTTGACAAGGTTCTTATTATTTAAAACTGACTCCTAATGTATAAGAAAAATCAGGGGTTGAGTCGCTACCAAAGAAACTTCCATTACTTTGAGGCGCGAAAGGATATTTACTCACTGAAACGGAGTACCCACCTGCACTCAGGGAACCGGTGATTGATGAGGAATTTTGACTGGTCAGTAAATTCCCATTATCGTTAAACAGTCCGAGAATTACATTTCCCGGTGTCACTGCGTTGATAGTGATGGTTCCGGAATTTGGTAAATAAAATCTAAAAAAGTCAAAATCGGGATTGTTACTCGGTTGAACTGCTGCTAACTCGCCTGAAATATTAACCTTTGAGCCTGATGATAAGGTACCTAACCCTTCAGCGCTCCCCTGTGAGTTGTTTGTACCTTCTCCAGCATTTTCCCGCTCATAGTAAAGGAAGTCATCACTACTAAGTTTGAGATTGTTTTTCCCTTGCACAACACCTATGATCTCATCTGTCTCTCCCGGTTTCTGTGAGAATATTCGTGTGTTGTTTCCAATAACTTGCAGGCGGTAGTCCTGTGGAGTTCCTTTGAGTTGAATTTGATCTTGGCTAGAGTCGAAGTCAGTAATAGTAGCAAAGTCCCCAAAACCAGGACTCGTACTGCTGTTATCGTCGTAGAAAATATTTAAAGCGTCTCCCAGGACAAATGTATCTGCCCCAGCCCCCCCAGTCAAGGTATCATTCTCCCCTAATCCAGGTGGGACTAAGCTACCAGGATAAACACCGATGAGGATATCGTTTCCAAGCCCCCCATTAAGTATGTCAGTACCAGGCCCGCCTTGTAGGCTATCGTTGCCGTCCTCACCATTGAGGATATCATCGCCCAAATTACCGTCTATTGTGTCATTGCCTGCTCTTCCATTCAGAGTGTTGTTAACACCATTACCAAAAAGCAAGTTGTTAAGACTGTTACCTGTCCCGTTGATGGCGTTAGTTCCGAGCAGCCTCAAGTTTTCCAGATTGGCGCCCAGTGTGTAGGTCACAGTAGACCGGACGCTATCCGTGCCTGAATTAGTAGCTTCCCTAATAGTGTCACTAGCGGTGTCAATAATGTAAGTGTCGTCGCCTGCTCCTCCATTCAAGATGTCGATACCTGTGCCGCCATCAAGTGTGTCATTTCCAGCTGCACCGATTAAACTGTCGTTTGCCGTCCCACCAGCAAGTAAATCGTTACCAGCAAGACCATTCAAGGTATCGTTACCGGACGGACTATTGGCATTACCACCATTAGCCCAACCAACTATTGTGTCATTTCCCGAAGTCCCATTTTTGTTGTCAGGACCTGTAGTGCCAAAAATAAATGCCATATTATCTCTCCTGAATTTCTCATTAATACGTAAGTTCAGTCTCAGTCAAAAAACTATTCATCAGTTAAATGTAAATTACTTGCCATTTGTGCAATCTGAAATTAGGAAACACTAATTATTTGGTTAGAAACTTCTAAAGAAAAAATATCCAACTACTTATCGTGATCTGACCCGAAAAACCCGCCTTTGGTTACGGGCAAGTGAGACGCCTACTCTATAAAATTAGATAATTTCTTTGTTAAAAATCCCTTAAATAATTAACCAAAGGGCAAGTAATTAGGTCACGTTGCTTCTCTACGAGACGCTTTACATAGCAAGCTTTAAGAGAACGGGTATGCTCCGAATTCAAAATTCACGCATTACAATCCCCATAAATAAATTTAGGGACTTGTTATAAGGACACCGTATTTTCCTCTATTTTTTGAATCTATCTGTAATTATTTATTATCATGAGTAAAAAGTTAAGTAAACTTATTTATCAAATCTTTAGATATTCTTTATTGAATCTTTAAAATATGAATAAATGCGATTAATAATATATTAAAATATGTGTGTAAATTTTAATCAATTATTGTTTAAAACTAAGGTTTGTAGTCAACGGCTCCAGCCCTATTTTGAAGGCTTCAGCCTTGACTACGAGCTAATGGGGCATAGGGCATTGGCAAGAGGGAGAATGAATAATTACCTCTTTCCCCTCTACTCCTCTGCCCTTCCTCGCTTCTTGCACTAGTTAATTACCTTCTAGCAAAGTCCAGAAATAGCCATCTGGCGCAACAAAGGAGAAACTACTCTCGCCAAACTCATTACTAATGATGTCTGTAACTTTTTGTGCACTACTTGCTTTGATGCGATCGCAATACTCCTGTATTCCCTTAACCCGATAGGTATATAAAGACATACCCAAGCTACCTGGTTGGGCTGCCTCAAAGCGCGATTCTAAATTAATATTTTCTGGGAATCGAATGATGTAAAGCCTACCACTGCGTACAGCCATCAAGTCAGACTTAGAAGAACGGGGATCATCAAAGGTAGTGAGAATAAACTTTTCACCAGGATTAAGGTCAAAAATCTCTCGACCGGCTGGCGAAGATTCATAGCTAGTTTCGACACCATCACGCACACGCAGCAAACCCAAAACTTCTTCATAAAACTTCAGGGTTTCTTTGCTGTCATCCTGAACGATGATCCCCATATGGGTAAACTGACTAGCCTTGAGAGCAACATTGTGGTTAACTTGTCCGTAATCCGGTAGTGTATAGCCAAACCGTTGAAATAGAAGCTGGCGAGCTAAGGGTTGCAGTAGCAGCATTTCTCGTACACCAACTGCTGGCTCAATAAAAGGACGGCTTTTCCTCTCTTTGTTGTAGATGACTTCCCAATAAGGGTTAGTGTGCCTAATGGGCAAACCTGCGGCTTTTGCATCCTCTATATGATTTAAGATACTTAACACATCCGCTGTTAAGCTTGCCGCCCAACGGTTTCCCTTAATTTTCATCGACGCTGTTCCCAAACCTTCATGGGTGGGGTTTTGCCAAACCATCAGCCGAATCAACCCATGATCTGCATTTTGGTGGTAGAGGCGGATTGAGCGTAAAGATGAATTCACCCCATATAATTGATTGGCTACATCTGCGGTTAATTCACCCACTTGACCAATGCGATAGCCAAATTGCTCCCAATACTGAATTGCAGAAATTGGCTCTGGGATGCCGATACAAACTTCATAGATACCTTCAATTGCGGTTTGTTGTTCTTGAGTCATACCAATTTTGGATTTTAGATTTTAGATTTTAGATTGGGTCAAAATAAATAAAGCTTTTGGATTTTTCCTCGTTTTTATGCTCTGCATGGGAACGAGAGAAAGTGTTTACAAAAGTATCTCAGAAAGAATCCGAAAAGCAACAACTTTATTTTGTAGCTTATGATGTACCTACAAAAGTGAGATGTCTAATATAAAGTTCTTCTGATTGCACGTAATCAAGAATCGCCATCAAGTTTTTTAACAGGAGTTAAGCTATGACGCAGCGACTGACTCAAGAGCAATTATCACAAATAGTCACGGAAGTAGAAGGTCTGCAAGTGCGTCGGGAAGCGGAACTAGACCAACAGCAAATTAGAGAAATTTTACAGGAGTTGAATTTACCGCCAGAGTTACTAGATGAAGCGCTGATTCAGTTAAATCGCCGCCAAGCACTAGAGGTGCAACAACGCCGGAATCGATGGATTACTTCGGGAGTTGTGGCAGTTGTAGTGGTTGCGATGTCTGCGACGGGCTTCGCCTACGCATCTACAATATTTTTTATGCAGCAGCAGAATTCTGCACTCTCTGGTGTTTCTGCTCAACAAGACCGCATCACCTTGGTACAAAATAGTAGCGGTGACTTGAAGACAATTTCCCGTCAAACCAATCCAGAAGTGTTGTATCGTGTCACCTTGAAGGATACACCCTTGGGTAAAAAGCTGGCTCTCTCCTGTAATTGGATTGACCCAAGCGGTCAAATTGTCAAGCAAAACAACTATCAAACCCGCGAGATTAATACGTCTGTCTGGGATACCCAGTGTCGCTACACTATTAATCCGGCTGTAACTGCTGGTAATTGGAAGGTGCAGATGTTCTTGGAAGGTCGGCAGATTAGCGATGAAACCTTTGAAGTTAAATAGTCCAGATGGGCAACATCCCGCATCACTTTCTTGGCTATTGGGGTTACGGCGCTCAACAGGAGTTGGAAGCGCTGTTAACTAGTGTTCTGGAAAACCTCTCTCCAAACCTCTCTCCTAAGAAGACAGAGGCTTTGAATTTTTCCCCAACCCTTGCAGAGGAGGGGATTAGGGGGTTAGGTCTGAAAAGTCAGTTCTCTCCACAGGAAAATTATCTGCATCCCGTCTGGAATATTGTTTATATAGGACTTGATGGAAATTTCCCACCGCAACAAAATCAGGACTTAGACGCTGAACACCTGAAACCTCGTTCGCGTAGCGTGCGCGAAGCGCACTCCCCCCTAACCCCGCTTAAAAAAGAGGAAACCTTGAAAGCCCCCTTTTTAATGGGGTTGGGGGATCTCTTCTGCGTAAGTCCTAATAATCAAATTGCTGCCATCTCAGCATCAGGACTATTCAGTTCACCCGATGCTTGGGTAAGTCTACAGGAAAACAACTGCCTGATTTTGGGAAGAGAACCTTTCGGTAAGGTTCCTTTGTATTGGACTGTGCAAGGACAGGTGGTCTGGTTTGCATCTCAACTGCAACTACTCTTACCGATTTTGCAACAGTCAGAAGTTAGCATACCTGGGTTATACGGCTATAGCTGTTTTTCCTACGTTCCCACACCTTTAACCCCTGTTAAGGAAGTGTTTGCAGTTGCGGCGGGAACTGAACTAGTTTGGCAGAGTAATTACCAATTAGGTAAGCTGCAAACGCCTGAATCTAAGAACATCCACTCGTGGCGAGAAGCTTCAGAACAATTAACAGATGAAACTACAGCAATTAGCGAATTGCAAACTCTCCTTAAAGACTCGATTGGACGACAGATTGCCGATTTAAAGGATGAGCCTGTTGGGGTGTTTCTCTCTGGCGGACTTGATTCTTCAGTGGTGGCGGCGCTGCTCGTGCAAGCAGGGGTAAAAGTCCGCGCCTACACTTTAGATTTTGGTAACGCAGGCATTCCAGAATATCCCTATGCTGAACAAGTTGCCCAGTTTCTGAAAATTCCGCTGATTAAAGTTGCAGTAACCCCAAATTCGATCAAGAATGCCCTAATTCCTACTGTACGAGGATTAGATTTGCCCTTTGGAGATGGGGTGTGTGTTCCGTTGTATCTCTTATCTCAGAGGGCGAGTCAGGAAACTCAAGTAATTTTTAATGGCGAAGGGGGAGATCAATTGTTTGCCGGTTGGACGAACAAACCTTTAATTGCCGCAGGTGTTTATCAGGCAGAAAATCCTGCCGGACAGGAAACTTTTATCCAGCAATATCTCCGCACCTTTCACCGTCTTGGGGGATATGAATCTCAAGTTTATCAGCCAGAGGTATATGCAGAGATCCAAAATTTGCATCCTGAAGATTGGCTGTTAACGGCTCTTGATAAAGACGAGTGTCCATCTTTGCTGCATCGCCTCCGCCGTGCCAGTTTGATGCTCAAAGGGGCACAGAATATCCATCCCCGTGCGACTGCATTGGGATTTGCTCATGGATTATGGGTGCGATCGCCTTTTTGTGACTTACCTTTAGCTGAGTGGACATTCCGCCTATCTGGAGAACTCTGTTTGCAAGGAGCCTGTGAAAAATATATCCTCAAGCGGGCTGTAGAAAATTGGCTCCCGGCGGAAATTGTCTGGCGACAAAAGCGTGGTATGGGAGTTCCTTTAACTTCTTGGTGTTTAAATGATTTTTGGCATCAGCTGGGCATCTGGCTGAATCCAGATATACTCCGCGCCAACAATCACTTTTATCCTCACATCGGGGCACAAATTGTTGAAGGCAAACTAGGAGCAGCTATTCAAGGCCGTCGAATTGGTGAAACACTCTGGTTACTTATTATGTGGCAACTTTGGCGATCGCATGTTTTAAATGAAGAACTAAGCAAACAGTCCTGGGATCATCCGTTTTGGTTACTTCGTTGGCTATGGAGGAGTTATAAACGATGGCAAGGTTAGATAAAAGTGAGGAGTTAGGAGTTAGGAGTGAGGAGTTAAGAGTTGGGAGTGAGCAATTAATCCCCCCATCTCTCTCATCTACTCTATTCTCCAGGGAACTTGCCCAGGAGTTACTAACTATCTACGGTTCTCCGCTTTATGTTTATCAGGGCAATCGCTTACGCGAAACTATTGAGCGAATTACCAAAGCAGTCAGCTATCCGCGCACGCAATTTTGTTTTGCCAGTGTTACCAATGGCAATATTGCGCTGTTAAAAATTTTTCGCTCATTTGGGTGGGGACTTCACGCCAATACCCCAGGAGATATTTACCTGGGATTGCAAGCTGGTTTTAACCCCAGTCAGATTGTTTATAGCGGCAGTAATTTGAATCGGGCTGAGATGCTACAAGTCTTGAATTGGGGAGTTACAACTCTTAATCTCGATAGTTTGGCTCAATTGCAGTTGTGCTGCGAAGTTTTTTTGGATCACGCACAGACAGCCAAATGCACAGAGAAATCTATTCGGCTGGGTTTACGCCTCAATTTGCCGGAAATTACGGGAGATAGCCGAATTGGTGTGCGTCCAGAGGAATTTTGTAATGCGATCGCTTTAACTGGTGAGGTTGGACTAAAGCTAAGTGGTTTACACTTCTATCGAGGGACGGGAAATAATGCCACAGCCGCTTTCACCCAGGTGATTGATACGCTAATCGCCACAGCACAACAGTTACCAGATTGGGAATATTTAGATTTTGGTGGTGGCTTTGGCTACCCTTATCATCACAACAAAGCAGCCTTTGATTGGGAAATGTTTGGGGCTGAGTTAACCCAGAGAATTACTCGTTTAGGACGGGAAATTGATTTAGTGATTGAACCAGGACGAGCTGCGATCGCCGGATGTGCCACGTTGCTTGCTGAAGTTGTTTCTGTGAAATGGCAAGCAGAAAAACAGATTGTCGGAGTTGATACCACCGTTGCTAATCTTTCAGTACCCTCAGTACACGGCGGCTACCGAGAAATTGTCACTTGGAAAGCAGACAAATCCTCAATTCATCACTCCCGATTCACAACTGATATTTGTGGTAATACTACCTATTCACGAGATTATCTGGGGAAAAATTGCCAACTTCCAGCCCTAGAAATTGGTGATATCGTTGCGATTTTAGATGTGGGTGCTTATGGTTATGCTATGTCGTCTCACTTTTTACACCGCCCCAAACCTGCGGAAGTCTTGCTAGAAAATCTCACACATCGCCTGATTCGCCAACGGGAAGACTATAATGTTCTGCTAATAAATCAGGTGCTTGATAATAATACAAAGGTTTCAAGTGCGTCTTTGGACATTAACAGACATGATTTTTATAGTTTTTGAGGAGTAGTCTTCAGAAATAAAAGCCCCTTTTTTTGGTCAACTCGCTTCTGCTAATTGGCATTAGCAAAGCAAAATTTAATATCACTGGACTGTAGACAAAGTAGACAATATAACCGTACCATCGCTGCAACTGTGCGATCATGGTGATAAGCTAGTAATTTTAGTCAATTACCTAAAATTATGAGGTACTAAATAATTACTTCAATTAACTTTTGTAGCTCGATTCTCTGTATACTAATATAGTTGATCAGTAAGATTACTATATTAGCAGTGTAGTAGCAGTATCAGTTAAATATCAGCTGATCGCTCTCTAGTTTTGATGGGTTCGACGAATGAAGTTGCTCCCCGTATTTTGTCGTAGTCTTTTTCAAAAATCAAACCGAATTCTGATATTCAATCTCTAAGAATACTTGTCCAAATTTCACAAAAGGAAAAATATGCCCGGAAGTACATTAAGTACTGCTCAAAATATTGGTGTTCTCACATCTTTTAACTACAATGATGCTATCGGGAATGTAGACCCAGTTGATTACTATAAATTTTCCCTGACCAGTACAAGTAATATTAATTTGCTTTTGAGTGGAGTGACTCAAAACTATGTTGATGCAGCCATTTACTGCAACCTTGGGAGCAGCAGGGAATTACTATGTTGGAATTTCACAAGACTCCAGCAACGTCAACTCCAACTATTCACTACAGTTATCAGCCACATCTGCACCTCCTTCCATTGCCTCAGATCCTGGTAGCACACTCAGCACTGCTTATAATATTGGTAATCTGACTGGTACTAAGAGTTTCAAAGAATTTGTCGGGAATGTAGACACAGTTGATTACTATAAATTTTCCCTGACCAGTACAAGTAATATTAGTTTGCTTTTGAGTGGAGTGACTCAAAACTATGTTGATGCAGCTATCTATTACGATAGCAACAATGATGGATTGATTGAAAGTGGAGAAAAACTTTACTCTACTTATGCTAGTAATGGTGGTAACGGTCAAATTACTACAACCTTGGGAGCAGCAGGGAATTACTATGTTGGAATTTCACAAGACTCCAGCAACGTCAACTCCAACTATTCCCTACAGTTAGCTAACATTACCAGCACAAACAATCAGCGTCTCACTGGTAATACATTGAATAACACTCTGATTGGTGGTGACGGAAATGACCAACTGCAAGGGTTAGGAGGAAATGATACCCTCCAGGGAGGTAATGGTAATGATATTCTCACTGGTGGAACTGGTGATGACTTACTTTGGGGAGGACTGGGCGATGATATTCTCACAGGTGGAGCCGGGAAGGATAAATATCTGTTCCAAAGTAGTGGAGTTTTTAGCACAAACTTAGGTGTTGATTACATCACCGAGTTTGAAGCGGGACAAGACCAGATTGTGGTGAGTAAAAGCACCTTCAATGCTGTTACTAATACTGCGGGACAGGCTTTAACTGACTTTGCAGTTGTCACTGATGATAAATTCGTCAACGCTAATAAAGCACATATTGTCTTTAGTCAAAGTAGTGGCAGCCTATTCTATAACCAGGATAGCAATGTTCTGGGTACAGGAACAGTGTTTGAGTTTGCTAGTTTAGGGAATCCTGATATTACTCTGAATAGTAGCAATTTCAGTCTGATTGCCTAGTTTTTTAGGTATTAAGATGTAAAACATCTTAATACCTTTGTCAAAAATCAAGGTAGGTCTAACTTTTGTCGAAACACTCCAATACAAGCGTGTGCTTGATTGTTAGGCAAAATCTTTAACCCCCGCCCAGGCTGACAGGACAGTAAAAATTCCTTCCACAAAAACCACATAGAGTTTTATTGACTCAGTTTTTTGCCTGATAGCAAAAAGAGGTAAGCATCATCTAAGTTTGCTCTGTGTCAATCCTTGTAAATTGGTAAGCATACAGTGATAACTAACAATTAATCACTAACATCAAATAACCATTATGAAGTGTATTAACTGCGGAACTGACAATAAACTAAAAGACCGGACAGCTAATCAAGGTCGGTGTATAAAATGCAATCATCCCTTTGCCTTTGAACCGACTAGTATGAGTAACGTTAAGATTACTGACCCTTTTTTTGCAAAGGCGATCGCTGACATTTCTGCAAATAACACCTTATTTTTTACACCCAAGCAACTTTTGTACTTGTTAGATAATCGCCTCAGAAATAAGTCATTTTCAGTAATTATCTTGTTGATTCCATTTACAATATTTAATTTAATTTCAGCAATTAGAAGCTTTTTTTTATTGCCATTGTCGATGAGTTTTTTTCTTTCTTTAGTATTTTTAACTCAGAGCATATCTAAGAAGATCAACAACAAAGTTCGCCAAAAAAATGCTAAGGCTTTACAATTTTTAGAAGGAATCATTCTTGTTGGAGGAATTTTACTCAGTCTCACTGTGAATTCATTTCCTATATTTTTCATCGTCGTCATTATAGGAATGCTAGACATATACTTAGGAACTAGACAGTTAGGTAGAATCAGCTTAGTAACACAGGAATTGTTATTTTCACAATCTCAGGTTAAAGATTGGCTAGACCGATGGCAGCAAATAAATGGTTCAATTCTTAAAATTCTTCCTTCTCCAAACCAGGAAAATACACCAGCCACGGTTAATCCTGATGTGACTGCTTACAGTTTTGATAGATTAGTCGTTTGTGATAGTGCTGCCCTTGCTCAACTATTAATTGCTAATAATTTTCACTTTGAAAATAACTGTGCAATTCTCAGCATTACTGGATATCCCCAAAGCATTTTTGACACGACAATGCAAATGCTGCGCCGCAATCCTGATTTGAAAGTTTATGCAGTGCATGATTGCAATCCACGAGGAATTGGTTTAGTTGATAATTTGAGAACCAACGCTAATTGGTTTCTTAACAGCAATGCTGTGATTATTGATATCGGATTAACGCCACGTCAAATTATCGCTACTAAACGTGGAATGTTCATTCAATCCTCTCCAGAGTCCGCGCAAGCAGCTAAACAATTGCCTAAAGAACTTCGTCAAAGTTTATCTGCTGAAGAATTAGCATGGTTAGAATCTGGAAAGTTTGTAGAATTGGAATCTTTCACTCCCCAAAGAATAATTAAAGTTCTGTAAAAGGATATTGCTGGTAGTCAAAATTTAGAAAGTGATGACAGTAGCTTGCTTTTAGTAGGCGATACGGGTAATGATATGTATATTGTTCAAAGTTTTGGTTGATATAGCCAGAATGCGTAGGCGTAGCCCGCCCTTAGACATTGCATACCCAATGTGCAAAATGCCCCTCAAACTGGAAGTCTGGCACTACACAACAGAAAGTCAAATTCCTGTTAGAAAGCATTCGCCTTTGGAGGAAAAGTTTTCGATTTACTGAAATTATCCAGAAATTGGAGTTCAGATATGGTGAGGTCGCGCCATTGACCCAATTGTAGGTCATCTAATACTAGGTGGGCTATGCTGACCCTAACCAGTCGCAAAGTTGGAAACCCTACAGCCGCAGTCATGCGCCGTACTTGGCGGTTTTTTCCCTCTGTCAAGGTTATTTCCAGCCAAGCTGTCGGTACATTTTTGCGAAATCTAATCGGCGGGGTGCGTTCAGGTAGCTCTGGCTCTTTTGGTAACAGCCTAACTTCTGCTGGTTGAGTGCGGTAATCTTGAATTTCCACACTTGTTTGCAACCTTTTTATTGCATCTGCATCTGGAATTCGCTCTACCTGTACCCAGTAAGTACGTTTATGACCAAAACGCGGATGGGCGAGACGATGTTGCAATTGCCCATCGTTCGTTAACAGCAGCAACCCTTCACTATCCCAGTCTAAGCGTCCCACAGGATACACATCAGGTACATCAATATAATCTTTCAAGGTGCTATGTGTGGGAGCATCTTTTGTAAACTGGCTAAGAACCCCATAGGGTTTGTAAAAAATAATATATCGGTAATGATTTGTCATTGGGCACTTGTACTGAGCTTGTCCTGAGCGTAACTGTTGGCGCAGCCTCTCTAAGAGTTGTATTGGGCAATTCAATTTTGGATTTTGGATTGATGATAGCGCAGCGTTAGCGAGTCCGCGAGCGTCTTTTAGATTAAATTTCAATTCTTTAATCCAAAATCGTTCGACTGAGCGTAGCCAAAGTCTAAAATCGAAAATTCTTAACTCCCTGCTTCCCCTGCTCCTATTCTCTAACGGGACTTAAACATTTTTGAGGGAGAAATAAACCTTCAAATACGCCCCCACATTAAGATGCGTTTATAGGGGAAAAAGAACGGACGCTCATCTTCTAGCAACTCGAACAGTTTCTGCTGATAACGTTCTACAAATCGTTCATAGGTTTGGGCATCTAGCTGCGATTCATATGCCGTTAGCAATGTCCCACGATACCACTCTACTACGGCTTCTCGTGAAGGCAGCACATGTCCATAAATCTGAAGCTTTACTTCCTGCTTCACAAACCCCAATTTATAAAGTAGTTTGGCGTATGTTTCTGGAGAAAGTACCTCTAAACGCCGCACATATCCTCCCAATTCTTGACTAAATTCCTTTGCAGTCTCAACTGCTATCTTATGCACTGGCTCATTATCCATCCTTGGTATTTGCACAGCAAGCTGTCCACCAGGTTGTAATTTGCCCCGCAATTTCTCAAATAACGCCTCATGTTTCGTCAACCACTGCAATGCTGCATTAGAAAATATCACATCAAACTCCCCATCTCCTGGGTTTTCCTCAATTTTTCCTTGCTCAAACCGTAGTCCGTTACCTTCAAACTGACGAGCCTTTTGCAGCATTTTCTCAGAAGCATCTATCCCTAAAGTCTCCTGTGCTGCTAGGGTGTCGTGCAGATACTTCGTTAACTTTCCGGTTCCACATCCTAAATCGAGAACTCGTAAGTTTTCTTGCCGATGTACCATGTTTACCAAGTCGTAGAACGGACGACTTCTTTCGGATTCAAATCGTTCGTATAGTTCTGGATTCCATTTATCTGGCATTTTTTGATAATTCCTAATTCGTAATTTGTAATTTATAAAGCCGTATTTTTTGATGTAAACGACAAAAAACGATATCGTCAGAAATTGTAGGTTGAAATTTGCTTAAGATACGCACCCAATGCCCTATGACTAACTACTTTCGCTCCAATGTTAATGCAATGGCTAGCTACATTCCCGGTGAGCAGCCGCAACGCGGTACACAGATAATTAAACTCAACAGTAACGAGAACCCCTATCCTCCTTCCCCTGCGGCACTAGCTGTGCTACAAAATATCGATGGCGAGTGGTTGCGGGGCTATCCAGAACCTTTCGGCGGGGAGTTCCGGCAAGCTGCAAGTAAAGTTTTAGGAGTTCCTAGTGATTGGATCATTGTGGGAAATGGTAGTGACGAATTGTTGAGTGTAGTAATTCGAGCTTGTGTAGAACCTGGGAAGAAGGTGGTTTATCCGATGCCAACTTACGTGCTATATCGCACATTAACAGAAATGCAAGCTGCGGAAATTATTGAGATTCCCTACAGCGAGGACTACAGTTTACCTTTGGAAGAACTGGTTGCTGCCGATGGTTCTGTGACATTCATTGCGTCGCCTAATAGTCCATCAGGGCATGTGGTAGCAACAAATGATCTGCGAAAATTAGCCAGCCAGTTATCTGGAGTTTTAGTGATTGACGAAGCATATGTAGATTTTACCGAAGAGAATGCATTGGCTTTGGTAAAGGAATACGAAAACGTCATCGTAATTCGCACACTTTCTAAAGGGTACTCATTGGCAGGATTGCGGTTGGGGTTTGGAGTCGCCAATCCCAAGTTGTTGCATGGGTTGTTTAAGGTGAAGGATAGCTATAACATTGATGCGATCGCTTGTGCAATTGGCACGGCTGCTATTAGCGATCAAGCTTATAAAAATGCTTGTGTCGCAAAAATTAAAGCATCAAGGAATCAACTAGCAACAGACTTAAAACAATTAGGTTTTCATCTTTGGGATTCCCAAACTAACTTTTTATTGGCACAACCAAGAGAAGGAAACGCAGAATATCTCTATCAAAAACTGAAGGAACGGGGAATTTTAATCCGCTACTTCAAGCAACCTGGACTAGATGATAAATTACGTATTACTGTTGGCAATGATGAACAAAATCAGGCTTTAGTGGAGGCGTTGATTTATTTGTTAGATACTGATACCAATTCTGTATGAAGATGCGCCAAACTATATAATAAACGAACCGCATACTCCTACGGAGAAGCAAGCTACGCGCAGCGTCTCGTAGAGAAGGGCGCATACTCCTACGGAGAAGCAAGCTACGCGTAGCGTCTCGTAGAGAAAGACACAAAGAAAGAAAGAAAATTTGGCAATACCTTGCATTAACAATGCATTGGCTTGCAATGCTGATACATTCCTTTGGAATGTTAATGCGTTACCCTGCATTAAAAACGCTACGCTTCTACGCCAAATTGTATTAAGCCCAGTTGCGTACTACAGATAAAATCTGTGATTTGCTCGGAAATACCTGGGGGTAGTATCCGTGTGGCATCGTACATATCAGAAACGCGATCGAATTAAATTGTTGCAGTCATATATCTTTTATCATTTCGTGATGGTTATTGACAAAGGTAACTATAGCCACATGACTAAGAAAATTGCAATTTACCAAGTTTTTTTAGAGCAAAGAATAATGAACTAATATGTGGATCATAGGTTGAGATGCGATAGATAAGTAGTCAGACAGAATTAATTACACAATGACTGTAAATATTTTTGTCCGACTACTTATCTGGGGCAATTTCGGTAATGCTAGTCATAGTTTTGAAATTCACACTGGCAATAATGAAACATGGGCTGAAACCACTTTCCATCCTTCGGTAAACCTATACCAAGTTTGGCATTGTCGCCCAAAACGCTCTACACCATTAATATTGCGGCGAAATTCTAAAGTCACTGTTGCTGCATCTTTCCCAAAGGTTACAACCTTGAGATTTGAGATTTCTCGCTCTATTTTCGGGTTTGGACGAGAAGCGCGAAAGTTGCGAATTTCATCGACGCCATAGAGGTTTTCTGTGATCCCAAACCGTACCACTTCTGGCGCATCCCAAAACAAGCTATCCATCACCTCAAAATTGTTATTACAAAGGGCTTCTTCATACTTGAGGTACAAATCAGTTACTTCAGTTACAACGGCAGGGTCATTTACTGTAGTCATTGTTGTTACCAATTTTTGGCTGTATGCCTGATTATGCACTCTTTTAACTCAGCACTCTTAATCACTTCGGATTCCTTTAAGACCTGTCTACACGTAGATTAAGACGAACCATGTCACGGAAGATGGAAATTTGCTGCACATCACCCCTCAGTAGTTCCCAGTCCTTAACCGTGAATAAAAAAGTAGGCAGTCATGCTAAAGGCAACAATCATAACAAATCTCCGAATTAAGTGCGGTTCAAGTTGACGAGCATAATGGGCGCTTAAATAACCACCAAGAGAGCCACCTACTGCCATCAAAACAGCTTGATGCCAAGCAATCACACCTGCAAAAATAAAAGGAACGATCGCAATACCATTAATACAACTTCCTAAAAATGTCTTAAAAGCATTTATTGTGTGAATACTTTTGATACCTAAAAATGTCAGAGTTGCCAGCATTAAAATCCCTAAACCTGCGCCGAAGAAACCGCCATAAATTGCGATCGCTAGTTGAGCCAGTACCAAATTAAACAAGGGTACAGACTCAGGTGATGACTTCTGGCTTTGACGCTGTAACCACTTTTTGAAAGGTTCACCAAAGGTAAACACCAAGGTTGCTAGCAGCAACAGATAGGGAATCAGCTTTTTAAACACATCTGGCGATGTATATAACAAAGCTACAGAGCCAATTACACCACCAACTAAACTGACACCACATAAAAGTAAAAAATCTCGCCGCTCGATGTTTAAATCTTGACGATATGCTCCAGCACTTGCTAGAGCAGCCACCCAAATCGCAGTATTATTCGTGGCGTTAGCTGCGATCGGCGGTACACCCGTAAAGATGAGAGTTGGAAATGTGATAAAGCTTCCACCACCCGCGACAGCGTTTAATCCGCCTGCGATGAAAGCGGTACTAAATAGAAGTAAACTATGGAAAAGTGTTAAAGATGGCGGCATTATTTACGAATTATTAATTTGGGAATATCATTTGGAGAATGGGCAATCAAGTCAGCACCATGAGCTTTCAATTCTTCCTCAGTTCCATAGCCATAAGTCACGCCAATTGAAGCAATGTGATGGTGCTTGGCTGCAATGATGTCATGTGAGCGATCGCCTACCATGACCACAGTGGATGGTAAAAGTTTTTCTGTTAGTAAAATATGTTGAATTAAGTCGCCTTTGACGCTCCGACTTCCGTCAAGCTCACTACCATAAACGCCATCAAAAAGCAATGATAAGCCAAAATATTCAATAATGAGTGTAGCATAAATGTATGGTTTAGAAGTCGCAACAAAAGTTTTATAACCAGCAAAACGAATGGCTTTTAGGATTTCTGGAATCTGGGGATAAAGAGAGTTTTCAAATAATCCAATTGTGGCAAAGCGACGACGATACAGTGAGATTCCCTGTTCAATTACTGTGTTATCTAAAGTTTTCAGTAACTGCGAAAAGCTGTCTTGCAGCGGTGGGCCAATACACCAATGCAATTCATCAGCATCCGGTGGTATGTAACCGAGTTCAGATAGAGCATACTGAATGCATCGAGTGATACCAAGTTTAGGATCTGTCAAAGTCCCGTCTAAATCAAAAAGGACAGCAAAGGCAAGCATATCTTATACAAATTCGTAATTAACAAAGTGAGATTTATTCTGGGTTTACAGGAGAGCATCTGTAGCTTTAGGAACTGACAAAAAATAAATTATCCAAAATTATTTGTACATTTGTAGGGGATCTTGGTCTTGCGCCCCTACGTTCGCGGAGCCTCCCGCAGGGATGGGATGTTTTTTTAACTGGAAGTCTCCTATTCAAAATGGCAGGAATGTATAATTTTACATCAGCACCTATTTGCAGTCTAGTTGCTGGGCGTACTGTTGGTGAAAATATCATCTTAGAACAAAGAGATATTGCTGTTAAAAATGCGATCGCAACTGCTGTTCATGCAGCAGCAAACCTTGAGTAAGCTAACAAATTTCTCTGAGCTAACTTCTTAGTATGCCATATTTTATATGCTCTAAGTAGTTTTATCATCTCTTTACCTAATCTTTAATTTATCAATCAGTAATTATAGGTAATATGTATCGAGTAAGATGCAATTTTATTTTCTAGAGACACATAAGTTAAAAAAAATAACTAACTAATTTGAAAATACAAAATTACTGTGTATAGTTTAAACACCATCTAGAGATAAAAGTTATCAACAAAAGAGCGCAATATGTTTGAATGTTTATTGTAATCTAGGTTAAAAATATTGTAATTTTATTTTAATTCTCTGGAATTTCAGCATTAATTCTTACAGCTATGATGAATAATTTAGTTATTAAAAACTCTCAGCAAAATTGGAAAGAAATATAACATGAAGAATGCTTGGAGGCGTTGGATTACGACCGTTAACCTAGCTACGATGTCTACGACGGGCGTAGCTGCGGTACTAATGCCGACGCTAGTATTTTTAGCATTCTCTCATCGGGTAACAGCTGACGATCCAGGAGTATGTTACATGGTAACCTCCTCTGGAAAAACTGTTGGATTGGGAAGCCTTTGTGGCAATATAGCCGCACCTTCAGATAACAGAGTTTTTCGAGTCCCAGTGAAACGCCGCTTTGGTGGAACTCCTGTGATTGATGTCACCTTCAATGACAAAAAAACCTTTGAAATGATTGTAGATACAGGTGCGAGTGAAACCATTATCACTCTAAGTATGGCGAGTACACTTGAACTCCAGGCTACAGGTACAATGCAAGCACAAATTGCCGATGGTAGCGAAGTAGAATTCCCAACCAGTAAGGTAAAATCTATTGCAGTAGGTGGAATTACAGCTAGTAATCTTCAGGTAGCGATCGCACCAAAAGCAAGCATCGGCTTACTGGGCCACGATTTCTTTGGCAACTATGATATTAAGATTCTAGAAAAAGAGGTCGAATTTCATCACCGCTAATGTTCGCAGGTAAAAACGTAGTATCCTACATTTTGGTATCTAAAAATAAGTCCAAAATTATGAGGATAAATCCCATAGGATTACTATTTAGCGGAGTGATTGTCAACTCATGACTAAGCTAATTGAATACGAAGAAGCCAGCGACGAAGTACGGGCAGTATATGACGACATCCGTGCCACACGCCAGAACGACTATATCAATAACTTTTGGAAAGCTATAGCCAACCATCCCTCTACCTTGCAACGAACTTGGCAAGCGGTGAAGGAAGTGATGACCAGCCCTGGTGAGATTGATCCACTGATGCGCGAGCTGATTTATATCGCCGTGAGTGCGACGAATGGCTGTGAGTATTGCATTGCCTCGCACACAGCAGCGGCGCGTGCCAAGGGGATGAATGATACCATGTTCGCGGAACTAATGGCGATCGCAGCCACTGCCAACATGACCAATCGCCTGGCCAACGGCTATCAAATTCCGGTGGACGAGAGATTTAAGAGGTAGGAGTGCAGCCTTGTTTATCCCTGCTTAAAAATAAGGTTTAGCAGAATTATTGACTATGCCCAAGGTTCAGATTAACGGGATTGATTTGTTCTACGACATTAAGGGAACCGGTGAGCCTTTGCTATTAATAGCTGGCTTCCTTTGTGATCATGCCTATTGGTCGCTGATCATGCCATCGCTGGTTTCGCAGTATCAAGTCATTCGCTTGGACAACCGAGGTATGGGGCGAAGTTCTGCTCCTGAGAGCTACTATAGTATCAAACAGATGGCTAGTGATGTTGCAGCATTGCTCGATCATATTGCGATCGATAAGGTGCATCTAGCAGGTCATTCAATGGGTGGTCAGATAGCGCAAGAATTAGTGTTAGCACATCCTGAAAAAGTACAAAGTCTGATGCTACTTTCATCCTTGGCAAAAGGTGATGGATTATTCAACAGCATCATTAAGACTTGGGGCGAACTCTGCGGTAATGTAGACCTGAAACTTTATGAAAAAGTCGTATTACCCTGGATATTTACAGATACGTTCTACTCGATTCCTGGGATGATCGAAGGTCTGATTGAATTTGCGATCAGATATCCGTTCCCGCCTGCGACTCATTCACTTTATCATCACAGCCAAGCCATGCTTGACTTTGACACAACAGACCGCCTGCAACAAATTCATTGTCCTACCCTAGTTTTAGTTGGTAAACAAGACATTCTTACCCCGCTAAAGTTTTCCCAGCAACTTGCTCAAGGCATTCCCAACGCTGAACTTCTAGCCCTCAATGGTGGGGGTCATGGCTTCTTAATTGAGTCGCCGGATGCTGTGGTTTCAGCCATGCTTAACTTCCTGGGGAAGTTGAAGCCAGCTTAGACTATCTAATTAATAAAACTGCTTCTACCGCTCCCTTTATGGCTTGTCGTTACCCAAATTTTTGTAACAGTCAAAGTGTCGCGCTGACCGATATCCCGCCCAGAACTTAAGTTCTGGGCTGATAGCTAAAGTCCACTCAAGTGGACTGAAATTTTGCCTTTTACATAAGATATAGCAATCCTATCTGAGTTGTGAAGTTTCTAATTTAGAAACTCGCGCCTCTAATTTATTGACTTGTTGCTTCAATTCAACCACCAAAGTTGCCAGCCGATCAAACATCCGATCTTGCTGTGATAAGTTCCCTCTGGAACCAGTTGACTGTCGTGGGGTAAGTGTTGTTCTTCGGGATGGAAACTGGCGACTTTGACCCAGTTGAGACTCTATCTGGTTTAACCGCGACTCGACACGATTAAAGTCTGCTTCCAGGTTGTTGATGCGGGACTCCACTTGCTGCGATGAAGCAGTTTTGGGAAATAACCCGCCCCAGATAATTGTTGCTAAAATCCCAGCAAGTATTAGCACTTGGATTTTTTTCATGTCAATAGCTAAATTACAACAATCTATTTAGACAAGATGTGTTGATATGCCTACAAAGTATAAGTCTGTATTCACTTCACTTATTTATCCTGTTCTAAGTTAGAAAATAGCTTCTGCCAATCGATAGAGTTAAGAGTATTGTCTCCCTGTTTTACCTCAAACGTGACATTACAAGCTTTCGCTAGTTTTAGCGCTTGCACACAAAGTTCTGCCACATCCTCACGGCTGATTTTGCCCTTAATATTATCGCCTTGCTCGAATATTAATTCCTTACCCCCTGATTCCTCAGTTAAGGCACAAGGTCTAATAATCATATAAGGAATTCCACTTTCTCTTAAACTATCTTCTCCCTTCAACTTCCAAGTTAAAATTCCTCCCAATTGGTCATTTAATTTCACTGCTGGCGGTTCTTCATCTAAATTAATGCCGGGGCGTCCGGGACGAGTCACACCTGCTGAACTGACAAGAATAAATTGTGGTAAAGTTGTCCCGCCATAAGCTTTAATTGATTCCAACTGCAAAGCAAAACCACCTGGAGAAAATTTGGGATTTAAAGCACCATCATGTTCAAATTTGCTCAACATCAGTTGGAATGAACAAATTCTATTTTGCTCAAGTTGCGGCGCATCTTTGACAGTTTTTGCCCGAAAGACGGGAATCAAATCTGCAAAGGGAATATGAACATCTATCCAGGTATTAGCTATGGTATCGAAAGAATAGCTATAGCCAATGCCATCCCATTTTGTATCTGTCCGTAGAAATATTTTATAACGCTGACCGTCACCTTTGACGCGCAATTTGACACCTTCGTAACCAGATAAGTTAAAGGGGGGATCAAAATTCTTAGTTCTGACAGAAGCAAATCCGCCAGAGTTATCGGTGGAGACATTACCAGCAAACAAAGCTGTATTTTCTACTAATTGGATATTACTGGCACTCACGCCACCCATGACGACATCATCCAACGCTCCCCAATTATCCTTTAATTCTGCTGATGGCTTTGTGAAATCAAATATCGGTTTTTCGTTGGCTTGGGGTAGATATTTTGCGGCCGCTTGGACTAAGTTTTTGACACCTTGATATTCTACATTTTCTGGGGTATCGCCTACAATTTCTGGCTGGTAAAATTTCACACCTTGATAGTATTTGGCTCTATCTGCTGTGTCTCCCTCAACTGGTTGGACGCGCACTGCTGTGCAACAAACTACAGCTTGGATCTCAGCCATAACTAAAGGAGTTAAAGTTTCTGGTTGAGTGATATCCGCAACTACAAAGTCTATATCATTACCAAGAATTGACCGCGCTTTGTCAATGTCTCGAACTAGTGCGCGAACTTTATAACCTCGTTGGAGCGATCGCTGCACCACTCGTTTACCTACACCACCTGTTGCACCTGCTACTAATATTACACCCACGTTTCTTCCTCCATTGGGTTTATCTTGATTATCCTTAGGACGACCTTGGATTAACTGCTGTACCCAGTTAAGGAAAGGAATTACCTCAAAGTAAGTCAGGGTTTCGATAAACCTGCCTAAGTCCCATTGAGAACGATTTTTGTCAGTCATATTTGCGTCCTCATAACTTTCTTCAGTCTAGCCCAATCAGCTAGTTATGTTATCTTTAAGCCAGTCCTCAGACTTTAATAGTTTTGTCCCAGCTGCAACTAACCAGAGTCTGTTCAAGCTAATTGCAAGACAATAAATCTGGATCGAATGGGCACGCAAATTGTAGAGTTCTTTACCCATTTGCCAATCCCATGCTTTCAACAAACCCCAGTTACCGCTAAAAAGAATTTGCCCATCCCGGCTAACAGCTAGGCCGTGAACACCCATCGCACTGATCCTGGGTTCGCCTAAAGTGCTGATTTCCCTCCTACTTTGCCAATCCCAAACCTTAATAACAGTGTTTCCCAGTCCGTTGAAGAGATGTTTGACCATCTGGGCTGATGTGTACTAGTGCCAGTGTTAATTGCCGTTGGCTAGAATTTGGTACAACATGATTAAAACCCTTAAAAATCAAAAGACTCTATTTATGGCTGAGTATCAAAAAATTGAGTATCGCATTGGTAAAGATGGGAAAATTACTGAAACAGTGATTAATACTTCTGGTTCGAGTTGCACAAGTACAACATCGGGAATTGAAAAGGCTTTAGGAACAGTAGAAAATCAAGAATTATTGCCTGAGTATTACGAAAGTGGTGAGGGCGAGACAGTAGTACAAAACCAGTCTCTCAAACAAATCTAAGAGAGATGCAAATAGGAATGCTTTCTCTTTTAAGCCTTTTAACAATGGCAATAGGGATTTGCACTCTATTGGTGATTATTCCAGCAATTAGCGCTGCGATCGCCCACAAACCAGACTTGGAAACTGACAAGTTAGCGCTGGCGCGATGTCTAACGACAAGCCGCTTCTCTACCTTGGGCTGCGCCAACGCGTCTACGCAAATTGAGTTGCTAGAGGATGAACTACAAACAACTCATCAAAAATACTTAGAGCTAGAGCAAAAGTTACACTAACTTGTTTTGGAAAAAGCAGCACTGCATCAGGAAGGTTTACGATTGCATGAGGAATTGCCGCGGC
Source organism: Nostoc sp. (assembly GCF_036917615.1). Classification (GTDB taxonomy): domain Bacteria; phylum Cyanobacteriota; class Cyanobacteriia; order Cyanobacteriales; family Nostocaceae; genus Nostoc. The sequence goes on from NZ_JBALCZ010000084.1 coordinate 184,119, forward strand.
AGCGTCTTGAACTGACAGACGAAATACGTTTCGATCGCAGATGAAGCCAAAGAAGCTTGGTTTGATGATGAAAATTTTATGTCCCATGAATTGCAATTGCATCGGGACGAATTAGGCGAAATTGTAGAAAATCAACAATTATTAGAACAGCTAAGACAGGCGATAGATGAAGTATTAGCGATCGCTCTTTTTAAAGGTATCAGCAAAACAGCTATTCAACAGGTTTTATTAGTAGGTGGGACTTGTCAAATTCCCGCCGTACAACAACTGGTAATTTCCTATTTTGGACGACAAAAGCTAAAGTTAGACAAACCCTTTGAAGCTGTCGCACATGGCGCATTAGCTTTAAGTGAAATGGCGACAGCTGATGATTACCTGCGCCACAGTTATGCAATTCGTCTTTGGGAACCCCACAGCAAAAGTTATTCATATTTAACTTTGATCGAAAAAGGGGCAAAGTATCCAGGGGCGCGTTCTGAAGCTTTAACTCTGCAAGTCGCAACAGAAGGACAGCGAGAAATTCGCCTTGATATTGGGGAAGTAGCAGAAGTTTCTCAAGCAGAAGTTTCTTACGATGCTCAAGGGAGGATGACAAGCAGCCAGTTAATCAAGCAAGATACCTATCGTTCTTTGGAAACTCATCATCAACAAGTATGTGTCGCGCATATTGAACCACCTGGACAAACGGGAATAGACCAGATACAAGCACAATTTGAAGTGAACAAACAACGGGTATTAGTAGTCATAGTTAAGGATTTACTAACGGGAAAGATATTAGTGGATAGGGGTGCGATCGCTAAACTCAAATAATCTTCCCTTGGCGTTATAGTCCTGTATTAATAAGAATGATAACAGTGAAGTGGTAAAAGGACAATGGCTGAGAATCAACCGAGAGAATATGATGCTGTACTTGGTGGACAAGTGCCTCCACCTGTTGATGGTTTAGTTTTAGGTGGACTAGAATGAGCCAAGCTTCGTTTAAATAGTAATGATGTAAAAGTCAAAGTTGCAGCTTTTGTAGAATTAATTAATTATAGATAGATAGGCTTAGATTTATTGCTAAATTTGTTTCAAAAGGATATTCGGGATGTCTTAACTGTATAGCCATTAGTCCTGATGGACAGTTTATTACAAGTGGTAGCAATCAATGATGGAAATATCAACATTTGGGGAGTACCATAAAGTAAAAAATAGATGCGATCGCTCACTTGTCCCCAAACAGCGATCGCCAATTGACAGCATGGAGATTGACCAAGATAAACTAGTGTCAAAAGTAAAACACAATGTCAGAAAATCCCAATCAACCAAGAGAATATGATGTTGTACTTGGCGGACAAAATCCTCCACCAGTCGATGGTGTAGTTTTAGGAGGATTGGAAGGTGCAAAACAGCGTTTCGCTAGCAATGATGAAAATTACCGCCTTTCAGCACTTTCGCAACTGATTAACCATAGACAAGAAGGATGGGATTTAGTAATTCAAGCTTTAAAAGACCCATCACAAGGAGTACAGCTAGCAGCATATAAATTATTGCAGGATATCTCAGAATTAAAAGTAAAACAGGCAATCTTATAATTTAATCCCTATCGTTTTTTTGAGTGTGTTTATACAATTGAGCTTAATAAGTATTATGATGCAGCGATCGCCATTCATCCCGATGGCAAAACCCTAGTGTGTTGTGATGGTAGCCATAGTTCTTATGAAGAATCTCAAACAGATGCCAGTATTGTCGATGGGACTTATCTAGATTTTAAAAAGTGGGATTTGAAGACAGTAAAAAGTCTTCGTACCATCAATAAAATGTTTGTTACGAGAATGAAGGGCTACCCAAAAGATTTAAATTTCAGTGCAAATGGAAAAATCTTTGTTAAGAGTGGCGGTGATATTAATATCTGGAATTTACAGACACAAGAATTACTTGCTGAACTTCCTGATGATGCTACAAGTGTTGTTATTAGCCCAGATGCACAGACTCTTGTCAGTTATGTTGGTAAATTAATTCAAGTATGGCGAGTTCCATAGAATAAGATATAGGTGCGATTACAAATAAATGCGATCGCACTTTCTTAATTGGGAATACTGGTATTAGTGTGGAGGAAGAGAATCATGCCAGAGAATCCTAATCAACTGATGTAGTTATGCTTGGATTTAGAGAAACAGGTCAACAAATATAGTTAAGCATGAGACTAAGACAGTTGTATTAACGTGAGTTCAACAAACCTCTCCCTGCCTTGAATTAAAGTTCAAGTCTCTCCCTCTCCGATTGGGAGAGGGACGATTTTGCGTAGTAAAACCTCTTAGTGGTCTTTTTGTTATAGCTAGTTAAGCAGATACTATATAATTTATCGAACTCACGTTGTATTAGTCAAAGTAAATTTTAACTTGTTAAGTAGACAAGATACCTACTCAACAAAAGTGTTTACACCTAACGCCCTACTAATACCCGTACAGTTCCATCTTCTAAAACTTCTTCTGCCTCGACATTAAAGCCTTCTTCTTGCACTATTGCCATCAAGGTTTTATGAGCATATTTTTGGCTGATTGAGACTCTGTTTGGCTATCAAAGCTAAGTTAAATTCTCGCAGCCGATTAGGGCGTAACCGTTGCAAATGCACTTTAAAAATCTCTTGGCGTTCGGCTTGTGTAGGTAGATTCAAAAAGAAAATTTCATCAAATCTTCCTTTGCGCAACAACTCTGGTGGTAATGATAATTTTACGCGATCGCTTTAACTCCTGCGTCAAGTTTCGTAACTCCCGGACAATCGGGGCATTCTTCTCGGTAGTCGGATTTTTCACAAATGGATGCAAATCACGCAGTACAAACATTGCAGGTGTTTGGACATCAGCTTTGCCAATTCAACCTAACGCCGCCATCACCGAACCTTTATCTGCACCATTATCACTCCAACCCCGGACAATATCCCAAAATAAAACCTGTCGTTTTGGCTGGGAACGCAATGCAACTTGCTGCAACACTTCTTCCACAGGTTCTTCTTCAACGGAAATCACATACAGTAAGGGATATCTTGCCCGAATTATCAAATCAAGTTGCTCTACCAAGGAGGCGTATTGCTGATTTTGGCTACTATCAGTTGCGTCTGGTTTTCCATTTTGATGAAAATTACTCATTTTGCCTCTACTCTTGGTTAATTAGTAATGGCGTGGCGGCCTCAGAACTGACAAACAACAAAGACAGCCCTTAGTTGATATTTTCTGGCGTAGAACATCAGCATTAGTACGTATGTTCTGCTGTAGTTGCTTTTTTGCGTATTGCCAAGAGGTTTTGTGATCGCTGGTTGGAGTTGAGACAAAAAAGTTTAGGACTAGCTACAATTTAAGCTAAATCTTTGGCATTTCATGCGTAGGGGTAGCCCGTCGTAGACATCCCTCAATCACGTTAGGATACTTAATTAGGCGTTCCTAATCAAACGGTAATTTACTTATGAGCCAACTTGAAAACATTCAAGCTGAGTACGAAAAGTTTCCTGAAGCATTTGAGAGTGTAATCATTAGTACCGTGAGCGCACAGGCAATACCCAATGCTAGTTATGCTCCCTTTGTAACGGATGATTCCAAGAACATCTATATTTACGTGAGTGGTCTTTCGACTCATACCAAAAATCTCTATGCCAATCCTCATGTTAGTGTCTTATTTATTGAGGATGAAGCCAAGAGTAATCTAATTTTTGCTCGTCGTCGTTTGAGTTTTGATTGTACGGCAACTTTGATAGAGCGTGAAACTGACAAGTGGAATCAAATTGTTGAGCAATTCCAAGGGCGCTTTGGTCAAATTATCGAGGTTTTGCGTGGCTTGTCTGACTTTCGGATTTTCCAGCTAACTCCGAGTGAAGGTCGTTTTGTAGTTGGTTTTGGCGCAGCTTATCACATCAGTGGTGATAACCTCCATCAACTTGTTCAGATCACAGGAGATAGTGACCAAAAGCAAGGATAAAGTAAGAAGCAATTCCAAATTTAAAATCAAAAACCGATTATTAGCAAGTATCCTGACCGAATAATTCGTAGTTAATGGTACAATCTTGAGGATTTATCAATAGAGACATAAAAACCATACAGTATTGACAATTCAGACCCATGCATTTGATGTGTGGGGTAATTATGAATTATTAATTAGTTTTATCGGTAAGCTTTAGAGGATGTTTATAAAGTCTAATTTATTACTCACCTGGGCGACTAGAAGTCGCACGCCAGTTGCTCATGGGGGAAACCCCCAGACGCTCTATAGCAGACGCGCAAGAGACGCAGACTCGTTGGCGCAGCCCAAGGTAGAGAAAAGGCTGCGGTCTTTCCCTACAGCCCTACGGGCTGTAGGGAAAGACCGCACTGGCTTGGCTACACGAGACTTTACCTGCCTTTGCAGGTTAGCAAATCCTTGATTTTTATTAGTCCACGGAGGTGGACTTTGCTTATGTAGTAGCGAATTATATTCGCCTAATACTTTTAAAACATCCTCTTACTTTATACTTCATAATTTTACCTTCGGGTAAAGTGCCATTAAACTAAACTCTTTAATTTTATGCTTCAGTTTCAACCTCCTGGCTTTGGACATAAAGTCATCCATACATCCTTGGGGGCAATGGTTTACTATACTCAAACTAATGCACCTTGGGCGATCACCGTACCCCTACGGGGAAGCAAGCTACGCGTAGCGGACGCACCAGAAGGCGTTGGCAAAGCCATCGCTGATACTAAAGATTTACGCCCACTACTGTTTCTCCATAACTTTGGTGGGGGGGCGTCTGCATATGAATGGTCTAAAGTTTACCCGGCTTTTGCCTCTAATTACCACATTTTAGCCCCCGATTTAATCGGCTGGGGAGAATCGGCTCATCCAGTCCGGGATTATAAAATTAGGGATTATCTCAGCACGATCGCAGAGTTTATCATCCAAACTTGTCGCCAGCCGGTGACGGTGGTAGCGTCGTCTCTAACAGCCGCTTTTGCTATCCGCCTAGCGATTGTTCAACCAAATTTATTCCAAGCCCTGTTTTTAGTCTCTCCCTCTGGATTTGATGATTTTGGACAAGGTGCTGGACGCAGACTTCTGCTTTCGGTGATCAATACGCCTTTGTTCGACAATTTAATTTATATCCTTGGTGCTGAAAATGAAATTGCAGTCCGAAACTTTTTACAAAGTTTTCTGTTTGCTAAGTCACAACGAGTATCTCAAGAAATGGTGGAGGCTTATTTAACCTCTGCACAACAGCCTAATGCCAAGTTTGCCGCTTTGGCATTTTTGCGGGGCGATCTTTACTTTGATCTGAGTTTATATATTCAGCAACTGACAATTCCCACTGTCATTTTTTGGGGAGAAAAGGCACAATTTACTAGCATCAAACTAGGACAACGCTTGGCAAATTTAAATACAAGGGCAATTCAAGATTTTTATGCGATCGCAGATGCAGGAATATTACCTCATTTGGAAATACCAGAAGTTGTCATTGGTTTATTGCAACGGTATCTTTAGGAGTTAACTCCTAATTTTCACCTGTTACCTAGAAAGGAACTGTGCGTTTAATGCTTTAGTGATGCGATCGCTATTCTGGTCTACTTTCTGCACGGAATTTCAAATTACGCACAACAAAATGCAATTTATTGTTTAGTCGTCGGAACTAGAAGATAAAATCATAAAGAGGTAATCCACTATAAATCTTGCTTGGTGAATTGACAAAAATGGAGGATAAGTGTAATAGTTTATCAAATTTTTAATAACAGTTTGATATATAGCAATCCTAAATCATTCGTAAAAAGTTAGATCCCCGACTTCTTAGAGAATTCGGGGATCTGGACACCACGAATTTGAACGAAATCAGATAGGATTGATATTTTCGGGAGTCGTTTTCGGATAATGCTCTCTCTGGCTTGTTATGTAAACTTTCGAGAGAAAGGCAGTATTGCTCGTTGCTCGTGCCCATAGACTAATTGGAAATATCATTCATCTCACAAATCACCTCTTCCCCAAGATTTAAAAAGTCTTTCTTTTTTATAACTGAGATATGCCTTTTGTTAGAAGGATAATTACCTTTTTCTAGTTAATCTTTAGTTTGTACTCAAAAAAAAAGTTAATTGGCATGATAAATTTGATTTCTAGGACGGTTGGTCACATCAGCTCCCTGCTTAAAGGACTTCAGGTAAAATCTTTTTTGGCTGTTGTCCTAGTTGGTTTTCTAGTGCTGACGACGAATGTTAGTTATGGGGACAAGGACAAAGGATTAGGTGAGAGAGTTCGTGAACAGGTAGAGCAAGATGATGCTCAAAGACCCAGAACAATAGGGGAGTGGAATAAAGAAGCTCGTGAAACGAAAGGTACTCCTGGTAAACGACTTGAGAAAATTGGAAAAGAGTCAGCAGAAGCCTTTAAACAATTTGGATCTGGGTATGCAGAGGGTGCTCAGAAAACTGCTAGTGATGTAGGTGACAGTGCGGCAGACACAGCCAAAAATATAGTTGGACGCTAAATGCGTTACAATACCTTATTGGCAGCGAGTACTAATAACTTTTCGCCAATAAATCAGTCACAATAGAGACGGTAGTGTGTAACCAACTAAGTTTTTTAATAATTGGGTAACGCGCTTACCCTTGTTGATGACTGATTGTAGCGTTTTTCAGTCGCATAAAATATAGAGCTTTAGTAGGGGCGTACAGCTAGCTGTGCGCCCCTACAAATTGCCGTACTTCACGCATTCAATATCCTGGGGCAGAGTGTATGACTAGTACCGCAAGGCGGAAGTCAAAAGCCACTTGTACTGAGCGTAGCCGTAAAGCCTGCGGCATAGCTACGCTTAAGGCACAGCCTAAGAAGAGAAGTAAAAGTCACTCATTCAAAAGTATTATGGAATCGGATTTTTAGAGTTTTTAAATGGTTACTCTATTTACGCCGTGACGTACTAGTACACTGTGGCGTCAGTTTGTCTACCTTTAACAAGGGGATTTTGCCCCAAGTCTTGTTAATTGAGATGGTAGGTAGATTTACGCTGTGCTGTACTACCATCGAGTCAGACGATTCTTTGTCGTGCCTAATCGCATCAATTGACCTCTCCCCCAGTAACGAAAATACATCGTTTCCGGCTTTTCCCAATTATCATTTATGAAACTGCCTTCTCTTCTCTACCTTGGGCTGCGCTAACGAGACGCTTCTCGTAAAGAAGAGAAGAATCGTAGAGTGTGCGTAAGTCCTAATCTTGTAGCTTTGCCACCATTTCCGCACGCGCCGAAACCTTCAATTTACGAAACATCCTCTTCAAAGCTTGTTTGACGGAATTTTGCGTAATCCAAAGTTTTTCCCCAATTTCTGCGTTCGTTAACCCTTGCGCCACTAACTCGGCAATTTCCAGCTCACGCGCTGTTAGAGGACTCACCAAAAGGGAATTGAATATTTTTGGTTTTGTCCGTAGAGTCGCCATTTTTGCTGATAAATGAATACATAAGGCACTCAGATCAGCTAAATCGTTGCCATTAAAAGCAGGATTTCCCTTGTCACGAGCTAAGTTAAGCGTTCCTACAAGACGACCATCGCAAACAATTGGCCCAGTCATTACGTGTTCGTGATCGGAACGCGAGCAAAAATGCTTCCAGTCTCCTGGTGATAATAATAACTGCTCATGGGCGGGAGCATGACGCTCAACCACGTAACGCCCGACTGGATTGCTTTCTAAGCATACTGCCGGAATCCCCTGAACATCAATTTCAGTCGTTGGTTGCTCATCTAGGAAATAAATACCCCAATTTTGCACGCCAAAATGCTCACCAATTTTATCTGTGAGAGCTAGTCTTAATTCTTGCTCATTCTGGACATTGGCGATCGCATGAAATACGGCGTGGAGAGAATTTGCCATAAGTGTACCCAGTTGGGGACTATCCAAGCCTCAACAATTACTTCTATGCTAATACCAAGAAAACTAAAACGCTAATTTATAGTAGCGACTAGGAGAAGCACATGACAGTTACAAAACTCTCTGCTCAGGAACTTTTCCGGGCTGCTTATGAGAACCGCTATACTTGGGAGAAGAATTTCCCTGGTTATACCGCAAATATCACTTTTAAGCATGATGATAAAGTATTTACAGGCAAAGTTATCATCAGCGCCAATCTCAAAGCCGAAGTTTTGGATGTAAATGACGAGTCGGCCAAGCAGGCAATTCATGGTCAAGCATGGGAAATCGCAATTCACCGCATCCGCCGCAGCTTTGAAGACACCCACAGCGCCAATACGTTTAGCTATGGTAAAACTGACGAAACTGGTGCAGTTGAGCTTTTAATGGGTGGTAAGGCTGAGGGCGATAAATACAAAGTCCGCAATAATGAAGTATGCCATGTTCACCGTCTAATTCACGGTACTTATGTGACAATTGACACCTTTAGCAGCCACGACACCGGGGAAGGCTACCTGTCCCATACCTATGACTCTGTGTACCATGACCCCAAAACTGGCGAACAAAAGGGCGGTAGAAGCGAATTTACGGATGAGTATGAAAAAGTTGGTGACTATTTCATCCTAAATCGTCGGGAGATTCGCACCGAGACAGCAGGACAAATATCTATTCAGGAATTTGTCTTCTCTGATATCAAATTGTTGGAACCTGTTGCTGCTTAATTTGTATTCTGCATTATAAATAAAAGCGATCGCTCTTTAGCTGAAGGGAGCGATCGCTTTTATTTTTTGACGTTTGGAGTTCTGAACATGAACTTCCGAGTTCTGAACACGAACTTCCGAGTTCTGAACGCGAACTTCCGAGTTCTGAACACGAACTTCCGAGTTCTGAACATGAACTTCCGAGTTGTAAACACGAACTTCCGAGAAAAAAGCTTGGCGTTTCCTGTTCTGAGGTAGAGTGATGAATTTCAAAAGGCGAGAATCAGAAATCACACTACTGCAACTAAGTGCAAACGTGACTAACAAAGGCGATCACTTCAGATATAATCAATATATAAAAAGTAAACTCCGACTATTTAGCAGATAGTAAACAAAATGACAGAACTATCTTCTAATCACACACCGCGTCGAGGAAGAGTATTTCCATAACGTCAACTATCACCTGAATAAAAAGCACGACGTAAGGCTGAAGATGAGGTATTTTATCAGCGTTGTCGAGTAGTATTTGACAAAGTTAAACCAGAGTTAATCAAAGAACACTACGACTGGTTCATAGTCATTGAGCCTGATAGTGGAGACTATTTTATAGATCCAAATGAAGATGTTGCCAGAACAAAGGCTCGTGAAAAATATTATGACAAAATGCGCCTCATCATGCGTCTCAATGAGAGGGGAACTTATGGCAGAATATGATTTTTGGAGAATTTAATAGTCAAGGTGAGTTAATCTTTGAAATTGGTTTAGTTACATCTGATGGAGATGTTATACCAGTTAATGCACTTCTAGATACGGGATTCACTGGTTGGCTAGCAATTGATAACCAAGATGCTTTGAGTTTAGGGTGGATTCTAGGACTTACGCACTATACAAATCGAGCATCATCTGTATAACGGAATTTGGTCGTTTCAGAAAGTAGAATTGACCACATGGTAAGGGCGGGGTTACCCCGCCCCTACGGTCATATTGTGGTCTACCCAAATGAAAGAAAGCGGATAATTTATTTTTTGGAAGTCCCTTACTTAAATAGGAACTTTCAAAATGTTTTCCAAAATATCAACTGTTTCAAATACAGCCCTGTTATTAAGGGTGTTGAGATTAGCCCGGTAGTGAGAATAGTTTTCTGGTTGGATTAGCTTTTCGACAGCCCGCTCGATGTTGTGAAAATTAGAAATTACAATCCCGACTTCCTTATCCGTAATCCATTCACAACTGTATCTTTCCTGAATCATAGTTAAGGCATTGCGTTCTGTAATCACGGGCAACTTCATCGCCGTAGCCTCGCTGAGGCTACCGGGTCCTGGCTTACCAATAAAAAAATCGGCAAGATGCATATAGTAAGGGATGTCTTCAGTAAAGGTAGTGACAAACCACTTCTGAAAACCTTGACTTTGACGGAGTGCTGAAGCTAACTCTTCATTTCGTCCGCAAAGAAAAATGAGTTGGAGCTTGTCTTGAAAACATTCGAGACGCTCGGCAATTTCGAGTATAACCTTAGAGCCATAACCGCCAAACAGAACTAATCCAGTGGGTAAATCTGGAGCTAGACCCAAGCGTTGTCTTTCGCTTGGGCGATCAACAGTAATGGGGTCGTAGAACCGAGGATTAATTACCAATCCTGATGTGCGAAAGATTCGCTTTTCCTGATAACCGAGCGTGCGCGCTTGTTCGACTGCCTGTTCAGTAGGACAGATTAGGAATTGCTCCTGTGGTTCTATCCAGTAGTGAGGAGGAGAATCCGCAAAATCCGTAAGAATAGTGACGAAGGGTGTTGTAGGCCTTGCTTTTTGTAAGCTTTCTCGGAGTACTCGGTTAAAAAATGGAATGCAGGATACTACTAAATCCGGCTGATTCTCCCGCCAATGACTTTCAAGCAGAGCTATCAGCTCAGAAGAATTTTGACGAATGCTTGACTTTGCCAGAGTCCGAAGTAATGGAAATAATAGAATGAGGAATGTCCAGCCTTTTTTTAGTACCAGGTTGTAGATATCATTTCCACTTTTACCAGTCATTCTATAGAAGATATCTGTATGCTCTATATTTTCAATTTCTTCAATGTTGACTAGCCTGGGTTGCCAGTTCGGCTGTTGCTTCTCGATGACTTGGTACAAAGCAGTTGCAGTGCTGCGGTGTCCACCACCACCATTATAGAAAATCAAATCTATTCTTGTCATCTAGTGACCTCCTCAAAAATGACTTTAGCAAAGCTGTCCCACATATCTAAACTGACGAATGTCACAAGGGAACGTACCTCAAACGCTTGCTGCATCAAGACTTCAATGATAACTTCAATTTTGTGAAATTGCCGAGCGCACAAAACCTGATGGACGAAGGAGTCTAGGACAGGTCTTTTGATTTTGAACCATGAAAATTTTAAAAGGTGTTTTCCTGTGCGTTTGTTGCCAAACACCCAGAAATCATTATTTCCAGGTTCAATCTTCCCCAATAATTGTTTTGTCGCCATTTGTTGTTTTTCTTTGGATGTGTATGATTGAAATACTTGCATTCCCTTGTAAACATCCAGTGGTCTAAGTAACCGAATCAGGACTTAGGCATTGACAAATGAGACAATCTATAATTTAAAAATCATCTAAAAAAAACGAGCGATGGCTGCGCCAACGTCTTCTCTACGAGACGCTACTTCGGCTACGCTCAGCACAAGTGCGCGAACGACGAACGCTAATCAACTAGGGACTGGAAAGACGGATAATTTACGTCCAGAGCGTATTTAGGGTTCAGACTGTTCCATGCAACTACCAAGCCATCCACCGCCAAGTGTGATCTCAACACTTATACTCTAATCTAAAACAGAAGGTGGGCTTGAATACACATAGTCAGTCTTCTGTCAATGCGTAAGTCCTGGATTCTTAACATAAATGAACAACGATATATGCAAACAGCATGGGGAGAAGCACGGTTTAATCTTTATGAGGGAACCGTGCTTTTAGATGGAGAAGAGTTCACTCTAGTAATCTATGGGTGGGGTGGTAGCGATGGACTCGATAATTAGGTCAAAATGACCGGATACCGCTTCATCCCAAGTTGAATAGAGACGTTTCTGTCCGTCGCAACTACCCCCAGTTACCAACGACTCAAAAATTTTAGGTTTTTCAATAGTTCCAAGGTTTATCCCTAAAAATACAGTTGAAACACTTATGTAACTCTTGACAATAGAAAGTATGACTTGTGTATTGGCTTCTACCCTCCAGGTTACCCATTCCTCAAAATTGGCAGCAACGGGTGTTTTTTCTTCTAATTTGTAATAGCGAGTCATAATTTCCTTTTTGTCAAACTAATATTCTGTTAATGGCTGACGAGTCCGAACCAACTCGTTACTCTTGTACCAGTAGGCTTTTCCCCAAGGATATTTAACTAAGGCTTCTTGTTCAGAACGCCCGTCAGGGATACGAACTTCAATTACCAATGCTATGCATCCGCCAACATTAGCCCAGACGTGATCGCCTACTAGTAACATTGAATTTATAGAGTAAGACATTTAATTAATTCCCGGAATAATAACTTTGCTCCTTTGGCTGCAATTCGGTTTCTGACAAGTTTCACCGGGCGACCGGCTGCTTTTTCAGTATCTAACTGTTCACCTAAAGTTTTACCAATTTCATTTTTGAGACGCGATCGCTGCGGTTCAATGCGAGTAAA
>NZ_JBALCZ010000085.1:0-74367 GCF_036917615.1 Nostoc sp.
CTCCGCCAGTAATTACGCCAGTAACTCCGCCAGTAATTACGCCAGTAACTCCGCCAGTAATTACGCCAGTAACTCCGCCAGTAATTACGCCAGTACTTCCTCCAACCACCTGAAACTCTCCCAGAACTGAAGCGATGCTAGCAATCACCGCCTACTGAAACGGGAACAGCAACCCCTCTCAGACTATTTGGAAATATTAACCACATCAAACTGCTGAGGTAACTTGTATTAGAACGTCTTATCAGTTGATTTATCCTTGTTCAGGACAGAGGGAATTACATCACCTGACTAGGACTTTCAGACTTGTAGGAATAATTTATAAACTTAGTTTTTCCAACGTAGCATCTGCATAGATTTATACTCAGCGCCAGAGGCAGAACTATAATGAGTGTTAACTTCTGTCTGTATTGCTGTCAAAGCAAATAGTAAGATTCCCTCTTACCAGAGAACATCTGCTAACGCTAGATTAAATCAAGGATAAGATTTATGTAGGGTTCACTGGATATCCTTTATAGTTCAATCACATTCTCTGTGTAAGTTCCCAGGAACTAACTTGTTGCTAAAGAGATATATAAATTTATGACTTTTGATTACGACCTGTTTGTAATTGGTGCGGGTTCTGGAGGTTTGGCGGCTTCTAAACGGGCGGCTAGCTTTGGCGCAAAAGTGGCGATCGCTGAAGATGATTTAGTTGGTGGGACTTGTGTAATTCGCGGTTGCGTTCCCAAAAAACTCATGGTCTATGGCTCTCACTTTCCTGCACTATTCAGTGACGCTTCAGCTTATGGCTGGAAAGTGGGTAATGCGGAGTTGGACTGGGAACATTTCATTACATCTATAGATAAAGAAGTTCGGCGACTGTCGCAACTACATATAAGCTTTTTAGAAAAAGCGGGAGTGGAACTAATTCCTAGTCGCGCCACGTTGATAGACCCCCACACCGTAGAAGTTGATGGACGTAAAGTTACAGCAGACAAAATTTTAATTGCTGTTGGGGGACGTCCTGTCAAACCAGATTTATCAGGGATGGAATATGGCATTACCTCGAACGAAATCTTTCATCTCAAAGAACAACCAAAACACATCGTTATTATTGGTGCTGGTTATATCGGTACGGAATTTGCCTGTATTATGCGCGGTTTAGGTTCTGAGGTGACACAAATTACCAGAGGTGAAAAGATTTTGAACGGGTTTGATGAGGATGTCCGCATAGAAATCGAAGAGGGGATGACAAACCACGGAATTCGGCTGATTAAGAATAATGTGGTAAAAACAGTTGAAGATGTGCCAGAAGGGTTAAAACTGACTTTATCAGGGGATGATCAACAACCAGTAATTGCCGATGTCTTTTTAGTAGCGACCGGTCGGATTCCTAATGTAGATGGATTAGGTTTGAAAAACGCTGGGGTTGATGTTGTCGCTAGTTCTATCGAAGGGCCTGGATACCCAACCACAAGTGTGATCGCAGTCAATGAATTTAGTCAAACTAGTCAATCAAATATATTTGCTGTTGGCGATGTCACTGACCGAATCAATTTAACTCCCGTGGCCATTGGCGAAGGTCGCGCCTTTGCCGATAGTGAATTTGGGAATAACCGCCGCGAATTCAGTCACGAAACTGTACCCACAGCCATATTTTCTAACCCAGAAGCCGCTACAGTTGGCTGGACAGAAGCCGAAGCACGGGAACAACTTCGTAATGCTGTAACAATTTATCGCACTCGCTTCCGCCCCCTGTACCACAGTTTAACTGGTAAGCAAGAAAAGATAATGATGAAGTTGGTGGTTGATAGCAACACCGACAAAGTACTGGGCGCTCACATGGTGGGTGAAAATGCAGCTGAAATCATTCAAGGTGTAGCGATCGCACTCAAGATGGGCGCGACCAAAAAAGACTTTGACGCCACTGTGGGTATCCATCCCTCAGCCGCAGAGGAATTTGTCACAATGCGGTAATAAGAAAGAGTTAGGAGTTAGGAGTTATGAGTTATGAGTTGAAGAAAGAAACTTATAACTTAAAACTTAAAATTCTTAACTTCTCACTCCTCACTCCTAACTATCTACAGCTTTGCACTACATCTATCTTCACGGCTTTGCTTCCAGCCCTAATTCTGCTAAAGCACGGCATATAGGCGATCGCTTTGCCCAAATTCAGACAAAGCTGAAAATTCCTGACTTGAATACTGGTGATTTTTCCCAGTTGACAATCACTCGTCAGATCATTCAAGTTGCCGCAGAATTCAACAATGATTCTACGCCAGTAACACTTATTGGGTCAAGTTTGGGTGGTTTGACCGCTGCTCACTTGGGTGAGCAATATTTACAAGTACGACGTCTGGTGCTGCTAGCACCAGCTTTTGGGTTTTTATCCCATTGGTTGCCCAAGCTAGGGGATGAGCAAATAGAGTGTTGGCAACAGGAAAAATCTCTCATGATCTACCACTATGGGGAGCGGCGATCGCTTCCTTTAAGTTACGATTTCGTTACAGATGCTGCCCAATACCAAGAAAAGCTTTTACAACGTCCTATCCCTACCCTAATTTTGCATGGTAAAAAGGATGAAGTCATTCCTATCGAAGCTAGTCATGACTTTGCGCGTTCGCGTCCTTGGGTGGAGTTAGTCGAACTCGATAGTGACCACGCCTTGGGTGATGTTATGGAAGAAATTTTACAGGCAATTCGCCTCTTTTGCCAATTACCTTAAGGCTGTAAAATATTAAACTCTCACATAACCTAATATTTTTCAGTAAGTACAACTTAACTCGTAGATTCAAGGAGGCTATATTCACTCACTATCAAGGATGGTTAGGGGAAAATAAGTCTTTTGTGAACAGTATTAATTTAAAATCCAAAATCTAAAATCCAAAATTGATATGCTTCCCTTCATTCGGTCAGATTTAGCCCAATTTACCGCGTACAAACCCCACCCTAGCAGCGATACAGCCGCATCTGTCCCCATACAGTTTGATCGACTGGATACCAATGAAAGCCCCTACGATTTACCAGCTGAGTTAAAAGAGAAGCTGGCCTGGACGTATCAGCAAGTAATTGAAACAAATCGTTATCCCGATGGCGGACACGAAACACTTAAGGATGCGATCGCCAAGTACGTCAATGAGTCAACCACCCTCTCGCTATCCAATACTGCGGCCAATATTTCTGTTGGCAATGGTTCAGATGAGTTGATCCGCTCTTTATTAATCGCCACCTGTCTAGGAGGAGAAGGTTCAATTCTAGTTGCCAATCCCACTTTCTCTATGTACGGAATTTTGGCACAAACTTTGGGCATTCCTGTAGTGGCGGTGGGTAGAAATGAAACAAATTTTGAAATTGACTTAAAAGCTGCACAGTCCGCCATCGAACAAACTCAAAATCCCCCCATTCGCGTAGTTTTTGTAGTGCATCCCAATTCACCGACTGCCAATAGCTTAACTGCGGCAGAGTTGGCATGGTTAAGAAGTTTGAGCGAAGATGTTTTGGTAGTAATTGATGAAGCTTACTTTGAATTCAGCCAAACTACCCTAGTAGATGAATTAGCACAGCATCCCAATTGGGTAATATTACGCACTTTTTCTAAAGCCTTCCGATTGGCAGCTCTCCGTGTTGGCTATTGCATCGCTCATCCCGAAGCGATCGCCATTTTAGAAAAAGTTCGCTTACCCTACAATCTCCCCAGCTTTTCCATAGCAGCAGCATTAGTTGCTTTACAAAACCGTACACTCTTACTTTCGTCAATTCCCCAAACCCTGAGTGAACGAGCCAAACTCATCGAAGTTTTATCTCAGCAACCAGAACTACAAATTACCGCAAGTGCTGCTAACTTTATTTACCTACGTCTTAAACCAAATGCCTTTAATTCACAAGATACTGCATTAAAAACTTTCCACCAGAAACTTAGAACACTTGGCACCCTTGTGCGACACATTAGCGGAGGATTGCGAATTACTGTAGGGACAATAGAGGAAAACGCCCGCACCGTTAATCGAGTTCAAGCTGCTTTGGCAAATTTGGAGTTTTAGCAATTCACTCAGTAATTAAATCGGCTGTCTACCTCACTGCCCAAACGGCGTACTATTCCCACTGTTTGTGGCAGCACACCTACTAAAAGAGCAAAAGCAACATCCGGCAGAAGAGCCACTATTTCTGCTGGAAAGTATTGTTCAAATTGATCAAGAATTTTCTGAACTCGCTGCCCAGGCACTGGGTTTTCTGTAATTTGTTTAATCAATCGAATCCACTGTCGCCTAATCAAGTAAGCCTTCTGACGCTCTTCATTAGATTCGGGAGTTAATAAAGACAGATTACCTATGGGCAGTGCCCTTTGGCAATCACAATCGTAATCCCCACCCACAGCAGCCCCAGGTCCAGCAAACTCTGCATGGTAGCGTTTAAAGAGTATTAATCCATTTCGTCTACGACTATTGACGATGAAAACTTCTCCACTGTGTAAACGTGTAAGAATATCCGAGCCTTGCGATTGCTCAGTTCCATCTGGCATGACAAGAGAGTCAAGGAAACTAGTTTCAGGGTAATAAGTTGATACCATAGAGGTCTGATAGCGTCGATGCTGTTCGCTATCCATGTTTTTTAAACTTTCAACGAATTTGGTAGTATGCACTTCAAGACTGAATTAACTGTTATGTCAAATCAGGTTTTTGAATTCTTTTATTATCAAGAGTCTTTTGGTCAATTTAACTAAGATAAAAATAAATAGGCATTATTTAGTAATTGAGTGATCATATTTTATGGGATATAACTAGATTTGTCTTCAAATTTAGAGAGTGTTTTCTTAAAGTTTTTATAAAGATGAATATCTTAATTACAAAGTTATTATGAGGAATTGCTGATTTATTAAGGGAATTGTACAGCTATTTCCATTATAATTAATTTATTTATATAGAAAAATACTCTAAAAAAGTTGTTGTTTAATGACAAATTAAAAGAAATAAAATATCACATTTAATAATCTAAATGAGATTTCCCAAATTTATACTTTTATTAATGTAACAAATAAGAGTAGCCGGAAAAAGTCTAAATAAAATATTCTTCAATAAATCATCAAAAGCTATATATATCTAGCTATTTAGTTAGATTTAGCTAATATTAGCTAAGTTTTAATGAGGTTAGTTTGTGCTTTGATTGTCGATATTGGTGAGAAATTTTCTCCAAAGTAATTACAACATGAAAATTTATAATTGCCAAAATAAAATTCAGATAGTGGAATCAGCACTCAGGTGCTTGTGCAAGAACATCTGGCTTGAGCGTCCTAGTAAAAATGTATTCCAATTCGATTCGACCTTATGCACCCGATATCCCACCTTGAAATAAAGTTGCCTTGCCTGATGATTATTTTCCAAAACGTGGAGATATAAGTCTTGAAATCCCCACTCGCGAGAGACTTTTTCACAGCTAGTCAGTAACCCTGAAGCCACACCAGATCTACGGTATTTTGGGTGAACCGCTAAATTAGATAAGTAAGGAAAACCCATACCAACCTGGCTCCACGAATCACTGTAACGTACACCCAGTTCCACACTTCCCACTAAGTTATTAGCCGTACCAGTAGTAGCTTCAAAGGCAACTAAACAAATATGACGCGGTGGAGGAGATGCCATACGATGCCTTAAGTCTTCGTAAATACCCAAACGTAGCAATGGAAAGGCCCATCCCCACATACCCTTTTGGGAGTGAAAGCTTTCAGCAATAATTTGGGCAACACCGATCAAATCAGCAGGTGTTGCTGTACGAATTTGAAATTGGCAGCAAGCTGGATCGATTGGCTGTTGCTGGGATGGATGAAAAAACCGATATTTCAAGGCTGGTTTAGTATTGATTTTATTCAACGAAAATTTTCTCAAATATCCTCAAACACCATTTAAACTGAATAAAAACTTCATATCTGCCTAAGAGATTGAACTCACTTAAGATTGCTAATGCGCTTTTGCTTATGGAGCATACAAAGTTTTACACTTTAATTTGGGACTTTATAGCCTGCATTTTTGAAAGAGTCTTAGAAGTTACAGCTTGATAAATCTACAATCTTAAGTTCAGTAGGTTCCGGTGCATCCCTTTTAAGTAGGAAAGATATCAGTCTGTTTACCACAAAAACATCTGTCAAGTCGTACAGGTTTAAGTGAATGGGTAGATAAATAGCATAACCTGTCCGTAGGCATAACCTACAAAATTGTTAAGTAAGTACACTACCGACAAACTCTGGTTGCAAACTATCTTTGGTTGCAGTACTGAACTTATTTAAGCAATTGCCGCTACACTAACAGGACTTTGTTACTAGGTCATAGGAACAGGCTGTACAGGTACTGGGGAAGAATCTGCAAGGTTCCTAATGCCTAACTTGTTAATCACTACCACTTGTCTTAATGATAGTTATGATTGCTAAATTAGAAAGAGGTATTTGTCTAATAGTATACTTTGGCTTTAAATCTTATTGTTTTAATATTCCTGACTCTATTATGACTACCATAAATAAAATTTACCTGCAAGTGTTAGTACAACTGCTACGTGGGGAAAACTTAATATGCAGCTTCATCTGGATTTTCAGCTAGCTATCAGCGCTGTATGTAGTATCCGACATTGCTCACAGGAGGTGAAAGAAGATTTGGCTAGCAAGGCAAGCACCGACTCCATACCCTAAAACTGACTATGAAAGCAATAAAACAGCATCAAAGCAAACGCTAATGAGGGCACAAGCCATTGAGACGAATTACTGTCAGAAATACTCCTACACTCAGCAGTCATGTAGCCAAACAGCCTTATTGGTCAAAATGCTCTGCTCTCACCTGACTCAGAAAAATCCTTACCTGATCAGATTATTCTTTATCCGACTGCCATTGCAGCAGGAAAGCGGTGCATGAAATCCCAAGCAAACAGTAAGCCTAAAATTTTGGTTGTCGATGATGAACCAGACAACCTTGATTTGCTTTACCGCACTTTCTATCGCGACTATAAGGTGCTAAGGGCAGCCTCTGGCCCTGCGGCACTGGATCTGCTGGCTCAAGAAGGAGAAGTCGCAGTGATCATCTCCGATCAGCGGATGCCAATGATGAGCGGTACAGAATTTTTGAGCCTGACAGCAACTCAATATCCAGATATTATCCGGATTATTTTAACTGGCTACACCGATGTCGAAGACCTGGTAGAAGCAATCAACGCTGGTAAGGTATTCAAATATGTCACTAAACCGTGGGAAGCAGAGGAACTTAAAGCAGTAGTACGCCAAGCTTTGGATACCCACAATGTCCTCAAAGCCCGCACCCACGAACTTACCCGCACACTCCGACAAGAATCGCTGTTGAATACCGTCACAAATACGATTCGCAGTGCTTTGGACTATCGCCAAATTTTGCAGGCAATTGTAGATACAGTGGGTCATATGTTGGAGGTGGATGTCTGTCTGTTGCGTCCCTTCCAAGATGAGCAGTTGGCGGATAAAGGATTCATTTATCAGAAAGCTCTTTCTGAAGAAGCTCTTGAGCAGGGGACTGGGGGAGCAGAACAGCAGACGAGCAGAGGGGAAGTTGCAGTAAATCTTTCCTCTGTTTCCTCCCTATCCCCAAAGGGGGTACTGAGTCCTTCCATCCTTTCTCCCTCTCTGCCACTTTTAGCTCAGACGGTGTGGGAAACCCGCGAAGTCCAGGTGATTCACGATGTGATAGATGATGAGCGCATTCACGGTAATACTCCTGAACTGCGCCAGCGTGGGGCAGCTTTTGCTGCCGCTAACATTTGTTCTAGTTTAGTTGTGCCATTGATCTGCCAACAAGAACTGATGGCAGTACTAGCACTGCATCAGTGTTCTCTGCCTCGCTTCTGGGGGAATGATGAGGTGCAGCTAGTATTGATGGTAGCGGATCAGGCAGCTTTAGCTTTGTCTCAAGCTTATGCTTACGAACAAGTACGTGCCCTTGCCAAGCGAGAAGCCCTAATTAATACGATTACTAGCGCGATTCGCTCTAGCTTAGATCCCCAAGATATCTTTGCGGCTATCACCCAACAATTAGGACAAGCTTTACAAGTCGATGGCTGTGTCCTGTCTTTGTGGACAGAGGAAGATGAGTTTGTCGAGTGTGTGGGCTTGTATGACAGTTTTCAACATCCGGAAAATTCGCAATCGCCAGCCCCAAACAAAAATTTAAGTAGCAATAATAACCTATTAACACAGAGATTACCTTATTCTCATGCATCTATACAGGAGAATCCAATCCTCCAACAAATGCTACAGACACATGAACCAGTGGTAATTGGTAATGTGGGTCATTCTCACTCACAAGTGCAGAGTTTTGATTTGCCTTTAAAAATGCCAGCGCGATCGCTAATGTTTGTGCCATTATTGGCTGATGGTAAATGTATCGGTAGTATTACTTTGCATGAAGGTAACAAAGTCCGTAGATGGCTGTCATCTGATATCGATTTGGCTAAAGCAGTAGCAGCTCAAGCAGCGATCGCTGTGCAGCAGTCACACTTATATCAAAAAACTCGCCAACAAGCTGAACGCTTACTGGAATTAGACAAACAAAAAACCGAATTTTTCCAAAATATCTCTCATGAGTTTCGCACACCCATCACCTTGATTCAAGGACCTTTAGAGTCGGCGGTGGTGGCTGGTGAGGGATTATCTTACTCCCAATGTGCGATCGCTCTGCGTAACTCCCGTCGCCTGCTGCGACTCGTAAATCAACTGCTGGATCTACAACGCCTGGACGCGGGGAGAATGCAGCCTAGTTTCCGCCCTTGCGATCTAGTCGAATTTGTCAGCCAAATTGTAGAGTCTTTTCGTCCCTATTGTGAGAAAAAAGGACTGCATCTCACGACCCAGTTAGATGAATGTTCTACGGTGTACTTGGATATGGAAAAATTTGACAAAGTGGTTTACAACCTCCTGTCAAATGCCATGAAGTTTACGCCTGAAGGTGGCACGATCAGCATCAGACTAAAATCGGAAAATAACCGTTGCTTACTGCAAGTACAAGACACTGGTATTGGCATTGTTAAAGAACAAATTCCCCACCTATTTGAGCGTTTTCGCCAAGCTGAAGGTTCAGCAAATCGCTCCTATGAAGGCAGTGGTTTGGGTTTAGCTTTAGTTAAAGAATTGGTAGAATTACATGGTGGTCAAGTCACTGTGGAATCAGTTTACGGCCAAGGCACTACCTTTAGTTTATGGCTTGTTAGTGGAAATGCTCATTTATCCGCACAGCAAGTAATAGAAACGCCTACGGAACTGAATACGAGCCGCGCTAGCGTAGAATTGGCTGATTTAGAAGTGGTAGAGTCAACAACAGACAATATTGAAGATATTACAAGAAACTTCTCCCCCAGTATTGATACTAAAGACTCAGCACTTAAGACTCAGCAACGCCAGACCGCTCAACAGGGGGAAAATACGCACACGGCTGGCTCCTCAATTTTAGTTGTAGATGACAACCCGGATTTGCGAACCTATGTATCTGAAATTTTCCGCCGCAACGGCTATCATGTCCAGACGGCTCGTAACGGTTATGAAGGGCACAGTATAGCTAAGGAAATTAGACCCAGCTTGATTGTGACTGATTTAATGATGCCCTTGGTGAGCGGACTTGAGATGATTCAAATGATTCGCAATGAGGAGAAGCTCAAAGGAACACCAATCATTCTGCTGACAGCGAAAGTTGATGAGGAAACCCGCATCGAAGGTACAGAAAATGGCGCGGATGCTTATTTAGCAAAACCATTCAATGATCGGGAACTTTTGGCGGAAGTTCGGAATCTTTTAGCATTGAAGGAAAATGAACGACGAATTGTGGAGTTAAATACTTATCTAACAGAATCGGTGCTAAAGCGCTTCTTGCCGACTGTGTTGGTGCAAAAAGCTGCAACCGGAGATTTAACGTTAGATTTGCGCCCAGAACCACGCTTAATTACAGTTTTGTTTAGTGACATCGTGGGTTTTACACAGCTAGCAAATACTCTCAGATCCCGGCGAGTAGCAGAGTTGCTAAATGAATATTTAGCAGCCATGACCAAAGTTGTCTTTAGCAATGGCGGCACTGTAGATAAATTTATGGGAGATGCTATCTTAGCTTTATACGGAGCGCCGGAAGAACTAACCCCTAATGAACAGGTGCGTCGTGCCATCAATACAGCAAGAGCAATGCACCGCTCACTGGCTGACTTGAACCAGCGCTGGCAAGACCAAGGTGTATTCGATGGCGACAAACTTACTAGCGTACAGTTCCGGTGCGGTATCCACCAAGGTACAGCTGTTGTGGGGATGTTTGGTAGCGCTGAACGTGCCGATTATACTGCCATTGGCCCAAGTGTGAATATTGCTGCAAGGTTGCAAGCTGCCGCTGTTCCCGGTACGATTTTGGTTTCTGCTGCTGTGGCTGATTATTTACAGGAAGAAGAAATTACTAAAGGTAGTCCGCTAGAACTTAAAGGAGTAGATGAAACAGTTTTGACCTTCGCTGTTACACCAGAGATAATGGTTAAACGCTAAAATTTAGACTGGTTTTTTAAAGCATTACCAATGAGTAAGAGTGCCTAATCATATCCAGTTTCTATAATATGACACCATCGGTTGCAGACAAAACTCCAATTCCAGCTAAGGTTTGGAGGCGACACACTGACCCACCAGGTTTGTGGATTTCTGTAGTTATGGGTTCAGTCTCTCTGCACTTGCTGGCGTTCTGGCTGATGCGCTCATCTAATGCATTTAGTCTGTGGTTTCCCCAGCAAAGTCAATCTGTTGTTCCCATTGAATTGATAGACATTACTCCCAAAACAAAATCAATAACCAAATCAAAATCAACAGCCAAAACAGTTTCGCCAAAGCCACTATCATCAACTCAAAAGTCTGTAACAGGACGTTCCTCAAAAACAGGACGAACTACACCCAGAAATCAAGATTTTGGTGCAATAAATTCAGCTGATAATCTTCAACAAAAGAGCCGAACTTACGCCTCTCAACCTAATAGCCAAGCCTTTAGGCAACAGAGAGTTTCCACGCTGACACCGAAACCTACAGCCACACCAAAACCTATAGCCACACCGAAACCTAGAGTTCCAGTCGGGAATCTACCTTGGAACCGCCGTCAAGAAATCAAAATGGGAAAGGGAACGCCACTACCAACAGGTATTCCATCAAATCCACCAGTTTCGGAAGCTGAAAATAGAGAAACTCCACCAACTCGAACTAGAGAAACTTCACCAACTCCCACCAGAGAAATTCCACCAACTCGAACTAGGGAAACTCCACCAACTCCGACTAGAGAAACTCCACCAACTCCGACTAGAGAAACTCCACTAACTCCGACTAGAGAAACTCCAACAACTCCGACTAGAGAAACTCCAACAACTCATACTGAGGGAGTATCGGTAGCAATAGTAGCTCCTTTACTGAGAGATGAAGTAAGTAACTTGATACAATCAGGAAAATTACGACAAGATGCTTTACCCGACGTTATCGCTTTATACAGGGGAAGCAACACAAAACAATTAGACTCAAGTTTTCTTGTCCACAATTCTGGACTTGAACCAGCACAGCTTTTGGCTAGCTTAATAATTGATCACAATGGCAACTTTCAACAAGCTCTAGTTATAGAAATAGAACCAGCAACACTACAAAGTGAAAAAAGCACATATGAGCGAGTTCTCAATGATGTTTTCAAAACAGAAAACTTTCTTGCCGCTCATAATAACGATGGCACAAAACCAGATTTGAGCAATCTGTATGTAAGAATCAAAATCCAACCTGTTAATTCAAAATAAATGCTTGAATTTTTGCAACAACTGTGTTATATTTATTAGGTTGGAAATTCGCGGGCGTAGTTTAGTGGTAAAACTATAGCCTTCCAAGCTATTAATGCGGGTTCGATTCCCGCCGCCCGCTTAGAACAAAAAACCCTGAAATGCACTAGTGCAAGAAAAAAGTCTGGGCTTAGTAAAATAAGTAGTTAAAAATTTACTGTTTAAATCATGGAATGCATACTATGTAGTGCTCATAAAACCTACAAGTATGGAATAAATAGCAAGGCAAGCCAACATTAGTACTGCGCTATGGGTCACTCTATTGTGGAGTGGGTATCTTGTCCACCCAGCAATGGAAGTCTGATGTTAAACAGCTTAATTATTGCTTTTCTTGACCAAGAAACAACCATAATTGATCAAGTCAGCCAACCTGGGCAAACAAATAAAAAACTAGAGGAATATCGCACAGCTTTAATTTTCGAGTATCCCTCATTGCTTTAACATCAACAATGTGTAATATTTATCCAAATCTGCCGCTAACGTAATCTTTGGTATCTTGTTGCTGAGGATTGTTGAAAATTAGTTCTGTTGCGTCGTACTCTACCATGTAGCCGTTACGACCACCTGTCTCTGTAGTCCGAACATTAAAAAAGGCTGTTTTATCAGAAACCCGCGCTGCTTGCTGCATATTATGGGTGACGATAACGATGGTATATTGCTCTTTAAGTTGGTGAATTAGTTCTTCAACCCGCAAGGTGGAAATAGGGTCGAGGGCGGAGCAAGGTTCATCCATTAATATAATTTCAGGTTGGACTGCGATCGCTCTAGCAATACATAACCGCTGTTGTTGTCCACCAGATAAAGATGAGCCACTTTGTCGCAGTTTATCTTTGACTTCTTCCCACAAAGCTGCTTGCCGCAAACTCCGTTCCACCAATTCATCCATATTACCTTTGTAACCGTTGATTTTGGCTCCAAAAGCAATATTGTCATAAATTGATTTAGGAAACGGATTTGGTCTTTGAAACACCATCCCAATCCGACGACGCACTTCTACAGGATCAATGTCAGATGCATACAAGTTTTTATCGTAAAAAAGTATTTTACCTTCTGCCCGAAATGACTCAATCAGGTCATTAAGGCGGTTATAGCATCGCAACAACGTACTTTTACCACAACCAGAAGGACCGATAAAGGCTGTCACCTGATTTTTCGGTATATCTAGCCAAATATTCTGCAAGGCTAAAAACTTGCCGTAGTAAACGTTGAGGTTTTCGGTGCGTAAAACGGTTTGAGTATCATTGACTGTGCTAATATTAGTAGCCATAAATTAAGTTGAATGTTAGTTTTAGCGATACAAATCCGTTATTTATTTGACTAGTAGAGCACGGCGTAAATAAACCAACCATTCAAAATGGCGCAAAAGCCCGAAATATAATTTTTTTGACTTTTGACTTTTGACTTTTGACTTTTGACTTTTGACTTTTAACTTCCGCCTTGCGCTACTAGGCTTTTTTGCGAGTTGCCCAGCGAGCGATGATACTTGTGATCAGAACCATCAATACCAAGATCAAAGATGCTGCCCAAGCTAGTGATTGCCAATTTTTAAACGGAGAAATGGCATATTTGTAAACCAAAACAGCAAGGGAAGCTGTTGGTTGGAATAAGCTATCGGGCCAAAAGTTGGAAAACAGAGCAGTAAATAGTAAAGGTGCGGTTTCTCCAGATGCTCTGGCGATCGCTAGCGTTGCTCCAGTTACAATTGCTGGTAAAGCTGCTGGTAAGACTACTTGACTCACTGTTTGAAAGTTAGTCGCTCCTAACCCTACAGATGCTTGTCGCAAATCTTGCGATACTAACTGCAAAGCTTCATCAGTAGTTCGCAGAATAATTGGCAACATCAAAATTGCCAGTGCAAACCCTCCACCGAGAGATGAATATGATCCTAAGTTCAACTTTACCAGTGTCAAAACTACAATGCCATAGGCAAATACCCCAGCAATAATTGAGGGGACTCCACTAAGGACGTTAGCCGCAAAACGTACCCATCTGGCTACTTTCGCCGAACTAAATTCTGTGATGTAAATCGCTCCCAAAACCCCAAAGGGGATACTAATCAAGGCAGCAATTCCTACCATCAGCAGTGTGCCTAAGATTGCATTACCAAAACCTCCTCCCTTTTGTAGAGCTTTGGGTGGCAGTTCAACAAACACGGCCAGATTCAGACTGCTAAAGCCTTTAATAATCACGTAGGAAAGCACTGCTAGCAAAGGTAAAAGTGCCAATACTCCGCAGGTAAATGCGACTACGGTCATCACTGTATTAAACAGTGTCCTCTGAGACGTGGGGGAGCGAGTTAAACTGCGCTCTGGAAAACTAGAAGTCATAATTTAACCCAAAACTAAGCTACAGTCGCTTGACTCTCAGAACAATCAACTCTGCCAGAATATTGACTACCAGCGTCAAGAAAAATAGAACTAAAGCCGCATACATTAAAGCCGCAACTTGCAAACCACTCGCTTCTGAGAATTGATTTGCCAGTAGAGAAGAAATCGTATTGGCTGGTGCTAAAAGAGAGATACTGATGTTGTTGGAGTTGCCAATTAACATCGTTACAGCCATTGTTTCTCCCATTGCCCGCCCAAGTGCCAACATCACAGCACTAACTATACCTGAAAAGGCTGCTGGGATGAGAACTTGCAAAATCGTTTCCCAGCGCGTTGCTCCTAGTCCTAGAGCAGCTTGGCGCAAACTGGGGGGTATAGAAATCAAGGCATCGCGGGATAGAGCTGTGATGATGGGCAAAGTCATTATTGCTAATATGACTCCCGCCGGCAACATTCCTGGCCCTGTAGGAGAAGTGCTAAAAAATGGCAGCCAGCCAAAATAACTATTGAGCCATTTTCCCAAGTTGGTTAATATTGGCACCAAAACAAAAATACCCCACACGCCGTAGACAACGCTGGGAATAGCTGCGAGCAGTTCTACTGCGAAAACCAGTACCAGCTTCACTTTAGCGGGCAAAAAATCCTCGCTCAGTACAATAGCAGTACCAATCCCAATTGGTACTGCTATCAGTAGACCAATAAAAGAACTCAACAGAGTTCCATAAATTTGAGGTAGCACCCCGTAGCTATCATTAACCGGGTTCCAAGTCGTGTTGGCTAAAAAGCTAACACCAAACTTTTGGATAGCAGGCCAAGCGCCAATTGCAACCTGCGACCCGATCCATAATAAGGTGGCAGCAACCCCAAAGGCGAAAATTTTAGTCAGCCAAATAAAACCCCGATCTAGGGACTTTTCTGAGTCAGAGCGATTTTTTATCGCTGATGACAGATTTTGAGAATTTGTAGTCATGAATACCGACTTTAACAATTAAATCAGAGAAAAATGTGGGAGGCAAGCAGATTAGTAAAATTGTTGCCTCATCATCTCTTTAAACTGATACATTAGTAACTCTGTGTTCCCAGTTACTAATGTCCATAAAACGACCAGTTGATCAATTATTGATTAGGGATGTTTGATACTTACTTGCTAGCGCTACTACCACTGCCAACAGAGATTTTATACTCTGGACTGATTTGGTCAGCAGCAGCAGCTACCTTGGTGATGACATTTTGGGGTAGAGGAACATAGCCTAGTGTAGTAGCCTGCTTCTGACCCTCAGTTAAAGCGTATTCAATAGCAGCTTCAACTGCCTTAGCTTTAGCCGCATTGGGATATTTCTTATAAGCCAAAATCCAGGTATAAGTGACGATGGGATAGGAATCAGCCCCTTCGGGATCGGAAATAAAGACGCGGAGATCAGCCGGTAGAGTTACTGATTCCAGAGTTTTAGA
Organism: Nostoc sp.; assembly: GCF_036917615.1. Taxonomy (GTDB): domain Bacteria; phylum Cyanobacteriota; class Cyanobacteriia; order Cyanobacteriales; family Nostocaceae; genus Nostoc. The sequence goes on from NZ_JBALCZ010000085.1 coordinate 15,585, forward strand.
GGCTGACTCCTCACTAGCTACAACAAACTTACCGCCTTTGTTTTCCAAAGCAGCAAACTTGAGACTATTTTGTTTGGCATAGCCGTACTCGACATAACCAATAGAACCTTGAGTTTGTTGAATTTGGGCGGTAACACCCTCGTTACCCTTAGCACCAACTCCCGTAGGCCAGTTGACAGTTTTGCCTTCACCAACTTTACTCTTCCACTCCGGGCTAATAGCACTGAGGTGTTTTGTGAATACACCCGTGGTTCCGCTACCATCAGAACGATAAACAACTGCGATCTTGTCTTTAGGAAGCTTTGCACCTGGGTTAGCCTTGGCAATTTGGGGATCATCCCAAGACGTGATTTTGCCTAGCAGAATATCGGCATAAACGGCTCGTGGTAGCTTGAGTTCTGGAACATCTGGCAAGTTGTAAGCCAGCACGATACTACCAGCAGTCACAGGTAGTAAAATAACACCCCTATCTGGTGGTACTTTCTGGATTTCTTCATCCTTCATTGCAACATCACTAGCACCAAAGTCTACAGTGCCTTTGATAAATTGCTCAACTCCAGCACCGCTACCAACCGATGCATAGTCAACTTGCAGATTTGGATATTTTTTGTTCAAATCCGTGAACCAGGTATCGTACAGTGGTGCCGGAAAAGACGCACCAGCCCCGGTTAACTTTACGGTTCCGCCAAGGTCTAATTTGGCTGGGTTAGAGGCAGTAGTATCTGTAGCAGTGCCAGAAGGCGTATCCTTGGTCGCTGTATCTGGGGTTCGCTGTCCGCCACAAGCAGCTAGGCTGATTGTCAGTGCTAACACTGAAATTGAACCTGTGAGGCGATGAGTTTTTATTGCACTAAGACGTGAGAGCATCGCTATCAATTTTTTAGTAACTTTCCAGGTGAGCGTTTCTAAGATACCCCTAAAGGACAACGATCAAGATTAACAACAGGTTAATAAAGCAAAAAATCTTTGTTTTTTTTTGATGAAGAGCAAACCCTTATTTCTAGTTTTGCTTGATAAATTTTATACTCTTGCTTTAATTTTAAGCTACAAATAGTACCATAGTTAAGTTGGTTATACGTGTTTACAAAACTTTATCGGTAGTGTAATTTCGTTGGTCAAGTTATGAAAAAAGTATGTAAATAGATGATTAAGCGTCGTCAAACAAAAGGGTTATAAATTTGGGAGCTTATGGAAAACAGTTTCTGCTTACCAGCCGAAGCAGACATGAAGCAAATAACTAAACAATCATCATCTAGGCAGTGAAATTATTGTTAGACAAAGTAGGGGAAGAGAAACAGTAAATTGCTTATGTATAGCAGAATAGGTGGGGCGATCGCCTAACAAAAAGTGCATTAAGAAAATATCTTGAGCACTTTGTAACTAATTTTGCCAGTGCTCTGAGAAGTTAGTATAAATACTGAACTAGCTGATATATATTTTACCATATTTTCGGTCAAATACCACAATCAGAACCCGCCTCAGTCAATAAAATCAGGTAATAGACACCTAAGCCGCAATTCGCAGAACTGAAAAATTACATACCAAAAAAGCAAAATCAAATATGCTAGTTCTTAAGATATCAGCACAAATTTCATTTCAATATTAATGTTTATACTGGTTCCTGTTGGTTTTCCCTTTTGCCTTTCCTTGGTTGCCTGATAAATGTTTGCTGCTTCCAATCAATTACTATGGTCCATGATTGGCTTACTCCTGACAATGGGGGGCAATTTCCTAGAAGCTTATGGCATCACCTTACCTTGGAGTTGGAGTAAGCACGGAATTCAGACTTTTTCTTTAGGTGTCACTTTTCAAATTGGCGCAGTACTGTTGGTGGGTTGTTTAGGGGGCAAAAATGCCGGTGCGCTCTCGCAAATTGCCTATTTAGTAATGGGGTTAACCTTATTACCTGTATTTGCCGATGGCGGCGGTATTGGTTATATCAAGCTATCTCAGTTTGGCTATCTACTAGGCTTTATTCCTGGAGCTTGGATTTGTGGCTTGTTCGCTTTTAAAGCTAGACCTCGACTAGAAACTCTCGCCTTTAGTTGCATCTGTGGCTTGTTAACTCTCCACCTATGCGGTATTACTTATTTGATTATTAGCTATATTTTTCAGTGGAAAGGCACGGAAAATCTACCCTTGATGCAAGCAATCCTCAGATACTCCTGGTTTGCACTACCAGGGCAACTAACTGTGGTCTGTGCCGTTACTGTAATAGCATATGTATTGCGTCACTTAATGTTTTATTAGTTCATTGTCTTTCGTTCTTTGTTATTTGTCAAAAGCTGATGACCAATGACCAATGACCAATGACCAGTGACCAATGACCAATGACCAATGACCAATGACCAATGACCAATGACTAATTCGCCATGCGTTTAAAAAATCGCCTTTTCTGGATCGCTGCCTTCATAGCTTTTTTCTTAGACCAAATAACAAAATACTGGGTAGTGCAAACCTTCACCTTAGGGCAAACACTATCACTCTTACCTGGGATATTTCACTTCACCTATGTCACTAACACTGGTGCTGCTTTTAGTCTGTTAAGTGGGAAAGTAGAGTGGTTGCGCTGGCTATCTTTAGGAGTGAGTTTAGTATTGATAGCGTTGGCTTTGTTTGGTCCAACGTTAAATTTGTGGGATCAGTTGGGCTATGGCTTGATTTTAGGTGGAGCTATGGGCAACGGTATTGATCGTTTTGTTTTAGGCTACGTCGTTGATTTTCTTGACTTTCGCCTGATTAACTTTGCTGTATTTAATGTGGCAGATTCATTTATTAGTATCGGTATTGTTTGCCTGTTAATTGCTTCATTGCAAAAAACACCGACTTCAACTGGCAGGTCGCATTAAACTATTAAGCCTGGGATGATTAATCCCAGACTATTGATTACTAAAACCCTTGCTCAGTCCTATATGCGAAGACTTGATCTATAGGTTCGAGCGATTTTGATTTGTGATTTTACACCTTGACTGTCTAATCAGTATATTTGCGTTTATTCTTTAACGATGATGGTGGGGTTCAAGCTTTTAAATTGAGTTATTGTATACCAATAACACAGCCAGGGATCTTACACCAGTTTGGATAACTGGTGGAAGATATCAAGATGCACCGACGATCGCTGACAGCAAACTAGTATTCAGATTATGCCTCAGCTTTTAATTTAATTACCTGTGCTAGGAGTTTTTGGCGAACTTGGAGTACTGGGAGAATTTCCTGGTTCGGTAGTGCTGCCAGGAGTGCCAGACTCAGGTGAAGTTGAGGTTCCTGGTTGGGGATTGGTGTCAGTAGTACCAGACTCAGGTGTAGTTGGGTTTCCTGGTACGACATTGCTACCAGGAACGCCAGGTTGATCTGGGGTAACGCTTCCTGGTTGGGTAGGGCTGCCAGGAGCGCCAGGTTGATCTGGGGTAACGCTTCCTGGTGCTGGAGTTAAGTTGCCAGGAGCGCTAGGTTCAGATGGGGTAATGGTTCCTGATCCTGGAGTGGTTTCGGGAGTGCTAGATCCACGTGGTGTTCTGGTTCCTGGTCTGGTTCCTGGTGCAGTTGTACTATCTGGAGTAGTGGTACTACTGGGCGTGGTTTCTGGTGGTACCGTAGTGCTACTAGGAGCGCTAGGCGTGGCTGCTGTGCCACCGGGACAGCGAGAGTTGAGCGGAAAATACTCGCACAGAATTTTCATCCCTTCTGGCGACATCTTAATTTCCGTTGGTGCACTAGTGGAGTCGCTGCTGGATTGGGCTATGGGGGATTTACTGGATTCGGCTACAGCAATGTTAGCGGTGAGCGCCAAAGATAGAGCTGTACCAATCATGGTCAGAGATTTTCCCAACATTCTAAAATTAACCTCAACGGAACACTCGCCCCATTAAAACAGACAATAAGATTTAGAAAATCTTCCTAAATGAAGATATTTAGGTTTTTTTCAGAATATGTGGCTCTGTAAAATCGGTAAAAATTCAATCTGTTGCTTCTTGATGATTAGTGTTTAAAAATACAATAAAAAATTATTCTTGTAGTTATTGAACTAGTAATAGTAGATGCAATAAGCTTTTGAGAATGTATAAAAATTTGTATCTCTGGAAATAAGTGACGAAAATCACAAATTAATTCTGATTGCCAGTTAATTTTTAGTATAAATTAGCTCAGTAAGTCCCGTATAGTTAATTTCTGCTTTGGCTTATGAGTAAAATGATGAAAGACTAACATCTAAATTGTAATTCGCCCGATTCTTCACTAAAAAGTGTGATGTGAATAGCCGATGAGTTTTCCCCAACCCCCTCAAAAGCCACAAACGTTACTTGGTCAACTGACTCAAGCGGTACATACTATCCAAGCTAGGGTCGATTTTTCTAAATTGGCGCTCAAGCCTAATGCTAAAGTACCGGAACTCTGGGTGCAGGACGCGGGGGCGGATAAGGCAGAGGTATATCCATTGTTGGGCGATCGCTATATTCTAGGTCGTAGTTCCAAATCCAGCGATATCGTCATCCGTAACCCTGTTGTCAGCCAAATTCACCTGTCACTATCGCGGAATTCTACTCAGCGCACACCAGTTTTCGTCATCAAAGACGAAAACTCCACCAATGGCATTTATCGTGGCAAGCGTCGTGTCAATTCTTTAGAACTGCGTCATGGGGATATTCTCACCCTCGGTCCCCCAGAACTTGCCGCTTCTGTGCGGTTGCAATACGTCGATCCACCAGCCTGGTATGTTAAAGCTGCAAGTTGGACAGCTTATAGTGTCGGCGGTGTCAGTGCCCTGTTAGCGTTGGTGATTGGCGTCGAATGGCTGAAATTTTCAGTTAAACCTCTACCTACAGCTACACGCGCCCCAGTAGTTGTTTACGCTCGTGATGGAGCCACCCCGCTAAGAGAGCCTCGAACTATCTCTCACGTAGATATAAAGCGATTAGAGGAATTTGGCCCTTATTTGCCTGCTGCGGTGGTGGCTTCAGAGGATAGTCGTTATTACTGGCACTTTGGTGTTGACCCTCTGGGGATTTTACGAGCCGTGTTGATCAATAGCCGCAGCGGAGATGTCCAACAAGGAGCCAGCACTGTTACCCAGCAAGTTGCCCGCAGTTTGTTCCGCGAGTATGTAGGGAGACAGGATACCCTTGGACGCAAATTGCGAGAGGCAATTGTCGCCCTGAAGCTAGAAACCTTTTACAGCAAAGATGAAATTTTGCTGATGTACTTAAATCGGGTTTTTTTGGGGGGAGATACCTCTGGTTTTGAAGATGCATCCCGGTATTACTTTGAGAAGTCGGCTAAACAATTAACTTTGGCAGAAGCAGCAACCTTGGTAGGAATTTTACCAGCTCCCAACGCTTTCGATTTTTGTGGGAATGGGCCAAATAAGCTAGAAGCAGCTGAATACCGGAATCGCGTGATTAAGCGGTTGCTGGAGATGGGCAAAATTAAACCTGAGGATGCGAATCGAGCCAGACGCTCCACCGTCCAAGTTAGTCCTAAAGTCTGTGAACAGCAAGCTAAGACGATCGCTCCTTATTTTTACAGTTACGTCTTCTCTGAACTTGAATCAATCTTGGGGGAGGGAGCCGCAAAGGAAGGGAACTATATCATTGAAACCCAGCTTGAACCAGCGATCCAGAGCCAAGCAGAAGCAGCGTTACGGAATTCAGTCAACAACGGTGGCGCAAATTTTAATTTTTCTCAAGGGGCGATGGTGACTCTTGACTCCAGTACTGGTAGCATCCTGGCAATGGTAGGGGGCACTGATTACAAAAAAAGTCAGTTCAATCGTGCTGTTCAAGCCAAAAGACAACCAGGTTCCACCTTTAAAATCTTTACTTATACTGCCGCTATTCAACAGGGAATTTCAGAATCAAAAAGTTATTCTTGCGCCCCTTTAACTTGGCAAGGGTTTACTTACAAACCCTGTCGTGCTGGTGCTGACACTAGTTTAGATATTGCCACCGGGCTGGCTCTTTCAGAAAATCCGATCGCCCTACGAGTTGCCAGAGAAATCGGGCTGAATAAAGTGGTGTCAATGGCACAGAATTTGGGAATAAAGTCAACCCTTGATCCAGTTCCTGGCTTGGTACTAGGTCAAAGTGTCGTCAATGTTTTGGAAATGACTGGTGCTTTTGGCGCTATTGGCAATCGTGGTGTGTGGAATCCTCCCCATGCGATTAACCGGATTTTAGACAGTGGTGATTGCCGCGATCGCAATGATATAAAAACCTGCCGTGTAATCTACTCCTTTGACCAAGATCCGGATGCCAACAAACGAGTGCTGACAAATGGTGTCGCCGATGAGATGACAAGTTTGATGCGCGGTGTAATCACAAGAGGTACCGGTCGTAGTGCTGCCATTGGACTGGGGGAAGCTGGTAAAACTGGCACGACTGATAAAAACGTTGACTTATGGTTCATAGGTTTTATCCCCAGTCGGCGGCTTGTAACTGGTGTTTGGCTGGGAAATGACAATAATGCCCCTACATCTGGTAGCAGCGCTCAAGCAGCTCAGTTGTGGGGGAATTATATGAGGCGGGTTACAAGGTAAATTGGGCATTGGGCACTTGTCCTGAGCGTAGTCGTAAAGCCTGCGGCATAGCTACGCTTAGGGCGCAGCCCAAGGTACAGAAGTATTGGGCATGGGGCATAGGGCATGAGGATTGGGAACTATTGATCAATAAATGATCAATGGACTTTTGTGAGAAGACCTGATTTTTAGGATCTAAAAGTTTATCAACTCGCCCAAAAGCTAGCTAATGAAATTTGGCGTATTGTTCAAGGATGGGACAATTTCACTAAAGATACACTGGGCTAGCAAATTGTTCGGTCTGCTGATAGTAACCCAAGTTGCGGGTTATCAGACAGAGGAATGCTTTTCACCTCAAGGTTCGCCGCACACGACATTTTATAGACGGTAATTATTTCATTTAGCATACTCCCTGGAGTTTTTTCTAACTGGAGGGGATTTTATTGCTTTTGTGTGGGCGTAGCCCGCACTTCTCTACGAGACGCTGCGCGAACGACTTCGCTCAATGACCATCGTAGACATCGCTTTCTCAAATAACTAGCAGCTTGGGTTAATACGGCTACAGCAGTTTAAAGCTGCCACCAAGCCATGCCACAGTTAAAGGAATTGTACAAAATTATCAAACCAGACTTGATGACCATAACTCTAACACTTCCCTTAGATCAGTCAACAGGGTACAGGCTTCGCGGATTCTTGCAGGACTGAACAGACACACGCTGAACAAGGTGCGATACCGAATAGCCCGCCGCAGGCATCGCGGTCGTTGTCTAAGCCATCACTGAAAATTAGCTGTATCTCTGACTACGTTAGAACCTTGGCGCGTCCGTGCCGATTGATTTTCATTGTCAGACTGTAAACCCTGTATCACAGCATACACCTTAACTGTCTTAACTGTCCTTGCGTCTTTGTCAAGATTTTGAGATATTAGATTGAAAAACTAATTCAGATAGAAACTTATGACAACCGAGCAAGAGCTTCAATTGCTTTTTAATACCTTAGATAGCGATCATGACGGCAAAGTCTCCATTAATGATCTTTTTTTAAGTCCTGGCTTAAGTGCAATTATCTCATCAGAAACAAATACCAGTAGTCCCCAGGAGTTACTAGTACAGTATGATTCAGACAAAGATGGTAGTATTACTTTTGAAGAGTTAAAGGTAGCAGTTGAGAAAGCAAGTAATTTAGACTAGCAGTCAAAAATCCACCTCCACCTTTGCTAATCCCTAACACCCAATCGACCTAATCCCTCTCTATAAAGAGGGATTCGCTTTTATACGCTCTTTGGTGACTCTTCAACAGCCTTACTATACGTAAAGCTAGAAGCTGATTCTAAAAAATATTCAGTACAGTCACTAACTTATTTTAGTATCATTCCCATTTGATCAAATAAATCGTTTATCAGCATTGATATCTCGTATACTCGCCGATTCCAGCGCGATTTTTCTAACATGTTGGCAATTAGATGATGGTCTTTCATGTACTCGCAGGCTTTAGTCTGGTTGCAATCATTGAACATCGCTGCGGTTATTAGCGTTGTAATAATTTCAGCATCGCTCACCTGTCTTTGACAGTCTTCACTATGCCCAATCGCCTTGAGCAGGTCATCGATGATAGCATAGACGGTAATTATTTCATTTAGCATACTCCCTGGAGTACTTTTCTAACTGGAGGGGATTTTATTGCTTTTGCGTAGGCGTAGCCCCTCGTAGACATCGCTTTGTCAAATAACTAGCAACTTGGGTTAGTATTTGTGCGAACATCGCAGAAGGTAGAGGTAGGTACAACGATCAAGACAATCGACGTTTTGTCAAGATTGCAAGAGGGTCTTTATATGAAACTATCAGCTGGTTAAAATTAGCCTACGCCAGACAGTTATTGACAAATGAACAGGTAAGCAGATTTAAACCAATTCTTGATGAACTATTACCCAAGCTCAATGCTTATCTAAAATCTATAGGCAATAGGCAATAGAAACTTAATTTTCTTCTCCATGCCCCATGCCCAATGCCCAATCACTGATATCCCTCCCAAGGAGTGACTTCCAGTTTGCCGTTAGGCTTGAATATCACTTGGAAGTGAGCCAGAGGTTCTTTATCGTTGGGAGCTGCTACATTGGAACCGTAGATAGCGTTGAACATCTTGGGAAGGGGTGTTTCTCGGAAATAGTCAAAAGCGACTTGGTTGAGTGGTTCATAGTCAGCAATTACACCATCTTTGTTGACCGCTACCCGATATTTCAAATCTCGCGTAAATGTGGGAGTACCACTCCAGGTTTGGCGAACTGTACTATAAAGCTTTTGGTTTAAACCTTTGACTATATTAGAGTCAGTAATTTTTGCGCCGACTACATCTGGTGTGCTAGCATATCCACGCCAAGGGCTAACTTCTAGCACACTTTGTGTAGTAAATACTACTCTAAATTGAGCAATTGGTTCATTAGAAATCGGAGCGCGGTTAGCAGAATTGTAAAGTAGGTTAGGCAGAGGAGTTTGCCCCACTCCTAGATTCGCCTCTTTATTCACGGCTTTATAACCGACAATCGCCCCATCCGCAGCTACACCTAGACGATAAATCAAATCCTGTTGTAATCCTGAGCGATTAGTCCAAGCTGGATGAATTTGATTATACACTTGGCGATTCAATGCACGCAACTGGGATGGATCAGTAATTTCCGAAACTGTATTTAAAAGTGCTTCTAAATCTTTAACTGCTGGCTTTGCACTAGCTGTGGGCGTTGGTGTAGGCGTTGCAGCGACTATGGGAGTGGCAGCCGCTGATGCTGGAGGAGTGATGCTTTTTGTTGTAGAGCTAGTTTGCTGATCTGCTTTAGGCTGCGGTGGACGTATTTGAGGAGGTGGAATCAAGTTAAAGGCGATCGCTGCTACTGCTAAAGTTGATACTCCCACAGCAGCAGGTACAGCCTGCCTAATCAAAGCCTGACTAGCACCGCCATAGTGTCTAGTAACTGGTTGTAGTTCTAAAGAAAGTTCTGGTAAAGTTTGGGTATCAGCAAAAAACTGATCCACTGCTTCCACCAAATCAAACAACTGCACCGTATTCAAATCTATTTCAATAGGCGGACGTTTGGAATTGTTAGAGTGCTCGAACCCCTCTGGTGCACCTTCTGAATGTATAATTAGCCTGTGTCGGTTGCTGTCAACCTTCTGAAACTCTACTAGCTCCGATTCCTGGTTGTGTGCTTGCGGATTGGGTACACTACTTAAAAATTCTTGGGCATAGCCACTAACAGCCCTCACCAAACTTTCAAAAAATTCCCGCCCTCCCGTTAGGGGTTGATTGTAACCAGATAAATAGCATTCTGCATTTACCAATATTGATAATTCTGGGCGCATTTCTTGGAAGTGTGCAGCCCTAGTGACATCACTTAACCCTTCTAAAAGCAGTGTACAATTAGGTAGACTGTACTTACGTTGAATATTCATTCCACTTCACCGTCAAAAAGACTAATCCAGAACCGCTGCATTCCAGCTGTACCAGTACAAAATAGTAGTTGTCCTAACAAATTTATCGCTAGCTCATCTAATTTTTCATCGGAAGTTAATGCTAGTACACCAGAACGTCGAGCATTCATCCGGCTCTTAAAATGCGCTCTAAACCGCTCTAAATAATTAGATAGCCGCAAATTCTGTTCTAATGGAATCTGTTTTTCTTCCATTTGTTGACATATCATTAGTAACTGGCGGATGACAACAGTTAAACGCCGCGCTATGTAGCAAGCAATAACCACCAGAGCTTTTGCTTCCATGATAGTTAAGGGACGGCGCATGTGCGCTCTTCGTAGCGGGTTAGAACTACGCATCCGCCATAAATTCACCCTGTCTTTAACAATTCCTTTAAGATCCAACTCTTGAGCAAAAGCCAGGATTGCTTCCGAACCACCAAGCTCTAAAGCTTCAATTGCCAATAAAATCAGGTCAATTTGCAACCGAGTTCTCCGAGGACACGTTTTGGAAGCGATCGCAGGATCTGGTAAAGTGTCCAGAACCATCGGCAATGACTCTTGGATTGGACTGTTGAACGGCGTTAAACTTGCTGAGACATTCATTCTATAAATACCTTGTGCGGTTCCAACAGACTAGATAAAACAAATTTAAGATCGGTAGCCAAGACTTGAACATTAGACTTGTAGCAGTCGCATGACTACCTGATATATACATTAGTTAACTCTTTCTACTCAAAGGTTTCCCTATATTGAAATCAAAGTTTTAAAACATCAGTTAATTCACCTCATTTATTAGTGCAATCCCTTTTCTAGCTTGGTTTAGATTCTAATTATCGTCAATCAAGGGCGAAGTTTCAGCCTCGACCCCCAGCGTATGACATTATAGTGTACGATTTTTCAGGTATCTGAAATTGGGCATTGGACATTGGGCACTTGTACTGTGCATCTCGACTTCTCTACGAGACGCTACGCGAACGCTCGATGGAGCCGTAGTCGTTGGCGCACTTGTGCTGAGCGTAGCCGTTGGCGCAGCCTCTCGCAGAGAAGTAGCCTCTCGTAGAGAAGTATTGGGCATTGAGCATTGGGCATTGGGCATTTGTCAATAATCAATAGTTATTCTTCCCTTGCTTCCCCTGCTTCCCCTGCTTCCCCTGCTTCCCCTGCTTCCCCACTCTCCATGCCGCATTTCCCATGCCCCATTCTCTAATCCCTATTTTATGGATTTGAAGTCTCTCGTTCGTGACATCCCAGATTTTCCCAAACCCGGAATTTTATTTCGGGATATTACTACGCTGCTGCGCGATCCAGAGGGACTGCGCTATACTATTGACTTTTTAACACAAAAATGCCATGAAGCTGGGATAACGGCAGATTATGTCATTGGTATAGAGTCGAGGGGATTCATTTTTGGCTCACCTCTGGCTTATAAATTAGGAGCTGGTTTTATTCCCGTCCGCAAAAGAGGGAAGTTACCAGCAGCGGTTCACTCAATTGAATATGAACTAGAGTATGGTACAGACTGCCTGGAAGTGCATCAAGACGCTTTACACCAAGGTAGCCGAGTTCTGATTGTGGACGATTTGATTGCCACGGGTGGAACTGCTAATGCAACAGCAAAGTTAGTACAGAAAATTGGCTGCGAACTGGTGGGGTTTGGGTTTATTATCGAGCTACGGGATTTACAAGGGCGTAAATATCTGCCGGACGTGCCGATTATCTCTCTAATTGAATATTAGTCATTAGTCATTAGTCATTAGTCATTAGTCATTAGCAAACAACAAATGACGAAGGACAAATGACAAATGACGAAGGACAAAGGACAAAGGACAAATGACATCTACGAGAATTTCCTTGGAAACAGGTCGGGATTGGCTGATCAGGCTAATCACGAGCGAAACTTTTGTTTATGTGGCAAAGCGGCTATTACAGGCACTACTGACTTTGTTTTTGGCGTCAGCGTTGTCGTTTTTCATTATTCAACTCGCTCCTGGTGATTATGTAGATACGCTGCGGCAAAACCCAAAGATATCCCCAGAAAGAATTGAGGAAATCAAGCGGCAGTTTGGTCTGGATAAGTCTTGGCCAGAGCAATTTTGGCTGTGGATATGGCGAATCTTGACAAAAGGGGATTTTGGCACGAGTTTTATTTATCAACGTTCAGTGGCATCGCTGTTGTGGGAACGGGTACCAGCGACTTTGCTATTAGCGATCGCATCTTTAATTGTCACATGGGCGATCGCCATCCCTCTAGGGATCTTTGCCGCTGTTAACCAAAATAAGCTATCAGACAGGTTTTTACAGGTGATTAGTTATGCCGGACAAGGTTTTCCTGTTTTCATCACTGTCTTAGCGCTGCTGGTTTTCGCCCAACGCACCTCGCCCTTATTCCCAGTGGGTAGCATGACTAGCATCTATTACTCAGAACTGACGTGGTTTGGCAAAATCTTAGATATCGGCTGGCACATGATTTTACCCACGATCGCCCTCTCAATTACTAGTTTTGCTGGTTTACAACGCATCACTCGTGGCGAATTATTGGATGTGCTGCGTCAAGATTACATCCAAACGGCTCGTGCCAAAGGTCTACCAGAAAACCGCGTTATCTACGTTCATGCTCTCCGCAATGCGATAAATCCCTTGATTACCTTATTGGGTTTTGAATTAGCTGGTTTATTAAGCGGTGCCTTCATTGCCGAATTTTACTTCAACTGGCCCGGTTTAGGGAGGTTGACTCTACAGGCTTTACAAGCTCAAGATTTATATTTATTAATGGCAAGCTTGGTAATGGGCGCAGTGTTGCTGATTGCTGGTAATTTAATTGCCGACTTAATGTTAAAAGCAGCCGATCCACGCATTCGCCTAGAAAATCTCAATTAGTTATTAGTCATTGGTCATTAGTCATTGGGTATGGGGCATTGGTTTAGTTGTCCTCCCCTGCTTCCCCTGCCCCCCTGCCCCCCTGCCCCTTCATCTCCCTTATCTCTATCATCTCCATGCTGTCCGAAGTCTATTACTTGGTGCGCTCAAAAACTGACGGGAATTATCTCATAGCTCGTCCTGACGCCGAAACATCAGGTTATTTATTACTGTTTCAGGAAAACTTTGATGCCTTAAGCTATCTCAACACCCATGCGGCAGAAGTAGCAAATCGCTTTGCTGTAGAATCTATTGCGCGCACACAGTTGGGAAACTTGCTCAAACGCTGGGGTTTTAGCGGTGTGGGTATTGTGACTGACCCGTTATTGCCCAAAGTTGAGTTTTTACAGCACAGTTAAGCTGTACTTTCTATTTGTTAATTGGATATCGGTAATGAATGTTGGGTTTCGTTCCTCAACTAGCGAGGGGAGCGATCGCACTTGTATTTTTTATTATTCAATTCGCTCAAATTGATGTCTCTGAGATCAAACCCACTCAGTTTAGCCCCACTCAAATCAATTCCACTGAAATCTCTCTTTCCAGCAGCATACCTTTCCAACAGTTTTTCAACGTCCATAACTTACCTCCCACGTCAAACAACACCACTTGCTATTGTGTTAAGTAAATAAGGATGTGATCGCACAAGTAAAATCAGGCAATATCGGTGAATTCAATTGATCACCATTGAACAACGTAGCAACTAACTTTAAACTCGCTTGTTCACGTCGATAAACTTCCACCTGTTGCTTGCGCCAATCTACAATCCAATATTCTCTGACACCTCTTGCTGAGTAAAGTTTTAGTTTAAATTCCCTGTCCCGCTTTTCATTTTCACTCCCGGCAGATAGCACCTCTACTACCAGTTCTGGCGCACCAGTCAAATGCCCCGCTTCGTCCAAAAGTAGGGGCAATCTCTCATTGCTAGCCCAAACCACATCGGGAATCACATTATCATTATCGCCAAAAATTATGCCTGGAGCAGTCACAACTTCTCCCAAACCAGTAGCCTGTGACCAAGTATCTAAGGAAGTGCTAATTCTGACACAAGTTTTTTGATGATTCCAGTGAGACGCTCTGGTCACAAACAATTCTCCGTCAATAATTTCATAGCGGTTCCCGTTATCTGGAAACAACTCTAAATCGGCGGTAGTCCAGCGCACTCTCTCAGATATAGGCTGGTTCATAAACTATCTTTGTTAGGGGATTTACCTATTTTAGCCGCAGTGGAAATGGGACATTAGTTAGGAGTCATTCAATTTTGGATTTTAGATTTTGAATTTTGGATTGAAGGAAGAATTCAAAATCTAAAATTGGCAGAGTTACAAGTTAGGAGTTATTATTCACCCCTTGTTCCTCCTATTCTCGCATCTCCCTCATCTTTTTAATAGCCCCAGCCCCTACACTATTACCTTTTCTAAACTCAACTTAGAACGCTTCACTTGCTCAGGAATCGCTACGGGATAATCTCCGGTGAAGCAGGCAGAGCAAAAACTATTGGTGTCTTCTCGTGTTGCTTCTAACATTCCCTGCCAACTGAGATAGGCGAGGCTGTCTACTTCCAGTTGCTTGGCAATTTCCGCTACTGACTTGGTAGCAGCAATCAGCTGATCCTGAGAATCGGTATCGATGCCATAAAAGCAGGGATGAGTTACTGGCGGGGAGGAAATTCGCATATGTACCTCTACTGCACCAGCATCACGCAAGGTTTTGACCAATTTACGGCTGGTAGTACCCCGGACAATCGAGTCGTCTACGATGATCACTCGTTTACCCGCCAGCACATCTTTGAGGGGGTTGAGTTTCATCCGGATACCCAACTCGCGCATGGTTTGAGTTGGCTGAATGAAAGTTCGCCCAACATAGCGATTTTTAATCAGACCTTCGGCGTAGGATACACCAGACGCTTGGGAAAATCCAATAGCAGCAGGTATACCAGAATCAGGAACACCAAAAACAATATCGGCATCTACAAAAGACTCTGCTGCTAGTTGCCGCCCTAACCGCATTCGGTAGCTGTACAAACTCTCGTTGTGCATGACACTATCAGGGCGGGCAAAGTAAATCATCTCAAAGATACACAATTTCCGCTGGGGCTGTTGACTCCAATGATAGGAAGCCAAACCTTCTTCAGTAATCCAAACTAATTCACCTGGTTCTACGTCTCGCAGGTATTCGGCTCCAATTATATCTAAACCACAAGTCTCGGAAGCCAAAACGTAACGAACTGGATTACCAGCTAAAGTCCCAATTACTAGGGGGCGAATGCCATTAGGATCACGGACACCCATAACGCCACTGGAAGTGCCAATGACTAAACTAAAGGCTCCTTGGCAACGGTGAAATGCCTGAATTGCACCTTCTAGCCAATCTGCGCCAGCATTTATCGCTTGTGCGATCGCAAAAGCGATCATTTCTGAGTCTGTTGTCGTGACTAAGTTACATTTATTCTCAAGCAACTCTTGACGCAGTTGCACTGTATTGACTAAATTGCCATTATGTGCTAATGCTAATGAACCTAAACGGGTTTCCACTACTGCGGGTTGGGCATTAACTTTGCGACTAGAACCTGTGGTGGAATAACGAGTGTGGCCAACAGCAAGGCTACCAGGCAATTCATCCAAGATGGATTCATTGAAAACTTGAGACACCAAGCCCATATCTTTGTAAAGATGTACTTGTGTACCCTCAAAGGTGGCAATACCGGCTGATTCTTGACCCCGATGCTGGAGGGCATACAATCCAAAGTAGGTCAGTTTAGCAACGTCTTCTGCTGGTGCGTAGATGCCAAAAACACCGCAAGCTTCTTCTGGCTTGTCAGGCTGATTTTCATGACTATTGATTGGGTTGTTGGTCTGCTCTGGGTATTCATCCGAAGTGACAGAATGAATAGAAATCATGCTAGCTTTGCTCCTGGTGGGGGGGTCAATCAATTTTGGATTTGAGATTTATAATTTTGGATTGACCGCACCCTAGTAGGAATGCGGCTTGGGATTTGAGAGTGCTATTTTTAAATTTGTTTCGCTCACTAGGAGCAAGACATGAACCAGAAGAAACACCCCCAATCCAAAATCTAAAATTCAAAATCTCAAATCGGTAGTCAAGTCACTGGGATTATATAGATAGTAGCGGAGTTCTTAACAAATCTTTAACCATCCATTAAAACAGTACCGTAATTGTGCTCAGGGACGTTAATAAAAGAGTGAGGAGTGAGAAGTTATGCTTTTTATTCCTAACTCCTGACCTTTAACTCCTAACTTCTTTAACTAGGGGTAGTGGTGTGGATGGCGAGACGTCTGGCGATCGCCTGGGAATAGCGATCATTCATATCTTCGATCCTAACTTTGATTAAGGCTTGGTTATCAGTAGTGAAAACCCCCAAACCCGTCTGAAAATTGCCAACTATACCCAGTTTTTGCCCCTCTTGACCCAGATGTTCCTGTAAGTATGATTCCCAAATTTCTTGTTGTTCTGATGCTACAGAAACTAAAATCCTGGCACCACCTTCGGCAAACAGCACCTCATCAAGGCGAGGCAGTGCCTGAGTTGGTTGTATTTCTAAATTGATTTGGGCACCAAGGTTGCCAGCAATACAACATTCGGCTAGAGCGATCGCTACCCCTCCCTCAGCACAATCATGGGCTGAACGTACCCAACCATTACGAATTCCTTCACGACAAACTTTCTGGACGCGGCGTTCCAAGTCGAAATCTACCCGTGGCGGTTTTCCGGCAACAGTACTGTAGATAGTGGCTAAATACTCGGATGCTCCTAAACTGATTTTGGATGCCAGAGGTAATCCGAGAAGATAAATCACATCGCCGGATGCTTGCCAACCTTGACCACAAATTTTGGTTATATCGGGAATCAAGCCTACCATACCTACAACAGGAGTGGGATAAATGGGTTGGGGAATGCCTTGGGAATCGAGGGTTTCATTGTATAAAGAGACATTTCCGCCTGTGACGGGTGTCGCCAATTCTCGACAAGCTTCTGCCAAACCGCGACAAGCTTCTGCCAATTGCCAGTAACCAATCGGTTTTTCTGGAGAGCCAAAATTCAAGTTATCTGTCACCGCCAGAGGTTCTGCACCCACACAGCTAAGATTGCGTGCAGCTTCTGTTACCACTGCCTTAGCTCCCTCGTAAGGATCAAGATAAACATAACGAGGATTGCAATCTACCGTTGCTGCCACCCCTAATTTTAGATTTGGGATTTTAGATTTTAGATTGGGGATTTTTTCTAGGGGGCGCAAACGGATAACAGCGGCATCTGCACCACCTGGCAGGATTACTGTATTATTCTGTACTTGATGGTCATACTGACGATATACCCAGCTTTTAGAAGCGATCGTGGGTGTATCGAGCAAAGTTAAGAGAATATCATTCCAAGTTTGCAGGCGTCCTTGAAGTTCTATTCCAGTAGTTGTGCAATCAGGTAAGGAATCAGCAGTCCATTCCCAAGCTTGACGCGCATATTCTGGTACTTCTGCCAACAACTCTCGGTGATATAGTGGGGTATTTTCCGCCAAAGCTTCAGCGGGAATTTCTGCTGCTACTTCACCCTGGAAGAAAATCCGCACGATCGGTTCAGCTATGACTGTACCGGCAACAACGGCTTGAAGTCCCCAACGGTGAAAAATGTCGATTAACTCCTGCTCACGCCCCTTGTGGGCAACGAACAGCATCCGTTCTTGAGATTCCGAAAGCAGATATTCATAGGGAACCATCCCCGTTTCCCTTACAGGAATCTTATCTAAATCTAGTTCAATTCCCACACCGCCTTTTGCGGCCATCTCTGAGGTAGAACAGCTGATTCCCGCTGCTCCCATATCCTGAGCGGCGACAACTGCACCTGTTTTAAACGCCTCCAGACAAGCTTCAATTAACGACTTTTCCAAAAATGGATCGCCCACTTGCACAGCAGGACGGTCATCCATTGACTGTTCGCTCAATTCTGCACTAGCAAAACTCGCGCCTCCCATGCCATCGCGCCCAGTGGTGGAACCAACATAAAGCACGGGGTTCCCTAAGCCAGATGCTCCAGATTTGACGATTTCTGGTGTTTCCATCAACCCTAGTGCCATAACGTTCACCAGAGGATTACCAGAGTAAGCAGAGTCAAAGTAAACTTCGCCGCCAACGGTGGGTACTCCCACACAGTTGCCATAATGGGCAATTCCTGAAACCACACCAGTAAATAACCTTTGGGTTTTAGCATCTTCGAGGGAACCAAAGCGCAGCGAGTTCAATATCGCAATGGGACGCGCACCCATTGTAAAAATATCTCTGAGAATACCTCCTACTCCTGTTGCCGCTCCCTGAAAGGGTTCGACAGCTGAAGGGTGATTGTGGGATTCAATCTTAAAGGCTAGTTGTAATCCGTCACCCAAATCTACAACCCCAGCATTTTCACCAGGCCCTACGAGGATGCGAAACCCTTCTGTAGGAAACTGTTTGAGTAAAGGTCGAGAATTTTTGTAACAGCAATGCTCTGACCACATTACGCCAAACATTCCCAGTTCAGCTTTGTTGGGATGACGCCCTAAGCGACGGACAATTTCTGCGTATTCTTCTGGTTTTATACCTTCAGCAGCGATTTCTTGGGGGGAAAAGGGAACAGGAGATGTGGCGGTCATGGAAATAATGCACCAATTGTACAGAGCATTATTCTATCGATTTACTTGCCCTCTAAATGCAGATATAGGATTGTTCATCGCTAGATGCTACAGATCGGCTGAATAAATAAATCTACTTAGGGACTTTCAAAGAATAATTTATCTAGAACTTACGCATCAAGTACGAAATATAGGGGCAATACCCTGCCTTAAGCCGCTTCTCTACGAGACGCTTTGCGTAGCTTGCTTTTCCGTAGGAGTATGCGTCTACATGAATTGCCCCTATGTAAATCAAGGCTTTCACTGCCTTTTGGCGTAAGTCCTGTTATCGAACAAGTAGGGGAACAGCACCGATTAAATATCTGTTTCACCGAAAGTCTGTGGATGCTATACCCCTACAACTTGGGTATTTTTTTAATTGCAAGTCCCTAAAGATAAATATTGTAATACGTCTAAAGATAGATTGTATTAAATCCTAAAATATTGGTAATTGTACTAATGATTACGAAGTAATAAAATTTTCTTTCCTTGTAACGTGCATAAGTGATTTCCAGATTATGGAAATGACTATTAGTCTGTCAAATGACTCATTATAAGGCAGAAAAATTATCAGATGCGATCGCACCTGATAAATGTGGATTTAATCCCCTGCAATCTAATTAATTCCTTGGAACTTCATCCAGATAAAATGATTCCTACAACAGCGAACTAAATCACTAAATATCTCTTGGAGAAAGGATTCCAGGAATTTGTTTAAGAAACAAACCGACCGTACTAACCTAATTGAGAGGATTTTGATCATGCCTAGACTTACCGTTCCACCCAATTTTATCGGCACCGCCGGTTCTGACACTCTGGTCGGAGAACAGTTAAATGCATCTCCAGCAATAGGTATTGATATTTTAACTGGAGGTTTTATTAGTCCGCGCTCAGGGAATGACATCGTTGAGGGCACGGGTGCTGGCCGCATAGGCATCGGCGACTCCATTAGGGGTGGGAATGCGATTGGCATAGCCAACCGTGGCAGTCTGAATACAGGAAATGGAAAAGACGCGATCTCCGGTACAGCTACTGGCGGCATCGGTAGTCAGGATTTTGACTACGCTCCTGGCGATGGTGGTAATGCAACCGGCATCGTTAACACTGGCAGTCTGAATGCAGGGGACGCAAATGACACGATCACCGGTAAAGGTACTGGCGGCATCGGTGGCGAGGCCTTCGCAGTCGGCGATGGCGGTACTGGAATCGGCTTCAGCAATAGTGGCAAACTTGATACAGAAAACGGTGAAGACACGATCATCGGCACTGGTATTGGCGGCGATGGCGGCAGTGGTATCGCCGGCGAGGGCGACAGCGGTGCTGGAATCGGTATCCAGAACATTAAAGACGGCACTATCACTACAGGGTGGGGCAAGGACACGATTACTGGTTATGGGAACACTTATGGAGTAAACAGCACCTCCTATGGCATATTCAACGATGGAATAATTGATACTGGCAATGGTTCTGACAAGCTTACCGGCCAGGCTACAGCAACAATTGGTGTTACTGCCTATGGCATTTATGGACAAGGAATCATCAAGACTGGCGATGGGAATGACTCTCTTATCGCCACCAGTATCTTAGATGGAGTCCAGCAGAAAGTCTCTATCGGTGGCGGCATCAAGATTGCTCTGGGCACTGGCGATGACTACTTCAAAGGATTCGGGGAAGCGACTGTTGATGGCGGGGACGGTTTTGACACCCTCGATCTGAGAGCTTTCAATCGCTCTGAACTCTTGGTATCTGGTGTGACTTCTGGCAATCCCCTTAAAAGTGCCAACATCACTTTTAATAACAATGGAAACTCCATTAGCTTGTCTACGACTGGCTTTGAGAAATTTCTCTTTGCAGATAGCTCTTTCTGCTACAGCACTTTGGCAAACGGGGCATGAGTTTGTTAATTACTCTATCTGGTGTTTTCTCAAGAAAGATTCAACGCAGAAAAAATCAGATTCCGCGATCGCACCTGATGAATATGGGTTTAATGTCCTGGAATCTAATTAATTCCTTGGAACTTCATTCGCCTGAAATGACTCCTACAACAGCGGACTCAATTCCCAGAATAGCTCTTGGAGAAAGGATTCCGGGAATTTGTTTGAGAAACCTCATCCAAATGAGTAAACCGACCGTACTAATCCAAGTTGCGGGTTATAAAATTTCAGGTGCTTGGTAACGGTCGATTCAGGCGATCGCCCACTCGGAAGTTGTAGTGGCACTACGTGCAACCGCAACTTCGACTCGATCAAAAATACAAATATTGAATTAGCTTTAAGTATTAATTGTTGCTTTTTTTAGCAAGGTTTATCGAACAGTAAATGCAAAAATAAATGCTTCTATTTTCAGTAAAAATCCTTCATATGTGACCGCATAAATTGATTTTGGGAAAACACAAGTGATACTACTAAAAACGGTTTCAATCTAATGCCGAGTATATTGTTTAATATATTGATTTCAAGCTGGATATTGACGTTTGAAATTATTTTTTTGTATGACTTGTAGTTAAATTTGACTTGATTGTTTCAAATCATCCTCAGCAGTGTAATCAGTATAAGCCGAGTCTGCGTATACCTCACTTTCAGGTGGCAAATTCAACGGTAATGCATTCAAAGCACGCACATCGCTTGCACTACCAGGTAAAAATGCAAACTCGACCGGAATACCTGTTTTCCTAGTTAGCAACTGGACTCTAACTCCGTAGAAGTAGCGTTTTTTGGAAGCAATATAGCCCCTGAATTGTTCTGATTAAATTAACCTAACATTAAAAATCCGAATATTGTCAGACATTGGTACGGGGAATGAGTCTAAAAGATATTCCGTATTATCCTCCAATTGTTTGAGTATCATTACTACTTGATGAAACAAGTCGTTGATTAACATTGATAAATTTATCTAATCTCCGATTAAATCATGACTTTTCTAACATTATTCGCGTCAGTTTCTGGTCTCTCATATAGTCACAAGCCTTACTGTGATAAACAAAAGAAAAACATCGCCGCAACCAGTGCCGTAGTGATTATTTCTGCATTACTTATCTCTGGACGGATATCTTCACGGTGTCCAATAGTTTTCAGTATGTCGTCGATGATAGTATAGATCGCAATTGTTTCATTTAACATATGCCCCTCTGAATTTTCTGATTGGAGGGGATTTTGTTGCTTAAGTGGTCACGTGCGATCGCACTACCGCGTAACTAGCAACTTGGATTACTAATCTAATTGAGAGGATTTTGATCATGGCTAGACTTACTGTTCCACCCAATTTCATCGGCACCCCCGGTACTGACATTTTAGTTGGGGAAGAGTTAAATGCATCACCGGCAATTGGTATTGATATTTTAACTGGAGGTTTGATTCGTACACTCTCAGGGAACGACAGCATTAAGGGCACGGGTGCTAGCAGCAACAATCCCTCCGGTAAGGGCGAGAATGGAACTGGCATCGCTAACAATGGAGGCAGTCTGAATGCAGGGGACGGAAAAGACACGATCACTGGTAACGGCACTGGCGGCAACGGCAGCAACGGCGACAGCCCTGGCGACGGTGGTACTGGGACAGGTATCGCCAACAACAGTGGCAGCCTGAATGCAGAGGACGGAAACGACACGATCACCGGCATCGGTACTGGCGGCAATGGCGGCAATGGCGGCAACGGCCGCAATGGCGGCAACGGCAATACTGGGACAGGCATTGTTAACAGTGACAGTATTAATGTAGGGGACGGAAACGACACGATCACTGGCAACGGCACTGGCGGCGATGGCGGCATCCGCGGCATCGGCCGCACCGATGGTGGTAGCGGTGGTACCGGGACAGGCATCGTTAACAGTGGCAGTATTAATACAGGGAATGGACAAGACACAATCATCGGCACAGGGAAGGGCGGCACACCTACTGGCGGTTACTACGGCGGCGATGGCGGCGACGGGACAGGTATTAGTAATAGTGGCGAATTTGATACTGGAGTCGGAGAAGACACGATCACTGGCATCGGTATCGGCAGCACCGGCGGTGAGGGGACTGTCAGCGGCTCCGGCGGTACTGGAACCGGCATCGTTAACAGTGGCAGTCTGAATACAGGGGACGGAAAAGACACGATCACAGGCATGGGTACTGGTGGCAACGGCGGCAAGGGTAGCTTCGCCGCCGGTAGAGCCGGTGCTGGAATCGGCATCGCTAACAGTAGCGAACTGTACACTAGGGATGGAAAAGACACGATCATCGGCACAGGGAAGGGCGGCAACGGCGATGCCGCCGACAGGGGCGCCGGCAACGGCGGTGCTGGGATCGGCATCAGCAACAGTAACAAACTAGATACCGGAAACGGAGAAGACACGATTATCGGCACAGGCAAGGGCGGCAACGGCGGTATCAGTGCCAGTGGCATCGGTGACAGCGGTGCTGGAACTGGCATCCAGAACACTAAAGACGGCACGATCACTACAGGGTCGGACAACGACACGATTACCGGTTATGGCAACAGTTCAGGAAAAAACGCCACCACCTATGGCATCTTCAACGACGGAATAATTGATACTGGCAATGGTTCTGACAAGCTTACCGGACAAGCATCTTCAACAATTAGTGGTACTGCCTATGGCATTTATGGACAAGGAATCATCAAGACTGGCGATGGCAATGACTCTCTTATCGCCACCAGTATCCTAGATGGACTTCAACAAAAAGTCTCTATCGGTGGCGGCATCAACATTGCTTTGGGCACTGGGGATGACTACTTCAAAGGCTTCGGGGAAGCAACTGTTGATGGTGGGGACGGTTTTGACACCCTCGATCTGGGCGCTTTCAATCGCTCTGAACTCATTGTATCTGGTGTGATTTCTGGCAATACCCTTAAAAGTGCCAATATCAGTTTCAACAATGATGGAAGCTCCATTAGCTTGTCTACGACTGGCTTTGAGAAATTCATCTTTGCAGATAGCTCTTTTAACTACAGCACTTTGGCAAACGGGGCATAGGTTTGTTAATTCCTCTATCTCGTGTTTTAACCCATGAGTGTCTAATATGGTGTTATTTGCTCTTCATCTGAAAAAGCATCTATGAGCGTATATACTCTTAGCTCTAAACTTGCATAGATTCACTGGAACTCAGAGATTATTCGGGTATATGCAGTTTAGCTGTAACAATCAAGTGACGACAATCACACTTATGTATGATTAGGATCGTCTCCCTGCGATGGCTAACTAGGCATAATTAATGACAACTGAACTCTAGCCGAGTCATTAATAGGGAACACACTTAATTGCCGACAGCCTTAATCAAGGACTGTCGGTTTTTTATGTCCGTATGTCCTTCATCCTTTGAAAAATGCCCGATAACTACTGTCCGTTCGCTTATTTCGATTTGACTTTTCTTTTTTACTGACCACAGAATTGGTGTTTCAGGCTTTCCCAGAATAGCGTACCCCTACGGGGAAGCAAGCTACGCGCAGCGTCTGGTATAGAAGTGTTAGCGAGTCTTCTCTCAAGGGCGAATCGAGCGTCATAGCCCGTCGTAGACATCGCTATAAAGCAGGCGGGTACGCCATTGCCACTTAATAGTTAATTTGAACTCTAAATCCCAAACAAAAAGGGAGATGAAAAATTGTCTACGAAAGTTTAAACCCTTATTCAGATATAGGTTTTATTCAATTCGAGCAAATGTCAAAAAATCAGCGAACGGACAGTCAGTAACTATACCCAATAAAATTTCCCCACAACTGGTTGGTAACTTGACAAAGATTTTGCCAGAGCCACTACCAAATGTGGGGAGGATATGATCAAATTGGGGATCTTATGCCTATCGAGCGCTAATATCTTGCACTCACTCTAGTAGACCGGAAGTATACTCCTAGAACTAGCACACACTTTGTATTAAGACATCGCTTGAATGATGTAATCAAAGTAAGGTGCTGCTTCGGCAGCGTCTTCCGCACTCAGTAAGCTAAGGGAGGCTGTTTTGAGGGAATTGATCGCTTCTACCATTCCAGGCACGGGAACGCCCAATGAATTGTACATTTCCCGCACGCCAATTAAACCAATCTTCTCAATTGGCTCTTTGTCGCCGGCAAGTACACCATAGGTAATTAGGCGTAAGTACCAGCCAAAATCACGGATGCATAGAGAACGCTGGCGTTCTCCATAAGCATTACCTCCAGGGGAGATAAAGTCAGGACGCTTCTGCCAAAGTTGTTTGGTTGCTTCCTGAACTATCTTTTTTTCGTTTTCAGCTAAGGAAGCTGCAATCCGCGTCCGTTGTACGCCGGTTTGCAAAAAGTCTTTGATATTTTTAAGTTCGCCACTGCTGGGATAACGCAGTTCATCGTCGGCTTTGAGAATAACTTGGCTAATTACAGTCATGATTATTGAAATCACCTGAAATATTATCTGTTAGTTTAGCGAGTCTGAGGTACACAAGTGAAGGGATAGGAGCTACTTATGTATTGAATTTATCTATTTGGGGAGATGAGGGGGATGAAGGGGTAGGGGTGCAGGGAAAGCAGGGGAGGACAACTAAACCAATGCCCCATACCCAATGACTAATGACTAATGACTAATGACTAATGACTAATGACTAATGACTAATGACTAATGACTAATGACTAAAATAGTTTGGCAACAGGGTGAATTAATTGAAGTGACGATCGCCAACCTGAGTGATACAGGCGATGGTGTGGGACGCGCTGATGAACGTGTGGTGTTTGTCCCGGATACTGTCCCAGGCGATCGCGCGATTGTGCGCTTGATACATGTTAAACCCAAATACGCCCACGGGAAGCTCCAGCAGCTATTGGAACCATCCCCCCACCGGATACGACCTAGTTGTATTGTGGCTGACAAGTGCGGTGGTTGCCAGTGGCAGCATATTAATTATAATTACCAGCTAGTAGCCAAGCAAAATCAGGTTATCCAAGCTTTAGAACGCATTGGCGGTTTTGTCCAACCACCAGTAGATTCGGTACTCGCCGCCCCTTCTGCTTTAAACTACCGGAATAAATCTACCTATCCTCTGTTGCGAGCGGCAACAGGACAGATACAAGCTGGTTACTACCAAAAAGGTAGCCACCAATTAATTAACTTAAATCAATGTCCAGTCCAAGACTCGCGGTTAAATCCTTTGCTTGCCGAAGTTAAGCAGGATATCCAACAGCGGGGTTGGCAAATTTACGACGAACAGCGCCACCTTGGACAAATTCGCCATCTTGGTTTACGCATTGGCCGCCACACAGGAGAAATGTTGTTAACTTTGGTGGTGAAGGACTGGAATTTATCAAGAATTGAAACTCAAGCCCAGGAATGGTTAAAGCGCTATCCCCAGTTAGTGGGAGTGTCGCTCAATCGCAACTCTGATCGCACAAATGCTATCTTTGGATCAGAAACCCGTTGCATCGCTGGAGTCCCCCACCTGCGTGAAAAATTTGCTGGAATGGAATTTCAAGTGCGCCCAGATACATTTTTCCAAGTGTATACAGAAACAGCAGAGGCTCTATTGCAGGTAATTCAATCAGAACTCAATCTTCAAGGGCATGAGTTGCTAGTTGATGCCTATTGTGGTATTGGGACTTTAACTTTACCCCTCGCCAAAAAAGTACGTCAAGCTACAGGATTAGAAGTGCAACCAGCAGCAGTAGAACAAGCTATTTTGAATGCCCAGTGTAACGGAATTGATAATGTGACATTCCAAGTTGGGGCAGTAGAGAAATTGCTGACAAAAATGGGCACAATACCAGAAGTAGTAATACTCGATCCGCCACGTAAGGGATGCGATCGCACTGTCATCGACACTTTACGCCAATTGAAACCATCTCGGATCGTTTACGTTAGCTGTAAAGTAGCTACCCTGGCCCGCGACCTGAAATTGCTTTGTCAAGATGGGCAATATACTATCACACGGGTACAACCTGCCGATTTTTTTCCTCAAACTGCTCATGTTGAAGCTGCCGCCTTTCTTGTGCTATCACATTTGGACAAGGATACTAAATCTTTTAAAAAAAACTGAAATTTTAAATTTGTAGTTTACTGCATACCAAAGATGCTAAAATTGAATTAAGCTAAAAATAGGAATTCATTTTGTTTAAATAAATTCAAGCTGCATAGGCTCTTAAAAATATGAATTGGATTGTGTAAATAAAAAATCGGCAATTAACTCAGAGTATAGCGATACTCTATTAAATTATTAGCATCTTTTTAAGTTGCTAACTTGATTATCTAATTTATTTCAGCCGCTATATATCTAAACAATCCCAAATCATACATACAGCCAATGCTCCCTAGCATTTTCAAAATTTAGTTTTAAAGACGCAAGTTTGAAGGCAGCATGACCACCTCAAGTTTTATCAGGGTGCCTGTAATAGCAAACTGATGTCTAGCTAACTGAAAGCTATGGGGTTTCTCTTGTGATTACTATTTCACTCCGTCCAGTTGGACGTTATTGGGGCACTATTAGTTTTGCCTCAACCCTCTATCTTTGTCCAATATTAGATTTACTGTTGGCAGAAATTCCACCAAGATTACAAGCAGAATTGCGGCTAGGACTTCAGGAAGCTCTAGTAAACGCAGCTAAACATGGCAATAATCTTGATCCAAGTAAAACAGTTGTAGTCCGTTTTTCTTTAATAGATAATCAATATTGGTGGATAATATCAGACCAGGGTAGTGGCTTTACTCCTTCATCTACTAATGAAGAAGAACCAACAGACTATTTACCACCAGATGAATCAGAAAGTGGTCGTGGTTTATGTCTTCTCCATCAAATTTTTGATCAGGTAGAGTGGAACCGCAAAGGCACAGAATTGAGGCTTTGTAAACAAATGGAAAATCGTCCCCGTTTATCTCTGCGACGGTCGTTTATTTAGAAGTTAGGAGTTAGGAGTTAAGAGTTAAGAATTTCAAACTTTTAACTCCTGACTCCTAATTTTTAACTTTTTCCATGAGTCGGACAGGGAGGGGCAGAAATAGAGCGATCTAACCAACCGACTGCTTGTTCTAATCTAGCTTGAGCTTCTTGTGGCTGATTCTTTAAAAGATACACAATAGCTGCTGCCACTTGTTCATTAGCGCGGGAATTGCGGTTAGACTTGAGGCGATGCCAATCGTTAGGGGAAATGCTTAGTCTTTCCATAAGGGCTTGAGCTAGTTCCAGAGTACTAAGTTCATTCAGTTGACTGGTTTGAGGCAGCTGGGTAGATTGGGACATAACTATTGGCACATTTGCATTTACTTCTACTGTACTACTTGTAAATGAAGCCGTCTAAACAATCACAGTCGTCAGCAGAAAATCCCGAACCAGATTTTGAACAAGAACTAGAGGAAGTAGAGCGATCGCTCCTGTCCTTAAAAGAACGTTATGATCAAGTGCAGCGTGATCGCCAACAACAGGCACAATGGCAACAGCACCGAGATAAACTGAAGCACAATAAATCTCAGACACCAGAAATCAAAGCAGAGTTACGGCAAATTCAACAGCAGTTGGAAATGCTAGAACTAAACTTAGAAAGCCAGTTATTTTCTTGGCGTAGCCTCAAAAAACCTTTCTGGCAAGTCGTCCGCTTTGGTGGAATGGGCGTTATCATAGGCTGGATATTAAAGTCTTATGCTGGATAAATATGGTAAATCGACGGATTGCAGAAATATTGCGAAGTGGTCAACCTGATGAGTCTCTCCAAGTGCAAGGCTGGGTGCGGACGAAACGCGAGTCCAAAGGGTTTGCTTTTATTGAAGTCAATGACGGCTCATCACTAGCTAATTTGCAAGTCGTCATTAATCAGAATTTGCCAGACTATGAAGCTATATTGAAAAAACTAAATACAGGTGCTGCTGTTGAGGTGACAGGAGTACTAGTAGCTTCGCTTGGAAAAGGACAGCGGATTGAGTTGAAAGCCGAGACAGTAAAAGTTTACGGAGAAGCTGATCCCGATACATATCCCCTGCAAAAGAAACGTCATTCCTTTGAGTTTCTGCGAACTATTGGACATTTGCGATCGCGTACCAATTCATTTGGTGCAGTTTTCCGCGTCAGAAATGCTTGTTCGACAGCAATTCACCAATTTTTCCACGAAAGAGGCTTTTTGTGGGTACACACACCGATCATCACTGCTAGCGACTGCGAAGGTGCGGGTGAACTTTTTAGCGTTACAAGTTTGGATTTAAAGAATATTCCGCGCACAGAAAACCAAGCAGTAGATTACAGCCAAGACTTTTTTGCGAAACCCACATATTTAACAGTTAGCGGCCAGTTGGAAGCAGAAGTTATGGCGATGGCGTTTTCTAACGTCTACACCTTTGGCCCTACCTTCCGTGCAGAAAATTCCAATACCTCCCGCCACTTAGCAGAATTTTGGATGGTTGAGCCAGAAATGGCTTTTTGTGACCTAGAAGGCGATATGGATTTAGCCGAGGCGTTTCTCAAACACATTTTTAAATATGTGTTGGAAACTTGCCCAGAAGATATGGAATTTTTCAATGAACGCATTGATAAATCTGTGTTAGCAACAGCCGAAAATATTATTAATAATCAGTTTGAGCGCTTAACTTATACAGAAGCGATCAAACTTTTAGAAAAAGCTGATGTTAAATTTGAATATCCTGTGAGTTGGGGTTTAGATTTACAATCAGAACACGAACGCTACTTAGCTGAACAGCTTTTCAAGAAGCCTGCGATCGTTACAGATTACCCAGCGCAAATCAAAGCTTTTTATATGCGTTTGAATGACGATGAAAAAACCGTCCGCGCAATGGATATTCTTGCACCTAAAATTGGCGAAATTGTCGGCGGTTCGCAGCGAGAAGAACGCCTAGAAGTTCTAGAACGCCGCGTATTAGCGCAAGGATTAAACCCAGAAGAGTTGTGGTGGTATCTCGATTTACGTCGTTACGGTACTGTTCCCCATGCTGGTTTTGGACTAGGTTTTGAACGACTCGTGCAATTTATGACTGGTATGGGAAATATTCGTGATGTGATTCCCTTTCCCCGTACACCGCAGAGTGCTGAGTTTTAGTTTAAATTTTAGACCTGGCTATTTATAATCGCCAGGTTTTTGACTTTTGTGGATAAAGAGAAATCCATCTAAGAAGATTTATCATGAGCATACAAGACCAAACCATTGGTAAAATCCGGCAGATGCCAGAGGCTTTAGTTCAGGAAGTAAGTGATTTTATCGACATCCTATTAATGAAGCATAGCGGTAAGAACTGGGAACTATGGCTTCAGTTTAGCGAGTCGTTAGAAATAGTAGAATCAGATTTTTTAGAATATTTATCTAATTTAGAAGATTATGAAGAACGCTTGGCGCGTGGAGAAATCCAGTGGTAGATATCTCAAGAAAAGATGTAGTTTTGTGTAATCTAAATCTTGTTATCGGTACAGAACAAGCAGGGATTAGACCTGTTGTAGTAGTGCAAATTGATCGGGCAAATGCTGTTAGTCCCCATACCATTATCGCAGCAAGTATACAAGGTATCAGTGCTCCACTTCTAAGGCTCTATTTGCCGAGATAAACGAGGTAATTTGCCTCACTATCTTGCTTAAAGGTAATAATTAGAGGTATATTTATTATCTCTAAGTCAGGAAATAAGATAGTAAATTAGCCACGTTAACCTAGTAAATGCTTTGTGTCAACTTTATTTTCTATTGAGGAAAATTTTTTGAGGTATTTTTAGAATTTAGTCTGGGGATAGCATCAAAATGTATTTGACAGAATATCGACTTGAAAACGCAGGACCAATTGCAAATCTAGATATAAGTTTGCCATTTAATGACGATGGAAAACCTCAGCCTTTGGTTTTAGTTGGGATCAATGGTTCGGGGAGAAGCATATTTATTTCATATATTGTTGATGCACTAACTAAATTTGCTAAAACTGCTTATCAAGATATATTAGTTGGGCAACAACCCATGTATTCTCCATATTTCAAGATAACAGGTGGTATAAATCAGAAAGTATATTCAGAATATAGTATTGGGTTACTAGAATTTTCCAAAAATGATAAAAAATACTGCTACGTGGATAAATCTGGAAATCTTGATCCTAATACATATAATGAAAATAGACGAGAGCGATTTCAATCTGTAGCATCATGGACTATAGATGAAAATCAGAAATTGATTGCACCAGAAGATAAAAAAGCTTTTGAAGATTTTTTTAGAACAAATGCTATTTGTTACTTTCCTCCAAGTCGAAAAGAACTTCCACACTGGTTGAACCGCCACAGTCTATCTGATGAGTTAAAATTTATTATCGAGCCAAAGTTTGCCGAGAGACTGGGTAAGCCGATTTTTATTGAGAGTAGTGTGCAAGAAAATAAAATTTGGTTACTTGATGTTTTCCTTGATTGCATGATAGAAATTGAAGATGTTGAAGGTAAGTTAAGTTTTAAAGGAAATGTAAATGACAAAGTTTTATTAAATCAAAGCCGACAGAATGTTGAAATTCTTTTAAAGCAGGTGCTTCAAGATAATTCAGCTAAATTTGCAGTTAATTATCGAAGTACTAATCAATTTCGTTTATGTATTGTTAAAGACAATTTGAGAGCTATTCCTAGTTTAGATGCTCTATCTTCCGGTCAGTCTATACTATTTAATATGTTTGCGACAATAATTCGTTACGCTGACAAGGGAGATATATATAAAAGTATCAATTTAACAGATATTGAAGGAATTGTAATTATTGATGAAATTGACGTTCACTTACATACAGAATTACAATATAACGTTTTACCAAAATTATTAAAACTATTTCCTAAAGTTCAATTTATTATTACATCTCACTCTCCATTGTTTCTACTCGGTATGGAAGAAGAATATGGTGAGCAAGGATTCAAAATTCTTGAAATGCCTAAAGGGGATTTTATGTCGAGTAGGAAGCTAGAATGGCAATTCCAAATAAACAAGTAAAATCTAATACTGATATTTTAGATAATAGACGCACCCAAACTCGCATCAAAGTTCACATTCATAAAGACTTGCATGGAGGAACCAGTCATTTCACGACTGGTTTCTCACTATGGGGTAACAGTCATTATTGCTGATGCTCAGGTAAGCGCAAACGTGCCACAATATAGCTGCTTCGATCTGGAACTACGGGGCACTGTTTCCCAGATTGAAAGCGCCCTAACTTACCTGGATGAACTGGATTTAGAAGTTTTGCACCAATCCAGCCCTGAAGAAGATGGGTGGTAATCAATTTTCGATTTCGGATTTTGGATTTTAGATTAATAATCCAAAATCCAAAATCTAAAATCTAAAATCGGCTATGCCATTTGATTTTCAATCGCCCACCGCGCTAGTTCAGTGCGGTTGTGGAGATTGGTTTTGCCCAACATATTGGACACATGGCTTTCAACCGTGCGCTGACTAACATTTAGTTCTTCAGCAATTTCCCGGTTAGCTAAACCCCTAGCGACAAACTGGACTACTTTCAGTTCGGTTGGGGTTAATTGCACATCGAAGGGAACCTGGATACGGGAACCGTTTTCGCCTCCTTTTGCTTGGTGTTCTTTCCAACGGATAGTTTGTTTCAGCGAGGATTCAACTTGGGCTACGAGTTCTTCTGGCTCAAAGGGCTTGACCATATAAACATCAGCACCTTTATTCAGACCTTTAACTCGGTCTGCACTTTGTCCCTTAGCTGAAAGGAAAAGAACCGGAATCCAACTGGTGCGTTCGTTTTGCCGGACTTGTTCCACAAAAGTATATCCGTCCATTTCCGGCATCATCACGTCGCAGATGATCATGTCTGGAACATCTTGCTCTAAAATTTCCAGAGCTTCACGTCCATTTTCGGCGGTGATGACTTCATATCCCCGGAATTCTAAGTAATCCTTCACCAGCAAGATGAGGTTAGGGTCATCATCAATCAATAGAAGTCGTTTGTGATCTTTCATGCTGGGCTCTTTCATAGCAGTGGCACTTGTCGCGCTTCGGTCCATCAAGGTCTTGAATATTTATCCTCTATGGTGGGTTATTTCGAGATGTTGTCCTTTTTCCTACTTAACTTGCCTTTGCTGTCTCGAAGTCTCAAAAATGCCGAGCACTTTCAAGAGACTAGTAGCTCGATAGCAAAAGTCCAGCAAGGATACGTATAGCAGTAGTATCTATAATGCGCTATTATATATCGCATTGAAAGTGGCGGGCGAAAAAACACTGATTAAATAATAATCTTTCTGACTACCAAGTAAGTATTGGCTTAAAGATGACCCTACCTCAAAACCAACCCGCACTTTCTTAAAGCTTACTGCTATACCATATCCTTCGGTTGTTAAGCCTCTATAAGGTGTTCACAAGAAACTAGGGAAGTTTCTGGCAAAGGATGGCTTAAAAATGCATATTCTTCAACCGCCATTATGCCTATTAAGTGTTCTTGGATGATCCGCTCAATAACTTTTGGGTTTGCTTGGCGATACCAGACCCCATCAGGGTAAACCACCATTATGGGTCTAGAACAACAAACGCGCAAGCAGTTGGCTTTAGTTCTAAAGACGCAAATAGGATGACTCTGTTGCGGCTCATCAAGTTTTAACTCTTTAAGTCGCTTTTTTAAGTATTCCCAGGATTCCAGACTAGCTCGTTTTGAGCAGCAGTTGGCAATTGTCTGGTCAGCGCAAATAAAAATGTGTCGCTGAATTTTTGCAAGTCCTAAAGTTTTTACACAATTACTCAGGGCTTTATGTTCTGGAGACTTAGTGGTTTTGGGGATTTGATGGCTGGACTGGATCACTGTAATGTTACTTATCGAGTGGCTCCCTGATTACAGTTCTATAACAATTTCTAAGCTTTGCAAATAAAGTTGAATGAAAAAGGGACTGGGTAATGGGAAATGGGTAATGGGAAATGGAAAAGAATTCTTATAACTCCTAACTTTCAACTCCCAACTCCTAACTCCCTTTGACCAGATAAAAATATTCGTAACTTACAGAACGGAACTTGAAAGGTAGAAATGCTCAAGCATTTATACTTAAGCACACCTAAGTACACCGATGATCTTCTAGTTCGGGAACCCGTACTCAAGGAATTCTTGCCATTGGACGCCACTTTTCGGTAGATTAGCACTCAGGAGTTGAGAGTGCTAAACTCTGGAGAAAATAATATGGCAGCTTTATCTTTAAGCGTTTCTACAGTTAAACCTTTGAGCGATCGCGTTTTCGTAAAAGTGAGCGCCTCTGAGGAAAAGACCGCAGGTGGTCTGTATTTGCCCGATACCGCCAAGGAAAAGCCCCAGGTAGGGGAAGTAGTCGCCCTTGGCGCTGGCAAGCGTAACGATGACGGTAGCCGTCAGGAATTGGAAATTAAAGTCGGCGATAAGGTGCTGTACTCTAAGTACGCTGGCACTGACATCAAACTCGGCACCGAAGAATATGTACTGCTTTCTGAAAAAGATATTTTAGCAGTCGTTATCTAATTGTCATTAGTCACTGGTCATTAGTCATTAGCCAATGACAAAGGACAAAAGACAAAGGACAAAGGACAAAGGACAAATGACAAAGGACAAATAATATGGCAAAGCGCATTATCTACAACGAAAACGCCCGTCGCGCCCTAGAACGAGGCATTGACATCCTGGCTGAGGCTGTAGCTGTTACCCTTGGCCCCAAAGGTCGTAACGTAGTTCTAGAAAAGAAATTTGGCGCACCGCAAATTGTCAATGACGGTGTAACGATCGCCAAAGAAATCGAATTAGAAGACCACATTGAAAACACTGGCGTAGCTTTGATTCGTCAAGCTGCTTCTAAAACCAACGATGCTGCGGGCGATGGCACCACCACTGCCACCGTTTTAGCCCATGCGATCGTCAAAGAAGGCTTGCGGAACGTTGCAGCTGGTGCTAATGCGATTTCGCTGAAGCGTGGTATAGACAAAGCTACTGCCTTCCTCGTAGAAAAAATTGCTGAACATGCTCGTCCAGTCGAAGATTCCAAAGCCATTGCCCAAGTTGGTGCGATCTCGGCTGGTAATGACGAAGAAGTCGGTCAGATGATTGCCCAAGCAATGGACAAAGTGGGTAAGGAAGGCGTAATTTCCCTAGAAGAAGGGAAATCTATGTTCACCGAGTTAGAAATTACTGAAGGGATGCGCTTTGACAAAGGCTACATCTCTCCCTATTTCGCCACCGATGCTGAACGGATGGAAGCGGTTTTTGATGAGCCTTTCCTACTGCTGACCGATAAGAAAATCGCCCTAGTACAAGACCTCGTACCAGTGTTAGAGCAAGTAGCTCGTGCTGGTCGTCCTTTGGTGATTATTGCCGAAGATATCGAAAAAGAAGCTTTGGCAACCTTAGTAGTAAACCGTTTGCGCGGTGTACTCAACGTTGCTGCTGTTAAGGCTCCTGGCTTTGGCGATCGCCGCAAAGCACTACTAGAAGATATCGCTGTTTTAACTGGTGGTCAACTGATTACCGAAGATGCTGGTCTGAAGCTAGATAACACCAAGCTAGATAGCCTGGGTAAAGCTCGCCGGATCACCATTACCAAGGACAGCACTACAATTGTTGCCGAAGGTAACGAAGTTGCTGTTAAGGCTCGTGTCGAACAGATTCGTCGTCAAATCGACGAAACCGAATCTTCTTACGACAAAGAGAAACTGCAAGAGCGTCTTGCTAAACTCTCTGGTGGTGTAGCTGTGGTGAAAGTGGGTGCAGCCACCGAAACTGAAATGAAAGACAAGAAGCTGCGCCTAGAAGACGCTATCAACGCTACCAAAGCTGCTGTGGAAGAAGGTATCGTTCCTGGCGGTGGTACAACTCTAGCTCACCTCGCTCCTGATTTGGAAACTTGGGCGAAGGAAAATCTTAAGGATGAAGAGTTGATTGGTGCTTTGATTGTGGTTCGCGCCTTACCCGCACCTCTGAAGCGGATTGCTGAAAACGCTGGTCAGAATGGTGCTGTGATCGCTGAACGCGTGAAAGAGAAAGAATTTAGTGTTGGCTACAACGCTGCAACAAACGAATTCGTCGATTTGTTAGCCGCTGGTATTGTTGACCCTGCTAAAGTGACTCGTTCTGCTCTGCAAAACGCTGCTTCCATCGCTGGTATGGTGTTGACAACCGAATGTATCATAGTTGACAAGCCTGAGCCTAAGGATGGCGCTCCGGCTGGCGCTGGTGCTGGTGGTGGAGACTTCGATTACTAATACTTTGTAGTCACATAATATTGTAAAACAGCTGCTTCCTTTATGGAGGTGGCTGTTTTTTTGTGTCAGGAGAAGAGGAAAAGGGTGAGTTACGACAACGCTTGTAAATATTTAGCTGAACAGTACCCAGCCGAGTTTGTGCGTTGGTTGCTTGGAGTAGAGGTGCAACAAATTGAAGTCTTAAAAACGGAACTCACGCTTGAACCAATTCGTGCAGATTCTGTGACATTTTTGCAAGCAGCTAACCAAATTTTGCACATTGAATTTCAAACTTTGGCGAAATCTAATCCGGCGCTTAATTTCCGAATGCTTGATTATTCTGTAAGATTGAAGCGTCAATACCGTTGTTCTGTAGTGCAAGTACTAATCTTTTTGCAAGAAACTACTAACGAAATGGCTTTTACTGAAGAATATCGGGACAACACGACGATTCACCAATATCAGGTTGTTCGTCTTTGGGAGCAAGATTCAACACTATTTTTAGTTAATCCTGCGCTGTTACCTTTAGCAAGTTTGACGCGAACTGACTCGCCACAAACTTTACTGGCACAAGTGGCTGAACAAGTCGCTACAATTCCAGATAGAGAGGAGCGACAAAATATCGCGGGTTGTGTAGAAATTCTGGCGGGTTTGCGGTTTGACAAGGATTCGGTTCGTCAATTTTTACGGGAGGATATTATGAAAGAGTCTGTAATTTATCAAGATATCGTTCAAAAGGAAGCGTTTAAATTGATTAGTCGTCAGCTTAGACGGCGCTTTAGTGATATTGATGCATCATTAGTTGAGCAGGTTCGGAGTTTATCTGCTGAACAGTTAGAAAATTTAGGAGAGGAACTGCTTGATTTTTCCGAAGTGGCTGATTTGGTAGCTTGGTTAGAGCAGCAGTGGAGGAATTAATAAAAATGATTTATTTTTAAACCTGCATTATGTTTTAGAGATTGAGGCTGCAAGTAGTTTTCCACTTTTATCTTGAGCTTGTAATTTTTGAATAATATGCTCAATAATACTATTCAAATCCTTCCGGCGGCGCATAGAGCGTTTCGGGTCAAGTTGACCGTGTTTTAATAATTCTCTAACCTGTTCTCCTAACTTAGTTAAGTAAAGCTTCAGTTGTTCTTCGCCCTGTTCGCGTAAAATTTGCCGACATTCAGTTAGGATAATATCGCCATTTTTGAGAGTTTTATTAGCGTCTAACTGCTTTGGTGTTGCATCGGATGAATCTTTACTTTTTTGAGCGTTTAAACTGTTAGTTAGACATTTTTCTACAGCCTTGGCAAGTTTTGGATCAGATTCTACAACTTCTGCGATCGCCCTTAATAAGTTTGCAATTTGTGTTCCTTCCATTATCTACCTACTCGTTGAATAAATTCTTTAGCTAACTTCATCATAGAATCATGAGAATCGTCATATTTTTGTTTATATGTCAAATAATTGTTCAATTCTAACCCTTCAGCAATTTTTGCTCTTTCTAGAATTTTGGTTTCAAAAACTGGTGGATAGAAAGGGTTGACAATAATAGAGTTTAACTGTTCAGTTTGGGCTATAGTTCGGTTATAACGTGAAATTAAAGTTCCTACTGCTTTTAATTTATGTACATAATCTCTATTAAACTTATCAATGTGTTCAAGTAATAACTCTAATCCATGAATTGACATCCGGTTTGGTATACAGGGGATTATACAAGCATTACTAGCTAGAAATGCACTTTTAACTACTCTGTTAATATTTGGGGCACAGTCTATTAAAATATAGTCATAATTCTTCAATAATGGTTTTAGAATTGTACTAATAAGCTCAACAGGTTTTAAATTACAAGAATAATAGTCTGATGGTAAATCTTCTTGAATTTCAAAGAGCCTTGGACTACTAGGTATCAGATGTAAGTGGGTAAAAGAGTTTCTGTTTCTAACATTTGAAATATTCTGTTTAACTATAAAACTTTCGTTTTTAACATTTTCTAAAAAATATTCAGGATCTTTAAATAAATAAGGTAATGTCAATTTTTTATTTTCAAATTCTTTTTCCCAAACTTCTTCAGACATTAAAGCACTAGTTAAATTACTTTGAGGATCAAGGTCAATAGCAAGTACACGCTTACCATACATGGTATCGCCTGCTAAATATTCTGCTAATGCCATGACAATGGTAGTTTTACCAACTCCACCCTTGAGGTTGCAAATGCTTATCACTTTAGCTGTCATAATTTCTGGTAGATTGAGGCATTTCATGGGCTACAGTTCTATGTTTCCCTGGAAATAGACCTAAGTAACAGGTTAATTCTCAATATCGCAATTATTTTTGTGTCTTTGCAGTTCAATTTCTTCAACACAAAACTGATGCACAGTTCGTATCGCTTTTCTGAACTACAGCGATCGCACCATATTCTACCTTTACATAAAAACCCATGAGCCAAATTAATCCTGAAACAACTCTCTTACATACCTTAAACCCACTCAACCTATTTTCTGACAGAGCATTTAAAAATAAAAATGGGAATCATAAGAAGTAGGGTGCGTTAATTCACTCTCAATAAATATCAGGATTCACATGGCACAACCAAAATATGAAGGTTATTGCGAATGCACTCCTACCAAATTAGTCCGAGAAAAGTTTGGAGATGTCAATGTTTTTGCACAAAATGTTAAATCACTCTTAACAAAAGCTACTGGTTTTATTGGTGATTATGATTTCACTCTAAATCCTTACAGAGGATGTCAATACGGTTGTAGTTATTGCTATGCTGCTGCATTTACCCCTAATGCTCAAATGCGCGAAGACTGGGGTAAATGGGTAATTTTTAAGGAAAATTCTGCTGAAATTTTAGCGAAGGAATTAAAAAAATGGTATGAAAAGAATCCCCAGATTCCTCCTAGTATATACATGAGTAGCGTTACTGATCCTTATCAACCACTTGAGTCTAAACATCAGCTGACTCGTCGGTTGTTAGATGTAATGCTTGATGTGAGTATTAACGGTTATCCTACTCCAACTTTGGTAATTCAAACTCGTAGCCCAATTATTACTAGAGATATTGATTATTTACAACGATTTAAGCGATTACGAATTAATATGAGCATTCCCACTGGTAGCGAATTAGTGAGAAAAGATTTTGAACCGCGATCGCCCAGTATTAAAGGCAGATTAAATGCTCTCACTAAAATTAAACAAAGTATTGATTATTTCAAAGGTTTTCTTCCCAAAATTTCGATCACTATTACCCCTCTACTTCCTACTTTACCAACTGATGAAGCTGCTTTTATTGACAAACTAGCCATCGCCGATAGAGTTGTAATTCAAGCTTTTCATCCTAGCCAGAGTCGTTCTCTTATGGCATCAACTCGCCAAGAAGCTGAAAAAATTAAGCAAAAATACGCTTGGTGGTATGAAGATGAGAAATTAAGCTATATGAAATTTAAGGAAAAATTAGTTTCTCAGCTTCCAGGTGTAGAAATTATGGAAGGCAAAGAGGGATTTGGCTATGAATAGTCCTATCGTAAATTGGTGGCGAAGTCAGCAGTT
The DNA here is from genome assembly GCF_036917615.1 of Nostoc sp. GTDB lineage: Bacteria > Cyanobacteriota > Cyanobacteriia > Cyanobacteriales > Nostocaceae > Nostoc. Next base: position 54,764 of record NZ_JBALCZ010000085.1, read on the forward strand.
CAAATTATCTTTAAAACGTGGGGATATTCGACGTGCAGTCCAACTATTGCAAGAGATTCAAAAATCAGGTGCAACATTCTCATGGTTAGAAAAACTATTTAGGGATAAACTTCAAGTTGAACGTTATTCCCAAGAATACAAACGACAAACAGAAACTTTAAGTAAACAACTAACAGAAGCATCCCAGCAAAAAGTTAATCTCATCTTAATGCCAGATGAGGAATTTGTAAAATATATCTATAAAGTTTTTAATTTAATAGAACACGATGAATATAAACTGCAATCTACTGGTATTGATGAACGGATATTTGATGATTTTGAATCAAGGCTAGTTGAATATCTAAAAGAAGAATTTAGCAAGATTTCTGAAAAACAGCTAGCTATAAAACTAGAAGACGCTCTTGAGGATATTAATAACTTAAAAATTGGACAAGACCCAGACTACCGTTTTAGTCTAACTCCTCATGTCTACTTTATGAAGTATTTTTTAGAAAATGTATATTGCATATATTTAGCTTGGTTTCTCATTTACCAAGATGCTTTACTACCAAGTAAGGTTAATATTCTTGATATTGCAGCAGGCCCAGGAACAATTGCTTATGGTTTAGCTTTATTTCTCCAAAGTAGTAGCGGTTTTTTTCATATTCCGCAAATGCACATATCTTACTACTCTTTAGAAAAACAAGATGCTTTCCAGTTCCGTGGACTTCAGTTTTGGCGACGATATATAGAGTCGCGTCTAACCACAGTGAATGCTTACTTCCGCTTTGTTACTACTGATATTTTTACTTGGGAAACTCAATCAAATAATCTACCCAAAGACTTTTTTGACTTTATCGTAATTTCCCACTGCTTTTTTGCAGATCCAGCCAAGAGGATTGAAGCTAATAATATCTACAAGCAAATATTTGTCAGTAGCTTAAAAAATTCAGGTTATGTTCTGCTAATTGTACAAGATAAAAAGTTATTCAAAGTTTACGATATTCACCAAGTTGAAAACCAAGAGCAAGAAAAAAATGTAGTGCATAAATTTCTGGCAGAACTTGGATTAAAATTAGTTTGGTATAAATATCTAACTTCAACAGGTTCAAGAATATCTTTGCCCGTTGCTGAATTTGGTAAGTTTGCTAAAGAAAAATTACCCAAACAACTGTATATGAGTCCAATAATGCAACACTATTTTGGTCAGAAGTATCAGTCCCACTATATATTAGATGATTATGTAATCTTGGCGAAAAAATCATGATAAATTGCAGGTGAAGCAGCAAAGAATGTATTAAATAAATATAAAGCAAGATGTTTGGATTAGTGATATTTGTCCCTGGAAGATCCCCCCAACCCCCCTTAAAAAAGCTTACTCTAATTTCCTCCTTTTTAAGGAGGGTTAGGGAGGAGCAAGCCTTAACCCAAGCGTATTGAAATATAAGATATCTGAACTTTAATCTTGAATTTATAAATGACCTGCAACTCACAAATAGCAGAAGGTTCGCATGGCAAACTTAATTTAGTCTATGCCGATCGCCAAGGTGCAACCCAGTTAATTTACAATTACCAACAAGCGCCTCTGAAGGTACAACGCCCATTTTATCCAGAAGGTGAAAAAGTTTGTCATAGCGTAATTTTACATACAGCTGGGGGAATGGTGGGAGGCGATCGCTTATCCTCCAATATCCACCTCCAACCCCAAGCCCAAGCCTTAATCACTACAGCGGCTGCAAGCAAGATATATCGTAGCAATGGCTTACAAGCTAGACAAACCATCCAAATGCAAGTTGATGTTAATGCATGTTTAGAATGGTTGCCGCAAGAGACAATTTTATTTAACGGTGCGATTTATCGCCAAGATTTACGGGTAGAATTAGCAACCGGGGCCAGTTGGTTAGGTTGGGAAATTAGCCGATTTGGTCGCAGTGCTAGAGGAGAGAAATTCTTGCAAGGGGAATGGCGATCGCACACCGAAATTTGGCAACAAGGCGTTCCTTTATGGATTGATCGACAATGCTTATCGGGTAGGGAAGACATTTTCCACAGTCCCCACGGCTTGGCTGGAAAACCAATAGCAGGTAGTCTAGTTTGGGTTGGTGGTGCAGTTTCAGCAGAAATTGTCGAAAAAACGCGAAATTTATGGGATGGGGAAGGAGAAGCGGGTGTTACCAAGTTACAACATGGATTATTGTGTCGATATCGCGGTTTTTCTACATCTGAGGTGAGAAACTGGTTTATTGATGTTTGGCACATGCTGCGAGTTTCTTTTCTGAATCGTGGTAATTGTATACCAAGAGTATGGCAGGTTTGAACGTAGACGCGTAGCGGCTTGCCACAGGCTACCGCAGAGGCGCAGAGAACACAGAGGAGGTAAGAATGCAATTGACGCCGCAGGAAAAAGATAAGCTATTAATTTTTACTGCTGCTTTATTAGCAGAAAGACGTAAAGGAAGGGGTTTAAAACTAAATTATCCCGAAGCGATCGCTTATATTTCTGCTGCTATTTTAGAAGGGGCGAGAGATGGGCAAACTGTAGCAGAATTGATGAGTTATGGTACAACACTATTAACGCAAGATGATGTCATGGAAGGAATATCAGAAATGGTGCTTGAAGTACAGGTAGAAGCAACTTTTCCTGATGGTACAAAGTTAGTTACAGTACATAATCCAATTCGTTAGTTTTGAAATTTTTAATTTATTATGATTCCTGGAGAAATTATTACACCACAAGGTGAAATTGAACTAAATGTTGGTCGTTCAACTGTAAAATTGCGAGTATCAAATACAGGCGATCGCCCCATACAAGTCGGTTCCCACTATCACTTTTATGAAGTCAACACCGCCTTAAATTTTGACAGAGAACAAGCGCGAGGAATGCGGCTGGATATTCCCGCTGGAACCGCAGTTCGTTTTGAACCCGGCGACGAAAAAGAAATAACTCTAGTTCCCCTCGTTGGTACTCGCCAAGTCTACGGCTTCAACGCCAAAATTAACGGAAACCTCTAAAAACCTCCGCGTACCTCTGCGCTTCCCTCAGCATCCCTCTGCGTTTGAAAATCGCATAATTTCACAAACCCAATATTTAGCTTAATTGATTAATTATTTGAATTACATTCTAAAGAATTCCACGCCCCTCTCTCCGTTTCAAGTAGGCGGCCAATTGAGCAGGTGATTTTAACTTAACAATTTGCTGGCATCCAGTGTGAGGACATGCGAGAAAAAACATATCCAGAGCAACACCTGAATGATGATTTTTTTCGCGTAATATCATGGGCAAATGATGTACCGGACAAAGTATTTCATCATCTTTTTCTTTCAGATGTGACTTGATTCGAGAGATTGTTGCTTTTTTTACAGAGGTATCATCAAAGATTGTAGAAAGTTGTTGGTTTGAAACTTGAAATTCAAAAATGTCAGACTTATGAAGAAAACCTACATCCATAGCTGTAAAGCTCTTTGTTCTTCTGCATTGTAGAGGCAGGTTATTGTAGAAGCCAGTACAAGCCCAGAAAAAGTCACTAAGTTGGTAAAGACTTCCATCAAGACGCTTTTGGGACTGCAAAATCATCGCTTTTCCGCAACTGCATTTTTTCTCTAAGACAACTTGACCCATGTGAAATTGCAGTATATGAACCTTATCAGTGTCTAAAGCTGAGGTTTCGTAGTTTTCAGGACTTGCACACTGATCTTCCGCAATTTCTTCCGATTTAAGTTCTTGATATTCCTTAAATTTATCAGTTCGCAAAAGCTCTAGTTCTTGCTTGTGTTCTTTATCTTGCCGGGATATATGGCCGTCACGTCGTTCTTTGCGTTCGAGTTCGACAACCTCAACATCAATTATCTCAAGTTCCTCGGTTACATTTTTAGCAGTCTTATTACTATAAGAATTATTTGTCTGTTGACTTGAAGAGTCTTTATTGCTCCGGGAGTTAGCCCAATGACGAATGACTTCTACAGTATGACAAATAACCTCTACAGCAGTACATCTTACAAACTCTCTGAGGACTGTTGTACCAGCAGCAAATAGTGCTTCAAATAACATATAATTAAATGCCGAATCTGATTAAAGTTTAGACGTAACTCTAGATAATGCAGACTAAATCTGCTTTCTTAGCTTACCTGTGTAAACATTGCGATCTAATCTGTATTTATACGGTATTTTTCAGGAAATGTACCAAATATTTTTCATTCCTGTTAACTTCAGTTTTATTTCATTAATATTTATTTACCTAAATTTACTACGATCGTAAAAATATCAAGTTATACAAAATTTTCATCTTAGTTTCCTAAGGTTGCTTAAAAATATTCAAATCAACACCATCGTCAGGAGTAGCATTATGCCTTACAGAATGGATCGCCGCGCCTACGCCGAAACATACGGCCCAACAGTAGGCGATCGCATCCGACTTGCAGACACAGAATTATTTATTGAAGTTGAACAAGATTTCACTACCTACGGCGATGAAGTGAAATTTGGCGGCGGTAAAGTTATCAGAGATGGAATGGGACAATCCCCCATTTCTAACGCCGATGGTGCTGTAGATTTAGTAATTACCAATGCCTTAATTCTCGATTGGTGGGGTGTTGTCAAAGCAGATATCGGGATTAAAGATGGCAAGATTTTCAAAATTGGTAAAGCCGGAAATCCTTATATTCAAGACAATGTAGATATTATTATCGGCCCCGGAACTGAAGCCTTAGCAGGGGAAGGAATGATTCTCACTGCTGGCGGTATCGATGCCCATATTCATTTTATTTGTCCTCAACAGATTGAAGTTGCGATCGCTTCTGGTATTACCACCATGATTGGCGGTGGTACTGGCCCAGCTACGGGTACAAATGCCACCACCTGCACCCCCGGCCCTTGGAACATTTACCGGATGCTGCAAGCTGCTGATGCTTTTCCTGTCAACTTAGGATTTTTGGGTAAAGGTAACACTAGTCAACCCCAAGGACTTGTAGAACAAGTAGCCGCTGGTGCAATGGGGTTAAAGCTGCATGAAGACTGGGGAACTACACCCGCAGCAATTGATACTTGCCTCAGTGTTGCCGATGAATATGATGTGCAAGTAGCGATTCATACTGATACCCTGAATGAAGCCGGATTTGTTGAAGATACGATCGCTGCTTTCAAGAATCGTACCATCCACACCTACCACACTGAAGGCGCAGGCGGCGGACACGCACCAGATATCATCAAAGTTTGCAGCCAAGCCAATGTCCTGCCATCTTCCACTAACCCTACACGCCCTTACACCCTCAATACCTTAGATGAACACCTGGACATGTTGATGGTATGCCATCACCTTGATCCAGCGATCGCCGAAGATGTCGCTTTTGCCGAATCTCGCATCCGCCGGGAAACCATTGCTGCTGAAGACATTTTGCACGACTTAGGCGCATTTAGCATGATTTCTTCCGACTCCCAGGCAATGGGAAGGGTAGGGGAAGTGATAATTCGCACCTGGCAGACATCTCACAAAATGAAGGTGCAACGCGGAACTCTTAATCCACAGGTAACAGAGCAAAAAGCAGACAACTTTAGGGCAAAAAGGTATGTTGCCAAGTATACTATTAACCCAGCGATCGCTCACGGAATTGCTGAATATGTTGGTTCAGTGGAAGAGGGAAAATTAGCAGATTTATGTTTGTGGCGTCCTGCATTTTTTGGTGTGAAGCCAGAGATAGTGATTAAAGGCGGAATGATTGCATGGTCGCAAATGGGCGATGCCAACGCCAGTATTCCCACACCCCAACCAGTGCATATGCGACCGATGTTTGGTAGTTTTGCAGGTGCGCGTCATGCCACATCATTAACTTTTATTTCGCAAGCAGCTTTAGAGAAAGAAATTCCCAGCCAGCTAGGTTTACAAAAGGCAGCAGTTGCAGTTTCTGGGACACGCCAATTGAGTAAGCGGGATATGAAGCTGAATGATGCACTACCCCAAATTGAAGTTGATCCAGAAACCTATGAAGTAAGGGCAGATGGTGAGTTGCTGATTTGTGAACCTGCGACAGTTTTACCAATGGCGCAGAGGTACTTTTTGTTTTAATTCATGACCGAGCAATCTACTGATTACGATAGTCCTTGGAAAGAAGTCATTGAGCTATACTTTCCCCGCTTTCTGGAATTCTTTTTCACCCAAGCTTATGCCGAAATCGACTGGACGCGACCCTATGAATTTCTGGACACAGAACTGCAACAGCTAGAACCGGATGCAGAAATTGGGCGGCGTTTGGTTGATAAAGTTGCAAAAGTTTGGCTACTGGATGGCGAAGAAGCTTGGGTATTAGTTCATGTGGAAGTCCAAGGGCAATATGACAGCCAATTTGCCGAACGGATGTATACATATAATTACCGCTTGTTTGACCGCCATAAAAAGCGAGTTATTAGTTTAGCAGTTTTAGCAGATGAACAAGCCAATTGGCGACCTTCTAGCTACAGCTATCAACTGGGCGGATGTCGCGTCAGCTTGGAGTTTCCTGTGGCGAAACTGTTGGACTATGAGCAAGAGTGGGAAACCCTAGAGCAAACAACCAACCCCTTTGGTGTAATTGTGATGGCGCATCTCAAGACCAAAGCAACGCAACGAAATCCAGAAAATCGGCTACAGTGGAAACTAAGCCTAGTCAGACGGCTGTATGAACGGGGATATAGCCGGGAAGATATTCGGGAACTATTTCGGTTTATCGACTGGATAATGGTTTTGCCAAAAGAGTTGGCACTTAGTTTTAAAACAGAAGTTAGAAGTTACGAGGAGGCAGATAGAATGCGGTACGTAACTAGTATTGAAAGGCTAGCAAAAGAAGAAGGAATTGTTGAAACTGCTAGAGAAAGCATCATTACAGTTCTAGAAACGCGGTTTGGAGAAGTGCCAAGCTCCATTGTCGAAGTTATCAATAGGATAGAAGAACCATCTGTACTCAAAATGCTTCATAAAAGAGCGATCGCTATTCCTTCCACAGCAGAATTCCAGCAAGTTTTGGATAACCTCACCTCTGATAAATAAGCGTAGGCATTGAGCGGCTGATTACCAGATATCGCTCTTAAAGATAAGAGTAACATTGCTCTCATCAATTTTTTGTTTTGAAGTTACAATCAAATAGTTAAACGTTGCATCTGATATAGAAAATCATGCTACCTTTTAAGAAAAAAATTGTGACTGATGAAGCTATGTGTCCGGTAGCGGTGTTGATCGATTATCAAGACTGGCAGCAAATTGAGAAGATATTAGAAGCCCATCAATTACAACAAAAACAACAGTTTAATTTAAACCAGTATGCGGGTGTAATTCAACTAACTCAAGACCCTTTGGAATATCAGCAGCAAATTAGGGATGAGTAGTATTGACACAACCTTTATTTTTGTTAGATACAAATATAGTCTTGTATTTTTTAGGTGGTCGCTTGGTAAACCCACTACCATCAGGACAATATTTTATTTCAGTGATTACTGAGATTGAATTGCTCTCTTATCCGAGTCTCAGTCTAGAAGAAGAAACACAAATTATTGATTTTTTAAAGAAAATTACAATCATTGGTATTGATAGTAATATTAAAAATTTAACAATTGCATTTCGCAAACAATACAAACTCAGGCTTCCTGACGCAATAATTGCAGCAACTGCAAAATCTCTAAATGCAACATTGTTTACAAATGATGTAATATTGGTTAATTTAACAGAAATTAATACTCAGTCAGTGCAAATTGTGTAATGGGTGCGATCGCTTATTTTGGAGTTATAAGAAATTTCTTTGTTATTTAACTTGTTCAAATTTAAACAGACCGTCGCTACCTTTAACTACTTTGACAAGAACAGGTTGTTGTTGGCGATCGCCTTTATTATCAAATTTGAGTGGATATCCTGAAGTTTCCTCTGCTGGAAGAAAAAAATCTCGATATTTGAGGTTTTTTAAAACCGTTTGATGTGTGGGATTATTAGACATAGATATAGCTTTGATAAAAGCTTTAGTCGCATCATAAGCTGTAGCTGTGCGCCAGCTAATCTGTCCTCCCCACATTCCCTTAGCTTCCTCTGCAAATTTTGTTGATTTTGTTGAGTTTTGCTCTTCTGCTAACCAATCTACAGATATAACCAAACCTTCAAAAGCGTCTCCAGCTGATTTCAAAGTGTTTAGATTGTACAAAGCATTTCCTCCTAGTAGAGGTAATTTTTGGCTACCCTGAGCGCGAGCAATTGCAAGTGCCACAGAAGTTAACTCTGTATTCGGAAACAGAACAATTGCATCTGCATTTTTTTCCTTAATTTTTGGAATTTCGGTAGATGTATCCAGTGAAGCATCAGCCAAATTATAAGTATCTATAACTTCTCCATTCTTATCTTTAAATAAATTTTCAAACTCTTTCTTTACGTTATCACTATAAATATCATCAGGATTGTAGAAAATCACTACTTTTTTATAGCCATGATGGATAGCATAATCTGCTAACTTATCAGCATCTACTTTGGTAGGAAGTACTGTTCTAAAAAATACTCTACTATTTATTGAGGTACTTGTACTCCCAGGAGATATCATTGCTATATCAGCGCTTTCATATTTAGATAGTGCCGTTTGACTATTTTGACTAGTATAGTGTCCAATAACTCCTAAAATATTTTGATTTTTAATTAGCTCTCCAGCAACTTTTTGAGCTTGAGTGCTGCCATCATTGGCAATTGCTATATTTAAAAATCGCTGATTTACTCCACCTAAACTGTTAAATTTATCTTGTGCTTGTGCAACTCCTCGCAATAGTTCTTTAGAAATATCTGCTTCTTTATTAGTATCTGGTAAAACCACTGCCAGAGTGAGTGGGTTGTCTTGTTGATATGCTTTGGCATTATTGTAATAAATTCGCAACTCTGGATCGTAAGGAAAGGCTAGTCTAGCTTTTTGAAAATATTCAACAGCTTGGGAATAATCTTTGTTTTCAAAAGCTTTAAATGCCCGATTGCGACTTGGATTTTCACTTCCAGTAAACAAAGTATGCTCGCCTTCGCTAAGGAATAGTGATACTAGATGTTGTTGTTCTGGTTGTTCCGTTATCGACGCTGTTGGGACTGGCGGATTGTTAGTAACTGAATTTTTTTCTGATAATTTCCAGTATGACAATCCAAGTACTGAAATTAATAGTAATGGAGCAAGCCCTAAGACAAGGCGCTGCTGCTTTCGTGTTGCTAATTCTTGGCTAGCATATAAAAATTGATAATCTTCAACAAGCAACTGTTTATGTTCTGCCCATGCTTGAGCTTGTCGTAAATTCTGCCCGTGCAAGAGATGCGATTTATTCTGACGGTTAGACTCTAGCCATGCTGCTAATTCATTTGCATAAGGTCGCAAACTCGCTAACGCCTGATTAACCCAGTTGTTGTCAAAAACAAACTCATAAATGCGGTTATAAACTCTTAACTTGCCATTTTGCTTAACTACTAATCCTGACAGACGCAATTCTATTTGCCCTGGACTGTTATCTTCTTCAATTTCTCTTTTTCGGAAAATTTCTTCATATAATTCAAGCAACAGATCCGCAGGCTGCTTATTGCTGAAAATCCGATCGCGTATTGTCCTCAAATGCTCAGGATCATCCTGAGATTGCCAATTTTGGATAATCCGCGATCGCACTAATTCCTCTACAGACAATCTTTGCTGATCATCTAGAATAAATTGACAAAGCTTTTGGGTAAGAAAAGGTTGTCCACCAGTCCATTCCAAAACCTCTTTTAGCTTTTCTTGGGAATTACTGACTTTACCTACTAATCCCATAGCTAAAGGCTCGGCTTCATCTAAATTAAAACCTTTGAGTTCAATTGCTTGACCGATATTAAAAGGTGTACGCTGTTTATCTTGAATCAAATCAGAGGGAGTTGCTACTCCTAAAAGACAAAATGTCAAGCGTTTATATTCTGGTTTATCAGCACGTTGGTTATGGCAGGCTCGAATCAAAGCGAAAAAATCCTCAGTTGAAAAACTGAGGCTGAGAACGCTATCAATTTCATCTACAAAAATGACAATTTTTTTATTAATAGAGGTTAGCATCTCCTCTTCAATGAACTTGCCTAATCGCCGCAATGGAGGCAGTAATTTTTGCACCCTCCACCAACTTTCTAAATTAAAATTATCGTTTAGTTTTAGACTCCTAACCAGGCTGTCAATTACACTTGCATACCATTCATCAGGGGTAACATTATGAGTGCCGATGGCGGTAATATCAATTTCAGCACAAGCAATTCCCTCTTGCTGCAACCTTTGCATAGTTCTTACCCGCAAACTCGATTTACCCATCTGCCGCGAGTTCAGAACATAACAGAATTCTCCTGCTTTTAACTTTTTGTATAAGTCGTCATCTGCCTGCCGTGTGACGTAGGTAGGGGAATCTGAAGGTAAAGTACCCCCAACTTGGTATTCGTAGTTTGGGTTAGGCGATGGATTCATGAGTTATGTCCAATGCAGTTGCACACTCAATCATTCTCCGTCTCCTCTGTCTACTTGCAAAGAGGTGTCGGCGCAAATTTCGAGGGCATTTGAAATCATCATTACACACCTAAGCGCTCGCGAAAATACAGGCGATACAAATCACACAAGGGCAGAACATCATTGCCTGTGTATTTTACAAGTCTCATATTGCGTAACTTAGATGCTTTATCAGCGTCTATTCTAACTGGGCTATTGGTAATAACTACTTGCTTCATGGCTTCCTTTAGTTCTGGGTTATCCTGCAAAATTGACAACTGAACAAGCAGATGATCACTGTATAAGCCTTCTTGGGTGGGAGCAATTTTCAATAGTTCTTTCAACGTCAGTTCGCGCCGCGCAATTTTATACAGTGCCTCTTTCACCAGCCAAGGATGCCCACCAACCATCGCCATTAGTTGGGCAACTTGCTCTCCATTCCAAGAGAGTTGGAGGCGCTGTGCTAAATTCTGCACCTGTGGCTGATTTAACTCTGGTATTTCAATGCCTTTCCCCACATTGAGCGGTGATTTATTCCTATCTATAGGAATGTTATCTTCTTTGGAGTAGGCAATTACCAACCGTAACTTTTGCCAAATAGGCTTAGTTGTAGCTTTCTCATGCCAAGCTCGTAGTAATGGAAGAAAGTTACGAGCTATGTGATAGGAGAACATGATATCAACGTTATCTAATCCCAAAACTACCGGACTATTGATCGCTGGCAATAAATATTTTTCACAGTAGTTTGTACAGTCTATGTTGGCACTCGCTGTACTTTTCCACTTCTCAACTAGTTTATCTGGTAGATTTAATTCTCTGGCTATGGTGGCACAGAACCACTGCAAGAAAGGCTTTAGAGTGTTGAATATTTCTTTTTCTGGCTCTTGAAAGTCTACTCGCACTGCTTGATAGCCTTGCTGAATCACATAATCTAAAATCTGGCTCATCAAGTAGGTTTTGCCCCATTGCAAAGGAGCCTTTATCCGAATTAATGCCCCTGGCTTCTTCACTTCTTTGTAACAATCAGCATAAAAAGCTTGCTCGAAAAACGGAAATTCCAGTTCTAGAGATGGTTCTGGATCTAACAAACCCTTTAAATCAGACGAATTTGAAGCTAAATTTACCTGTCCATCAGGCAATACTGGTTCTGCCACTGGCAAAGCAGGATGAGCAGATGAGGCAATGAGGGGAAATAATTGTTTGTCTCCCAATTGCCCATTCTCCCACTCTTCCACTCTTTTACTCTCGCTGTCTACCAGTAAACTAAAAATTTCGTGTAAAATTCTGGGAGTATCAGCAGCCGATTTCCACTCTCGTTGCTGAACCTGTTGTAAATAGCCCCGCAAATCATAATTTAGTGGTGCACTCCAAGGAAGGTTAACGCGAATAGGCAAAATCACTGGCTTATGCTGATCGCTGCTATCCCGTAACTGCTTGGCCTGTCTCACCTCCTCTGTCACCATTTCACTAGTTGCCGATCGCTCAGATAACAGCAACAAAAAGTAATCACATAGTTTTAATTCTTCATCAATGCGCTGAGGCCATTTTTCCCCCAAGCGAATACTTTCCCCTGCCATGAATGCTTCATATCCAGCAGCTTTAATGCCTTCATAAAAATTATGGGCAAGGCTCAAGTCTGGATCTTGGCTGCGGTAGCTAATGAAAAATCTGGCGCTTTTGCTGGCTGCTGGCAAAGTTGGCATAGTCGGATAAATATCCAGAAATTTTGACAAATTTGACTATATTATTGCAATTTACGGAATCGAAGCTAGTTTCTACTTTTCTCTAAACAACTTGCTAGTAGCCGATACACTACCTACTGATACATTTGGTAACTAAAATGGTACTGCTATCCTCTGTATTCAGTTCTAGAAGTTTACGAGCCATAATTCAATTAGTTTGTGGCTATTTGTTAAAAAGGTAAGTAAAGTAGTTTTGAAAATACATTTATATCAATTTATTGGTAAACAATTTTTCTTGGGAGGGAGTTTACCTAAAAGTACTATCTAAAAAACTATACCAATAAACCAGTTTCCTGAAAAATTTACTTTTACCCCGTACCTTGCATCTATATGACTTCACAATCTTCTCGCTGTGACAAAATTCTGGTTGTTGATGACTCTCCTGATAACGTGTTTTTGATCAAAACTATTTTGGAGGAAGAAGGTTACACGATTAGCACCGCCGAAAATGGTATTTCGGCCTTGGCAGAATTAAAAGCATCTGCTTGTGATTTGGTTCTGTTGGATCTGATGATGCCAGGTATGGATGGGTACGAAGTCACCAAGCACATTCGTGGAGAGATGAAATTACCGCAATACATTCCCATATTGCTGATAACTGCCCATGATGCGCCCAACGTCGCCCACGGTTTAGACTTGGGTGCTGATGATTTTATCCGCAAACCTGTAACAGTAGATGAATTGCTGGCACGAGTGCGATCGCTCCTGCGCTTGAAGCATAGTATGGATGAACGTGATGAAATTGCCCGCCAGCGAGAAGATTTTGTCTCCCGCCTCACCCACGACTTACGCACTCCTTTAGTGGCGGCCGATCGCATGTTGATGCTATTTCAGCAAGGAGCGTTGGGAGCATTATCATCGCAAATGCAGGAAGTAATCGCTATCATGGCCCGTAGCAATATCAACCTGCTTTCTATGGTCAATACCTTATTGGAAGTTTATCGCTTTGAAGCAGGTCGCAAAACTTTGGCATTTCAACCAGTTAATTTGGACCGATTGCTAGAGGAGGTGAATGGAGAATTAGCACCCTTAGCTCAAGATAAAACACTGTCCCTAAATTTGGACTTTACTGAGGAGTCAAGTACAAACACAGTCATGGGCGATCGCTTAGAATTGCATCGTTTATTCACTAATCTTATCGGGAATGCGATCAAATTTACCGACTCTGGGTCTGTTACTATTCGTTTTACTTCTCAACGCCAGTTTGACAAAAGTAGTCAATCTCAGTTCTCTGGAAAATCCAATTCCGTTGACTACATTAGAATTGAAATAGCGGATACAGGCCCAGGTATTCCCCCTGAAGAACAAGCCACCATCTTTGAACGATTTCGCCAAGGCAGCCACAAGAGTTCTGGTAGTGGCTTAGGACTGTATCTTGCTCGCCGAATTGTCGAGGCGCATCAAGGCATTATTCTGCTTAATTCTGAGTTGGGCAAAGGTAGTGTATTTATTGTCCTTCTACCCACCAAAACATCAGAAAATTAGCAATTATAAATTATGAATTATCGAATTTTTTACCATAATAATTTATAATTTTACTACTATCTATCAATAATCTAAAGCAAATATTCAAATTTTCAAGTCAAACCCGAATAAATGGCGAATCAAATATGCTGATATAGCAGCGTTAACATTAAATAAATAGTTTCCTAAGGGACAAAACAATGATTACAACTGAATTATCTAACGTTGGCCATATGCTCCAGAACCAACGAGAGTTTTTTCAAACTGGCAAAACTAAAGATGTCAATTTTCGCATTGAACAACTTAAAAATCTCAAGCAAGCAATTATTGAGCATGAACAGTCAATAGTCGAGGCATTACAAGCAGATTTACATAAACCAGAATTGGAGAGTTACCTTACAGAAATCGGCGTAATTAAGGAAATTGATTATGCTATAAAACATCTGAAAAACTGGACTAAGCCCAAAAAAGCAGCCGTTTCCTTTGATTTTTTTTCCTACTCAGCCCAAATTTATCCAGAACCGCTAGGGGTTGTCTTAATTATCGGGCCTTGGAACTATCCATTTCAGTTAATTATCTCACCTTTAATAGGTGCGATCGCAGCCGGGAATTGTGCAATTATCAAACCTTCAGAAATTGCTTCTCATACCTCTGGTATCATTTCTAAGATTATTGCCAAACATTTTGACCCAGCTTATATTGCAGTGGTTGAAGGAGGCGTAGAAGCAAGTCAAAAACTACTTGCAGAAAAGTTTGACCATATCTTTTTTACTGGTGGTACAGCTGTCGGCAAAATCATTATGGCAGTAGCGGCAAAATATCTCACACCCGTTACTTTAGAATTGGGCGGTAAAAGTCCTTGTATCATAGATACTGACATTAATCTTGAACACACTGTCAGACGAATCACTTGGGGCAAATTTATTAATGCTGGACAAACTTGTATCGCCCCTGACTATCTTTTAGTTGATAAAAAAATCAAAAAAGATTTAATAGATGATCTGAAAAAATGCCTCAAAGAATTTTATGGCGATAATCCAGCAAACAGTCCTGATTATGCCAGGATTATCAGTCAAAAACACTTTGATAGGTTGGTTAACTTTCTCAAAGATGGTGAAGTTATCATCGGTGGAGAAAATCAACCTTCAGAGCGTTATATTGCCCCCACAGTGATTGATAATGTCTCTTTGGAAGATTCCATAATGCAGGAAGAAATTTTTGGCCCCATTCTACCCATCATTGAATATACTGACATTGCAGAAGCGATCGCCATGATTAATTCTAGACCTAAACCCTTGGCCTTATACTTATTTTCTCAAAACCAAAATCTACAAAAGCGAGTTTTGCAGGAAACTTCGTCTGGTGGAGTCTGTATCAACGATACAGTGATGCAGGTTGGTGTCTCGTCTTTACCATTTGGTGGGGTGGGAGATAGCGGTATTGGCAACTATCACGGCAAAGCTAGTTTTGACACTTTTTCCCATGAGAAAAGTGTATTGCAAAACTCTTTCTGGCTGGATTTAAAATGGCGATACGCTCCTTATGAGGGCAAATTGCCGCTAATCAAAAAACTTCTGGGTTCAAAGTAAAAGTTATGAGTAAGGAGTTATGAGTGAGAAATAAAAACTTATAACTCCTAACTCTGTCAATTTTAGATTTTGAATTGAAGGAAAAACCTAAAATTTAAAATTTAAAATCTAAAATCCAAAATTGAATAACTCCTAACTATTAAAACCCAAAAGCTTTGCTATAACGCTCCTCAGCCCAAGGTTCACCACGGCGATGGTAGCCATTGCGCTCCCAAAAACCAAGTTCTTCACCAGCTAAAAATTCTAAACTATTAATCCACTTAGCACTTTTCCAAGCGTAAAGGTGGGGCACAACTAGCCGCATCGGGCCACCGTGTTCAGCTGGAAGGTCTTCACCAAATACTTTAAAGGCAAAGAAATTTTCTTCCCGCATAAAATCTTCTATAGAAATATTGGTAGTGTAGCCGCCGTAGCAGTGTTCCATAATGTGGGCTACTTCGGGGTCCAGCTCAATCAGACCCATGAAATCTGTGACTTTAATGCCAGTCCATTTGACATCCAGTTTAGACCAGCGGGTTACACAGTGGAAGTCGGCTGTGAATTCGTGTTGAGGCAGCGCCATAAAGTCTGACCAACTAAAGCTAGTAGGTTTTGCTAAACCCCCAACTCGAAACTCCCATTCTTCAGTGCTAACTTGGGGAGTTGCACCGTAAGTTAATACGGGGAAACCTTTAGCTAAGTGTTGACCTGGAGGGACACGTTCCCCCTCTTCCTTCCCTGGTTTATGAAAAAATTTTCCTAGCATAGTTGGAGAAAAATAAGTTTTCTCAAGATATTTACAAGCTTTTTTGCTGAGTTGCCAACAGCACCAGATATTTTACTTTTTATATAGTTACTTGATCATTACTCATGAATAATAGGTAATGGGTAATGGATGTTCCCAATTACTCACTACCAATTTTTCTTGATCTAATCAGCTTGTGTAGAGTATCTATGATTCTTGACACTCCCCTGCCTGAAGTCCGAAAAGCGCAACTGCGTTGCTCTTTATCAGGGGATTTCAGCATTCTTCTGATAATGCAATCAGGAAAGCTAAGAAAAAGCGTTTATCCACTAGTCAGAAGTTTGATTGGTGACTTTGGCAATCAAATCTATCGGTGCTGTTCATGCTTTTCCTGACTGGGAAATTATGATTCTTCTTCCTCTTCTTCAGCAGTTGGATAAACAAATGTAGAACGTCCAGTCAAAATCGACTTACCCAGAGAGAGAGCTTTCTGAGCTTCGACGACGGCTTTATGCCTCCAGGTAGCTCGACGTTTATCTCGTTTTGATTTGGAAGTTTTCTTCTTAGGAACAGCCATGTCAGCAGATATCGCGATTCTTGACAACCTTCTTATTCTAGGCCATCCACTGACGCCAAGGACAACAGTTGAGTCAGGAATAAGTAAGTTGAATTGATCGGTTGAAACTGAAGTGGGGATATAGAGACGAGCTAGTGCGTTGGGGAACCAGCAGGAATAAAGGCTTTTCCTTATCTGGTGATTCCCGTCCGGTGCCGACTTGTACCGCTAAAGCGGAACCCGCTCTTTAGCAACTGGCGTGCAAAGACGCGGGGAATTTCAATGGTGACCAACGAGGACATGGAGAAGAAAAATATTCATTGTTTGAATCAAGAGACTTTAAACATGGGGTTTAAGAGCGTCTTTGTGTCCCATTGTCCCCGCCGCTATTTTTGGGTTGGCAGACTGCTAGCTGCTGGAACTGTATTAGAGGTTGTCGGCTCTTTTTCAAAGAAAAGTAGCGATCGCGCAGTTTTGAAGTAAGTTGCCCAATTTTGAGCATCGGGGCGCGATCGCCATTGTGGACGACTAACTTCTAATGTCAGAACTGGTGCGATCGATCCATAATTTTGTACGGACACAATGATTGAAACATCTGTCACCAAGATATCTTGATCGAAACTCCGTTGAGCAGCTGCCCTAGCGGCTGCTTCCGCTCTTGTGAGAACGGTTTCGTAGTTTTCATCTGGCAGGCGGTCAATCGCCAGGTCAACTCTAGCGGTGTAAGCTCGCACAACCTGAGGTGCGATCGCTTCCGTTACAAACCAGGCAGGAACGGTAGATAAGACCAAAACTACTAAAGGAACTATCCGGATTCTTCTGGCAATTTGGCTAATAACTGAAAAGGGAGTGATCGATGATGGTAGGTGAGCAGAAATCTTGCTCATGACCTTTTATCTCCTTAGTGATGATCTGTTATTAAAATTAGGTAAAAGGTATTTTCCGGTAACTTGACGTAATAAAAATTACATTTTAACTTAAGATTCGCTCAGAATCACCTAGACTATAAGACATAGGTTAGCTTTGTTTTTTTGGCAAAGCCAACCGCAATTTTAAGACCAGCAAACAATAACTGACAAAAAGCGGGATGGCAAATTACTGGGCGATCGCGATTGGCATCAATCAATATCAGTTATTTCAACCTTTAAGTTGTGCCCAAGCAGATGCTGAGGCACTAGAGGATTTTTTGGTGACAGATGCAGGTTTTGTCCCCAAACACTGTCTAGTCATGACAGACACTTCGCCGCCGATTGGGGATAGGTCAACTTACCCGACCAAGGAGAATATTTTGCTGCTGCTTGAAGATTTGGCAGCGACAAATTGGCAACCGCAAGACTATCTGTGGTTATTCTTTAGCGGTTATGGGGTCAACTACAAGGGCAAAGATTACTTAATGCCAGCAGAGGGCAACCCCGAACTCGTGCAAGAGACTGGCATAGAATTGCGATCGCTAATGCAAAGTCTGCAACTTGCTGACCTGAATGTATTGCTAATACTCGATATCAACCGCGCTTTTGGCACCCAAGCGGATGCTCCCGTTGGCGAAGAAACAATAGAACTAGCTCAAGAACTACAACTCGCTACAATTCTTTCTTGTCAACCAGAGCAGTTCTCCCACGAAAGTAGCGAACTAGGTCACGGATTCTTTACAGCAGCTTTGTTAGAAGCTTTGCGTTCTGGTAATGGCAGCAACTTAGCAGATTTAGAAAGCTATCTAAGTCTGCTGATGCCAAAATTATGTCAACACCATTGGCGCCCTGTTCAAAACCCTGCCACTATCATCCCATCAAGGCAGCAAGTAATCTTGCCAAAATTGGCAATAGAAAGCGACTTTCAAGCAAATCCGGGAATTTATCCAGAAGAATCCTTTGCTGTTGCCCTTGCGGCTCCCCCCCTCGATGATTCCCCTAGAATTTCAGCAGATCGGGCCAGATGGGGAGAAGCTACTGTGAACTCCTCCCAACAGGTGGCTCACAAAGTTGAGAAGTCCAAGGGTCAACAAGTCCAAAAGTCGGCTGCTGATTTAGTTTCCCAGCCAATGCCGGAAACTTCTTTAGGAGTGAACACCAAAGGAAGATTTATCCCCAATTCCTCCCAAGGCTACGTCTCTCGATTGCCATCGAATCAGCCAAGTATCCCTTTTTGGAAACAATTTATCTTGTGGGGCGGAGGCAGTTTGCTGGTAGCAGGTTTAATCGCCGTAGTTTTTCTTCGTAATCAAGAAACTTTTAGAATTAAGCAAATATCAAGCACATCACCCAATGTTACTGCTAGCAACCCCAAGGTTGTCCAGAATTTACCAAACGATGTCAACGACGGGCTACGCCTACGCATTCCACCAGTTAGACTCAACAACCAATCTAGCGCTCAAATAGCCTCTAGTTCCGAGTCGAAAAACCGGAATCAAGCAGTATTAGACCTGGCGAAAATGTCGCTCAGACAAACTCAGGCTAGCGATTTGAGCTTGGCGATAGCTACAGCCGAGAAAATTAAACCCGGTGAACCACTGTATGAACAAGCTCAGGAGAATATTAAGATTTGGAGCCGGATGATTTTAGATTTAGCAGAAGGTCGTGCTAAACAAAGACAGTATGCTAGCGCCATTGCTGCCGCACGATTAATCACCAAACAAGAGCCGCTTTATGCCAAAGCACAAGCAGCAATGAACCTGTGGCGGCTAGAGGGGAAGCAGTATGTGAGTAACAAAACTCTTTTAGATGCAGCTAATGCCTTAATTAAGTCCGGACAGGCATCTACCTACAATCGTGCGATCGAAGTTGCCAAGAAAGTACCAGCAGATCAACCAGGCTTTGATACTGCCCAAAAATCGATCAATAAATGGAGTGAGAAAATTTTAGATTTGGCGAAGCGTCGCGCCGCCGAAGGAGAACGTAATGCGGCAATTGCGACCGCTGCTTTAGTGCCAGAGGAGACAGGCGCTTACGAAGATGCTCAGGATGCTATCCAAAAATGGCAAAAAAAATAGTAAAAAAAAATAGTTAGGAGTTAGGAGTTAGGAGTTAGGAGTTAGGAGTTAGGAGTTAGGAGTTAGGAGTTAGGAGTTAGGAGTTAGGAGTTAGGAGTTAGGAGTT